>NZ_JBVIMX010000013.1:0-273631 GCF_055579625.1 Streptomyces sp. NPDC032721 | reverse complement strand
ACAGAGAAAGGGGCGGGGGGTGTGGGGGAGGGGGCGGTGGGTGGGTGGGGGTTGGGTTGGTCCGCCTGACCGGATGGGGGGGGGGGGGTTCCGTCCCCCCCCCCCCCCCCCTCCACCCCGCAGACCGGCAGCAGGTAGTTCGACCAGAACCCCGGCCTGGTGATCAGCGGTTCACCCGCCACCAGCGGGCAGTCCGCGTACTCGGGCACGTACGCCTCTATGTGCTCCTCGATCACCATGCCGCGATTCTGCCCGACAGCCGCCCCTACCGACGGCCGGTGGCCCTACGGCGCCATCTCGTACGTCCCCGAGAGCGCCTCGACCCGCTCCCACACCCGCGCCGAGCGGCCCTCGTCCACCGCCGGGCGGCGGACGGCGCCCAGCGCCCAGTTCTGCTGCTGCTCGGTGGCGGAGTCCTTGCCGTGCAGTTCGACGGCGTGCGCCGAGAAGTCCCGTACGAGAACGGCGAACAGCTCGTCCAGGACGTCCTCGTCGAGGCCGGTGAGGCGGGCCTGCTCCAGGATGAGCTGGCCGTGCACGACGAGGGCGAAGAGCTGGCCCACCGCGAGGAGGAGGTCGAGGTCCTTGCTCTGCTCCTTGTCGGGCGCGGCCGTCGTGACGAACTCGCAGAGGGCGTCGGCCTGTTCGCGCAGGAGGGCGACGTTGGGGAGCGCCGCGTACGCGTCGAAGGCCGGGCGCCAGTCGTGGAAGCGGATGTCGCCGAGGCCGCGCGCCGGGCCCTGGCGGAAGAGGAAGTCGTCGTCGGCCGCGTCGAGGCGGGTCGGGACGGGCTCGTAATCGGCCGGGGCGAGCAGGTGGTTGCCCATGAACTTGAGGATCAGGGCCAGGTTGACGTGGACCGTGCCCTCCAGCTTGGGCAGACCGCGGATCTCGACGGCCGCCTGGGCGAAGTAGTTGTCCTTCTCGAAGCCCTTGGCGGCGATGACGTCCCACATCAGGTCGATGACCTTCTCGCCCTCGGTGGTCACCTTCATCTTCGTCATCGGGTTGAAGAGGAGGTAGCGGCGGTCCTCGGGCCCTGCCGTGCGGAAGTAGTCGACGGCGCGGTCGCTGAAGAGCTTCATGCCGACGAGGCGGACGTACGCGTCGGTCAACTCGCGGCGCACGTGCGGGAACGCGGTGACCGGGCGGCCGTAGAGGATGCGGTTCGTGGCGTGCGTGACGGCCTCGTACATCGCGTGCTCGCAGATGCCGATGGAGGCGGTGCAGAGGTTGAACTTGCCGACGTTGACGGTGTTCAGCGCGGCGTCGAAGGCGGCGCGGCCGGTGTGCAGGACGTCGGCGGGGGTGACCGGGTAGTCCTCCAGGCGGAACTCGCTCACGTACTTCGAGGAGTCGACGACGTTCTTGACCAGGTGGTACGCGTCGTGGCGGCTGTCGGCGGCGAAGAATACGTAGCCGTCCGGGCCCTCGATGTCGGTGCGGCGGCCGAAGACGGAGACCAAGCCGGCGGCGTTGCCGTTGCCGATGTAGTACTTGGAGCCGGTGGCCAGGAAGCTGCCGTCGCCGTTCGGGGTGAGCAGCATGTCCGTGTTGTAGATGTCGGCGCCGTGCGACTTCTCGGAGAGGCCGAAGGCGAACACCTCGCCCTGGTCGAGGAGTTCGGCCGCGCGGGCGCGCGCCTCGGCGTTGTCGCTCTGCCAGACCGGGCCGAGGCCGAGGATGGTGACCTGCCAGGCGTACCAGTAGTCGAGCCCGTAGAAGCCGAAGATCTCGTTGAGGGCGGCGATGCGGGCGGTGTCCCAGCGCTTGTCGGTGTGGTCACCGGCGGCGGAGGCGGGCGTCAGGAAGGTCGCGAACAGGCCCTCCTTGGCGGAGAAGGCGAGGAAGTCCCCCAGCCAGGCGCGGGTGCGGTAGTCCTCGATGATCTGCCGCTTGCCGCGCGCCTCGAACCAGTCGACGGTGGCCCGCAGCAGGCGGTGGGTCTCCGCGTCGAAGCCCTGGGGGTCGTAGGTGCGCGGGTTGAAGAGGAGCGAGTCGGCCATGGGGGTTCGCCTTCCGGGGGTGAGGGTGTGGGTGAGAGAGGTGGCGAGGTGCGTCCGGTCCCTGTCAGGGGGACGGAGGGGGCGGCGCGGCCAGTCGTCGTACGGTCTCCAGTACGTCGTCGAGCCAGGCGATGGTCATCCGCTCGTACGCGATCCCGCCGCGCAGCACCACGTGCTGGAGCTCCTGCCCGGCGTCGGGCGACGCGGGGGCGTCGGGCCCGGTGAAGTCACGGGCCTGCCCGGCGAGGTAGTGCGCGAGGCGGTCCTGGTGCGCCCTGTGGTGGCGCTCGACCTCGCGGAGCAGAGCGGCGGGGTCGTCGAAGGCGGCTCCCCGGATCTTCACGGCGAGGTCGTGCCGCAGGCTCTCGGGCTCGCTCGGCCGGTGCAGCCATTCGGTGAGCACGGTGCGGCCGGGGGCGGCGACGGAGTACTCCCGTTTGTCGGGCCGGCCCTGCTGCGCCACGTCCCGTACGTCGAGCAGTCCGTCGCCCTCCATCCGCTTGAGTACGCGGTAGATCTGCTGGTGGGTGGCGGTCCAGAAGTAGCCGATGGACCGCTCGAAGCGCCGGGCCAGCTCATAGCCGGAGCCCGGCTGCTCCAGCAGCGAGACGAGGATCGCGTGTTCGAGTGCCACGATGCGATCTTGCTATGCAACTCGTTGCATAGACAAGACGTGCCGGACGGGTGAGACACGGCTCACCCGTCCGGCACGACGCCCCGCCCCCCCGGTACCTCCGTGGTTACTTCCGTACCTCGAACTGGAAGCAGCCGTACTCCACCGCCCGTACGTGCACCAGCACCACCTCCGGCTCGGCGAAGGCCTCGTCGAGGGCGCGGTCGAAATGGGCCGCCGCCGCACTCTCGGGGACTTCGAGGAGGCGGCCACCGACGATGTGGCCCGAGGCGTCGTAGCGGCGGAGGGTGCGGAGGGCTCCGGGGCGCGCGAAGGGGTAGTCCGCGATCCCGTCACCCGGGCCTGCGCACGCGTCGGCGTGGATGAAGACCGGCCCGACCTCGTCGTACGCGCCCGGCTCGGCCCCGGTGCCGGCGGCCCAGCGGCGCAGCGGGGCGTAGGAGACGAGAGCCACCCGTTCGCCCTCCTCGATGCCGCGCAGGCAGCAGCGCAGCGGGCTGCCGACGCAGGCGACCGGCACGCCGTCGGCGCGGGCGGTGAAGGGAGTGGTCCGGCGCCCGGCGTCGTCGGTCCTGCGGAGCTCGTCGAGCGCGGGAGGGGCGATGGGGAGCGGGGTGTGTGTCGTGATGTGTGTCGTGGTGTTCGCCGTGGTGGTCATGCCACCAGCGTGGCGCGCGCGAGACGGGCGTACCGGCGGGATTCGGACGTCGAGCTCAACGGCCGTCGGCCTCGTCGGCGTACGCGTCGCCGGTCAGGAGGAGGTCGGCCAGCGGGGTCCGGGTGTGCTGGACCGAGCGGCCGGTACGGGCGGTGGCGACGAGTCCGGCGGCGCGCAGGGCGGCGGCGTGGGCGGAGGCCGTGGCGTTGCTGACGCCGATACGGCGGGCAAGCCCGGTGGTCGTGGTACGGCCTTCGCCGAGGGAACGCAGCAGCGCGAGCCGGGTACGGCCCAGCACGCCCGCGAGGGGTTCCTCCGGTGCCGCTTCCCCGCCCTCGGGAACGAGCGGCAGCCCCGGCCCTGCGGGGTAGGCGAGGGACACGGGGCGGTCGAGGCCGGGGAGGTCCTGAATGAGCGGGCCGCCGCGCCAGTGGAAGGTCGGCAGCAGGAGCAGACCGCGCCCGCCGAGCCGTACGTCGCGGACCTCGGCAGCGGACCCCTGCGGACACTCCCAAACACCTTCGCGCAGACGCGAGTTCGGGACCAGGGCGGTCAGTGCGCGGCCGAGGCCGTGCTCGGCGAGGGCCAGGGCGTACCGGGTGAACTCCGCCCGGTGCAGGTCCTGCACCAGATTCCATACGGGCGAGAGTACGGTCTCGTACGCCGCCCGGTGCGCCCGGCCGAAGGTGCGCCAGGCGTCGGCGTCCCCATCGTGCAGGGCGCGTATCCACGGGGTGGCCGGCCGCCCCGCGTAGAGCCGCCGGAGCTCGGAGCGTACGAACTCGGGCCGGTGCGCCCTGATCAGCCCGAACCCTTCGGCCGGCGTGCCACCGAGAACGTCGAGGAAGGCGGGCGGCACACCGTCCGGCACGAGCTCGGCGAGTGGCGCGGCGGCACGGGGCAGGGCGCGGAGCAGCCCGTGCCTCCAACGCCCGAAGAGCAACTGTTCGTCCGGCGCACCCAACATCATGAACGCCGCATGCATCTCGCCCACGGCCGAGGGCCGCCCAACAAACCGCACGCGGGCGAAGTCGTCGGCCGTGAAGTGGATCCGGATCACGTACACCTCGCGGGTGGGTGGGTGGGTGAGTGAGTGGGGTCGGGTTGTGGCGGTGGCTGGCGGGTCGCTGCTCTCTCTGGCAATGGTGCCCTGGGGGACGGGGCGGAGCGGGTGGTGGGTCGGCCGGTGGGGGCGAGGCCGAAGCGGGGTCGTGGCTCGGCTGTATTGGTGGCCCTGCCGGGGGTGGTCCCCAGGCCGGGGTGGCTGCGACGCCGGAGCACCCCTGCCGAGGAGATGGCGAAGCCGGGGTGAGGGCGAAGCCCGGACCGGCGAAGCCGGGGTGAGGGCCAACCCCGGGACCGGCAAAGCCGGGGCGAGGCCCAACCCCGGGACCGGCAAAGCCCGGATCGGCACTGTCCGATTGGCGTGCCGTGCCGTGTCGGCCCGTGCCACGGCCTCGCTCGTCGGCCCCCTCGCTCATGACCTGTTGCTGGGGCAACGCCTCGCCCCCTCCTCCGTCGGAGACCAGCCGTTCAACCCCGAGGCGTGTCTTCGGAGGAGGCCTGGATCGCGAGGGCCGGACACTCGCGTCCAGCCTCGCTCGACCGCCCCCGAGAGAACAAGACGCCCCCAGCCGACCTGATCCGAATGGCACGCCCCAGCCCTTGGGCGGCGGCGCCCCCGGGCCCACCTCAGCCCCACCCACGCACCCACCCCCGCGCCAGCCTTTCGGGCCAGGCCATAACCCTCGCTCCCCCACCCGGCCCCGCGCCACGATTCCCCCATGAACTCCCCCTCAACTCCCACCCGCCGCACCCTCGCCAAGGCCGCCCTCGCCACCACCTGGGCCCTCTTCCTCGGTACCGCTCCCTCCCCCGCCCACTCACTCCCTCCCGCGCCCGCTCCGTCCCTCCGACTCCCGCCGCCCAACGGCCCCCACCCCGTGACCACTTCCGTGCGCCACCTGATAGACACCACCCGCAACGACCCCTGGGTTCCCGCCATAGGCGTACGAGAGCTCATGGTGACCGTCCACCGCCCGGCCCGGCGCCTCCCCGCTCCCGATCCCCACTTCCCTCGTACCCCCCACATGACCCCCATGGCCGCCGCCCACTTCGGCGAGATCGCACCGTGGTTCCGCCCTCTCCCCAAGTCCGGCGTCGACTGGTCGGCCACCCTCACCCACGCCAGGACCGGCGCCCCGCCCCTCCCCGGCCCCCACCGCCCCGTACTGCTCTACAGCCCCGGCGGCGGCGACCCCCGTACCCTGGGCAGCTCTCTCGCCATCGACCTCGCCTCGTACGGCTGGACCGTCGTCACCGTCGACCACCCCGGCGACGCGAGCGAGGTCGAGTTCCCGGACGTACGCCCCGGGCGCGAACGGCTCAGGCCCACCCTCCTGATGGGGCCGCCTGACGCCGCCACCTACCGCACCCTCCTCGACACCCGGGTCGCCGACCTCCGCTTCGTCATCGACGCGCTCGGCCTCGAACGGGTCGGCGTGTACGGACACTCCGCAGGCGGCGCCGCTGCCGCCCAAGCGCTCCACGAGGACCGCCGGATCGCCGCCGCCGTCAACCTGGAGGGGTACCTCGACCTGATGGACGGCGAACTCCTGCCCGTCGCCCGCCGGAAGACGGACCGCCCCCTCCTCCTCGCCGGCACCGACGGCTTCCGCGACGCCCGTCTGGACCGCACCTGGGGTGCACTCCAGTCCCACGGCGGCCCGGTCACCCGCCGCCAGCTCGACCGCACCCACCACTGGTCCTTCACCGACTACGCGGCCCTGGTCCCGCAGCTCCAACGGGCCGGCCTGATGACCGCCGACCAGCGCGCCTCCATGGTCGGCTTGTCAGATCCCCGTACGACCGTGCCTGCCGTACGCCATCTCGTACGTTCCTTCTTCGCACGGCACTTGCGGGCCTGACCCCCCAACACCCCATCTCCTCCCGCGCGTCGATGAGCTCCCGCGTGATCCGGTCCAGCCTCAACGCCGCCTCCAGGTCGAACGCCGCACCCTTGAGCGGGAGTTGGCGATTCCCGCGAAACGCAGCGAAGGGCGCGGCCGGTGGGGCGTCGAGGAGCTTCACCATCGGGAGGACGGCCTTCGGCACGGAGGTGGCGAAGAGCGCGAAGGACGCCTTCGCCAGGGCGCACTGCGCGACGGCGTGACCGAGGCCGACATCGCACCGATCGCCGCGATGCTCGACGCGGTCATGCCGCTCCCCGGCGAACCGCCGTCCGATTCCTGGCGGCGCTACCTCGCGATCGTCCTGGACGGACTCCGCACCAATCCGGAGACCCCGCGCCTCCCGCTCCCAGCCCTGGGAACACCCTGACCGACACCACCCCGCCACATGCGACGATCGCCGCACGAATCAGCGCCCCCCGCCCCCCGAAAGGACCGCGGCATGTCCAGCGACCGCCTCATGCGCATCCACAGCCCCGAGTTCCAGGCCATGGCCGAACGGGTGCTGCGGGTCACCGAGTTGACCTCCCGTCTGAACGTCCTTCCCTTCGAGGACGAAGCAGGCAAGGCGAAGCTGTTCGAGCAGATCCTCGGCAAGCCGCTGCCGCCGAAAGTCACGATCTACCCGCCCTTCTACACGGACCACGGGCTCCATCTCGACCTGGGCGAACGGGTGTTCATCAACCAGAACTGCACGTTCCTGGACTACGCGGGCATCCGGCTCGCCCCTCGCGTCATGGTCGGCCCGAAGGTCACGTTCATCACCGGCGGCCACCCGGTCGACCCCGAGGAGCGCCGCCTCTACCTCACCGGCGCGCCGATCGACGTGGCGGAGAACGTGTGGATCGGCGCCGGTGCCACGATCCTGCCCGGTGTGAGCATCGGCCGTGACGCCGTGATCGCCGCAGGCGCGGTCGTGGCCGACGACGTGCCTGCGGCGACCCTGGTCACGGGCAACAAGGCCACCGTGCAGCGCAGTTGGTAGAGGTAGGTAGTCAGGCAGACAGGCAGACAGGTCGGTCCGGAGCCGCCTCGGACCCCGGGCCCCGGACCGTGCCGCGCCGCCCCTCGCCGCGCTCAGCCGTCCCGACGAATCATCGACATCAACTGCCGGTGCGTCTCCAGGTCACCAGCGACCACAAGCCCGCGCCCACCCCCGCCCGCACCTTCGCCCCCGACCGGAACGCCGTCGACCCCGGTGACCACGCACCCCGCCGCCTGGCAGAGCGCGATGCCCGCCGCGAAGTGGACGCTCCCGGAGAGGTCACCGCCATCGGTGACGTACGCCGCACGCTTCCCGGCTGCGACCCAGGCCAGCGCCAGCGTCGTGGACACGACCCGCGGCCGGAAGTTCGCCACGAACTCCTCCTCCGCCAGCAGGTTCACGGCCCTGAAGCCGGGTGCACCGGGAAACGGCGGGTCCAGGTTCACATCGACCAGCCGGGTGTCGCCGGTGGGCACCAACTTGGCATCGACACCGCCGTCCCGTACCCAGGCACCCACACCATCGGTGTGGAAGACCTCGCCGCTGAACGGGTCGGCCACCGCCGCCGCGCCACCGCGCAGCGCCACGTTGACCGCCACGAGCATGTTCCCGACCGCGTAGTTGAGCGTCCCGCACAGCGGATCCACCAGCCATTCCCGGTCTGCCCGCGCGGCGCCCTGCCGTCCGCCCTCCTCCCCGAGTACGGAGTCGTCGGGCCGCGCGGCGCGGAGAACTTCGAGAATCGCCTTCTCGGCGGCGAGGTCGGCACCGGTGGCGAAGTCACCCGCCCCCTTGTCCACGCGGTCGAGCTGCTGTCCGTACATGGCCCGTACGACATCGGCCCCGGCGCGCGCGGCGGCGACGGCCACCCCGGAATCGTCAAGTCCTCTATAGGAACTTGCTGAACCCGCAGAACCCGCTGAACCGGCTGAACGCGATGAGTTGCTCATCGTCACAGAATACGAACCCCCGCTCGAACCGCCCAGGAGGGCCGGGCCTGTTCCTACGCCACGAAGACGGCTAACGTCCCTGCATGAACGCTGTTTTCGACCCGTGGTCACCAGAATTCCTCGCCGACCCGTACCCCGCCTACGCCGAGCTGCGCGCCCGGGGCCGGGTGCACTGGTTCGAGCCGACCGGACAGTGGCTGGTACCGCACCACGCCGACGTATCGGCCCTCCTGCGCGACCGCCGGCTCGGCCGCTCGTACCAGCACCGCTTCCGCCACGAGGAGTTCGGCCGCACCGCACCGCCGCCGGAGCAGGAGCCCTTCCACACCCTGAACGACCACGGCATGCTCGACCTTGAGCCCCCGGACCACACCCGCATCCGCCGCCTGGTCTCCAAGGCGTTCACCCCGCGCACGGTCGCACAACTCCAGCCGTACGTGGAGCAGTTGGCGTCCGAACTCGTCGGGGACCTCGTCGCCGCCGGCGGCGGCGACCTGCTCCAGGCCGTGGCCGAGCCGCTGCCGGTGGCCGTGATCGCGGAGATGCTCGGCATCCCGGAGGCGGACCGGTCTCCGTTGCGCCCCTGGTCGGCGGACATCTGCGGCATGTACGAGCTGAACCCGTCGCAGGAGACCGCGGAACGGGCCGTCCGCGCCTCGCTCGAATTCTCCGCGTTCCTGCGGGAGTTGATCGCCCATCGCCGCGAGGCCCCCGGCGACGACCTGATCTCCGGCCTGATCGCCGCCCACGAGGACGGCGAACGCCTCACCGAGCAGGAAATGATCTCCACCTGCGTCCTGCTCCTGAACGCCGGCCACGAAGCCACGGTCAACGCCACCACGAACGGCTGGTACGCCCTCTTCCGCAACCCGGAGCAACTGGCCGCCCTGCGCGCCGCCCCCGAAGCCCTCCTCCCCACGGCCGTCGAGGAACTCATGCGGTACGACACCCCGCTCCAGCTCTTCGAGCGCTGGGTACTCGACGACATCGAGATCGACGGCACCAAGATCGAACGGGGCGCGGAGGTCGCCCTCCTCTTCGGCGCCGCCAACCACGACCCGTCGGTCTTCACCGACCCGGCGAGCCTGGACCTGTCCCGCCCCAACAACCCCCACATCTCCTTCAGCGCGGGCATCCACTACTGCATCGGCGCTCCCCTGGCCCGCCTGGAACTCACCGCGTCGCTGCGCGCGCTCCTGACCCAGGCCCCTGACCTGCACCTGGCAGCAGAGCCGGAACGCAGGCCGAACTTCGTCATGCGCGGCCTCAAGTCACTACCGGTCAAGCCCTGACCCACCCGCCTCGCCCGCCCCGCGCAGCTGCCGGTCAAGCAGGTGACGTAGCCGCGCAGAGGCACCCGGAAGAGTTCCGAGCCTCCTCACCTCGTCCGCATCGAGCTCGGGCCGGGCGGCGAGGGCGAGTACGGCAACGTACGGCCGTTCGCCCTCCTCCAGTTTCGCCGCAACGGCGGCGAGGACCGCTCGGAGCACGACGGCGTCCGCACCGGGATGCTCTGCCAGCAGACGAAGCAGCCTGTTGTCGTTCCAGACGCTGTCCCGGGCCGCACACAGTTCCCGAAGGGTCTCGGGCGGAGTGTGCGGATTGGTGGCCAGGGCCTGCCACACGAAGGGGTACGGGCTCTGCGCCAGACGTCGCAGAACGAGGCCGTCCGTCGCGTGGTGCGCCAGTGCGCGGTAGTCGGCAGGCGTGGGCAACGGGTGGCCTCTCCGGAGGGTCCAGGGGGAACAGCGGGGTCAACACGGCAGGGTGAGGTCGGCATCCTGCCACTGGTGCTTACCTCGGAGGTAATTGCCGCCCTTCCCTGGGCCCGCCTACCTTCGGCACTGGTAGGCGGCCCCACGCAGAGAAGCCGCTTCCGTTCCCGGTCAACTCCCTTGCGCACGGCCCCTTGCACACGGTCCCTTGCGCACGACACGAGAGGAAGACGGCAATGGCTTCGACGCAGTACGGCGGGGTTGTCCCGGCCACGACGACGACAGGATCCGACCGTTTCGCGAGGCTGACGCTCCAGGTGGACGCGCTGGTCACCGGCCTCAACGGCATCGCCTACCTCGCGCTCGCCACCGTCCTCGACCCCTTCTTCGGTATCGAGGCGTCGCTCCAGTACCCGATCGGGGCGTTCCTGTTCGTCTACGCGCTGGGAGTGCTGGCCCTCGGGACGCGTAAGGAGATCAGCCGTACCGGACTGACGTCGGTCATCGTGGCGAACCTGGTGTGGGTCGTGCTCAGCCTGGTGGTCGTGATCTCCGGCGTGCTGTCCCCGACCACCGTCGGCGCGGGCTGGATCGTGTTGCAGAGCTTGGCGGTCGGCGGATTCGCCGCTGTCCAGTACGTCGCGCTCAAGCGGATGTGACCTCGTCCGGACTACACGAGACGAGGACACGGGACGACGACACGGGACGGCGACACGAGACAGCGACACGAGGCCAGGTCAGGGGGCGGTCAGAGGATCGGCGGCCGCCCCAGCCTCGTCATCCGCCAGACCGTCCCCCACCTCATCGGCCTCCGCTCCCCGCAGTCCCTCCGGACCCCCTCGACGAACCCCCCGCACCACGCCCGCAGCCCCGCGACCGACCGCATGCGTACGACCGTGATCCCGATCCAAACCCCCAGGTAGACCGGCACCAGCACCGCCGGAAGCCTCCTCCTCGCGAGCCAGACCCGGTTGCGTGCGGTGTACCGGTAGTGCGCCGCGTGCCGGCTCGGCGATGTCCGGGGGTGCTGCAGCACGAGTCCGGGCTCGTAACGGATCCCCCATCCCGCGTCGAGGCACCGCCACGCGAGGTCCGACTCCTCGTGCCCGAAGAAGAACTCCGCAGGCCAGAGCCCGGCCTCTGCCAGCATCCGTACGGAGAAGGCGTGGCCGCCGCCGAGAAAGGCCGTCACCGGCCCGCCCTTCATGGGGTCACCGGCACGCAACCGTGGCACCCAGCGCCGCTCCGTGTGCCCGTGCTCGTCGGCGACCCGAAACCCGACGATCCCCAACTCCTCTTCCTCTGCGAAGAGTTGCCGGACCTTGCGGAATACGTCATCGGCGATGAGCAGCCCGTCGTCGTCCAGTTCGACGACGACGTCCACCTCACCCGACTCGCACAGCGCCCGCAGTCCGACGTTGCGCCCGCCGGGACACCCGAGGTTCTCGTCGAGGGGGATCTTGGTCAGGGCACCGGCCGGAAGGACGTCCGGCACATCGGTGAGCGGAGTGGCATTGCCCACCAGCACCACCTTCGCCGGCACGTCCTGTTTCGCCACCGAGACGAGCAACGCCTCCAGCTCGCGCGGGCGGTTGCCCATGGTCACGACGACAACGCCCATACGCGGCAACGGCACGGCAGCGGACTCCCTTGGTCGGCGGAGGGGCCGCCGATGTTAGCGGTTCCACCGGCCTACGGCGGCCAGCAGAACGGCGGCGGTACGCGCGGGATCCTCCAGCAGGGGCGAGTGTCCGAGCCCGGGCAGCAGCTCGACCCGCGCGCCCGGAACGGCGAGGTACTCGGCGGCGGACGAGGACCGCCACCTGCGGTCCGCCTCGCCGAAGATCACCAGTAGCGGCCCCCCGAAGAAGCCCTTCAGCCGGTCCGGGAGCGCCTGTTGCGCCAGGTAGTCGCGGGTGGCCTGCATCGTCGCGGTGAGCGAGTGGAGGGTCATCCGCCGTACGTCGTCCAGCAGTTCGGCCGGGACCTCGTACCCCTCCCGGCTGAAACCGGTGCTCGCGAACGCGCGGAGCTGCTCGTCGGTCGGCGGCCACTGCGAGAGCCCGGCCGAGTCGGCGGCCGGTGCGATGAAGGCGTGCATACCGGGTCCGGTGTTGATGAGGACGAGGGCGCCCACCAGCTCGGGCCGCTGCTCGGCGAGGGCGGTGGCGACGACGCCCCCGCTGGAATGGCCCACGACCACGGCACGCCCGACACCGAGCCGGTCCAGTGCGGTGCCGACGCGGCGGGCCTGGTCGGGGAGGGCGTAGCTGCCGTCGGCGGGTTTGGCCGAACCGCCGTGCCCCAGCAGGTCGACCCGGATGACGCGGTGGGACTTGGTGAGGAGGGGCACCAGCGGGTCCCATGAGCGGGTCGAGGATGCGGATCCGTGGATGAGGAGGAGTACGGGGGCGTCGCGGGGGCCGTCCTGGGACACATGGAGGTCGCCGGTGCGGAGCCCATCGGGCTCTTCGAGTCGTTCGTCGGAGGAGTTCATGGGCTCACTGTCGCGGCGCACCCCCACCCACGTATTGAACGAATGTTCCACTCGGTACGAGGCGGAGCCGCCGGTGGACCCGAAGATGGCGTGGTCCTGGCACCGTACGACGAACTCGCGTGGCCCGGCCGGGCAGCGTCCCGCGCAACCACGCGCGCGCTCACTCGGTCAGGGCCCGGCGCTGTGCCGGGCTGAGGCGGTCCGGTCTCGCGGTGAGGGTGTACGTGTCGGGGCCGGTGGCCACCTGGAGGGCGAGCGGGTCGGCGATGCCGGGTTGATTCCGGATGGTGTTCAGTGCGGCGGTGGCCCGGTCCTGCGACCAGCCGAGCGCGGCGGCCAGGGTGCCCACGGTGACGGGCCGACCGGCGTGCACCAGGGCGGCGAGCACGGTGAGCGCGTCGTACACGGCGTCCTCGGTAAGGGCGCCGCCGCCGTCCATCTGCGTGCTGAGCCGGGCGAAGAACCGGCCCATCTTGCGGAGCCGGACTGGAGGTCCACGACGGCGCACCCTGGGACACGGTCATGCGCGACCGCCTCTTCACCCCCATGGGCCTCACCAGCACTCACACCCGCCACGACCAGGTGGACGGATCCCGGGCAGCGACCGGCCACTTGATCCGTTCCCTCGACGAGGGCCCCATCGTCACGCCGATGGACCACCTCCCCCGCGACTACGGCCCCGGCGGCAACATCACCTCGACCGTCCGCGAGGTCCTCACCCTCGCCCATGTCCTCCTCAACGACGGCACGGCACCGAACGGGAAACGCATCGTCTCGGCCAACTCCCTCCGCGAGATGCTGACTTCACGCGTCCCGATCCCGGATCCCTACCTGTTCGGACCGCACTGGGCACTCGGCCTCATCGTGTGCGACTGGCAGGGCGAGACGGTCTACGCGAGCGACGGCAGCACCATCGGCCAGAACGCCCGGCTCCGCCTCCTCCCGGACTCCCGCACCGCCCTGGTGCTCCTCACGAACGGCAGCCCCCGCGAGAGCTTCTACCACCGGACCTTCAACGAGATCCTGACCACTCTCGGCGCACCCACCGCCCCGGACCTGCCCACCCCCCACCCGGCCCTCAACCTCGAACTCTCCAGGTACGTAGGCGTATACGAACGCCCGGGCACACGCTACGAGGTGACCGCCGAGGACGGGAAGCTCCACCTGACCCTGGACGTGGACCCGCTCCAGGCGGAGTTCCTCCGGAAGCCGTCCCGCATCACCTACGACTTGCTCCCGGTGAGCAGGACCCACTTCCTGATGCCGCCGACGGACCCGCTGGAGGACACCCGGACCGTGGCGCTGTACGACTTCACCGACGGCCGGGCCCGCTACCTCCACACCAACGCCCGCGTACACCCGCGCTCGAAGTGACCACAAGCCCCGGTCCAGAAGTCCCGCCTCAGCTCTTCTTGAGCTCCTCGGCGAGCATCACGAGGATGCCGCTGGGGCCGCGGAGGTACGTGAGCTTGTAGACGTCCGCATACGTGGCCACACCGCGCAGCGGATGGCAGCCGTGCTTCGCGGCGGTCGCGAGGGCCGCGTCGAGGTCGTCGACCGAGAAGGCAACGCGGTGCATGCCGATGTCGTTGGGGCGGGTGGGCTCCGACTCGATCGCTTCGGGGTGGATGTACTCGAAGAGTTCGAGGCGCCCCTGGCCGTCGGGGGTCTGGAGCATGGCGATCTTGGCGTGGTTGCCGTCGAGGCCGACGGCGGTGTCGGTCCACTCACCACTGACCGTGTCACGGCCGAGGACCGTGAGGCCGAGGTCGGTGAAGAACGAGATCGCTGCTTCGAGATCGCGAACGGCGACGCCTACGTTCTCAAGTTTGATGCCCATGCGGCGCATGCTACCGAGGCGGACTGAGTAGGTTGGCGCAATGTCCATACAGCCACAGCCACAGCCACAGCCCGTACAGCCGCAGCCGCAGCCGCAGCCCATACAGCCGCAGCCCATGATCCTCCTGCTCTCCGGCAGCATGCGCGTCGGCTCCTCCAACGAGTCCGTACTGCGCACCGCACAAGCAGTCGCCCCCTCGCACACCCGCACCGTCCTCTACGACGGCCTGGGGACACTCCCGCACTTCAACCCCGACGACGACACGGACCAACTCCCCGCCCCTGTCGCCGAGTTGCGCGCGGCGATCAGCGAGGCGGCCGCGATCCTGATCTGCTCCCCGGAGTACGCGGGTACGCTGCCCGGTTCGTTCAAGAACCTGCTGGACTGGACGGTCGGCGGCACCGAGATCTCCGACAAGCCGGCAGCCTGGATCAACTCGGCCGCCCCCGGCCGGGGCGAGGGCGCGGAGGCCACGCTGCGGTCGGTGCTCGGATACACCGGCGCCGCCGTCGTGGACGCGGCCTGCGCGAGGATTCCGCTGGACCGCCGGTCGATCGGAGAGGACGGCCTCATCACCGACAAGGCGATCCGGGACCAACTCACCGAGCTGATGACACTCCTGGTCTCCCCGCAACCGTAACGCTCGACGGCAATCGGAAATCGGAAATCGGAAATTCCATCCCTTCTCTTTTCGTATTTCCCGAACAGAAAATGATTCCCCACCACGAAGCCAGAGCCAGCAAAGGCATATTGGGACAAAGTCCCGACGAATAATCTTTCGAGCGCCTGCGTGCCTCCTCGATGAGAGAGCACCGGAACCGACACTCTTGGTTCCGGTGATCGAAAGTCGATCACCGAATCCTCACGAGGAAAGGTGGCACCATGCGTTCAACTGTGAAGCGAATTCCGGCAGTCGCTCTGATGACGACCATGCTCGGCGCCGTACAGATCGCCGGTTACGCGCCGTCCGCGCAGGCGGCCGAGGGAATCAATTTCCAGCAGCTCCTCAACGGAGAGCGCCTTCCGGACGGCGACGTCGTCCAGGCGACCGTCCTTCCCGGCGGTGCGGCGCCCGGTCAGATCTCGATCCAGCTGAAGCTGTCCGGGGTCACCTGGTGGAAGGGCATCCAGACGGGGCCCATCGTGCTCTGCCAGGCCCAGGACAACCAGCAGTCCTCCAGCGCCCAGGTCTCCGTCGACGACTTCAACGCGCACGGGCTTCAGCTGTGGAAGGCCAAGACCTTCGGCGTGCACACGGAGATGTACAACGTTGTCGACGCCACGGAGAAGATGTCCGGCGGAAACGCCTACATCTTCATCTGGACAAAGGACTAGCCCGGTACTGGTACCACCCCACGCAGTCCTTTTCCACGCATCGAAACAAGTGAGGCCGTCCCATGAATTCAGTCGCCAAACGACTCGCCACCGCCGTCCTGATGACGGCACTGCTGACCCCCGCGACCGGTGTGCACACCGCAGCGGCGAGCACGCCCGAGTCCGTCCGTACCGCGCCCGTCGCCAAGGTCGTGAAGGCCCCCGGAACGGAGTGGACGTTCTACGCCGCCTTCGCGACGGCGGGCGCGTGCTGGGCCAAGGCCGCGTCGTACAAGAATGAATACTGGTGGGTCGATGCGACCACCTGTGTGTTCAATTCCGCGCAGAACAGCTGGTTCATGTTCTACGAGGCGTAGGAGAACAACGCCCCTGACCCGGAGACCGGTTCAGGGGCTCACCCCTCAACTCCGGGGCAACAGCAGGCGGTCGACCAGTCCGCCGATGTACTCCGGGGTGAGCGGGCCCACGCCGAACAGGACGCGGATGTACATCGGGGCCAAGACGTGGTCCAACACCTCCAGCGCGTCGGGGGCTTGCTCGCCGCGTTCGTGGGCGCGGTCGAGCATGGACTGGAGTTGCCGGGTGCGTTCGGCGCGCAGGCCGGCTCCCGCGGCCAGGCCCTTGCGGCCGCCGGCGGACAGGGCGACGGCCAGATGCAGTACCGCTGGGCCGTCGGGGCCGGTGATCTCGCGGGCCACGTTGGCCGCGTACGTGTGCAGGTCACCGGCCAGGCTCCCGGTGTCGGGCATCGGCGACTGCGCGTTGAGGCGGGTCAGCGCCACTTCGCTGAGCAGGGCTTCGAGACTTCCCCACCGGCGGTAGATGCTGCTGTCAGCCACGCCCGCGCGGGCCGCGACGTCGCCGACGGTGAACTTGCCGTAACCGCGCTCGCTGATCAGGTCGGTGACGGCCTGGTGCACCTCCGCGCCGATACGGGCGCTGCGCCCGCCGGGCCGCCGGGCTCGCTGTCGCTCCTCGTTCATGCTCCCCACCTTAACGCAGTTGAGACTTGCGTTTACGTGTCGCCCCTCTCTACAGTCCCCACTGCCCGCTAACGCAGTCATCGACTGCGTTAGCGGTACGACTGGTGAACACGAGGAAGAGGAGTCCCCATGGCTGCTGCATCACATGCGGCGTCCCCAGGCGGTCGATCGAGCCGGGCCGTGCTGCTCACGGTGACCTGCCTGGGCCAGTTCATGGTCCTGCTCGACAACACGATCGTGGGAGCGGCGCTGCCCGACATGCAGCACCGGCTGCACACCCAACTGACCGGTCTGCAGTGGATCGTTGACGCGTACGTACTGCTGGTCGCCATGCTGCTGCTGTCCGGCGGCATCTTCGCCGACCGGTTCGGCCGCAAGCGGGTGTTCCTGACGGGTGTGGTGGTGTTCACCGCCGCGTCCGTGCTGTGTGCCCTCGCGCCCTCGCTCGGGTGGCTGATCACCGGGCGGGTGCTCCAGGGCATCGGGGCCGCGGCACTGAGCCCCGCCTCGCTGGCGCTGCTCGCCGCCGCCTACCCCGTACCGCAGGAACGGGTCAGGGCGATCGGGCTGTGGGCCGGGCTCAGCGGAATCGGTCTGGCCGCGGGCCCCGTGGCGGGCGGCGTACTGACGGACGTCTTCGGCTGGCCCGCCATCTTCCTGGTCAACCTGCCCATCGGCGTGGTCCTGCTGGCGCTCGGTCTGCGCACCCTCGACGAGACCCGCAATCCGGGCGCGCCCGCGATCGACGTCCCGGGGACGGTGCTGTCCGTTCTGGGGGTGGGGGCGCTGACGTACGGGCTGATCGAGGGCGGGGCCCGGGGCTGGACGGCGCCGGTGATCATGGGCAGCTTCGCCGCCGCGGTGCTCCTCCTCGCCGCGTTCGTCGCCGTCGAGGGGCGTCGTGCCGCTCCGATGCTGCCGCTGCGGCTGTTCCGGGAGCGGCTGTTCACCGTGTCCAACACCGCGATGGTCGTGGTGGGGTTCGCGCTGATGGGTTCGTCGTTCTTCTTCTCCCAGTTCTTCGTGTACGTCCAGGACAGCTCGATCCTGCGTGCCGGGCTGCAGACGCTGCCGGCGACGCTCGCGATGGTGGTCGTCAGCCCGTACGCGGGCAGGCTCGCCGCCCGGTACGGCTTCCGGGTCGTGGTCACCACCGGCCTGGCCCTGGCCGGTCTGGGCCTGCTCGCGCTCGGCATGGTGCATGCCGACACCGGCTACGGGAACGTGTGGTGGCGGCTGGGAGTCATCGGCATCGGCTTCGCCCTGACCATGTCGCCCCTGACGGGCGCCGCCATGCAGGCGGTCAGCCCGCAGGAGGGCGGCCTCGCCTCGGGCATCAGCAGCACCACGCGGCAGATCGGGGCGGTGCTGGGCGTGGCGGTGCTCGGAGCCGTAGTCCGTACGCAGCAGTCGGGCGGCGCCTCGTTCGAGACGGGCCTCAACAGCGCCTTCGCAGCGGCGGGCGCGATCACTTTGGCCACTGCCGTGTTCACGGGGCTGCGGCTGTCGAAGTCCAAGCCTGCGGGGGGCACGGAAGCCACGGCGGCACCGCGACGACGTTTCAAGGCACCGGTGACGAGGTAGGAGACGCCGCCTCGCGAGCAACGTCAGCGCCTGCACCCACGCTTGCGCGGTGCCGTGTCGATGACTTCGGCGAGGTGCGCCGTCGGCCACGATGGGCCCGACGGAGCCCCGGCACGGCACGCCGGATGTCCAGCTCCGCCAGAGCTTCGGCCGCCCATTGGCGAACGGTGGAGTCCTCGCTCGACAGCAGGCCGATCAGCGAGTGCTGGGCCTCCTCCGCCAATCCGCCCGATTCCGAGTCCAGTTCAGCGACCCGGAGCGCGATCACGCCGGACGTACTGCCGTCCATGGCTCCTCGTCACTCACCGCCGGCCAGCCTGGTCCGCAGGAACTCGTACTTCAGGGCCTGGAGCCTCGCGGACTGGGCGTTGTCCGCCGCGCTGCTGTGGCCGCCGCTGGTGGTTTCGTGGAAGAGGACCTCGTGGCCCTGGGCCCGCAGGAGTGCGGCCGTCTTGCGGGCGTGGGCCGGGTGGACGCGGTCGTCGCTGGTGGCGGTGTAGAGGAAGGTGGGCGGGTACGTGCCGTCCGGGCGGATGTGGTGGTACGGGGAGATGGCGTCGATGTGGGGGCGGTCGGCGGGGTCGTCCGGGTTGCCGTACTCGGCGGTCCAGGAGGCGCCCGCGAGGAGCAGGTGGAAGCGGCGCAGGTCCAGGATGGGAGCGCCGATGATCGCGGCGCCGAAGAGTTCCGGGTAGCGGGTGAGCATGGCGCCGATGAGCAGGCCGCCGTTGCTGCGGCCCTCGATGCCGAGTTGGGCGGGGGTGGTGAGGTTCCGGGCGACCAGGTCCCTGGCCACCGCCGCGAAGTCCTCGAAGGCGCGCGGCCGGTCGGCCTTGAGCGCGGCACGGTGCCAGGCCGGGCCGTACTCGCCGCCGCCACGGATGCCCGCGATGACGTACGTACCGCCCTGGGCCAGCCAGCCTCGCCCGCGCAGTGCGCTGTAGCCGGGGGTGAGGGAATGCTCGAAGCCGCCGTAGCCGTAGAGGAGGGTGACGCCGGGGCCGGTGGGGTTGGCGGGGCCGATGACGAAGTACGGGACTCGTGTGCCGTCGTCGGAGGTGGCGAAGTGCTGGCGTACGGCGAGGCCTTCGGTGTCGAAGAGGGCCGGGGATTGCTTGAGTTGTTCCAGGCCGGTGTCGTCGGTGGCTTCGCCCCGGTAGAGGGTCGGGGGCTGGAGGAAGCCGTCGACCGCGAGGAAGTACTCGTCGCTGTCGGGGTCCGTGCCGGTGATCGCGGCGGAGGCCAGTGGGGGGACTTGGGTCAGGGGGCGGCGGGTCCAGGGGCGCTCGGCCGGTGCAGGGGTGAGGATCTCGATGCTTGTGCTGACGTCCGTCAGGGCTTCCAGGATCAGGTGGTTACGGGTCCAGGAGTGGCCGGACAGGGCGGTGCGGGCCGTCGGGGTGAACAGGACCGTCGCCTCGCGGGCGCCCGCCAGGAACTCCTCGAACCCGAACGCCAGGAGCGAGCCCGCCGGATGCCCGAGCCACTCGCTCTTCGGGCTCACGACCAGCCACTCGCGGTGGGCGTACGCGCCCGCGTCGTCCGGTACGTCGATCTTGATCAGACGGTCGCCCTCGCCCAGCAGGTAGAGGTCGCTGCGCCAGAAGTCCCGGTGTACGGAGAGGAAGTCGCGCTCGTATCCGGGGGTGGGGTCGTGCCATGCCGTCGCGGAGAGGTCCTCGCGGTCGGCCTCGAAGACGAGGGCGGACTCGGCGAGGGGCGTGCCTCGGCGCCAGCGGCGTACGGTGCGCGGGTAGCCCGAGGCGGTGAGGGAGTCGGGGCCGAGGTCCGCGCCCAGGTAGACGGTGTCCTCGTCGATCCAACCGATACGGGTCTTGCCTTCGGGCACGCGGAAGCCTGGGGCGGGGTCGGCATCGGCGTCGGCGTCGGCCGGGACGAACTCCCGCGCTTCCAGATCGAATTCGCGTACCACCACCGCGTCCGTACCCGACGGGGACAGCCTGACCAATGCCCGCGTGTGGTCGGGGTAGCGCACCCGGGCACCGTCCCAGACCCAGTCGACGCCCTCCGCCTCGGCCAGCGCGTCGATGTCCAGCACCGTCTCCCACACCGGGTCCTCCGTGCGGTACTCCGCCAGCGTCGTGCGCCGCCAGACGCCTCGGACATGGGTGGCGTCCCGCCGGAAGTTGTAGAGCAGCTCGCCCCGTCGGCGTACGTACGGAATGCGCCGGACGTCGTCCAGTACCTCGCGAAGCTCACCCGCCCGCTTCGTGAACTCCGGCCCCTCCAGAACGCGTTCGCACTCCGCGGTGCGCTCCCGCACCCAGGCGAGCGCGTCCGGTCCTTCGATGTCCTCTAGCCACAGGTACGGGTCGTCGTCAGCGATCATGACTCCGAGTATGGCCCTCCGGCCGGACGGCCGGTAGCGATCGGTGCCTCGGAGGCGTCGAGGGCGCCCGCATCCACGACCAACACGCGTCAGGGCATCAGGGCGAGCAGACGGCGGGTGGCTTCGCCACGTACCAGTCCGCCCAGGCCGACCCTTCGCGTGCGACGGCACGCCGCAGCGCCGCCTCCGGGTCGTCGTGCACGTACACGACGGTGACGTGAGCGGGCTCCACGGCGTGGACCAATTCCGCCCCGTCGGCGAACTCCTCGAAGTGGTCGACCGAAGCACCGGTCCCGGCGGATCCCGCCGTGCCGGTGAGCCATTCGTTCAGCACCCGGCACGAGGGGGACTTGCCCACGCCGGGGCTGCTCCCGATGACGGAGATGAGGTGCACGGTCCGATCACTTGGCCCGGCCATCACGTCAATCTCGCACCGCCCCCTCGACCGACGCCGTCCCGGACCCGGTCGACGCCCTCCGCCTCGGCCAGGCCCGCCGACCCGGCGGCGGACGGCTGCGGGCGCGGGGCCGCGCCGTACGCTCCGCATATGCACCTCCCCTTCCCCCACCACCTCGTCGAGGCCCGCATCGGACTCGACCTGCTCACCCCCGACCAACTCATTACTCAGGCGGAACAGTTGGGTTTCGTCGTACTGGATCCGTACTCGGTCCTGGTCTCGCGGCACGCGGACGTGGGCGCGGGCACCGTGCTCTACCCGGGCGCCGTGATCGAGTGCGATGCCCGCAGTACGTGCGTACTTGGCCGGGGCAACACCCTCCACAACGCGACCCGTATCGCGGCCACGGACGGCGGGTCCGTCCGGATCGGTGCCGACGGCCTCTTCGGCGAGGGCGGTACGCAGATCAAGGCCGTCGGCACAGGCTCGGCCATCGCAATCGGCGACGGCGTCCGTCTCATGAACGGCGCCGAGGTCACCGGTACGTCTCTGCTGGGCGACGGCACCCAGATCCTCGGCCCGATCCAGGCCCGCTCGGTCGACCTCGCCCCCGGCGCACCCCACACCCACCCGAACCCCGACCAACGCGGCGCGGTCCTCAAGGGGTTGGGCCGCGCGCGGGGCATTCGGCTGGGGCGGGGCGAAGTGGTCAATGGGCTGGGCGACTTCGAGAAGGCGGCGGTGGAGCGGCAGCGGGCCTACCATCCGGGCGCGCCGGGAGGGCCCGCCGTCTAGCATGTAAGACATGAATAGGCAGAGTGACTCTTACGAGCTGCGTTCCGGTGTGCCCTCCGTCGAGGTTTTCCGGCGGTTGCGTACGGACGCCGGGTTGTCCGATCGTGCCGCCGAGGCCGTGGCGCTCGCGTTGCCGAACACGTGGTTCGGCGTTGTGGTCGAGCACGGTGGGGAGCCGGTCGGGATGGGGCGGATCATCGGGGACGGTGGAACCGCGTTCCAGATCGTCGACATCTGTGTGAACCCCGCCCACCAGGGGCGGGGCCTCGGCAAGCTCATCATGGGCGCGCTCACCGAGGAGTTGGAGCGACGGGCACCGGCCACGGCGTACGTGTCGCTGATCGCGGACGGACCCGCTCGCTTCCTCTACGAGAAGTTCGGTTTCGCCGATACGGCCGAGCACGGTTCGGTCGGGATGTACCGGGTGATGGCGGGTGGAGGTCAGGGGGCGGCGCCCGACGGGACTTCGTAGATCCTGCCGTCGACGCCTGCCCGGTAGAGCTTGCCGGCCGTGAAGCCCTCGGCGCCACGGCCGTAGGTGACCTGGGTGGAGAGGTGCAGGCCCGACTGGATGGTGCAGAGACGGCGCTCGGACCCGTCCTGCCCCACAGGCCCCTCAAGTCGCCAGATCTGGCCCGCCGCGTGGGTGGCGATCAAGGGGCGGCCCTTGCCGTCGAGGGTCAGTCCGTCGGGGAGGGCCAGGACGTCGGAGGGGGCTGCGGAGATCCAGCGTTGCGGGTGGGCGGGGTCGGCGACGGGGATGCGGTAGACGCCCGGGGCGACGGTCGTCTGGACGACGTAGAGGTGCGTGCCGTCGGGCGACACGGCGATTCCGTTCGGCTGCGGCACTCGGGACCAGACCGGGTCGACCTTGCCGTCCGGGGTGACCCTGCCGATGCCCTGGCCGCCGAGGGTCGTCGTGTACACCGTGCCGTCGGGCGCGAGGGCGACTCCGTCGATGCCGCCGAGGCCCGAGGCGTACGCGGAGACCTGCCCGGAGCCGGGGTCGACGAGCAGGAGCTCCGAACGGGGCAGGAAGTCGCCGGTGAGGGAGTGCCAGGCGTCGTTGCCGGTGCCGACGAGGAGTTTGCCGTCGTCGCGGACGACCACGCCGCCGTTCGCGCCGATGTTTCCGGTGAGGGGCTTGGGGGTGCTGCCGGGGGCGTCGATGCGGTAGACGCGACCGCTGAAGTACGCGGTGGCGAACATGCGGCCGTGTCTGTCGACGGCGATCGACTCGACCCAGTCGGGTATGTGCGCGACCTGGACCGGGGCGGGCGCCCGCGTGGTGTCGGGGCAGGCGGGTGCCGCGTGCGCGGGGGCCGGTGCCGCGGGTACGAGGAGGAGTCCGGCGGCTGCGGCCAGGGCGATCAGCGGCGCGAGACGGCGGCGGGGCTTGCGGCGTAAGCGGGAGCGAGTGGGCGGAGTGGTCGGAGTGGTCGAGTTCGTCTGCATGTGGCGGCTGTTCCCCTTCGTATCGGTGGCACCCGGCGCGCAGCAGTATCGACCAAGGATCAGAATTGGAGAAGCGCTGGTCGTGGGGCCGGACCTAATCTGTGCCGCATGGACCTCACTGCTCCGCACACCGACGCCCGGCCAGCCGCCCGCCCCGGCCCCCGGCCCGCCGCCCAGCGCCGGCTCGACACCGAGCACCGGCTCGGGCACGACACGGACCTCTGGGTGGCCAGTGCCTCGGCGGACGGTGTGCCGTATCTGGTGCCGCTGTCGTTCGACTGGGACGGCGAGGCCCTGCTCCTGGCCACGCCGGCGAACAGCCCGACGGGCCGGAATCTGGCGACCGGCGGGACTGCCCGGCTGGGACTCGGACCGACCCGCGACGTGACCATGATCGAGGGCGTGGTCGAGGCCCTGGAGATGGATGAGCTGCCGAGGGAGCAGGCCGACGGGTTCATCGGGCGGACCGGGTTCGACCCGCGCGCGGAGAGTACGACGTACCGCTGGTTCCGTGTCCGGCCGGTACGCATCCAGGCCTGGCGCGAGTCGAACGAACTCTCCGGCCGCGAGTTGATGCGTGAGGGCAAGTGGCTGGCCTGACGCCTGGCCGCGCCACCTCCGAACAAGACCGGACATACCCGAAATACCGCACGCGTCAGTCGTACTGTCGGACCCCGACAGCACTCGTACACCTCAGGGAGACACGATGACCAGGGCCAGGAAGACACCGGACTCACCCTCGCCCGCGCGCAGGACCGCGCCCGCACGCAAGGCCCCGGTCGCACGCAAGGCCGCGCCCGCACGCGCCCGCACGTCCGCCGCTGCCTCCGCCGCCACCGCTGCTACCGCTGCCACCGCTGACACCTCCGCGCCGCGCACCGCCGACAGCCACGACACGATCCGGGTGCACGGCGCGCGCGTGAACAACCTCAAGGACGTCAGCATCGAGATCCCCAAGCGCCACCTCACGGTGTTCACGGGGATCTCCGGGTCCGGCAAGAGCTCCCTGGTGTTCGACACGATCGCCGCCGAGTCGCAGCGGCTGATCAACGAGACGTACAGCTCCTTCGTGCAGGGGTTCATGCCGACGCTGGCGCGCCCCGAGGTCGACGTGCTGGACGGGCTGACGACGGCGATCATCGTCGACCAGCAGCGGATGGGGTCCGATCCGCGTTCCACCGTCGGCACCGCCACCGACGCCAACGCGATGCTGCGCATCCTCTTCAGCCGGCTCGGGAAGCCGCACATCGGCTCGCCCGGCGCGTACGCCTTCAACGTCCCCTCGGTCCGGGCGAGCGGTGCGATCACCGTCGAGCGCGGCGGAAAGACCAAGGCGCAGAAGGCGACCTTCCAGCGCACGGGCGGCATGTGCACGCGCTGCGAGGGCCGCGGCTCGGTCTCCGACATCGACCTCACCCAGCTCTACGACGACTCGAAGTCGCTCGCCGAGGGCGCGTTCACCATTCCCGGCTGGAAGTCGGACAGCCAGTGGACCGTACAGGTCTACGCACAGTCCGGCTTCGTGGACCCGGACAAGCCGATCAGCCGCTACACCAAGAAGGAGCTGCAGGCCTTCCTCTACGGCGAGCCGACCAAGGTGAAGGTCAACGGCGTCAACCTCACCTACGAGGGCCTGATCCCCAAGATCCAGAAGTCGTTCCTGTCCAAGGACCGCGAGGCGATGCAACCGCACATTCGCGAATTCGTGGACCGGGCCGTCACGTTCACCACCTGCCCCGAGTGCGAGGGCACCCGGCTGAGCGCGGAGGCGCGCTCCTCGAAGATCAGGAAGGTCAGCATCGCGGACGCGTGCGCGATGCAGATCAGTGATCTGGCCGAGTGGGTACGGGGGCTGCGCGAGCCTTCGGTGGCACCGCTGCTCACCGCTCTCCAGGGGACCCTCGACTCCTTCGTGGAGATCGGTCTCGGCTATCTCTCGCTCGACCGGTCCTCGGGCACGCTGTCCGGCGGCGAGGCGCAGCGCGTCAAGATGATCCGGCACCTCGGCTCCTCGCTCACCGATGTCACGTACGTCTTCGACGAGCCGACCACGGGGCTGCACCCGCACGACATCAGCCGGATGAACGACCTGCTGCTCCGCTTGCGGGACAAGGGCAACACGGTCCTCGTGGTGGAGCACAAGCCGGAGACGATCGCCATCGCCGAGCATGTGGTCGACCTCGGTCCGGGGGCGGGCGCGGCGGGCGGCGCCGTCTGTTTCGAGGGCACGGTGGACGAGCTGCGCACCGCCGACACCCTCACCGGCCGGCACTTCGACGACCGGGCCAAGCTCAAGGACGAGGTGCGCGAGCACACCGGCGTACTGGAGGTGAGGGGTGCGACATCGCACAACCTCCAGGACGTGGATGTCGACATCCCGCTCGGCGTACTGACAGTGCTGACCGGGGTGGCCGGCTCCGGAAAGAGCTCGCTCATCCAGGAGTCGGTGGCGGGCCGGGAGGGTGTCGTATCGGTCGACCAGGGTGCCATTCGCGGGTCGCGGCGCAGCAATCCGGCGACGTACACCGGACTGCTCGACCCGATCCGCAAGGCGTTCGCGAAGGAGAACGGTGTGAAGCCGGCGCTCTTCAGCGCCAACTCGGAGGGGGCCTGCCCGAACTGCAACGGCGCGGGCGTCATCTTCACCGACCTGGGGATGATGGCCGGGGTCACGACGACGTGCGAGGAGTGCGAGGGCAAGCGGTTCCAGGCGGCGGTGCTGGAGTACCACCTCGGCGGGCGCGACATCAGCGAGGTGCTCGCGATGTCGGTGACGGAGGCCAAGGAGTTCTTCGAGGAGGGCGAGGCACGCACCCCGGCCGCGCACCGGATCCTGGAACGCCTGGCGGACGTGGGCCTCGGCTACCTCACCCTGGGCCAGCCGCTCACCACCCTCTCCGGCGGCGAACGCCAACGCCTCAAGCTGGCCACGCACATGGCCGAGAAGGGCGGCGTGTACGTCCTCGACGAACCGACCGCCGGCCTGCACCTCGCCGACGTCGAACAACTCCTGGGCCTGCTGGACCGGTTGGTCGATTCCGGCAAGTCGGTCATCGTGGTCGAGCACCACCAGGCGGTCATGGCACACGCCGACTGGATCATCGACCTGGGCCCGGGCGCCGGCCACGACGGCGGCCACATCGTCTTCGAGGGCACCCCGGCGGACCTGGTGGCATCGGCGAAGACGCTGACGGGCCAGCACTTGGCGGAGTACGTCGGGGGCTGAGGCAGGCGGCTGCCGCGCAGGACGAGTCCGGTCGCGTCACCGGGCCCGGATCTCCCCCACGGATCCCCTGGCGGCCCGGTGACGCCCGTACGTGCCGCAGTGCAGCGCCGCTCGCGCCGCGCCGTCCCCCGCACTGCTTGTCGCAGAAGGTATGCGCGGGGCGGTGGTGGGCGCGTCCCGCGGTGGGTTGATCTCCGGCTGCAACCAGCGTGGTAGGCCGCTTCCGTCTGCAACCAGCGTGGTACGTCGCGCCCGGCCGCAACCGGCGTGGTAGGTCACCCGGTTGACGTTCGGCGTGTGCCACCCGCTTACGCTGCGTCGATGCGGATCCGTTCTCCTTTCGTACGACGTCGGCAGAGCGGCTCCCGGGGGCCGCTCGGCGCCCTCCGCACACCTGGGCTCCCGCGGCCCGATTCCCGGTACCTCGATCCCCTGCTCGCCGTGGCGCAGGCGACCGTTGCCGTGTTGCTCGGGCAGGAGTCCGTGCGGCAGGGGTGGCCGGCGCTCGATCTCCTCGGGTACGTGCTGCTGGGCGTCGCCACCCTGCCGGTCGCCTTCCGGACCCGTATGCCGGTCGTCAACTGCCTTGTTGTGCATGTGGGTTGGTTCGCGTACGTCGCGGCCGGGTACTGGCCCGTCGCCGCCTGCACCGGGCCGATGCTCGCCGTGTACACCGTCGCCTCGCTGCGTCCCACCCGTACCTCCGTGGCCTGCGCGGCCCTGATGCCGGCCGTGTGGATCTACGGCGGGCTGCTGGAGCCCGAGTCCTCCATGCCCTCCGTCCTCGCGCAGGCCCTGGTGTGGCCCGCGGCGGTGTGGCGGTTCGGGTTCACCGCCCGGCGGTCCGCCGAACTGGCCCGCTACCTCCGCGCCGAGCAGAAGGAGCGGGCACGCAGGGAAGTGGCGGCCGAACGCGGGCGGATAGCACGGGAGTTGCACGATGTCGTCGCCCATCACATGTCGGTGATCTCCGTACAGTCCGGGCTCGCCCGCTTCGTCCTGGACTCCGATCCGCCGACCGCGCGCGCCGCCCTGGCCACGATCTCCGGCACCAGTACGGAGGCCCTGGAGGAGATGCGCAGAATGCTGCGGCTGCTGCGTTCCGACGAGGACGAGGGAGACCGCCACCGCGACAGCCCCGGCCGTTCCGTGGGGGACGACGCTCCCGACGCACCCATGCCCGGGCTCGCGCGGCTCGCGGACATGGTGGAGCGGATCCGGAGCGGGGGCATTCCCGTCGAGTTGCGGGTGGCGGGCGATCCGCGTCCGCTCGCGCCCGGGGTGGAGCTGTGCGCCTACCGGGTGGTCCAGGAGGCCCTGACGAACGTCGTCAAGCACGCCCCCGCCGCCGCCACCCTCGTACAACTGCGGTACGAGGCACATGAAGTGGCCGTCATCGTGACAAATGGCGCACCGCCGGCCGAAGGGGTTGCCGTACCCGGCGACGGACCGGCCGGAAAGCGCCTCACCGCGCATTCTCCGGGCGGCCACGGCTTGATTGGAATGCGCGAGCGCGCCAAGCTCTACGGCGGAACGATCAACATCGGCCCGCACGGTGACGACGGCGACGGCTACGAGGTCCGCCTCGTCCTGCCGACCTCCCCACGGGCCGTTCGACGGGAGGACGACCCCACGCCATGAGTACCCCCGGGCGCGTCGCATGACAGCGGTCGCATGACAGAGACAGCCGCCGCTCGGGTGCTGGTTGTTGACGATCAGTTCCTCATCCGGGCCGGACTGGTCGGCCTGTTGCGCGCCGCTCCCGGCTTCGAGGTGGTCGGCGAGGCGGGCGACGGTGCCGAAGCCGTCGAACTCGCCGGTCGGCTGCGGCCCGACGTCATCCTGATGGACATCCGGATGCCCGGCATGAGCGGCATCGTCGCCACCGAGAAGATCCTCGCCGAGGCCGTCGACCCGGCCCCTCGGATCCTCGTACTGACGACCTTCGATCTCGACGAGTACGTGTACGGGGCCCTGCGCGCCGGGGCGTCCGGGTTCCTGCTCAAGGACTCCGGGCCGGAACGGCTCCTCGCGGCGGTCGCTGCCGTACGGGGCGGGGACTCGCTCTTCGCGCCGAGCGTCACGCGCCGCCTGGTCGAGGCGTTCGCGCAGCGCGCCGAGGGGGAGAGGGAGAGGGCTGAGGCTGCGAGCGATGCGCGTGCCGGCGAGCTGCCCGCCCTGCCTCCCTTGTCGCCGCCCGCCGATCTGGAGCTGCTCACCGACCGCGAGGTGGAGGTGCTCCGGCTCGCCGCGCACGGACTGTCCAACTCCTCCATCGCGGAACGGCTGTTCATCAGCGGCGCCACCGTCAAGACCCACCTCAACCGGGCGATGTCCAAACTCGGCCTGGCCAGCCGCGCCCAGGCCGTGGTCGTGGCGTACGAGACCGGGCTGGTGACACCGGGCGGGGGCGGCTGAGCCCCTGCCGTTACGCTGCCCCGCATGTCACATCCACCACACCCACTACAGCCCAGCAGCGGGCCCCTGCGTGGCGAGCACGTCCGTGAGGCCGTCGCGTACTGCGTGCGCACCCTCTCCGGAGTCCCGGCGGCCGCATGGGAGGGACGTGCCGGTGAGTTGGAGTGGTCGTGCCGGGAGACCCTGGAACACCTCGTGGACGACCTCGTCACGTATGCCCTGAGATTCGGTCTCGTACGGCCGATGAGCACACCACGGGTGCCGTTGCGCCTCACCCGTGACCGGGCCGACGGCCCGGCGAACGTCGTCTTCGGCGACCCGGCCGCAGGCCCCGAGGGGCTCCTGATCGCGGTGGAGGCGTGCGGCGGGCTGCTCGCCGCCGCTGTCGACACCGCCGACCCGGCGGCCCTGGCTCCCCACGTGTTCGGCGCCTCGGATCCGGCGGGGTTCGCGGCGATGGGGATCGTGGAGACCCTCGTCCACACGTACGACATCGCGCGGGGGCTCCGTCTCGGCCTCGACCGAGACCTCGGCCGAGACCGCGACCTCGACCTCGACCGGGGCCTCCAGCCTCCGCCGCACCTGCCCGCCCTCGCTCTGGACCGCCTGTTCCCGGACGTATCCCGTACCGAAGCCGCATGGCCGACACTCCTATGGGCCACCGGCCGCACGGAGAGCCCCGGTCGGCCCCGCCGGACGGACTGGCGCTGGTACGGAGCACCGCACGCCGCAGCGCGGGCCCACGGCACCGGCCGGTGAAACCGCGCGAGAGTCAGCCCTGGAGCGAGGCCAGGATCGACAAGCCGTCCGACGCTGCCGGGGACAGCGTCGATTCGTCCAGCCCCGCCACCGGCAGCCACGCGACCTCCGAGGTGGAGTCGTCCGTCTTGGTCACGGCAGGCGGGCCCGGCTTCAGCTCGACGGCGAAGAAGAGGCCCACCAGGTGGTGGCTCAGTCCGAGTCGGTGAGCCGTGTAGGAACGGGCGTCCACGAGGCGCGCGTCGAGGACCTCAAGACCGGTTTCCTCGTACACCTCACGCACGAGCGCCTCGCGCGGCTGCTCGCCCGGGTCGATGCCGCCGCCGGGCAGGTGCCACAGGCCGGGCGCGAAGACCGGCGAGGCTTCGGAGAGGCGGGTCAGCAGGAGCCGGTCCTCCGTGGTGGCGAGGGCGTACGCCGAGACTCGTGGTCGTATCCGGGGTTCCAAGTCGGCCTCCTGGCACGGGAGTTCACGGCCCGGTCGAGCCGTGCGGGGCGATCACTCTAGCGATCTTGTACCGGGCGCCGGACGGAGGGGACGCAACAGTCCAGGAACGTCACAGTCCTCGGACGCGGCGTACCGCTCCGGTTCGCGCCGAGGCACACTGGTGGCATGGAATTCGCCGTCTTCATGACCTTGCCGGGACTGGTCATCCTGCTGACGGTCCTCGCGCTCGTCGATCAGCTGCTGCTGCGCGCGGGGCGTTCGGGGGTGCTGCCCTGGCGGAACAGCGCGCGGCAGGGCCAGATCTCCGCCACCGGCTTCGAGCAGCTGCACGCCTCCTTCTCCCCCGGCAAGCAGAACGAGCTCAAGGAGCGCCAGTCCTCGCTCCTGCTGCGCGACGACGAGGAGGACGGCGCCCCGCCGAACCGGACCACGGTGGATCTGGACGGCGGCAAGGCGGTCGTACGGATGCCGGAGCCCGGGCGGTAGTCGTTCACTCCCAGGTCGCGGACTTGGGGTCGATGCCGTGGGCCTGCGCGTTCGCGAAGATCACGTCGCGCAGCCAGTGGGCCAGGCCGGGTTCGATCGTGTCGAAGTTCTCGGCGAAGCCCGGTTCGGTGACGTACATCCGCCCGATGCAGACATGCATGGACCGCGTGCAGTCGAAGTACTGCGAGATCGACGCGCGGTGCCGCTCCGCGAGGGCGTCCGCCTCGGCGGAGCCGGGGGTGACGCCGCGGCGTTTCGCGGCGGCGAGGTCGGCGTGCAGGGCCTCGGTCCCGGCGGCCGTCTCCTGCCAGTCCTCGCGGGTCTTCGCGGCGGCGCGCTCCGCGTACTGCGCCCACTGCGTGCTGTCGCCCCAGCGGGCCTCGGCCTCCTCCTCCCAGGCGGGCTGCCAGTCGGCGCCGAAGATCTCGACCTGTTCCTGCGGGGTCAGCCGCATACCGGGCTTCGACGCCGTCATCATGCGGTCGACGGCGGAGACCATGCCCTGGAGGCGGGAGATCCGGTCGACGAGCTGGGAACGCTGTCGGCGCAGGTGTTCGTGGGCGTCGACGTCGGGGGCGTCGAGGATCCGGACGATCTCGGCGAGCGGGAAGCCCAACTCCTTGTAGACCAGGGCACGGTGGAGCCTGGCGATGTCCTCGCCCGAGTACACCCGGTGCCCGGCCCAGGTGCGACCGCCGGGGCGCACGAGGCCGATGGAGTCCCAGTGGTGCAGGGTCTTCACGGTGACGCCGACGAGGGCGGCCGTACGCCCCACGGTGAGCCCGTCGGTGAGCTCTTCGGTGAGCCCGCCTGCGAGCCCGTCCGTGAGCCCCTCGGTGGCGTCGTCCTCCGGGCGGGGCGGTTCGGCTGCGTGGGCGTGGATGTCTCGGGACATCCGCCCAGTCTGACAGCCTCCCCCGCCCGCTCCCCCGCCCACTCCCTCACCCCTCTCCCCGGACCCCCGCGTTCCTCAGCACCACCTCCGCCTCCAGCGCCACACTCGCACCGGCGGTCATGCCCGAGGCCGCGACGTGTGCGTCCGCGATGCCCAGGCCGACCGCGTACCCCGCGAAGTCCGGGAGGCCGACCGGCTGTTGGCCCATCAGCTCGGCGGTGGCGTCGCCGTGGACGTACGCGGTGAGGTTCTGCATGCCGGACACGTCGATGCCGGACACGATCTTGGCGCGGGCCGCCTCCAGTTCCGGTGCGGGAAGCGCGGTCGTCCACGGCGCCATCGCGCCCTCCTCGCCCGTGAGGTCGCGTACGAACGCCTCCGCGAGGCCCTCGGCCACGATCATCTCGCCGACCGTGACGGCCATGGGGTTCCAGACGACGTTGGCGTAGCGCACGTTGTGGTGGAGCTCGTGGGCGGCGGCGTGGGCGATCCTCGCCAGGCTCCGTTCGGTGGGCCAGATCGCCAGGTGGATGGCGCCGGGGAAGCCGCCGAGGCCGAAGTAGCCGCCGCTGCGTACGGTCAGGTGGTGGTCGTCGGGGTTGCCCAGGACGAGGAGTACGTGCACCGTGTCGGGGGTCTTCGTGCCTGCCGGTGCCTCCGCGAGCAGCCGCTCCGCCGCCTCGGCGAGGGAGCTCTCGATCCGGTCCCACACCCCGGCGTCCCGCAGCTGCCGCACGGCGGCGGCCAGCCGTTCGTCGTCCTCGCCGTCGAGCGGGAACCCGCTGCCCTCCGTGTGCATCCGCACCGCGTCGATGCCGCCCGCGCCGACGGCGGCCATGGCTTCCTGGAGCGGGGCGAGCAGGTCCTTGAGGGCGTCGGTCCTTTCGGCGACCGGGAGTTGGAGGAGATCGAGCATGGCGGTGGCGGTGTCGTGCACAACTATCTTCATGACCTCGGACCGTAGGACCTCCGGTAAGGGGAGGTGCAAGCCGGGACGACCGGCGCCCGCGCCGACCGTGGGCGGGTGGCTGCCACGTGCCGTTCACCCGCCCGTACGCCCCCCTTCGCCGACCGCCCCTAACGTCTCGTCCCGCCGCATGTCCCACTCCCTCCCCTTCCTTCCCTCGCAAGGAGCACCGTGAGCGTCTCCGCCCTGTCCAGTGCACTGGCCGCCGCCGCCGTCCTCACCGTGACCGCCGCCCCGGCCGCCGCCCCTCCGCCGCCTCCGGTGTCCGTCACCGCCCGCGTCGAGACGCCCACGGTGTACGACGACGAGGCCGGCGGCAGTGCCGACGCCGACGACCCGGCCGTCTGGGTCGACCCGTCCGATCCGGGGCGCAGCATCGTCATCGGCACGCTGAAGGAAGCCGGCCTCGACGTCTACGGGCTGAACGGCCGGCGCCTCCAGCACCTGGCGGCCCCGAAGGCGCCGGGCCCGGATGCCGCGCCCGGCCGCTTCAACAACGTCGACATCGTCTACGGCTTCGAACTCGGCGGCCGCAAAACGGACTTGGCCCTGGTGAGCGACCGGGGCCGGGACCGCATCCGCGCCTACGCCATCGACCCGAAGGCCGTCGCGGCGGGCCGCCCGCCGCTCAAGGACGTGACGGCGGCCGGTGTCGCGCCCGTCTTCGCCGCCGACGAGACCCAGGTGGACGACCAGCGCACGGCGTACGGGCTGACCGCGTTCACCGACGACGGCCGCTCCTACGTCGTCGCCTCGCAGCGCGAGGAAACCCGGCTGCGCCTCCTGGAGCTGGAGGACCGGGACGGCCGCGTCGGCTACCGCGCCAAGGACTCCCTCAACCTCCCGGACTCCTTCACCCTCCCCGACGGTACGAAGTGGCGCCCCTGCGCCGACCCGGGCGAGCGCCCGCAGGTCGAGGGGATGGCCGTCGACCAGGAGGAGCAGGTGCTGTACGCGGCCCAGGAGGCCGTCGGCCTGTGGCGCGTACGGCTGGACGACGGGAAGTTCGCCAAGCCCCGACTGCTTGACCGGGTACGGGAGTACGGGACGCCGTGGACGTACGACACGGGCAAGGAGGAGTGCGTGCTCGACACGGCCAACGACCCCGGCTTCGGCGGCAAGCACCTGTCCGCCGACGCGGAGGGCGTCACCGTCTACCACGCGAAGGACGGCACGGGCTATGTGCTCGCCTCCAGCCAGGGCGACGACACCTTCGCCGTGTACCGGCGCGAGGGCGACAACGCCTACCTGGGCTCCTTCGCCCTCAAGGACGGTCCGGCCGCCGACGGCGTACAGCACTCCGACGGCGCCACCGTGGTCAACGTCCCGCTGGGCCGCTCCTTCCCCCAGGGCCTCCTGGTCACCCATGACGGCGAGGCGACCCCGGCGGACGGCGAGCGGGCGGGCACGAACTTCAAGCTGACGCGGTGGGACGAGGTGGCGCGCGCCTTCCCCGTACCGCTGACGGTCGACACGAAGTCGTTCAACCCGCGCGACACGGACTGACGCCGGCGACTGACGCCGGCGGGGGCCGGGGGGCCGGGCTCGCTCACTGGCTCTGGTGGTCGTAGGTCAGGCCAATGCCGAGGGTGCTCTGTGCCGGGAGGATCCCGGTGGCGACGATGTCGAGCACGGGCGCCATGAGCAGGTCGGCGAGCCGGGCCGTCTCCTCCGGGGTGAGTACGTCCCAGGGAGCGGCGGCCAGTTCGTCGGTGAGCTTCTCCACGGCGTTGCGGACGCGGACCCCCTCGGTCGTGGCTTTGCCGTCGGGCTCAAGCAGGCCCCGGGCGACGAGTCGTTCACGGGCCGCGCCCCACTCCTCGTCGGTCCACTGCCGGCTGGCGAAGACCTCTTCCGGCGCGGCTCCGACGGACGCGTGCGTGACCAGGGATTCGACGGGGCCCAGACCGTGGGCCTGGAGGGCGGCGAGATGGCCGTCGCCGCGGTGCTCGCGCAGGATCGTGGCCGCGTGCCACAGCACGAGGTGCGGGGCGTCGGGCCAGGGCAGGGCGGCGTTGGCGGCGGCCATGGGGCGCCCCGCGGTCTCGGCGGCGAGGGCGGCGCGGCGAGCGAGTTCGGCGGCCTCGCGCAGCTCCGGCGATACGGTCCGGTCGCCGAGCATCCTGCGCAGCGCGCGGTCCATCGCCCTGCTCCGCGCCTTGAGCACCTGCTCGGGCGCGGCGGTGTGCCAGGCGGGGGCCGCGTAACGCTCCGCCATGCGCGGGCTGAGGCTGTAGAAGAGGGAGTTGACCAGCCGGTGACCCACCGGGCCGAGCGGCGCGGCGCGGTAGGCGAAGTAGCGGGGCCAGCGCTCGTCGGTGGCGTAGCCGAGGGCGGCGGCCTCCTCGGTGGCCTCGGGGGCGTAGTAGAGCGTGGCGTGCACCGGCTCCAGGAGCTGCCACATCTGTCGGACGGTGCTCAGGCTGTGCGTCATGTCGCTTCCCTTGACTGTTGACCGTCACCAACTAACTTGACAGCGCCTAGATTGCTCCGGCTCCTCCATCTTGTCAATGCCTACTTGTCAATGCCTACTTGTCGGCGACTAGATATTGGATAGCCTGCTGTCATGGCCAGCACCGGAACCGGCACCAGCACCTACCACCACGGCGATCTCCGCCGCTCCCTCCTCTCCACCGCCGTGGAGGTCGTCCGCGACGACGGAGTGGCCGCGATCAGCCTCCGCGACCTCGCCCGCCGCGCCGAGGTCTCGCACGCCGCCCCCGCCCATCACTTCAAGGACAAGGCCGGACTCCTGACGGCCATCGCCACGGAGGGGTTCGACCTGCTGGCCATCGCCCTGGCGTCGGTGCCGGCCGACAGCCCGCACCGGTTGCGCGAAATGGGCGTGCGTTACGTGGAGTTCGCGCTCGGGCACCAGGGGTACTTCGAGGTGATGTTCCAGCCCCGGCTGCTGCACACCGACGCGCCGGAACTCATCGCCGCCAAGGAGCGCGCCTCCTCGGCCCTGCGCTCGGGCGTCGCCACCCGCCGCGCGGGCCTGGCCGCCTGGTCCCTGGCCCACGGCTTCGCCACCCTCCAGCTGAGCGGCAGCCTCCCGGCCCTGGACGACGACCCCGCCGACACCTTCCGCACCCTCGTCGGCCCGCAGTTCCCCTGAAACGCGTTTCCCGGATCAGGCGCCGCGCCTGGGTACGTACGCCGAGCACGTGCACGTACCGCTGGGGATGAACTCGCCGACCGGGAAGTCGTCGCCGCTGCACCCACCGGTACCACCCGCGTGGTCCTCGGCCTGGTGCTTGCACGTCCGGCACCATTCCTTGGGTGCGCCGATGAGGAACATCGGCAGGAGGGACACCAGGCCGATGCCTCCGAAGACGATGAGCAGGACGAGCAGATTCTTCGCCATGGCGCGCCAACTCCCTTGGTCCGGTAAATAGTTACCCACCAATCCGGTCCGTGGCGATGAGTTCTGCCGGTCCGGGGAGTCTCACTACCGTTGTCCACCGCATCAGGAGGAACACGTGACACAACTGTTGAAGGTCCAGAACTTCACCGTCTCCAGTGACGGGGTCGCCGCCGGGGAGGACCAGACCCTGGAGAACCCGTTCGGCGGGAACGTGCGGCCCCAGGAGTTGATGTACTGGGCCGGTGCCACGGCGAGCTGGCCCAACCGCACCGACCCCGGGGGCAGCCGAGGCCTCGACGACTACATGACCCGGGACTTCTCGCACAACATCGGTGCCGAGATCATGGGCCGCAACAAGTTCGGCCCGCAGCGCGGTCCGTGGCAGGACCACGAGTGGCAGGGCTGGTGGGGTGACGAGCCGCCGTTCCACACCCCGGTGTTCGTGATGACGCACCACGAGCGCCCTTCCTTCGCCCTGTCGGACACCACGTTCCACTTCGTCGGCGGCGAACCGGCCGAGGTCCTCGAACAGGCCAAGGCGGCGGCCCAGGGCAAGGACGTCCGGCTGGGCGGCGGGGTCAGCACGATCCGGGAGTTCCTCGATGCCGACCTCGTGGACACGCTGCACGTGGCGGTCGCGCCGGTGAAGATCGGGAGCGGGCTGCGGCTCTGGGAGTCGCCGGACGAGCTGCGCGACCGGTTCCACTGCGATGTCGTGCCCAGTTCGAGCGGTGTCACGCACTACTTGTTCTGGCGGAAGTAGCACCTGGCGGCCGACCCGCGCTAGAGCTGTGCGGCGTGGCCGTCCGCGTATTGGGCGGCGTATTCGCCGGTCGGCGGGACGGGTGTGATCACGTCGATCAGCACTCCGTCGGGTGCCGCGACGATGAAGTGGCGCTGGCCGAATTCCTCCGTACGCAGGGAGAGGAGTTCGGTCAGCCCGGCGCGGCCGACCAGCCTGTCGTGTTCGGCGTCGGCGTCGGCCACCTCGAAGTTCAGCAGGAGGCCGCCCCGGAGCGCGGTGCGGTGTCCTTCGGGGAGTGTCGGGTGGGTGTGGTCGAGCAGGGCGAGTTCGTACTGCGGGGCGTCCGGGCGGTGCAGGCTCACGTACCAGTCGGCCTCGAAGGTCACCTCGAAACCGAAGTGGCGGACGTAGAAGTCGCGCGCCGTGGCGACGTCCTGGGTGGCGATCACCGGGTAGAAGCCGCCGAGCTCGGCCGTCTTCGTCATGTCTTGCCCCTCCGTATGTTCCGTGGTTCCACGCACCGGGTTTCGCATACCCCAGGTACGTGAAGTTCGGGGTTAGCATACCCGGGGTACGTGAAATGGGAAGGCCGAATGAGTACGGGTGAGTAGGGGTGAGTACGAGTGGGTGAGTGCGGATGACCGTGACGAGGGCCGAACAGCGCGCGGCGACGCGTCGCGCACTGCTTGCGGAGGGGCGTCTGCGGTTCGCCGCCGACGGTTACCACGACGTGGTGCTCGCCGAGGTGGCAAAGGCGGCGGGGGTCACCAAGGGGGCCGCCTACCACCACTTCGAGAGCAAGGCCGGACTCTTCCGGGCCGTGGTCGCCGAAGTGCAGCGGGAGTTGGGCGAGCGGGTGGCCGGGGCCGCCGAGCAGCACACCGACCCGTGGGAGCAACTCCGGGCGGGCTGCCGGGCGTTCCTGGCCGCCGGTTCCGACCCTACGGTGCGGCGGATCGTGCTCGTCGACGCCCCGACCGTGCTGGGGTGGGACGAGTGGCGGGCCATGGACGAGGACTCGTCCGCCCGCCACCTGGCGGAGGCGCTCGACACCCTCGTATCGGCCGGGATCATCGAGGACCAGCCGGTGGAACCGCTGGCCCGCCTGCTGTCGGGCGCGATGAACGAGGCCGCGCTGTGGCTGGCCAGGTCGGCCCGTACGTCGCGTGAACTGGCCGACGCGGAGCGGGCGTTGGACCGGTTGCTCAGCGGATTGCGGGTGCCGGGCGGCGGCGGATCCGCACGGTAGCGACTGAGTCGGAATCCCGGTCCCTTCAGTCCCTCGGCCCCTCAGCCGACGAGCGGTCCCCCCAGGAGCAGCGGCGCGCAGCAGAAGAAGAACCACACGCTGGACCGCCGCCGCCGTCGGAACCCGGCGACCGCCCGGAGGCAGGCCCCCGGGCGGTCGGCTGACGCGTCACGTCGTACGGTGCACGTCATCAGGCACGCGTCATGCGGTACGCGTCATGCGGTACGCGTCATGCGGTACGCGTCAGAGCCCGATGATCCGGATCGACGGGTTCTCCTCCGTGTGGAGGTACACCTTCTCCCGCGAGTTCTCCTTCTCCAGTTCCAGCAGCAGCCGGTACCGGTGGACCCCGGGCTTGGCGGTGCTCAGGACGGTGCCCGCCCAGTAGTAGTAGACGGGTGTCAGCGGCGAGCGCATCTTGTCGGGCATGCCGTAGATCTTCAGCTCGGTGAAGATCTTGCGCTCTGCCACGTCCTCCTCGTCGCCCAGTTCGGTGTCGAGGAACACGATGTTGTTGATCTTCGGCATCGGCGGCCAGGTGCCGTCGAGGCGCTTCTCCATGTCGAGGGGGCGGATGATCCAGTTGATCACCTGGCCCTGCCTGACGACCGTTTCCAGGTGCTGGGTGCCCTGGCCGGTGCCGCCGACGCTGTTGTCCATCATGAACAGGGCGTCGTCGAGCGAGTTGTTCTCGACGGCCTTCTCCAGGTCGATCAGCGTGACGATGTTGAGCTGTACGGAGTTGAGCTGGCCGGCGTTCTGCTTCTGTTCCGCGGCGCTGGTCGTGGTGTGGCCGCTCTCGTCCCTGAGGTCGGGTGTGAGCGTGCTGCCTGAGGTACGGGCTCGGGGGGTCATCGCTTCTCCTTCCGGGCGGTCGCGGCGGCGCGCGCACCCACCAGGGACGGGGTCAGGGAACTGGTGACGGGCTCGGTCCTCGTACCCACTCGGAACTTCAACTCGTATTCGAGGTTCTCGACTTCATCGGTCTTGACGGTGCCGATCCAGTAGGCGACGTCGGTGCCGGGGTAGACCTTGCGGACCGGCTCGCAGATCGCCGGGTCGATCACGACGTCGTCGATGGTGACATACGCTTCGCACTCCAACGCCAGTACGTTCCAAAGGAGTTGGTCGCCGCGCTTGATCGAGGTGCGCAGCTGCTCGGTGCCGAAGCCGGTGGAGCCGCCCGCCAGGTTGGTGTCGTACAGGTAGAGGTGCCCCTGCGTGCTGCCGGACGCGAGGGCGCCCACGACGTCCACCACCGCGGTGATCGAGATCGGTCGCCGCACCCCGTTGTCACGCAGTATCGCCTTGCCGGCCATCCGTTCCTCCTTGTCCTTGGTACGTCGTCGGGTCGCCGGGACCTTCTCGGGGCCCGTGGCGGTCATCCGCGCGAGGTCGGGATCGGCAGCATGCCGAGTCCCGCCTTGGTGAAGGCGTTGCGCTTGGGCTCGGTGGTGATCCTGAGGGCGGAGTCGACGGTCAGGTTGACCGGCTCCCAGAGGGTCTCGCCCGCCTGCTGCACCAGCTTGTGGAGCTGGATGCGCATCGTGTACGCGTAGGTGCCGGGGCGCGAGCTGTCGACGGTGGCCGACCAGTACCAGCCGTCGGTGACCAGGTCCGGGGAGCCGTACTCCGCCGGGTACATGATCTTCTCGTCGACCGCCTCGCCGTAGATGTCGGTGATCACGGGAGCGGGGTAGCTGTGCGCGCCGGCGTCGTCGCTGACGACCTTGCCGGTCACGTCGATGACCTTCTGTCCGGACAGCCGCCCCTGGGTGCGGCGGGTGGTCTTGATCCGGGTGCCCGCGGTCCTGCGGATGCGGGCGAGTTCGGCGGCGGTCTCCTCGCTGGTGCCGGGATCGGAGGCGACCAACTGGTCCAGCTCGTCGAGGGCGGCCTCGTCGCTCTGCCTGGCCCGGTCGGCCTCGTAACCGCGCGGGACCGTCGGCGGGATCGAACCGAGGCTGTACGGGAGCCAGTTGAGCACCTGCTCGCTGGCCTGCGAGCCGTCGCTCCAGTACGAGCCGTTGATGGCGGTGACCAGTCCGTTGGTGCCCTGGCCGGCGGAGCCGTGGAGCTTCATGTTGTCGAAGAGGTAGGTGTGTTCCTGCAGCGATTTGGACTCCAGCGCATTGCCGACGTCCACGAGCACGATGATCGCTAACTGCTGGGGCATGGCTGTTCCTCCGGTCGGGACGGTGAACGGGTGCTGTGGGCGACGGGTGCTTTCCCGGCTACACGCACATCAGCGCCGGCGAGTCGATGTGCAGTGTGCTGAACTCGCCCTCGTACATCTGGAGTTCGAGGCGGTACTTGTGCGCGACGCCGGGCGGCAGCTGCGGCACGATGCCGCTCCACACGTCCAGGTCCAGCTTGTCGCTGTCGGCCTCGGGGACCTCGTCGGCGGACTGCGGTTCGGAGCGGTGGGCGGCCCCGTCGGGGTGGGCCTGGCCGTCCTGGCCCAGGAAGGTGATGCTCTTGATGTCCACCGGGGTCTGGAGGTCGAGCGCGAGGACGGTCCACTGCACGACCTGGCCGGGCCTGACGATGGTGACCAGCTCCGGGGTGCCCTGGGCCCTGCTCTGGTAGTCGCCGTTGTCGACCAGGGAGATGTTTCCGTTCAGCAGCGACCTGTCCGAGAGGGCGCCGATGACATCCACCACGGCGATGATGTTGACCTGATGCTTATTGCTCACTGTGACTCCATCCGTGCGTTGGGGGTCAGGAGTTGCGGGTCACGGGGTGCGGTTCACGGGCCGCGGATCACGGCGCGCGGGATCAGCCGCGGTCGCGTACCAGCGGCACCTTGCCGACCGCGGTCCGCTCGATCTCCGGCGCGTGCCGGGGCACGAACACCAGCTGGAACCGGTAGCCGGTCCTGTCGATCGAGGCGGCGTTGGCCTCGCCGTGGTTGAACAGCGACAGCGAGCTCGGCAGCGCCCCGAGGAACACCTCCCGCAGTCCGTAGGGGCCGAGCGCCGACTCCGTACGGAAGTTGGTGGAGATGACGTCGTCGACCGAGGCGTAGAGGGTGAGGGTCTTGGACTCGCGGTGGTTGGCGAACTGGAACTCGTGGGCGACCTCGTCGAGGTCGACCGCGCCCGCCGCCCTGAGCGCGTCGCGCAGGGCCTCGTAGGCGCGGGCGGCCGAGTACTGGCTGTCGTTGAGGTGCAGGACCTCACCGGTGCGGCCGGCGAACTCGAACTGCTGGGTCTTCAGGCCGGGTTCGTCGATCCGGGGCCGGCGGATCATCCGGTCGCCCAGCTTGAGCCGCAGCAGCGGTGCCTCGTGGGCGTGCAGCCGGGTGACGACGAGTTCGCCCTCCTCGCCCTCCTTCACCCAGCGGCCTTCCTCGTCCACGATCTCGACCAGGTGCAGACCGGGTACGGACGCCAAGTAGGGGCTGTCCGCGTCGAGTTGCAGACCGAGGGTCTCGGCCTGGGTGGCGGCGAAGTAGCTGAGGATGGACAGGTTCGGGTACATGGCGAGGAGCTCGGTCCGCTTGCGCTGCGGCAGTACTCCGCTGCCGTACAGCGCGACGCGGAAGCTCTCCTTGGCCTCCTGGGACATCCCGGCGCCGAGCTCGGCGAGGATCGCGATGCCCGCCGTGATGCCCATCAGCGCCTTGGGGCCCCGGTAGGAGAACATGTGCTCAAGGACGGGCGCGGTGACAGGGCCCGCCCCGATGTAGTTGACGCCGGGCACGCTCTGGAGCACCCCGCCGACCATGGTGCCGCTGCTCCACATCTGGTAGTCGGCGAGGGTGGTGAGCAGCCACTTGGGGTCGCTTCCGGTGAGGTAGCGGCCGAGCTGGTGGACGCCCATGAAGCGGCCGGCGATCTCGTACGTGTCCTGGAGTTCGCGCAGCGAGTAGACGACCTCCAGCGGGCTGCCGCCACTGGTGCCACCACTGGCGACGACCTCGAAGCCGCCCCGGCCGAGCGGCACGACCAGGCCGGGCCGCGCGCCCATCAGGAAGTCGCGCTGGACGTCCTTGTCGGAGAGCGGTATGTCCTGCCACTCCTCGTACGAGGCGGGGGCGTCGAGTATCCCGGCTCCGGCGAGCCGGTCGCGCCACAGCGGGTTGAGCTGCACGGTGTGGATCATCTGCTGGAGCCTGCGCAGCACCAGCGCGTCCTGGATCTCGTGCGACAACTCGCTGTACGTCGCCCCGCATGCGCGTTCGCATTCGCGCATCTTCTCTACGAAGGAGGGAAGGACCGCTACGGCGTCGATCGACTCGGGCCGCAATTCCTGCTCGGGAATCAGCCGCTCGGCCAGTTCCTGGGCCTTGCCGGGATTCCGGGTGTCGTGCGGGACGTGCGGGGCGTTCACTGTGCTCACTCTTGTGTCCCTTCGTCTTCCTGGTTGCCTTGCCCGTACTCGGCCATCAGCTCTTGTCCCGATTTCCGGACCTCGCGGAGCATCATGCGGAAGTTCTCCACGGTGATGCGGTGATTCATCATCACGACGCGGAGGGCTGCCACTCCGTCCACGTTCACTTTGGAGATGAAGAAGTTTCCCGCGAACTTCACCCGGTTCCGGATGTCCTCCTGGAGGCGGTGGACGTTTTCCGGGGCGAGCCCTTCGGGTGCGTACCGAAAGCACATGATGTTCGCTTCCGGACGGTGCACGGTCCGGAAATCGCTTTCTGTCGCGATGACCTCGTAGGCGTCCTGCGTCAACTGGCAGAGGTGCTCTATCTTTTCGGCGAAGAGCGCCCTGCCGTACATGGACCAGAGCACCCACAGCGGCATGATCATGGGGCGTTTTGTGCACTCGAAGTTCTTGTCGCCGCTGTCGAGTGCGGTGTAGATGTCCTGTTCCTCGTCGAACACATAACTTGCCTTCTGGCGGAATGCGCCCCGGCTGTGTTCCTTGTTCCGGTAGAAGAGCAGTGTGCACGGTGCGGGCACGAACATCATTTTGTGTGCGTCCCACGCCAGGGAATCCACTTTCTCGATTCCGTGCAGTTTCCGGCGGAGCCGTTCCGAGACGAGCAGGCTGGCGCCGTGCGCGCCGTCGACATGGAGCCAGATGTTCCGCTCGTGTGCGAGGTCGGCGAGTGCGTCGAGCGGGTCGAAGGCGCCGACCGAGGTGGTGCCGGCCGAGGCGACCAGGCAGAACACCTCCAGGCCGCGTGCCTCGGCCGCGTCCAGCACCGGACCGGCCTGTTCCGGGCAGATCTGCTGGTCGGCGTTGAGCGGCAGCCGGACGAGCTGGTCCTCGCCGATGCCCATCACGCCGGCCGCCCGCGAGACGCTGTAGTGCACGTCCGCGCCGACGGCCACCGCGGGCCTGCCGCGCCCTTCGAGTCCTGCGCCGCCCCGGGTCCAGTACTCGGGAAAGCGCTGGTTGCGGGCGGCGAGCAGGGCCGTCAGGTTGGCCAGCGAGCCGCCGGACGTGGTGACCATGTCGAAGCTGCCGCGCTCCCAGCCGATGAACCGGTTGAGCTCGTCGGCCATGATCCGCTCGGCCACGTTGGGCAGTTGACCGGCCTCGTAGAAGGAGGAGGGCTGGTTGACCACCGAGCTGACGAAGTCGACGACCCCGCCGAGCGGCACCACCCCGGAGAACTGCCGGCCCATGTAGCCGGGCGAGTGGACCGGGATGCCGGTCCTGACGTACAGGTCGACGATCGCGTTCAGTTTCTCCTCGTCGAAATCGGCGATACTGGTGGTCTCATCGGTCATCAGGGACCGTGCCGTTTCGGTGAGCCGCGCAGGGTCGACCAGTTCGAGTCCCTTGATCGCCTGGTCCGCGAGATGCTTTTCGAGTTTGGCGAGCACGGATTCCGAACTCTCCCGGAACACCTGTGCATCAAACGCGTCGAGCAGCAACTCCCCTTGCCCCCCGGCCAGTAATTCTCCCTGGCCCCCCGCGGGCTTCACCGACCTAGATTCCGTCACCGGGTCTCCTATGAGTCCTTCGGATATGTATCTGTCCGCACGTACGTCACTCATCACGGCATCGGGCAGCGCGCAGCGGGCCGGTGCCCGAGAAAAAAGGCACGGCATCCCGCAGCGTCCCGAAGGCATCCGTGTAACGGACGATGGATGAACAGCGGATAGACCCCCCTCCCCCAGCAATCCCCCCTGCGTTTTCACTTGCGCTTCCCCACACACTTCTGCGCACAGCCGGAGCCGAACTTGAGTGGCAGTCAGCTCTGCGTGCTGGGACCACGTTAGGGCTTTTCCATTCACCGACCAGCCGCCACGGAATGTATGTCCGAAACTCAGCAGATACCCGACATGGGGGCGCGAGACCGGACAACCACCGGCCGGCCACCCGGCAAACCACACCTGTCACACCCATCAATTGGCTGTCCACGCTTTCCGGACATCCGATTCATGCATCTGTTTCCGGATACCGGAACTCCGCAGGAAAGCGGCACGGTAAGAAGCGGCCATGTCGACTGGTATGGACCGGCGGCGCCGGTTTCCCGCCATCGATAGAAATGTCAACAACGAGTCTGCTGCTGGCAGTTGCCCGGCACTCATTCCAACGGAACGAATCTGCGTTCGATAAGCCGATCCAGCCAGACGCGCCCCCCGTGCGCCCCCACACCCGTCCCGCTAACCCGCAGACACCTCAACCGCGGGCCGGGCAGGCCGGCGCGCGGGCTCACGGGCTCACGGGCTCACGGGCTTACGGCTCGAAGCGGTACCCCATACCCGGCTGGGTGATGAAGTGCCTCGGCCGGGACGGGTCCGCCTCCAGCTTCCTGCGCAACTGGGCCATGTACACCCGCAGGTAGTTGGTCTTGCCGCTGTGCCGGGGCCCCCAGACCTCGTGGAGCAGCCTGCGCTGGCTGATGAGCCGGCCGGGCTCGCGTACCAGGATCTCCAGCAGGTGCCACTCGGTCGGCGTCAGCCGTAGCTCCGTGCCCTCGCGGCTGATCCGTTTGGCGAACAGGTCGACGGTGAAGGTGGCGGTGGTCACCACCAGCCGGTCGGCCGGTGGGGCGGCGCCGGGCGGAGGCTCGCCCGAGGAGGACCCGGCTGCCGGTCCGCGCCGGGTCGAGGCCCGCAGCCGGGCCAGCAGTTCGCCCATGCTGAACGGTTTCGTCAGGTAGTCGTCGGCCCCCGCGTCCAGCGCCCGGATCTTTTCCTCGGCCGCCTGCCTGGCGGAGAGCACCACGATCGGGACCCTGCTCCAGCCGCGCAGCGCCCTGATGACGTCCACGCCGTCCATGTCGGGCAGTCCCAGGTCGAGCAGGATCACCTCGGGTGCCCCAACCGCCGCCAGCCGCAGGGCGGTTGCTCCGTCGGGGGCGGCGTCCACCACGTACTCACGGGCCCGCAGGCCGATCTCCAGGAACCGTGCGAGCTGTGGATCGTCCTCCACCAACAGAACCCGGCTCATCGGCGCGCTGCCTTCCTCTTCGTGCGACTTCGTCATCTGGTTCCGAAATGCCCGTGGGCGGGCCCGGCAGTCGTCTGCTGCCGGGCCCGCCCACGGTGTCCTGTCCTCGTCCGGTAAGTGCATCAGCCCGCGGACTTCGCCTTCACGAGTTCCGTGAGCGCGACGTTCAGCTCCAGTACGTTCACCCGCGGCTCGCCCACGAAGCCGAGGATCCGGCCGTCCGTGTGCTGCTTGACCAGGCGCTCGACCGCCGCGACGGCCAGCTTGTTCTTCTCCGCGACGCGGTGCGTCTGGATTTGTGCGTACTGCGGGGAGATGTGCGGGTCGAGGCCCGAGGCGGACGAGGTGACGGCCTCGGCCGGGATGTCGGCGGGGCTGACCTTGTACGTCGCCGTGGCGTTGTCCGCGACGACCGCGGCCTTGGCGTCGGTGACCGCCTTGATCAGGTCCTCGTTGTCACCGGACTTGTTGGTGGCGCCGGACAGCAGCAGCGAGTACTGGGTGTTCACGCTGTTGCTGCCGAGGCCGGCCGAGGGGCGCGGCTGGAACCACTTGAGGTCCGGGACCGCCGCCTCCTCCGGGTCGTCCGGGTTCTTCTTGGGGAGGTTGAAGCTCTGGCCGATCAGCGAGGAGCCGACGACCTTGCCGTCCGCGTCCTTGATCTCGGAACCGTTGGCCTTGTCGGGGAAGACCGCCTGGGCGACACCGGTGATGGCGAGCGGGTAGATCACCCCGCACAGGACCGTCAGGACGATGAGCGCGCGCAGGCCGGCGCCGATCAACCGGGCGTTGCGTCCCAGGGAGTTGCTGCCAAGGGAGTTGTTCATGACGTGATCAACACGCTTTCTGAGTTAGCCCAGCCCGGGGATGAGGGAGATGAGCATGTCGATGATCTTGATGCCGATGAACGGGGCGATCAGTCCGCCGAGCCCGTAGATCCCGAGGTTGCGGCGGAGCATCTTGTCCGCGCTGGTCGGCCGGTAGCGGACGCCCTTCAGGGCGAGCGGTACGAGGGCGATGATGATCAGCGCGTTGAAGATGACGGCCGACAGGATCGCGGATTCCGGCGAGGCCAGGCCCATGATGTTGAGCTTGTCGAGCGACGGGTAGGCCACCGCGAACATCGCGGGGATGATCGCGAAGTACTTCGCGACGTCGTTCGCGATCGAGAAGGTCGTCAACGCGCCACGGGTGATGAGGAGTTGCTTGCCGATCTCGACAATCTCGATGAGCTTGGTCGGGTTGGAGTCCAGGTCCACCATGTTCCCGGCCTCCTTGGCGGCCGAGGTGCCGGTGTTCATGGCCACGCCGACGTCCGCCTGGGCGAGCGCGGGCGCGTCGTTCGTACCGTCGCCGGTCATCGCGACCAGCTTGCCGCCGGCCTGCTCGCGCTTGATCAGCGCCATCTTGTCCTCGGGCGTCGCCTCCGCGAGGAAGTCGTCGACGCCCGCCTCTTCGGCGATGGCCTTGGCGGTCAGCGGGTTGTCGCCCGTGATCATGACGGTCTTGATGCCCATGCGGCGCAGCTCGTCGAACCGCTCGCGCATGCCCTCCTTGACGACGTCCTTGAGGTGGATGACGCCGAGCACCCGTGCGCCGTGCTCCGCGTCCTCGCGGGCGACCAGCAGCGGGGTACCGCCCGCCTGGGAGATCAGGTCGGTGAGCACCTGTGCGTCGGGGGCGACGACGCCGCCGCGCTCCTTGACCCACGCCACCACCGAGCCGGTCGCGCCCTTGCGGACCTTGTGCCCGTCCACGTCCACGCCCGACATCCGGGTCTGTGCGGTGAACTCCACCCAGTGGGCGCCCACCAGTTCGCCCTGGTGGCGTTCCCGCAGCCCGTACTTCTCCTTCGCCAGTACGACGACGGAACGGCCTTCGGGGGTCTCGTCCGCGAGGGACGACAGCTGGGCGGCGTCGGCGAGTTCGGCCTCGGTCGTGCCCTTGACCGGGAGGAATTCGGCGGCCTGCCGGTTGCCGAGGGTGATGGTGCCGGTCTTGTCGAGCAGCAGAGTCGAGACGTCACCGGCGGCTTCCACCGCACGTCCCGACATGGCCAGTACGTTGCGCTGGACGAGGCGGTCCATGCCCGCGATGCCGATCGCGGAGAGCAGGGCGCCGATGGTGGTCGGGATGAGGCAGACCAGGAGCGCGGTGAGCACGATCATCGAGGTCTGCCGGTCGGCGCCCGCGTAGATCGCGAAGGGCTTGAGGGTGACGACGGCGAGCAGGAAGACGATGGTCAGCGAGGCGAGCAGGATGTTCAGCGCGATCTCGTTGGGCGTCTTCTGCCGGGCGGCGCCCTCGACCAGGTTGATCATGCGGTCGATGAAGGTCTCGCCGGGCTTCGTCGTGATCTTGATGACGATGCGGTCGGACAGCACCTTCGTACCGCCGGTGACGGCGCTCCGGTCGCCGCCGGACTCGCGGATCACCGGCGCGGACTCGCCGGTGATGGCGGACTCGTCGACGGATGCCACACCTTCGACGACGTCGCCGTCGCCCGGGACGATGTCCCCGGCCTCGCAGACGACCAGGTCGCCGATGCGCAGGTCGGTGCCGGGCACCCGCTCCTCGTTCGTACCGATGCTGTTCTTTCCCACCACACGGCGGGCGACGGTGTCGGTCTTGGCCTTGCGCAGGGTGTCGGCCTGCGCCTTGCCCCGGCCCTCGGCGACGGCCTCGGCCAGGTTGGCGAAGATCGTCGTCAGCCACAGCCAGGCGGTGATCGCCCAGCCGAACCCGTCGCCCGGGTTCATGATCGCGAGGACGGTGGTGACCACCGACCCCACCAGCACCACGAACATCACGGGGGACTTGACCATCACCCGGGGGTGCAGCTTGCGGATCGCGTCCGGCAGCGACTTGAGCAGCTGCCCCGGGTCGAACAGCCCCGCGCCCACCTTGCCCCGCTCGGCGTGCTGCCCGGGGGGAAGGTCGCTGTGCGGTGCGAGGGCCGGGTCGGCGGCCGAGCTCGAAGAGGACGTGGAACTGGAGGTGGAGGTGGGCATAGCGGCGCCGGACTCCTCTTGCTTCTTCTGCGAGTACTTCGTTTCCGAGTACTTCGTGTGGGCGGTCATGACGCCAGCCCCTCCGCGAGCGGTCCCAGGGACAGCGCGGGGAAGTACGTCAGACCGGTGATGATCATGATCGTGCCGACCAACAGGCCCGTGAACAGCGGCTTTTCGGTACGGAGCGTGCCTGCCGTCTTGGGTACGGGCGTCTGCTCGGCGAGCGATCCGGCGAGTGCCAGGACGAACACCATGGGCAGGAACCGGCCGAGCAGCATCGCGATGCCGATCGTCGAGTTGAACCACTGCGTGTCGGCGTTCAGGCCCGCGAAGGCGGAGCCGTTGTTGTTGGCGCCTGAGGTGTAGGCGTACAGGATCTCGGAGAAGCCGTGTGCGCCGGAGTTCGTCATGGAGGTGGCCGGGGTGTCCAGGGCCATCGCCGCGCCGGTGAAGCAGAGCACCAGTGCCGGGGTGACGAGGATGTAGCACGCGGCGAACTTGATCTCGCGGGTGCCGATCTTCTTGCCCAGGTACTCGGGCGTCCGCCCGACCATCAGTCCGGCGATGAACACCGCGATGATCGCCATGATCAGCATGCCGTAGAGGCCGGAGCCGACACCGCCGGGCGCGATCTCGCCGAGCTGCATGCCCAGCATGGTGATGCCGCCGCCGAAGCCGGTGTACGAGGAGTGGAACGAGTTGACCGCGCCGGTCGAGGTCAGCGTGGTGGCGACCGCGAAGATCGACGAGGCGGCGACGCCGAACCTGGTCTCCTTGCCCTCCATGGCGCCGCCCGCGACCTCGAAGGCCTGGCCCTTGCCGGCGAACTCGGTGGCCCACATGAGCAGGGTGAAGCCGAGCCAGATGACGGCCATCGTGCCGAGGATCGCGTAACCCTGCCGGATCGAGCCGACCATGCGGCCGAAGGTGCGGGTCAGCGCGAAGGGGATGACGAGGATCAGGAAGATCTCGAAGAGGTTGGAGAGCCCGTTGGGGTTCTCGAAGGGGTGGGAGGAATTGGCGTTGAAGTAGCCGCCGCCGTTGGTCCCGAGCTCCTTGATGACTTCCTGCGAGGCGACCGCGCCGCCGTTCCACTGCTGGGTGTCACCCGCGAACTGGCCCACCTCGTGGATGCCGGAGAAGTTCTGGATGGCGCCGCACGCGACCAGGACGATCGCACCGACGACCGAGATCGGCAGCAGGATGCGGACCGTGCCGCGCACCAGGTCGGCCCAGAAGTTGCCGAGCTCACCGGTGCGCGAGCGGGCGAAGCCCCGTACGAGAGCGGCCGCGACGGCCATGCCGACGGCGGCCGAGACGAAGTTCTGGACCGCCAGGCCACCGGTCTGTACGACGTGGCCCATGGCCTGCTCGCCGTAGTACGACTGCCAGTTGGTGTTGGCCACGAAGGAGGCGGCCGTGTTGAACGCCTGGTCCGGGTCGATCGACGCGAACCCGAGCGATCCGGGCAGTGCCCCCTGCACCCGCTGCAACAGGTACAGGAACAGCACGCTCACCAGCGAGAACGCGAGGACCCCCCGCAGGTACGCGGGCCAGCGCATCTCGGTGTCGGGGTTGGCCCCGACGGCCTTGTACATCCACTTCTCCACCCGCAGGTGCTTGCTGGAGGAGTAGACACCGGCCATGTAATCGCCCAGCGGCCGGTAGGCGAGGGCGAGTGCCGCTATGAGCGCGAGGAGCTGGAGCACGCCAGCGAGTTGAGGACTCATCTCCGGCTCAGAACCTCTCCGGGCGTACGAGGGCGAGGATCAGATATCCCAGCAGGGCGACGGCCACGATCAGGCCGACGATGTTCTCGGCAGTCACAGCTTCGTCACCCCCTTGGCGACGAGTGCCACCAGCGCGAAGACCGCGAGCGTGGTGACGACGAAGGCCAGGTCGGCCATCGGGGAGCTCCTGAGGAAGAGGTCGGTGTGTGAGCGCTTGCGCTCGGATGTGCTCGGACATGACGAGCAAAGCGCCTTTCGGCCACCGTTCCGCTTCCCTTGACGGCTCCCATACGACCCGGAGCCCGCTCTTTACGCTTCCCGTACGCGGGCCCCTCGCCACGCCCCCGACCCGTGGCGGCGCCGCCGCGAATCCCCGGGAAAACCCCCTGTGACCAGCCCTGACGCCACGTACCACCACGGTGAAGAACATCAGGGAGCGGGGGACGAGAGCCGCTCCCCCGTCCCCCGCTCCCCCGAAAACTCAGCCGCCCTCGACTATCTTCCCCGCGTCGACCTTGTCGCCCGCCGAGTTCTCCGTGACCGAGTCCGGAATCGGCTTGTCGGTGCGCAGCGACATCCACAGCAGCTCGGACTGGTCCTTGAGCGGCACCACCCGGTACGGGTCCTTGGCGTCGTAGTCGATCGGGAGCGTGATCACCTTCATGTCCTTGGCCCCGATGCCGCTGAGCGTGCTCCCGAAGGAGGCCAGCGCTCCGACCGAGTCCAGCTTCGAGTCCGTGGTGAGGGTCTTGGTCGACGCGTCCGCGAGGTTGTACAGCTTCTTCGGGCTGAAGATGCCGATGTCCTTGACCTGGTCCATCAGCGCCTTCATGAACGCCTGCTGGAGCTGGATGCGCCCGAGGTCGCTGCCGTCGCCGACGGTCTTGCGGGTACGGACCAGACCGAGGGACTGCTCACCGGTCAACTCGTGTGTCCCCGGCGGGAGATCGAGGTGGCTCTTGGGGTCCTTGATCGCCTTGTTGGTGGTCATGCTGACCCCGCCGAGCGAGTCGATGATCTGCGCGAAGCCCGTGAAGTCGACCTCCAGGTAGTGGTCCATGCGGATCCCGGACAGCTTCTCCACCGTCTTCACCGCGCAGACCGGGCCGCCGATCTCGTACGCCGTGTTGAACACCTGCCGCTTCGCCTCGGGACGGATCTTGGTGCGGCCCATGCACTCGGGCCGGGTGACCAGGGTGTCCCGGGGTATCGAAACGATGCTGGCCTTCTCGTTGCCCTTGTGTATGTGCACGACCATCGCGACGTCGGAGCGGGCGTTGCCCACGTCCGCGCCGTACTTCTTGTTGTCGCCGCCCCGGGAGTCGGAGCCCAGGACGAGGATGTCCAGCGAGCCGTTGTCGATCTCCGGCGGGCGGTCGCCGCCCAGCGCCGCGTCGATGTCGACGCTGTTGAGGTTGCCGTCGAGCTTGAAGTACACCCAGGTCGCGCCGGTGCCGCCCAGCACCAGTACCGGGAGCAGCACCCACAGCAGCAGTACGCGCTTCCTGCTGCGCGGCCTGCGCTGGCCACGCTGCCCGCGCCGGCCTCCCTGCGCCCGCCGGTTCGCCGCCCGCCCACCACTGACGGCCGGTTCCTGTTCCTGACCCCGCCGGTTCGCAGCCCGTCCACCACCGACGGCCTGCTCCTGCCGGGTCTCGTCCCGTCCTCTCGGCGGCTGCGCCCGGCGGCCGCCACCCTGTTTGCGTCTACTGCCACCGGACCGCGAACGTCCGCCGCCCCTGCCATGGTCGCCCATGTCCTTCTCAGCTCCTCAAAAATCCCCGTGTACCCCCTGCCACCTGTGGATCGGGGATGGAAATTTGTCGACAATCTCTTCCCGCCCTCCACAGGCGTTGCACGGTCAGACGTTCGAGTATGCAGAAGGGTTGTACGAGATTTTGTTGCAGTCATATGTCACAGGCGGTAATGGGGGCCGAGGTGGGCCGGGGCAGGCCCTGCCCCGCGACTACCCCAGCTCCACCACCCGCGTCCACTCCGGCGGCCGGTCCGGTACGTAGTCGGGGTCGGACTCGTCCCAGTCGGTGCGTACGTTCAGCCGGGGGAACAGCCCGACCACCGTCCGGCACGGCGGCCGCGACGACGGCCACGGTGTCTGGCCGTCCGTCAGCACCACGATCACGTCCGGGCGCCGCTGGGCCCGCAGCGCCCGCGCGAAACCGGAACGCAGATCCGTACCGCCTCCGCCGACCAGCGGAATCCCCTCCGCACGGCACAGCGGGTGCGCGACCCCGGCCGCCGCGTCGCACGACACCACCGAGACCAGATCGCGCCGCCCGCCGACCGCCTTGGCGATGGCGGCGACCTCAAGGAGAGCGGTGCCCAGTTCCGTGTCGCTGACCGATCCCGAGGTGTCGATGATCACCGAGACCCGGGGCGGCGTACGCAGCAGACTGGGCAGGACGACCCCGGGCAGCCCGGCCGACCGGCGGGCGGGGCGGCCGTACGAGTAGTCGTCGCCCGCCCCCGAACCCGCCGCCGCCCGGATCGCCGCACCCAGCAGTTCCCGCCAGGGCTGCGGCGGGTGGAACGCCTGCTTCGCCCAGCGCTGCCACCCCTGAGGGGCGTCGCCGGGGCGCCCCTTGATGCCCTGCGCCACCCGGAACCGGACCGAGTCCCGCTGCTGCTTGCTGAGTGCGTTGGCCCCTTCCGGGCCCAGGTCCCAGGGCCTTGTACGGCCGTCGGCACCGCTGCCGCAGTCCAGCCAGACCATGCTCTGGGTGAGCGGGCCGAGCCGGAACTGGCGCAGGTAGTCCTCCATCAGCTCCCCGTCCGGGAGCCCCAGCAGCCCCGGAGTGACCACACCCTCGGGTGTGACCAGCCCGTCGCCGAACGCGTCGTCGTTGATCTCGCAGTCCGCGGCGATGTTCATCCGCAACCGCTCCCCCGGCCCGGTCAGCCCGTGCTCCTTGGCGAACCGCTCGCCCCGCCCGTGGTGGTCGCGCAGCAGGTGCGACACCTCGTGCACCCACACACTGGCGAGCTCCTCCTCGGACGTCGCGTCCACGAACGCCGGAGAAACGTACATCCGCCAGTACGCGTCGACGCTCATCGTCGGCACCGCCCGGTCCGCCACGACATGCAGGGCGAAGAGCGCGGTGGCGAGATACGGCCGGGCACGCGCCGCCGTGAGCCGGGCCGCGAAGAGCTTGTCGTAGTCGAGCGCGTCCGCCGCGGGGACGAGGGGCGCGGCGGGCGCGTGGGGTCCGGCGGGCGCGGCAGATGCGCCTGGTGCGGCAGACGTGGCCGGTGCGGCACCCGTGGCAGCCCTGCGCGCCGGCCCCTCACTCCCCGAAGAAGCCGAAGGAACCGCCCCCTCCCCCTCAACTCCCGCTGCCCGCCTCGAAGTCGGCATATCGGCCGGCGACGGCCGCAGCCCCGCCGTCGCGCCGTCCACCCCGGCCCCCCTCATCGGCCCGCCGCCTTCTCCGCCGCCTCGGCCACCTTCACGGCCGCCCGTCCCGCCGCCCGGTCCGCCCGCCGCGACAGCCCCACCACCCCGGCCAGCCGCTCGATGGTGTCCGGTACCTCCCAGTTCTCCTCGCGCAGCGAGGCCAGTGTCGTCGCGGGTACGACGATCAGGTCCGGCGCGCCGGTCTCCATCGCCCGTACGAGCAGTTGCCAGGCCGCGTCCCAGCGCGCCTTGTCCGGCCGGTTGCGCACCGCCGCGACCACCCCGTCCAGGGTGGCCTGCCTCAGGTCACCGCGTTCGGGGAGTTCGGCGCCGGCCGGATCGGCGAGCAGCAGCTCCGGGTCCGGCAGGTCCATCCGGTCCAGATAGGCCAGCATCTCCAGCCCGGGGCCGTCCCCGACCGTGCCCCTGACCAGTTCGGACAGCACGTCGCGGTTCGACCCGGCGGCCGTCCCGAACGCGATCAGGGTCAGCGCCATGTCCCAGCTGCGCGGCGAGGGCCACGCCCCGCCCCTGCGGGTCTCGCTGCTGGGCAGCCGGTGCACCAGCTTGGGCCGGGCGGCGAGCATCCCGCACACGGCCCGCCGCGCGTACTCCACCGCCTCCGGCAGCTTCTCGCGGTCCAGCTTCGGCAGTGTCGCCCGGGGCCACGTCCCGCCCAGACCGCGTACCACCACCTCGTGGTCGTGCGTCCACAGCAGGTGTACGAAGCGGTTGGCCAGCGGCGGGCTCAGCTCCCAGCCGTCGGCGGCCGAGGAGCGGGGGTTGGCGGCGGCCACGATCCGCACCCCGGGCGGGAGCTTGAGCGCGCCGATGCGTCGCTCCAGTACGAGACGGAGCAGTGCGGCCTGCACCGCGGGCGGCGCCGTGGACAGCTCGTCGAGGAAGAGCAGCCCCCGCCCGGCCCGCACCAGCCGCACCGCCCAGTCCGGCGGCGCCATCGGAACGCCCTGCTCCGCCGGGTCGTCGCCGACGATCGGCAGCCCGGAGAAGTCGGACGGTTCGTGCACGCTGGCGATCACCGTGGTGAGCGGCAGGTCCAGGGACTCGGCGAGCTGGGTGAGGGCGGCGGTCTTGCCGATACCGGGCTCGCCCCACAGCAGGACGGGCAGGTCGGCGGCGACGGCGAGCGTCAGCGCTTCGAGCTGGGTGTCGGGCCTGGGCTCGGTCGTGGTGTCGCGGAGCAGGCCCAGCAGCTCACCGGCGACGACGAGTTCGGACGCCACCGAGGGCGGGACAGAAGGGGAGAAAGAGGGCGTTTCGATGGCAGGCAGGGCGTACGTAGTCATAGGGGATCACCTTGGGTGTGAGAAGTGACGGAGTTCAGGGAAGTGACGGAGTTCAGGAAGAACTGCAGGGCCGCTGAGCTCAGCGGCGACGGGTGGGGCGCGACTGGTAGCGGTCGTAGGGTCCGACCCAGTCGGGTTTGCCCCTTCGCCGCCGCCTGCGCCCGGCCCCTGGTTCGCCCAGGCCCGCCCGGAACATCCCGTACGCGACCTTCCGGCGCGCGACCGCCTCCAGTTCGTCCCGCAGAGCGCCGTCACGCAGCAGCGCTTCGGGGCCGAGCAGGCCTTCGACGACGGCCAGTGCTCCGGCGATGTCACCGTGGGCGAGGCGTTCGCGGACGCCGCTGAGGCATTCGGGGCTGCGGTGCGCGTCGTCGATGGCGCGCAGGCAGGGCAGCGGGGGGCCGTTCAGGCCGACCAGGAGTTCCTCGCGGCGGAGTTCGGCCGGGTCGTGGTCGAGCGGCACCAGGACCCCGTCGACCAGTCCGATCCGGTGCCGGGCGCCCCGGCAGTCCACGATGCGCGGCTCCCCCGGCCGGTACGGCGCCGACGTCCCACCGCTCCGTACCACAGGTGCGTCGGGTACGAGGGCGGCGGCGACCAGCGGGTGCAGCCGGTCGGCCTCGATCTCGCCGGTACGCAGGAGTTCGAGGTCGGGCAGCACCCAGGTCGCCGCGTCGGGCAGGACGGGAAGGACGGGCGGTGCGGCCGATTTGTTGTCCGCGGACAACAGATCCGTGTTGTCCGCGGACAACATCGAGACCCGCAATCCACCCTCACCCGACGCCAGTTCGAGCAACAGCCGACGCCGCTGCCCGAGCCGTACGGTGGCGAGGCCCGCGGTCCGCCCCTCGGCGCGCAGCAGGATCCCCACCTCCTCCGCCCACCGGTCGACCGCACACGGATACCCCTCCGGCACCACCTCCGAGGCGCCGTCGGTCCACTCAACTCCACTTTCGGAGAGCGGCAGTTCGGCACCCGACCTGGCCCTGAGTTCGGCGGACCGCCGGGTGTCCCAGGTGTGGCGGTGCAGATCGAGCCGGAACCTGGGGTCGGGATGCGGATGGGGATACCGGGAGGAGAACGGGCTCGCGGCAGCCGCCGCCCCGCCCCCGCCCTCCCACAGCGCGAGGCTGACCCGTTGCCCCGCGTCCGCCCAGGCGGGCGGCGTCCGGACCACGAGCCGTACCCCTCCGTACCTCGCGAGGGCGATCGTGAGGCCGGGGCGCAGGAGTCCGTCAGGGGCGATTCGGGGCAGGTGCCAGCGCAGCAGGTCGGGTGCCAGATGGCGGAGGTCGTCGCGGACCAGGGCGGCCAGCTCGGAGCCCCAAGTGTCCGCCACCGTACGAAGGTTGAGGTCGACGTCGAAGCCCGCGGCAGCACAGGCACCCGCCCAGTCACCGGCCAGGCGGCGAGCGGTAGCGGCTTCGATCATGGCGGGCGGCACGGCGAATTCACGCACGCGCGGCCAGAATGAGGGGCGCCGGAGAGCGGTGTTCCGGAGGACGGTGCTGTTCGAAGGAGAAGTGCTCCGAAGAGTGGTGTCCGGAAGGGCCGGGCGCCGCAGGAAAGCGGGAAAGTCCTCGTTCGCGATCTCAGTGAGCATCAGCACTCACCTTGAGCGTACGAGACCCCCGATCCGTGCAGAGGAGAAGTAGTCATCGCCGGGAGCATAACCCCACCGGCCTCTGGGACGCCAGGGGTTTGGCAAGCTGGGGGCATGAACCCCCCGCTCCCCGGTACCCCCGGCCTGATCACCACCCCTGTCACCGCCGCTCTCGTGCGCGGCGCACTCGACCTGGAGACCACCGAGCACGGTGTGCTCCCGCACCGGCTGCCCGCGTGGGCGCGCGAGCAGATCCCCGACGGCCAGCTGGCCATGGCGGAGGCCCAGCCGTCCGGTGTGCGGCTGGTGTTCCGTACCCGGGCCACGGTCGTCGAACTGGACGCGCTGCGCACCAAGCTGGCGTACGTGGGCGCCCCGCCCCGGCCCGACGGGACGTACGACCTGCTGGTCGACGGCAGCCCGGCCGGGCAGTCGGGAGTCTCCGGCGGCAACGTCCTGCGCATCGACATGTCCACCGGCTCCGCCGAGACGATCCCGGGCCCGGTGGGCACGGTCCGCTTCGACGGGCTGTCCGACGGGGACAAGGAGGTGCAGATCTGGCTGCCGTTCAACGAGACGACCCAGCTGGTCGCCCTGCGCACCGACGCGCCCGTCGAGCCGGTCGCCGAGCACGGCCGCAAGGTGTGGCTGCACCACGGCAGTTCGCTCAGCCACGGCTCGGACGCGGCGAGCCCGACCACGACCTGGCCGGCGCTGGCCGCGTCGCTGGGCGGGGTGGAGCTGGTCAACCTGGGCTTCGGCGGGAGCGCCCTGCTCGACCCGTTCACGGCACGCGCCATGCGGGACACCCCCGCCGACCTGATCAGCGTCAAGATCGGCATCAACCTCGCCAACCTCGACGTGATGCGGCTGCGCGCCTTCGGCCCCGCCGTGCACGGCTTCCTCGACACGATCCGCGAGGGCCACCCGACGGCGCCCCTGCTGGTCGTCTCGCCCGTGCTGTGCCCGATCCATGAGGAGACCCCCGGCCCCGCCATGCCGGACTTCAGCAACATCGGCGAGGGCCGGCTCCAGTTCACGGCGACGGGCGACCCCGGGGACCCGACCCGGCTGACCCTCACCCGCATCCGCGCCGCACTGTCCGCGATCGTCGCCCAGCGCGCCGCCGCCGACCCGAACCTGTACTACCTCGACGGCCGCGAGATGTACGGCGAGAAGGACTTCGCCGAACTCCCCCTGCCCGACCAGATCCACCCCGACGCCGCCACCCACCGCCGCATGGGCGAACGCTTCGCCGAGCGGGTCTTCGCCGAGGGCGGCCCCTTCAACGCCTGACGGGCAGGGCGAGCTCAGTACAGGAAGCGCCGGGGAGGTCGTGAACGGTCAGGCCGCGAGCCGCAGTTCCTGCCGTACGACGATGGCGTTGAGCCGGATCCGGTACGGGGCGACGTCCGTCAGCTCCAGCGCGTCCGCCTGCGCACGCCCGAGCCCGACGCTCACGTCGATGCAGAAGGCGATCGCGTACATGTGCCCGCCGGTCTCCTCGCCCTGGAGGGCGAAGAACAGGTCGCGGTAGTAGCCGGTGCGGTCCGGGCTCTCCTCGTAGTACGAGAGTCCGGGCCCGCCGCGCTGCTCCCCGAGCCCGCTGAAGGCGCCGACGAGTTCCCGCTCGACGGTCCCCCAGAACGAGGCGTCGGCGAACTCGCCGGGCAGGGCCTGCCGTACGGCTTCCTTGAGGGACAGGGCCATGACCGCGACGGGCGCGGTCTCCTGGAGCCCCCAGCCGCGCACCAGCTTGACGACGGAGCTGTCGGGAATGGCCGAGGCGGCCTCCCTGATGTTCCCGAAGTCGAAGTTGACGGTCGCGGGCGCGATGGCCTCCTGGAACACCCGGTCCATGGCCCTCGCCTGGTCGAGGTGGTCGGGGTGCACTTCCATGACGGTCCTGAAGGTGGCGGACATGGCTCCTCCTGCGGTTCTGCGGTGGCCGTTGGCCGGTGGGCGGTTCGGTCGCTGATCCGGACGGAGATCGCGCGGCCCCAGTATGCCGACCCCGCTCAGCGCAAGCGTCGCCGCACCCCGTAGACGGCCACGCCCAGCACCAGTACCGCCGATCCCCAGGCCACCGACGCGGCCGGCAGCGTGAACGCCAGCACCAGGCACCCCACCAGCCCCACCACCGGAATCGCCCGCACCGGCCGCCCCTCGGCGCGGCCGAGGGTGAATGCCGAGGCGTTGGCGACGGCGTAGTAGACGAGCACCCCGAAGGAGGAGAAGCCGATCGCGCCGCGTACGTCCACGGTCGCGGCGAGCACCGCGACCACCGCGCCGACCGCGAGTTCGGCCCGGTGCGGGACCTGGAAGCGCGGGTGCACGGCGGCCAGCGGGTGCGGCAGGTGGCGGTCGCGGGCCATCGCGAGGGTGGTGCGGGAGACGCCGAGGATCAGCGCGAGCAGCGAGCCGAGGGCGGCGACGGCGGCTCCGGCGCGGACCACGGGGGCCAGCCAGTCGGCGCCGACGGCGTGCGCCGCCTCGGTGAGCGGCGCGGTCGAGTGGGCGAGGCGGTCGGGGCCCAGCACCGCGAGTACGGAGACGGCCACGGCGACATACACGAGGAGGGTGATGCCGAGGGCGAGCGGGATCGCGCGCGGGATGGTGCGGCCCGGGTCGCGGACCTCCTCGCCGAGGGTGGCGATGCGGGCGTACCCGGCGAACGCGAAGAACAGCAGTCCGGCGGCCTGGAGCAGCCCGGTCCAGGTGGTTTCGGTGCCCCAGTCCAGGTGGGTCGCATGGGCGTCGCCGCTGCTCAGACAGGCGAAGACGACCAGGGTGAGGACGGCGAGCACGACGCCGACGATCGTCCGGGTGAGCCATGCGGACTTCTGGATCCCGGCGTAGTTGACGGCGGTCAGGGCGACGACGGCGGCGACCGCGACGGCGTGCGCCTGGTCCGGCCAGACGTACGCGCCGACGGTCAGCGCCATCGCCGCGCAGGAAGCGGTCTTGCCGACGACGAACGCCCAGCCCGCCAAGTAGCCCCAGAACTCGCCGAGTTGCTCGCGCCCGTAGACGTACGTACCGCCCGATGCGGGGTAGCGGGCGGCGAGCCGGGCGGAGGAGGTGGCGTTGCAGAACGCGACGACGGCAGCGATCCCGAGGGCGATCAGCAGTCCGGATCCGGCGGCAGCGGCGGCGGGGGCGAGCACCGCGAAGATCCCGGCGCCGATCATCGCCCCGAGTCCGATCACCACGGCGTCGGCCACGCCGAGGCCGCGCCGCAGCTCGCCCGGGCCTTCCGGGCCTTCCGGGCCTTCCGCGCTTCCCGCCGGGTTCCCGCCGCCGCTGTTCGTGTTGCTCATGCTCTGCTCCTCATCCGCATGGGAGCACTGTCCTACGAAGAGGCCGGGGCGCGCCATTTGTGCGGCGCCCACCAGGAGTTGTTCATCTCAGGACTCCCGGAGTCCATTCCTCCGTTGCCTGCCGGCCATCCCGGCGCCGCCGAACACCAGGTTGCCGACACAGCCGGGCTCGCTGCTGGTGAAGTAGTCGTGGAACGCCTCGCAGAGTTCGTCGAGGCTGGTGACGCCGTCGCCGTTGGTGTCCAACCGCGCGGCGATCAGCTCGCTTTCGGACTCGTCGACGCCCAGGGTGTGCAGCAGGCGGCGGGTCTCTGCGGGGTTCAGGAAGCCGTCGTTGTCGTGGTCGGCGGCGTTGAGGATCGCGGTGACGACGGGCAGGAGGTGGGTGGTGTACGCGGCGGGGGTCGCGGTCAGCCGGGCCAGGGCCTTGCCGAACGCCTCGCGGTCCAGCGTCACGGTCTCGGCGCCCTTGTCCGCCCCCGCGCCCGCGCCCGTCCCCGTCCCTTGGCCCGCCCCCTTCCCCGTTTCTGCCTCCTCTCCCGAGAGGTTCCGCCAGTACGTGCCGAACGCCTCGTGCAGTCCCCGCGCGTGCGCGCTGCCGTCGCGGACGCCGAAGTCCTCCGCGATCCGCCGGGCGGTGCGGCGGAAGTCGTCGACGCCGACGGCCGGGGCGGTGTCGGCGTACACGTCGAAGTGCGCGCGGAGCTTCTCCTCGACGAAGGGGGTCAGCGGGCGGGGGCGCGCCGAGGGGGCGGGAGTGCTGCGGCGCGGGGTGCTCGGCCGCTGCTGGGCGAGGTCGTCGAGGAAGCGGTTGGTCGCGCGGTAGCCGCTGTCCACGCGCGCGTGGATGGTGGCGAGTTCCTCGCGCAGGGTGGTGCGCAGTCCGTTGTCCGGCGGCTCCATAAGGTTCTCGCCGCTGGGCAGGACGTGCACCGTCACCCCGTCGGGTCTGCTGTTGAGGGTCTGGTGGAGGTGGTGGCGACGGGACAACTCAAGGACGGTGGTGCCCAGTTGCCAGGGGAAGCGGGCCGGCTTGAGCGCCTTCTCCTTCTGCCGCATGCGCAGGACGTAGACGGTCGTGGCACCGCTGCGGATGGCGCGGGAGAGGGGAACGGACTCCGCGACGCCGCCGTCCATGTAGTGCTCGTCGCCGATCCGGATCGGCGGCCACAGTCCGGGGATGGCCGAGGACGCCATCACGGCGGGCAGCAGCGGTCCCGAGTCGAAGTAGCGGACGGTCGCCCGCTCGATGGAGGCTGCGGTGGCCTGGTAGGGCACGGCCAGGTCCTCGATGCGGGTGGTGGCCCCGAGGTGGTCGGCGAGGATGCGGCGGACGACGTCGTTGGAGTTGACCGCCGGCTGCAGCGTGAGGGCGTTGAGGATGCTGCGCGCGTTGAGCCGCATGGCCTTGCTGGAGACGAAGTCCCGCCAGAAGTCCTCCATTTCGTCGCAGACGGACGCGCTGGGGTTCCTGGCGATCATGGCGCCCTGTACGGAGCCGATGGAGGTGCCGATGACCAGTTGGGGCACGATGCCGCGCTCGAACAGGGCCCGGACCATACCGGCCTGGTACCCGCCGAGGGCTCCGCCGCCGCCGAGTACGAAGGCGACGCGGGCGGGGGGCTGGGGGTTCTCGTCTGTCATGGCTGGCGGCTCCCGGTGGGGGGTGAGTGCGGGTGCGGGCGTGAGTGCGGATTCGGGTGCGGGTGTGAATTCGCGTGCGGGTGCGGGTGCGGGTGCGGATCCAGGGTTGCGGTGCGGAGTGGCGCGGCGGTCCCGCGTTTGCGGGCGATCCACTCGTCCATCTCCGCCCACCGCGCGTCGAGCCAGGCACCGGCGGCGGCGGGCTCGCGGGGTACGTCCTCGGCGGGTGTGTGCCACCAGGTGAGGTGGACCCGGTGGTCGCGGCGGTCGGTGCGCGGCGGGTAGCCGACGTCGACGGTGCCACCGAGGAGGTCCTCCAGGCCGGTGTGCCCGACGACCAGGACGTCGGCTTCCCGGGCCTCCGCGAGGACCCGGGCCGCCCCGGCCACCACCGGAGGCAGGACGTACGTCAACTGCGCTGCCCAGCGGGCCCGTTGGGGGTCCGTACGCTCAAGGTCGGCGAGCGCGCGGCGGCGTCCTGCGGCCGTCATGTTCACGCCCTCGGGGAAGTACGCGAGCACCTCGCGCGGCGTCAGGTCGCGGGCGTGCCGGATCAGCAGCCGCATGGCCCGGACCGGGCCGCTCGCCTCCCAGCGGATCAGCTCCACCTTCAGGGGTCGGGTGAGGATGCCGACGGCCGGGTCCCGTCCGGGCAGCGAACGGCCCACGCTGAGCAGGCCGCGCTCCAGGGTCCGGCAGACGAGCCACGCCCCGAGGTGGAAGTTGAGCGGCCCCGAGTGCCGCAGGAACATCACGACGGGCCGGTCGGCGGCGGGCATCGGCAGCCCGTCCGAGGTGTCCAGGACGAGTCCGGCCCGCCGGAACCCGTCGCCGAACAGCCGGTGGGTGAGCCCCGCCAGCAACTCCTCGCTGTCCCGCGCGCTCCTGACCCGCCCCAGGGCCGCCGCCACCAGCGTCGGCACCTCGAACCGGGCGACGTACACCGCGAGCAGCCGCAGCCCCCGGCCGGCGGCTCGCGGGCGGAGCAGGCGCAGCCGGGCGTACGGGGGCGTGGTCCGCCCGGCACTCACCGTCATGTCGCGGTCACCACCAGGGCCGCGTTCTGCCCTCCGAAGCCGACGGAGGTGGTGACGACGGCATCGACCTTGCGGCGTACGACGGTACGGGCGATGTCGAGGTCGTTCCCGGGGTCCGCCTCGGCGAGGTTGGCGGTGGGCGGGACGGTGCCGTGGGCGACGGACAGCACCGAGCACACCGCTTCGATGGCGCCCGCCGCGCCCAGGGTGTGGCCGACGACGCCTTTGACGGAGGTGACCAGGGGGCGGTGCGGCAGCAGCCGGGAGAGGGTCAGGGCCTCTACCGCGTCGCCTCGCGGGGTACCGGTGGCATGGGCGTTGACGTGGTCCACATCGGAGGCGGCGAGCCCGGCGTCGGCCAGCGCCTCGCGGACCGCCGCCGCGAGCCCGGCACCCTCGGGGTGCGGGGCCACCGCGTGGTGGGCGTCGGCGGCGGCTCCGTACCCGGCCAGCCGGGCGTGCACCCGGGCGCCCCGGGCCCGGGCGTGCGCCTCCCGCTCCAGGACGAGGATGCCCGCACCCTCGGCCATCACGAATCCGTCGCGCGCGGTGTCGAACGGCCGGGACGCCGAGGCCGCTTCACCGTCCGTCCCGGCGAGCGCCCCGAGCTGCGCGAAGCCGGACAGTACGACAGGGGTCAGCGCGGCCTCGGTGCCCCCGGTGACGACGATGTCGCAGCGCCCGGCGAGCAGCAGGTCGCGCGCGGTGCCGATGGCGGTGGCGCCGGAAGCACAGGCCGTACTGACCACCATGCAGGGCCCGGTCGCCCCGAAGGCGATGGCGGCCTGCCCGGCGACCATGTTCGACAGGAAGAGCGGCATCATGAGCGGGGACACGGCGTGCGGCCCCGTGCGGTCGATGGTCTGCTGCGCGAGCGTGTACGCGTGGACCCCGCCGGTCGAGTTCCCGATGACCACCCCGACCCGGCCGCCGTCCCAGTCCTTGGGGTCGAGCCCGGCGTCGGCGAGCGCCTCGATGGCGGCGACGAGAGCGAACTGGCTGAACCGCTCCAGCCGGTGGGCGCGTGGGGCACCGAGGAGGGCGTCGGCGTCGAAGTCGGGGACGCGGCAGGTCAGGTACGTGGCATCCGGTTGCCCGGGCCCGGTCGTCGGGACCGTTTCCCTTCTTGCGGTGCCGCGCCCCCCGCAGATCGCCTCCCAGCCGGCCGGTACGCCGACGCCCGCCGACGTCACCAGCCCGAGACCGGTGACGGCGACCCCCGTGTCGGCGCCCGCGCCGGTTCGGCAGCCCGAGGTCACCGGGTCAGGCCCGCCTCGACGAGCGTCACCAGCTCGTCGACGGTCTTGGCCTGGGCGAGCCGGTCGCCGTTCACCTTGCCGCCGTACTTGGTCTCCAGTACGACGCAGAGTTCCGCCATGGCGAGCGAATCCATCTCCAGGTCGGCCAGCGACCCCTGGGGGTGGATCTCGGTCGCCGGGATCCGCAGCGTTTCCGCCATCAGCACCTGGACTTCAGCGAACACGGGCCGTCTCCTCGCATGGGGCACATTTCCTGATGCCCGGAATGCCGGACATGAGCCTAATTATATGACAAATCGTCACAATTCAATCACCGCCCGTGAAGTGTCCCGAGGTCGCCGCGCCCACACCCGGGGCTGCCGTCCCCAGACCCGGCGCCGAATGCGAGCATGGCGCCGCACGCCGCACGCCGCAGACATGGGTACCGGCAGGGACAGGAACGGGGAGGGCCGCGAAGTGGCCGACGGTTGGCCGGACGTGCCGGGTGACACGGCACTCAGCATCAGGGTCCCGGAGGCCGATCACCTGGTGCGGACCGGGTTCCCGGCGCATGTGACCGTGCTCTACCCGTTCGTGCACGAGTCCCGGATCGACGACGGGGTGCACGGCGAACTGGCCGCCCTCTTCGCCGCGCACGACGAATTCACCCTGACCCTGGCCGAGTTCGGCCGCCACCCGGGCCTGCTCTACCTCGACCCGTGGCCGCACGCCCCGGTGCGGGCCCTCACCAAGGCCCTCACCGGGCGCTGGCCGGAAGCGGTCCCGTACCGGGGCATCTTCGACCCGGTCCCCGCACCCCATGTGACGCTCGCACACCAGGAGCAGGAGGGGCCGGGCCCGGAAACGCCGGACGCGGCGCTCGACGGCCTGGAGCGGGAGCTCGCCCCCTCCCTGCCGCTGAGCTGCCGCGTCCGGGCCGTCCAGCTGATCGTCTGGGACGGCGAGCGGTGGCGGGACCGGACGGAGTTCGCCCTCCGGCCCCACTGCGTCACCTCTTCGGCTTGACCTGCTGCTCCGCTTCGTTCGTCATCCGTACGACGACACCCGTGGACGCGTTGGCCGCGTTCACCACGTGCGGCCCGGAGACCGGATCGGCGGGCAGGCGGTAGCCCTCGGGGGCTTCGGTCTCCCTGACGTAGTACGAGCCCAGTGCCAGATTGCCGAACCCGCACCGGCCCCGGGCATCGGTGGCGCAGCCCGAGCCGATCTGCTGGTCGCGGTCACGAGCCGGGCCCGAGGTCTGGAGGCCGGGCTTGCGGCCGGTCTCGCGCCAGAGTTCGACGACCGCCCGGGGCAGCCCCCGCCCGGTCCGCGCGTCCACCTTGCGCACCTCGATCCGGCCCTTGACGACCGGACCGACGTTGCGCGAGTTGGTCACGTTCACGGTGATGCCGTCCACCCTGTTCGCCACCGTGAGTGTGTACGGCCCGAAGACCGAGGGGTCCGGCAGGTCGTAGCCGGACGGGGCCTTCGTCTCCTGCCAGTAGTAGGAGGAGCCGACCTCGCCCGTCCTCGTGCAGGCGCCCCGCGCGTCCGTGGTGCACGGCGTCCCGCTCCGCTGGTCCGGGCGCGCGCCGGTGGTCTGGAGGCCGGGGACCGAGTTGGTCTCGCGCCAGAGCTGGAAGACCGCGCCGGCCAGCGGCGCACCGGTGGCCTTGTCCTTCTTCAGGACCCTGATCTCGCCCTCCGTCGGGACCGGCGTACCGCATCCGGGCAGGTCGCCGTTGAAGGGGTACGCGTGGAACTCCTGCCCGCCGCCGCCGGACGCCGAGCTCTGGTGGGTCACCGAACCGGTGGTGAAGAAGCGTCCGTTGAGGCCGGGCAGCGAGACGCTCGTCTCGGAGGTCTGGTTGCCGATGAGCACGCTGCCCTGGAACTGGCCGGTGCCCTTGAGGTCGACCTTGGTGGCGTCGGGGAAGTTCCACAGGAGGCGGTCGCGCAGCTTGTTCAGGGGGTCGCTGGTGTCGTCGATGCTGCCGCTGTAGGTGTTGACCGTGCGGTTCGCACCGAGGACGTTGACCAGGACGGTCGCTCCGGCGGGGATGTTCGCGAACACGATGCCCTGCTGGCCGCCGCCCGGTGCCGTCAGGTCGAAGTCGGCGTTGAAGACCTGGAGGGCCGAGGTGCCGTCGCCGGTGAAGACGGTCTGGCCGCCCTGGTTGTCGGAGGTGCCGGTGGCCGGGCGCGTGCCGGTGTCGCCGTCGGCGTAGCACTGGCTGGCGTCGGTGAGTTCCTTACGCAGCCCGGCGTACGGTACGGCCGCCGCCGGGTCCGGGGCGTCCGTGCCCACGATGGTGCCGGTGAGCGGGCCCGCGTGCCGGACCACGCCGTCCTCGGCGAGGAGGCGCTGACCGGGGGCGATGGTGACGGAGCCGCCGGTGGTGAGGTAGTCGGAGCCCTTGGGCGGCGAGACCCGCGAGCCGACGCCCGCGACGCCCACGTTGTAGATCTGGCTGCCCTCGGAGGCCTTGTTCATGTCGAACGAGCCGAGTACGACGACTCGGCCCTCGGCCTCGGCGGCCTTGCCCCGGACCCGGAAGTCGCCGCCCGCGAAGACGTTGATGGCGTTGTCGTAGCCCGCGGTCGACCCGTTGTTGATCGGCGGGAACGGGTCGGGGCAGCGGCCCGGCACACAGGGGCCGAGCCCGCCGGGGAGCGGAGCCGCCCGGACGTGGGCGGGCTCCGGGGCGGGCGCGGGGGCCGCCACGGGGGCTGCCACGGGGGCAGGCGCGGGCCGGACCGCCGCCCCGGCGGGAACCGCGAGCGGCATGAGCACCGCACCGGCCGCCACACACGCGGCACCCGCCGCCCGGAACCCTGACCGCGGAATCCCTGACCGCGGAATCCCGAACCGCGAAATCCCGAACCGCGGGGCCCCTGGCCTCGGGGATCCGGCCCCTTCAAGGACCGTTCGCAGCGATCTCGCCACTCCTCATCACCCCTAAATGTGGTGGATGTCAGCATTTGGCTGTTTGTACGCGGATCCTCCCAACATCCACGACCTCTCTCCCGCTGACGCGCCGCCACCCGCCACCGCATTCGAAAGATGAGCGGAATGTCGGCCGTACGCTCAGAACCGGGGCTTGCGGTTGCCGCTGCGGCAGCTTCTACCGTCCTGACCAGGGCCGGAGATACCGGCCCGGTACCACGAGGTGAGGCACCAAGTGAGGGAGCCGGCACTCGACTGGCCGATCGCGGAAGTGGCCCGGATGTCGGGCGTGACCGCCCGGACGCTGCGGCACTACGACGAGATCGGCCTGCTGCCGCCCGCCCGGATCGGTTCCAACGGGCACCGCCGCTACGGGGAACGACAGCTGCTGCGCCTGCAGTAGATCCTCGTCCTGCGGGAACTGGGCCTCGGCCTGCCCGAGATCGGGCAGGTCCTGGCCGCGCAGCTCGACGAGGTGGACGCCCTGCGCGGCCATCACCGCCGGCTGCTCGCCGAACGCGACCGGCTGGACGCCCTGGCGGCCACCGTCTCCCGAACGATCACCGCGCTGGAACGGTCCAGGAAGGACGGAAGACCCATGACGGACATCAACCGCCCGGAGAACCTCTTCGAGGGCGTTCGCCCCACCCAGTACGGGAAGAACCTGCGCGACTTCCCGGAGCAGGCCGAGGACGTCGTACGGCACACCGCGACGATGAGCGAGGAGCAGATCGCGGCGGGCCAGCGGGCCCGTACCGCACAGATGGTCCGGTTCGCCGAGCTGATGGCCGCCGGACTGCCCGCCGACGCGGCCCAGGTGCAGGAGGAGGCCGACGCCCAGTACCGGGCCCTGGGTGAAATCCGGTCCGTCTCCGCCGAGGAGTACCGCGAGATGGGCCGCGCCTGCGTGGGCAACGCGGCGTGGCGCGGCGCGTACGAGGCCGTCGCACCCGGGCTCGCCGCCTACCAGCGGGACGTCATCGAGGCGTACGTCGCCGACCGGCTGGGCTGATGGTCGGGCTGGCGGGCCGGGCTGACCAGTCGGGCTGACCGGACGGGCTGACCAGTCGGGCTGACCGGACGACGCGCGATGGCGACCGGGTCCGGCCGCCTGTTGGGACCGCCCGGCAGGCGGCCGGGCTTCCGGTATAGCGTCGGCGTGCGGCAGAACACGCATCACCCGCACCGCCCCGCGAGAGGAAGCACCCATCATGACCACCGAGCTGAGCCCCCAGAGCGGCGCCACCGCCGACGCCCTTGCCGGGCTGCTGGAGCAGGCCCGCAAGGAGTACCAGGACCTCGCCGGGCGCGGGCTCAAGCTGGATCTCACCCGGGGCAAGCCCGCGCCCGAGCAACTCGACCTGAGCGAAGACCTGTTGAGCCTGCCCGGCGGACGGCACACCTCTGCCGACGGTACGGACGTGCGCAACTACGGCGGGCTCCAGGGCCTCCCCGAGCTCCGTGAGATCTTCGCCCCGCTGCTCCAGGTCCCGGCCGGGCAGCTGCTCGCCGCAGGCAACTCCAGCCTGGAGCTGATGCACGACTGTCTGGTGCACGCCCTGCTCAGCGTGGTGCCCGGCGCCGAGGCGCGGTGGGTGGACCAGGAGCGGATCGCGTTCCTGTGCCCGGTGCCCGGTTACGACCGGCACTTCGCGCTGTGCGAGCGGTTCGGCATCGACATGATCCCGGTGCCGATGACGGACTCGGGTCCGGACATGGACGTGGTGGAGCGGCTCGTCGCGGAGGACCCGGCGGTCAAGGGCATCTGGTGCGTGCCGAAGTACAGCAACCCGGACGGGGTCTGCTACGGCGACGAGACCGTGGCGCGGCTGGCCGCCATGGAGACCGCCGCACCCGACTTCCGGATCTTCTGGGACAACGCGTACGCCGCCCACCACCTCACCGACGAGCCGGCCGAGATCGCCGATCTGCTCGCCGCCTGCGCCGCGGCGGGGAACGAGGACCGGGCGTTCGTGTTCGGTTCCACCTCGAAGATCACCGCGGCGGGTGCGGGCGTCGCCTTCTTCGGGTCGTCGCCCGCGAACCTTAAGTGGCTGCTGGCCAACAACTCCAAGCGCTCCATCGGCCCCGACAAGGTCAACCAGCTGCGGCACGTCCTCTTCCTGCGCGACGCGGACGGGGTGCGCGCCCACATGGAGCGCCAGCGCGCGCTGCTCCAGCCGAAGTTCGAGGCCGTGGCGCGGATCCTTCAGGCGGAGCTCGGCGGTACCGGGCTGGCGTCCTGGACCTCGCCCGAGGGCGGTTACTTCGTCACCCTGGACGTGCCGGACGGCTGTGCGCGCGAGGTCGTGCGCCGGGCCGCCGAGGCGGGCATCGTCCTCACCCCGGCGGGCGCCACGCACCCGTACGGCAAGGACCCGCGCGACGCGGTCATCCGGATCGCGCCGAGCTACCCGGGGCAGGCGGAGCTGGAGCAGGCGATCGAGGGGCTGGCCGTGTGCGTACGGCTGGTCGGGTACGAGCAGCGGGCGGCGGCCGAGGTCGCCTGACCGCCCGACCACCCCGACCACCCGACTACCCGACCGTCCTCACCCCGCCCGGCGCCGCAGGTCCTTCGCGGCCCGGGTGAGGGTGCGGCCCTCGTGGCGGTGTCCGTGCCGGGAGAAGTGGTGGCCGAGCCAGGTCAGGGACTCCACGAGGCCGGGTATGTGGTTGCCCGCGTGGAAGGCGTCCAGGTCGGGCAGCAGGTCGGCCGCCTCCATGGCCGGGGCGAGCGCCTCGTCGTCGCGGCCGACCCGGGTGAGCCGGAGGGCGAGGTTGGCCAGGGCGTGCAGGAAGCCCGGCAGGTGCGGGTCGGGGTCGGCAGCGCCGTCCGCGCGTACGGTTCCGGCCACCCGGTCCGCCGCTTCCTTACGCAGCTTCCGGTAGAGAGCGACCACTTCGCGTACGGTCGTCAGTGACTCCTCGTGCCGGTCGCAGTCGGTGAGCCGGATGCTGAGGTTGTTCAGCACCCTTGCCAGGGAAGGGAGTTGGCCCGCCGGATCGTCGTGGGTGAGCTCCCGCTGCAGAGCCACGCACTCCCTGGCCGCGACGAGGGCGTCGTCCGGGCGGCCGAGCGCGGCAAGCTGACTCGCGAGGGTGTCGAGCACCTGCGCGAGCAGGGGGCGCACGAGGTGCGGGGCGGCGTCGAGGGTGCGGCGGCACAGGTGGACGGACTCGTCGGCGGCGGCGAGCGCCTCGGACCGGTCGCCGTTCCAGGACAGTACGAGGCTCAGGTTGTGCAGGCAGCGGGCCAGCGCGACGGTCATGCCGGGTGTCGTACGGACGGCCTCCCGGCAGAGCGCCACGGCGTCGCGGGCCGTGCTGACGGCGAGGTCGTGGCTGCCGCTGCCGGCGAGGTGCAGGGCCTGTCCGGTGAGTTTCTGGACGCGGGCGAGGAGTGCCGGATCGACCGCCTCGGACCGGGGGCGGCCGGCCGTGGGGGGCCGTTCGATGCGGCCGTCCTCGGTGATGACGAAGCCGTGCCGGCCCGCCATGGTGCCCAGGAAGTCCAGGAACTCCGGGCTGGTGCGGGCGAGTTGGCGGTAGAGGGTGGCGGCTTCGTCGAGGTAGGGGCGGGCCTCGCCGGTGCGCTCCAGGTGGGTCAGTTCGCGGGCCAGGGCGAAGAGTGCGACCCAGCGCCCGGCCAGCCTGCTGGTGGAGTCGACGGAGCCCCCGCTCCAGCGCGACCCCGCTCCGATGCGCGCGCCGGGGCCTTTGCCCGCCGCGAGTTCGCGGTAGCGGTCGGTCGCGTCGCGCAGCGCGTCCACGGCTTCCTCGTGGCGCCCCATCTCACCCAGCTTGCCGCCCAACTCCACGAGCGCTGAGGCGAGTTCCGCCTCGCCCTCGACGGGGTCGTGGACGGCGAGCCGTCGGCACACCGCCACGGACTCGCGAATCCGCTCCAACGCCTCGTGGTGCAGGCCGAGTTCGGCGAGCTGGTTGCCGAGATTGGCCAGCGCTTCGGCCAGCGGGGCGAGATAGGTGAAGGGGTCCTCCTGGGCGAGTTCGCGGAAGTGGCCCACGCCCTGCTCCGCGAGCCCCCGCGCGTCCTCCCTGCGCCCGAGCAGCCCCACCACCCGGGCTCGCTGGTCCAGCGCCAGCGCCACCCCGGGCAGCCAGGAGCGGTCGCCCGTCCCGGCGAGCCGCCGGTACACGTCCACGGCCTCCGCCAGTACGTCGTCCAACTCCCCGTGCAGCTCCAGCTGTTCGGTCAGCAGTTCGCTGAGCTGGAACAGGCTGAGCCCCAGGTCCGCGAGCCGTTGATCGGGATCGCCGTCCGTCCGCCTGCGGCACTCCTCGACCCTCCTGCGCGCCTCGTCGATCATCTTCTTCCCCCGCCGTCCCCGTTGTCCGTGCCATTGTCCGTGCCGGCCGTGCTGTCCGTCGCCGAAATAACCTTGCACAGAAAAGTAAGATGCAACATGATGCGGTGACCCTTACGACCGTACGGATATCCGGACCGCGGAGCCGCCCCCCATGCCCCACCTCATACCCGAGTCCGGGCCCCAACGCGCCCTCGCCGCGACGAACTTCGTCTATACGATCGGCAGCGGCCTCTACCTGACCGCCGGAGTGCTGTACTTCACCGAGGCCCTGCACCTCCCGACCGCCCAGGTCGGCCTCGGACTCGGCGTCGCCGGGTTCGTCTCGCTCGCGGTGGGCATCGCGGTGGGCCACCTCGCGGACCGGTACGGGGCGCGGGGCGTGTACGCGGGCACCCTGGTCGTCCAGGCACTGGCCACCGCGGGCTTCCTGCTGGTGGACGGCTTCTGGCCGTTCGTGCTCGCGGTGTGCGTCGCCACCGGCGCCAAGGCGGCCGGAAATGCCGCGCGTTCACCGCTGATCCGGCACTACGGCGGGGACCGCCCGCAGGAGTTCCGGGCGTATCTCCGTGCCGTGACCAACGTCGGGATCTCGCTGGGTGCGGTCCTCGCGGGCTGGGCCGTGCACGTCGGCACCCTCTCCGCGTACCAACTCCTGGTCGCCGGGAACGCGTTCGGATTCCTGGCCGCAGCCGCGACCCTGTGGCTCCTGCCGTCGGTCGCACCCGTCGCGGTGACCGGGGGCGGCCCGCGCTGGGGTGCGCTGCGGGACCGCCCGTACCTGCTGCTGACCGTGCTCGACGGCATCATGGCCATCCAGTTCAGGGTGCTCACGGTGGCCATTCCGCTGTGGCTGGTCTCGGCGACCACCGCGCCGCACTGGCTCCTCTCGGGCACGATGGTCGTCAACACGGTGCTGGTGGTCGTCTTCCAGGTACCGGCCAGCCGGGGCGTGGTCTCCCCCGAGGCGGGCGGGGCGGCGTACCGGCGGGCGGGGGTGGCCTTCCTTGTCTCCTGCGCGCTGATCTCGTTCGCCGCGGGGGTGCCGACGTGGGCGGCGGTCACGCTGCTGATGGCGGGGATGGTGGTGCACACGATCGGTGAACTCTGGCACTCCGCCGCCGGTTTCGAGGTGTCGTACGCCCTGGCTCCCGCGCACGCGACCGGCCAGTACCTGGGCGTGTTCGGGCTCGGCATGGGCCTGGCCGAGGCGCTCAGCCCCAGTCTGCTGATCGCGCTCTGCATCACCTGGGGGCAGCCGGGCTGGTACGTGCTGGGCGCCCTGTTCGCACTGACCGGACTCGCGGCGCCACTGGCGGTGCGGTGGGCCGGGGGTGGTGGCTCCGCCACCTCTCCTGGGGGTGGGGGTGGCTCCACCACCTCTCCTGGGGGTGGGGGTGGCTCCACCATCGCTCCCGGGGGTGGCTCCACCACCACCAAGGGGGTTGCCCGGATGGTCCGTCCCCGTACCGCCCGACAGTCTTGATCCATGAACAAGCACAGGTCAACAGCCGCTCTCGCACTGCTCGTCACCCTTGGAACCGTCGGTACGGCAGCCGCCGCCACGCCCTCTCCCGTGCCCGCCCTGGAGCGGGCCGCGCATGCCCTCAGTACCACCGACCCCCGGGGGAACCTCGACGATCTGCGTCCGCTGGGGCGGATGGTGCGGGACGCCGAGGTGGTGGGTCTCGGTGAAGCCACCCACAGCTCGCACGAGTTCTTCGCGCTGAAGCACCGGGTCTTCCGCTACCTCGTCGAGGAGAAGGGCTTCCGCAGCTTCTCGCTGGAGACGGGCTGGGGCGGCGCACTGCGGCTCAACGACTACGTGCTGCACGGCAAGGGCGACCTGCGGAAGATCATGGACGAGGAGTTCCAGGGCCTCTACGCCTGGTGGAACAACACCGACTACCGGAACCTGCTGCTCTGGATGCGCGCCTACAACCGCCAGCACCCCCAGGACCCGGTGCAGTTCACCGGCAACGACTTCGGTTTCGCCGGCCCGCAGCTCTACGACCGGATCACCTCGTACGTGGCCGCCGAGCGCCCCGCACTGCTGCCGCGCCTCACCGAGCTCTACCGCGGTCTGCGGCCGACCACCCCCGCGGCCGAGCACACCGACACCTACATGCAACAGCCGCCCGCCGTCAGGCAGTCGATAGCGAAGCGGACCAGCAGCGCCCTGGCCCTGCTGAAGCAGGCGAAGCCCGCCGCCGGCGCCGACCGCAAGGCGCGCGAGGCGTACGACTGGGCCGTGCAGCACGCCACCGCCGTCGACCAGACGGCCCGCGGGTACGCCTTCGACACCGAGGACCCGAAGCAGGCCTCGGAGGCCATGCGCTACCGCGACTCGGTCATGGCGGACAACGTCGCGTGGTGGCAGCGGCGGACCGGCGACAAGGTGCTGCTGTCGGCCCACAACGGGCACGTCGCCCTGGCCAGCCACGACACGAAGGCGTACCCCAAGGTCCAGGGCGACTTCCTGCGCGACAAGCTGGGCAAGAACTACCTGAGCATCGGTGCCACCTTCGACCGGGGCTCGTTCAACGCCACCGACGCCCAGGGCAACCTGCGGACCTTCACCGTGGGGTCCGCGAAGCCCGGCAGCAACGAGTACACCCTGGACAAGGTCCGCCACCGCGACTTCCTCGTGGATATGCGCAACGTTCCTGCCCCGGCGAAGAGTTGGCTGGCAACGCCGCGTATCACCAAGAGCATCGGCACGGCCTACCTGGGGCCGGACAACCCGACGGGGACCGAGTTCCCGATCGCGCTGTCCCACTCGTACGACCTCCTCGTCCACCTGGAGAAGGTCGGCGCGGCGAAGCTGCGGACGGCACCTCAGAACGCGGCCGCCGCCGAGTGACCCCGCCCGGGCGGCCGTTCACGCGGCCGGTTACGCGGCCGCGTCGAGGGTCTCCCGGATCGCCTTGAGCGCCACGTCGAGCGCCTGGTCCGCAGGTACGGGCACGTCGGGACGGACGCCGACGGCCTCCCAGTTGGTGCCGGTGACGGTGCTGACGCTGCGGGCGATCGGGACGGTCACCACGACGTGCGGAGTGAGCGGGTACCAGTCGGACGGGTGGGCGCCGCCCGCGGTCGTGGCACCGACGAGGACCGCCCGCCCGTGCGCCTGGAGGGTGTACGCCACGTCCTCGCCGCCGGAGAAGGTGTCCGGGCCGGTGAGGACGTGGACCGGGCGGTCCAGGTAGCGGGGCGCGGGGAGGTGGTTGGAGGTCCAGTACTGGCGGACGGTGCCGGAGGGGGTGTGGTGGATGTCGTTGAGGTGGACCTCGCCGTCGGGGAAGAAGTAGCTGTTCCACATCGCCGCGCCGTCCGGGAATCCGCCCCGGCAGGCGCGCAGGTCCAGCACCAGCGCGGAGGTGAGGGCGACGAGTTGCATGGCCGCGCCGATCGCGGCGGCACCCTCGGCGGCGGTGGCGATGCGCCGGAGCTCGATGTACCCGATGTTGCCCTCAAGGTTCTCGACCCGCCGGATGCCGTGGCTCTCGGTACGGAGCACGTCGAGGATCTGGGGCCGCCCGGCGGCCTTGTCGTCCTCGCCCTCGTTCTCACCGTCCCCCTTCCCCATCTCCTGCGGCTGTTCCGTCCGGAGCAGCCGCAGGTGCTTGTCCGGGCAGACCTCCTGGAAGTGGGCGGTGACGGCCGTGCAGAGGGCGGCCTCGTCGAGCCCCGCGTACTCGTCCGCCGCGAGGCGGCGCCGGATCACGGCGTCGATTTCGGCGGCCTTGTCGGGAAAGACGTAGCCGGTGTTGATGCGGTCGAGGGCCTGGATGACTATCTCTTCGTTGGTGATCACGGGGCATGCTAAGTCGGGCGGCATGCCGTGACCAGCGAATATCGGCTCCGCTATCGGCTCCGCCCGGATGCCGCCCTCAGGTGCGGTCCGGCCTGGCTGCGAGCGAGGCCGGGACCACCGCCATGGGCCCGAAGCGGGCGCGGGCCCGGTCCGCCACCGCTTCGATGCTGCGGGCCCGGTCGTCGGCGGGGTCCAGGGACAGCTGGTGGGTGGCGTCGTGGTCGGGGCGCAGGGCTTCCGCGCGGAGCGACAGACCCCGGACGCGGGCGCGCTGGAGGCCGAGCGTCGCGTAGATGTCGTACGCCGTGGTGGTCAGGGCGGCGGTGTGCTGGGTGGGTTCGGGGAGGGTGCGGGTGCGGGTGGTGGTCGTGTTGTCGGCGTAGCGGACGGTGAGGGTGAGGGTGGGGGTGATCTGGTCGGTGGTACGGAGGTGGAGGCCGAGCTCGCCGGTCAGGGCGAGCAGGGCGCGGCGGTGTGCGGCGGGATCGAGTTCGTCCCGTACGAACTCGTGGACCGCGCTGAGCGAACGGGCCGGGGCCTGGGGGACGACGGGCCTCGGGTCGTGACCGTGAGCGCGTTCGTGGAGCTGCCGCCCGAGGGCGGTGCCCAGGAGGCGCTGGAGGGTGAGGAGCGGGGTGTCGGCGAGGGCCCCGATGGTGTGCAGGCCGTACCGGGTGAGGGTACGGGCGGTGGCCGGGCCGACGCCGGGGAGGGCGGCGACGGGGCGCGGGCGCAGGAAGGCCTGCTCGTCGCCGGGGGCGACGACGGTGAGCCGGCCCGGCGGTGTGGCGTCGGCGGCCATGGAGGCGAGCATCCGGTTGGTGGCCGACCCGATGCTGACAGGGACGCCGTACTGGGCCTGGGCCCGTAGCTGGATCCGCCAGGTGAGCACGTCAGGGTCCCGGTCGCAGTCGAAGAAGCGCAGCGCTCCGGTGACGTCCACGAGGGCGGCCGTGGGCGGGAGCTCCTGGACGGACGGGGTGAACTCACCGAGGAGCGCGAGGAGCTTCCCGTACAACTCGGGTTCGGCGTACGGGAGATGGAAGTGGACGTGCAGGATGTGGCGCTCCCTCCCGCGATCGGTCCGGGTCCCGGGGGTCCGCGTGGCCGAGGCCTGCGGGCGGGAGGCGTTCGCACTGGGGTGCAGCGGCACGGTGGTGGCCTCCCGGCTGTCTCGGTGTGGTTTCTCGGGCGCCCCACCCGTTTCCCATTGTAGACAGTGTTCGAACGAATGTGCGATTCGATTGCGGATTGACATGCAACCACGTGGTTGCCAATCTGAAGGGGAGGTGGTTCGGCGACAGGGATGACATGGAAGACATGGGCGGCACAGGCGACATGGACGAGGTCTTCAAGGCTCTCTCCGACGCGAGCCGGCGGCGCCTCCTTGACCGGTTGAACGAGCGGGCCGGACAGAGCCTGCGCGAGCTGTGCGCGGGGCTGGCGATGACCCGCCAGGCGGTGTCCAAGCACCTGGCGGTGCTGGAGGGCGCGGGCCTGGTCACGGCGGTCCGGCACGGCCGGGAGAAGCTCCACTACCTCAACCCCGTACCCATCCACGACATCACCGACCGCTGGATCGGACAGTACGAGCGGGGCCGGATGGCCGCGCTGAGCAATCTGAAGCACACCCTGGAGGCGACGGCCATGACCAAGCCCGAGTACGTCTACACGATCTACATCCACACCACGGCCGAGAGGCTCTGGGAGGGTCTGACCAGCCCGGAGTTCCTGAAGCAGTACCACGGAGGCTGGGCGCCCTCCTCCGACTGGAAGGCCGGCTCCAAGGTGCTGTGGCCGGTCGAGGACGGCGGTGCGCCGCAGGACCTCGGCCAGGTCGTCACCGAGTCGGAGCCCGGCAGGCGGCTCGCCTACACCTGGCACACGCTCCAGCCGATGCATCAGGAGATGTTCGGCATGAGCGACGCGGAGTTCGCCGAGGCCGCCAAGGAGCGTTCGAAGGTCACCTTCGACATCGAGCCCGCCGAGGAGCCGGCGATGGGCATGAAGCTGACCGTCACCCACGACGGCTTCACCTCGCCCGACTCCAGGATGCTTGAGGGCGTCAGCGGCGGCTGGACCATGATGATGTCCCAGCTGAAGACGATCCTGGAGAAGGCCTGACGAAGGCCTGACCTCGTTCAGGCCGCAGAGGTTTCGGCCCGCGGCGGTTCAGCCCGCGGAGCCCGGGCTGCGGTGGCCGTACGCGGTGAGGTCCGCCGAGCGGGTTCCGGCGGGCTGGAGGTCCGCCCAGGGGTGGAGGCGGGCGCCCGCGGTGCCGTCGGGGAGAGTACGGGGCGGGGACTGCGGGGCGGCACCCCGGCCGGCCGGCACGGGAGCCTCCGGCCCCTGGTCGGCGCGGGCCGCCCGAGCCGCCCGGCCCGCCCCGCCCAGCAGCCGGAGGGCCGCTTCCGGGCCCTGGTCCCGGCGGGCGGTGGCCAGGGTGTCCAGGTCCCACACCGTCGTGCCGACGACGGTGCGGCGGGGGCCCCGCGCCTGGACGGTGCCCCGGACCAGCAGCAGTCCCGAGTGGAAGATCGTGTGGGCGGACGCCTCGTGGGTGTCCTCGAAGAAGGCGAGGTCGACGAGGCCGGTGCCGTCCTCCAGGGTGACGAAGATGATCCGTTTGCCGGAGGGGATCGGCGGGGTCTGCGTGGAGGCACGCACACCGGCCACCAACACCTCCTGGCCTGGGGCGAGTTGACCGAGGTGGGCGGCGTCGGTGGCGCCGATCTCGCGGAGCAGCGCGTGGTGATGGTCCATCAGGTGCTCGGTGACGTCGACGGAGACCGCCGAGAGTTCGGCGCCGAGTACTTCGCGGGCCGTCATGTCGGGCAGCCCGGAGGGGAGTTGGGTGGACGGCTCGTCGTCCCCGCCGCCCGTGCCGTCGGAGCCGGGACCGGCGTCCAGGGTCAGCTGCCCCTCGGAGCCGTTGCGGGCCCCGGCCGTACGTGACTGCTGGTGGAGCTCGTGGATCTGCAGGAGCAGGTCGCGGCGCGTGAGGTCGCCGCGCAGGGCGTCCAACGCGCCTATCTCCGCGAGGCGTTCGGCGGTCGGGCGGGCCGGGCGGGCCCGCTGCCACAGGTCCTGGAGGCTGCGGTACGGCTGCCCGGCGGCGAGTCTGCGCACCTCGTCCTCACTGACCCCCTTGACCGAGGCGAACGACATCCGCACCCCCCACCCGCCGTCCGCCGTCCGCTCGATGCGGTACGTGGCGGCCGAGTGGTTGACGTCGACGCCGAGCACCGGCACGTGGTGGCGGCGGGCGTCGGAGACGATCACCCGGCGCGGCCACATGCCGGGGTCGTGTTCGAGCAGCCCCGCGTACAGGGCGGCCGGGTGGTGTGCCTTGAGCCAGGCGGACTGGAGGGCGGGTACGGCGAAGGCGACCGCGTGCGCGCGGCAGAAGCCGTACGCGCCGAAGGCCTCGATGATCCGCCAGATCTCCTCCCGTACCTCGGGCGTGTATCCCCGGGCGGCGGCCCGCTGGTGGAACCAGTCGCGGACCCTGGGCAGCCGTTCGGCGTTCGACAGGGCGCGGCGGGCGACCTCGCCCGCCGCCCGGTCGCAGCCGGTGAGGACCGCGAACATGTCGATGACCTGCTCGTGGAAGATCGTCACCCCGTAGGTGTCGGCGAGCACCGGTTCCAGGTCGGGGTGCGGATAGGCGGGGGCGGCGCCGTGCCGGGCGGCGATGTACGCGGCGGGCATGCCGCCGTGCACCGGGCCGGGGCGGAAGAGGCTGATGTCGGCGATGACGTCCTGCGGGCCGCGCGGCTGGAGGCGGCCGAGGAGGTCCTGCTGGCCGGGGGATTCGAGCTGGAACATGCCGACGGTGTCGCTGTTCTGGATCATCTTGAAGGCGAAGAAGTCGTCCAGCGGGACCTGGGCGGGATCGTCGAGGTCGATGCGCGGGCCGCCGGTGGCGCGGGCGATCTCTGCGGTGGCGTGCGCCATCGCGGACTGCATGCGTACGCCGAGTACGTCCAGCTTGATCAGCCCGAGATCCTCGACGTCGTGCTTGTCCGCCTGGACCATCGGGTACCGGCCGCCGGGGGTGGGCTGGACCGGGAGCCGGTCGAGGAGGGTGGCGTCGGTGATGATGACGCCGCAGGGGTGCATCGCCATGCCGCGCGGCAGCTTGTCCAGCCCTTCGGCGAGCTCCCAGAGCAGACCGAACCTGCCCTGTTCCGCGCTGAGTTGGCGCAGTTCCGGCAGTTCGGCGAGGGCGGTGCGGATGTCGCAGGCGCGGATGTGCGGGAACGCCTTGGCGATCCGGTCGACGTCGCCGGGGGCGATGCCGAGGGCGAGGCCGGTGTCGCGCAGGGCGTGCCTGGCCCGGTAGGTCTCGGGCATGCCGGTGACGGCGACGCGCTCGGGGCCGAAGCGTTCGAAGATCCGGTCGTAGACCTCCAGGCGGCGGGCGGACTCCACGTCGATGTCGATGTCGGGCAGGGAGGTGCGCCGCTCGGAGAGGAAGCGCTCGAAGAGGAGGGAGTGGTCGAGGGGGTTGGCGGTCGCGATGCCCAGGGCGTGGTTGACCAGGGATCCGGCGCCGGAGCCGCGCGCGGCGACCCGTATGCCCATCTCCCGGATGTCGTCCACGACTTGAGCGACCGTCAGGAAGTACGTCTCGTACTTCTTGTGCGTGATGACGCGGAGCTCGTCGGCCAGTCGGCGGCGCGCGGCCGGGTCCCGGTCGAGGCCTCGGCGCACCAGGCCCGCCTCGCTCTTCTCCCGCAGCAGGGCGGCTGCCGCGCCCCGGCGGGGGCCCGCGCCGACCGCGTGCGGTTCGGGGAAGTGGGGGCGGCCGAGTCCCAGGTCGGCGCGCGGGTCGACGGTGCAGCTCGCGGCGGTGGCGGCGGTCTCGGCGAGCAGCCGGGCGGCCCGCGCCGGACCTTCCCCGGCCGCGCGTACGATCCGGTCGGCGACCTCGGCCATCGCGCCGTGCCCCTTCAGCCACCGCTCCCCGGAGTCGAGCCTGCGCCGGTCGATGGGGCGCAGCAGACGGGCGGCGTCCAGCACGTCGGCGATCCGGTGCTGTGCGGGGTCGGCGTACCGGACGGCGTTGGTGAGCACGGCGGGCACGCCGGTGCGGTCGGCGAGCTGGAGCGTACGGGCGGCCAGCCGCACCGACCCGGGGCCCGTGCCCTGGGTGCCGTACGCCACTACTTCCAGGCGCAGCCCCGTACCGAACAGCGAGCGCCACGGTGCGAGCAGTCGCTCGGCGCGGTCGGGGCGTCCGGCGGTGAGCGCGCGGACCGGTTCGGAGACGGGGCCGAGCAGGGCGAGCAGGCCGTCGGTTCCGTACCGTTCGAACGCCTCGCAGGAGATCACTGGCGGCCCCGTGGACGGCGAGAAGCCGTCGAACGAGGCCGACACCAGCCGACAGAGCCGGGCCCAGCCGGCCGCGTCGCGCGCGAGGAGGGTGATCCGCAGCGGCGCCTCGACGACATGGGCGCCGCCGCGTACCGGGGTACGGCGGTGGGGGGTGGCAGTCGCTGACGCCGCTGCCGTCGCCGGGGCGTGCCGTGCCGCGGCCACGGCCACGTCGGCGCCGAAGACCGGCCGTATCCCGGCTGCCGAGGCGGCCTTCGCGAAGCGGACCGCTCCGGTCACGGTGTCCCGGTCGGTCAGTGCGAGGGCGTCCGCCCCCTGTGTCACGGCAGCCCGGACGAGGGCCTCCGGGTGGGAGGCCCCGTAGCGGGCGGAGAAGCCGGAGGCCGCATGGAGGTGCGTAAAGCCCATGACCTGCCGCCTCTCCTCATCTCGCCCCTCCCGGTCCGTCGTCTCTCGCGTCTCTCGCGTCGCTCGCTTTTCGAACGCATGTACGACTTTACGGCCAGACGGCTCCCGGCGCGAAAGGGAGAGGACGAAAGGGACCGAAAACGCACCCGCGCGCCGAGAGCGGATCAGGAGAGGCGATCATGGGTGCTGCGGGCCGGCCGTGCTCCTCGCACGACCGGCTGTTATTTCTCTCGATCGATGGAGGTCCGCATGACCCAGACTGTGAACTTCAAGGGCGGCCCGGTGTCCGTCGACGGCACGTTCGTGCAGGTCGGCGCCACGGCTCCGGACTTCACCCTGGTGGGCAAGGACCTGGCCGAGGTCACCCTGGCGGACTTCGCCGGGAAGAAGAAGGTCCTCAACATCTTCCCGAGCATCGACACCGGCACCTGCGCCACGTCGGTCCGCACCTTCAACGAGCGGGCCGCCGGCCTGGAGAACACCGTGGTGCTGTGCATCTCGGCGGACCTGCCGTTCGCCCAGGGCCGGTTCTGCGGTGCCGAGGGCGTGGAGAACGTCACCACCCTCTCCACCTTCCGCAGCGCGGGCTTCCGCAAGGACTACGGCGTCGACCTCGTCAGCGGCCCGCTCGCCGGTCTGAACACGCGCGCCGTCGTCGTCCTGGACGAGGACAACAAGGTCGTCCACGCCCAGCTCGTCGGCGAGATCACCGAGGAGCCCGACTACGACGCGGCCCTCACGGCCGTGAAGTAGTCCGGACTCTTTTTCTGCCCGGTACGCCCGGCCGGCCTGTGCACCCACAGGCCGGCCGGGCGTTCCCGTCTTCCCCGCGAAGCCGTTACGGGAGGACCAGCGCCGAGCCCCCGTGCACGGTGAACCCCACCGGCACGAGAGTGGTGGCCTCCACGGGCGACTCGCCCGTACCGGTGCTGCGGGCGTAGCGCGGGTGGGCGCCGCCGCTGATCTGGAGCCGGATCCGGTGCCCGGGGGCGAAGCGGTGGGCGGTGGGGCCCAGCGCCACCTCGACGGGCTCCTCGGCGGTGTGGACCGGGACGATGCCGTCGCAGATGTTGACGGAGCGGCCCTGTTCGTCGACGTCGCAGAGCCTGACGAAGACATCGCCGAACCCGGTGTCGGCGGTGATCCGCAGCCGGGCGGAGACCGGGCCGAGGACCTCCAAGGGGTCGGTCAGCCTCGGTCCCGTGAAGGTGAGTACGTCGGGCCTGGCTTCGAGCGCGGTGTTGTCGCGCGGCCCCGCGCCCTTGCCGAGCAGTGGTCCGCCGACGGCGGGGGTGGGGTCGGCCGGGTCGTAGCGGAAGGACGCCAGTGGCTCGGTGTCCGTGGGCGGCTGCTGGAGGAGGTGCCCGCCGGGGGCGGCGAACCAGGAGCGCGCGCCCTCGCTTGTCTTCTGGTCCGGTGTCTTTCGGTCCGGCGCCGGGGGCCACTCGTCGAGGTCCCGCCACTCCCCCTCCCCGCCGCCCCCGACGTGCACCCGCACCTTGGTGGGCCGCAGCCCGGAGCGGTCGCCGTACAGGTGGGCCCGCAGCCATCCCAGCGTCTCGGCGAACACCTCGGGCCAGCCCTGCTGGAGTGCGGAGGCGTGCGTCCACGGGCCGACGAGCAGCGCCGTCTCGCAGCCGGCCGCCCGCAGCCGGGCGTACTGCTCGAAGCCCTGGCCGGCCAGCGCGTCGTACCACCCGGAAACCAGCCCGACGGGTACGGTCGCCCGCTCGGCGACCTCGGCGAGCGAGGCCCCCTTCCAGTACGGGTCCGCCGGGTCCGGATGCGCCAACACCCCTTCCAGCCAGGGGATTTCGCCCAGCGCGGGTTCGTAGGCCCGGCGCAAGGGCAGGGTGTGGGTGATCCGCCGCAGGTTCCGGGTGAGGCGCAGCAGTACCTTGCCGAATGCCATGACTCCCCGGTGCTGGTACGCCATGCCCGCGGCGTTGACGAGCGCGTTCTCCAGGTCGAGCGCGCCCTCGGTGTAGTAGAAGGCGTGGGGATCGTGCAGCCCCACCTGTACCGCCATCGCCTTCAGCTCGGGCGGCGGGTCGAGGGCGAGCGCCCACTGCACATAGCCGAGGTAGCTGGGGCCCACGGTGCCCAACACCCCGTTGAACCAAGCCTGTTCGCGCAGCCAGGCGACCGCGGCCCGCCCGTCCTCGGCCTCGTTGCGCCACAGGTCGAAGGCGCCGCCGGAGCCACCGGTGCCGCGGCAGCTCTGGAGCACGACGTGGAAGCCCTGCTCGGCGAAGAGCAGCCCGTACAGGGGTGACCAGGGCACGCCACGCCCGTACGGCGACCGGACGAGGAGGGTGGGGAAGTCGCCCTCGGCGCGCGGGAAGTAGTGGTCGGTGATCAGCGCGCTGCCGTCGGCTGCGGGCACGTCGATGCCCGGCTCCCAGCCGACCTCGTACTGCCCGGCCGGGACCTTCTTGCGCCAGCTGGACCGCATCATCCGCGCGGCCAGGGGTGGCCGCTTGCCGTGGGCAGTGTGAGACGTCATGGTTCCCCTCCACTATTTTGCGTACGCTGTACGAGAATAGCGGATGCTTGGATGGACCCCACACCGGACCCGTCACCGGGGACCGGCCCCACCAGGAGCCCCGCAGGAGCCCCGCAGGAGCCCCACCAGCAGAAAGAGAAGCGAGCAGCCCGTGGCCCACGCCGAAGAACCCCGCCCGAAGCCGGGCATCGACCCCCAGCAGCTCTGGCTCGGCAAGAGCGCCCCCCGCTCCGGCCGGGGCCGCAAGCCCGCGTTCACCCGGGAGGCGATCACGGCGGCGGCGGTCGCACTGGCCGACGCGGAGGGACTGGACGCGGTGACGATGCGGCGGGTGGCGGCGGAGGTCGGGGCCGGGGTGATGTCGCTGTACAGCTACGCGCCCGACAAGGAGACCCTCGTCGAGCTGATGGTCGACCACGTCACCGCGGAGCTGACCTCCCCCGCACCCCTCTCGGGCGACTGGCGCGCCGACCTCAAGGCCATCGGCCACCTCCAGCGCGCCCATATGCTCCGCCACTCCTGGCTCCCGGCCGCACTGAGCGTCCGCCGCTCACTGGGCCCGCACGCCCTGGCCTTCCTGGAGCACGCCCTGGGCGCCCTGCGGCCCACTCCGCTGGACGGCGGCGCGAAGCTGGAGGTCTTCAGCCAGCTGACGGGGTTCGTCGCCGCGTACGTCGGACACGAGATCAACCAGTCCGCGGCGGCGCACCACCCCGACCGCATCGCCGCCGAGGTCCGCTACCTCACGGCGGTCGCCACGGACGGCCACCACCCGGAACTCGCCGCCGCACTGGCCGCACCGGCGCGCCCGCAGTCCCCCGACGCCATGTTCACCCGCTTCCTGGACCGCCTGATCGACGGCCTCGACTCCGACTGACCCTTCGCGCCGACCCTTCGCGCCGACCCCTCACGCCGGCCCCTCACGCCGGCCCCTCGCGCGGGATACCCCCAGGACCCCGGTTCCGCACTCCACCACCCCTCCCTCGGCGTTTCGGCCACCCCCTCCCCCGACCCCTCTCCAGCCCTCGCAAGGGTCGGTGTACCGGCCCTTCGGCGTCCGCCCCGCAGCCCCGGGACCCGCGCTTCGTCTCAAACACGCGTGTTCGAAACCGCCCGGCCCCTCGTTGACCAGGACAGCCCACCGGTCCGCTCAACTACCGCCCCAGGGAGCCCAGTTGAACACTCGAAACACCGAGACCGCGCCGCCCCCGCCACCCCCTCCCGCCGAACTCACCTTCTCCGGCGAGTACTCCGTCAACCCCCTCGCCGAGGTCTCCTTCCGCGGCCTCTGTTCGCGGCTGCCCGGCGTGCTGCGCCGGATCGCCAGGATGTCCTGGGAGGTCGACCGACGGGGCGTACTGCTCCTGCTTTTCTGCCAGTTGGCCACCGGCGTCTCTGCCGGGGTCCTGCTGGCCGCCACCGCCCGCGCCATGCAGCCGCTGCTCGGGGCCGGGCCGGTCGCCGAGCGTCTCCAATCGGCGCTGCCCGCGCTGCTGGTCGTGGCCGGTGCCGTCGGCTGCACCCGTACCGCCCTCGCACTCGGGGCGTACGCCGAGCGCCGTATCACCCCCGGCCTGACCAGCAGGGCCGACACCGCGCTGGTCGAGGCGGTGTGCCGGGTCGAGGCTTCGGCGTACTCGGTGGACGGGTTCGCCGACCGGCAGGAGGCGGCCGAGATGGGCGCCACCCGCACCCATGTGATGGTCACCGACGCCCAGCGTTTCCTGTCCGCGCTGATCCGCCTGGTCACGGCGAGCGGCGTGCTCTCGGTGCTGCACCCCGCGATGCTGCCCCTGCTGCTCCTGGCCGTGCTCCCGGCCGGCGCCGGCGCCGTGCTCTGCGCGCGGATCGACTACGAGGTCCACTACACCAACATCGCGGACCGCAACGTCCGCTCCATGATGCGCTGGTGGGCGACCGTCTCGAAGTACGGCGACGAGGCCCGCGCCAACGGCATGACCGGCTATCTGCTCTTCTGGTACGGGTCCCTGTCCGCCCGCATCGACCGCCGCACGCTCGCCGCCGCGCCCCGCACCCTGCGCATCGCGCTCGTCTCCGCCGCCGTGGGCGGGCTCTTCGCCGTCGCCGCCTGGGCCGCGCTCGCCTGGCTGGCGGTGACCGGGCGGGTCCCGCTCTCCGTCGCCGCGACGGCGGTGGTCGCCGTACAGAGCAGCCTGGCCGCCCTCTCCCAGCTGATCGTCCACGGCGCGGCGGTCTTCCACACCAGCCTCTACCTCAGCGACATGCAGACCTTCCTCGACGACGCCGCCGCCCGCTCCGCGGTCCGGGGCGAACTCGCCGTCACCGCACCCGTCGAGGAGATCCGGCTGCGGGACGTCACCTACCGCTACCCCGGCAAGGAGACCCCCGCCGTCGACAGCGTCTCCCTCACCCTGCGCCGCGGCGAGATCCTCGCGATCGTCGGGGTGAACGGTTCCGGCAAGTCCACCCTCACCCGCCTGATCACCGGCATCTACCTCGCCGACAAGGGCACCGTCACCTGGAACGGCCACGACCTCGCCGCCACCGACCCCGCCACCGTCTGGCGGCACACCGGCCTGGTCCCGCAGATCTTCGCGCAGTGGCCGCTGCGGGTCCGGGAGAACGTGACCCTGGGCAGCCCCCGTACCCACGACGACGCCCCCGTCTGGGCCGCGGTCGACGCCGTCGGCATGCGCGAGGCCGTCGACGCCCTCCCCCAGGGCCTCGACACCCTCCTGGCCCGCGAGGTCTTCGGCGGTACGGAGCTGTCCGGCGGCCAGTGGCAGCGCCTCGCCTGCTCCCGCGCGCTCTACCGCCGCCCGCCCCTGCTCATCCTCGACGAGCCCACCTCCCAGATGGACCCGCGCGGCGAGCACGGCATCTTCGAGCAGATCAAGGCGGTCTCCGCCGACCGCATCACGATCGTGGTCACCCACCGCCTGGAGAACACCAGGATCGCCGACCGCATCATCTGCCTCGAAGGCGGCCGCATCACCGAGCAGGGCCGGTACGAGGAACTCGCCCACGGCGGCGGCCTGTTCGCGGAGCTGCTGGAGCTCTCGCAGGACAGGTGACCCCACGGTCACCCGTCACACCAGCCCGGCCAGCACCTTCGCGAACTCCCCCGGCCTGCTGAAGTACCCCACGTGGGACGCGGCGAGCGTACGGACGTCGAAGGGGTTGGCCGGGGTGAGCGCGTCGGCCGCCGCGATCATCCGGTCCTGGACCTGCGGAGGGATGCTGCGGTCCTCGCTGAGACGCAGGTACGTGCGCGGTACGAGACCCCAGCGGTCGGCGCGTACGACGCCCTGCGGACCGGCCACGTCATAGCTCTCGTCCGGGTCCATCGTGTCGAGCAGCGCCCGGAACCGGGCGTCCGTACCGTCGGCCATGATGGCCTGCTTCAGCTCGGCGAAGAGCGCCGGATCCGACTGCGCGGCACGCCAGTTGAGCCGTGCGAAGCCCCGGGTGGCGACGTCCCCGACGGCGATCTTCGCCACGGCCGCACCCAGCAGGTCGCCGTCCTGGCCGTCGGCCGGGGGCGGCTCCTCCTGGGGTGTGCCGGTTCCGGGATCGGCGGGCTCGGTCACCGTGGGCCCGGTCGGGCAGGCGGCCGAGATGTAGACGAGCCGGTGCAGCAGCTCGGGCACCGCGTTGGCGACGGCACCGAGCGTGATCCCACCCATGCTGTTGGCGGCGAGGACGACCGGCCCGTGTGCGACGAGCCGGGTGACGACGCCGACCACGTGCGCCACGTTGTCGGCGAGCGTGACGCCCTTCACCGGCGAGGGCGCGCCCGCCAGCGCCGTCAGGTCCTGGGGCGAGCCGTAGTACGCGTCCGGACGTGCGGCCGAACTTCCGTGTCCCGGAAGGTCGATGGCGTACGAACGGTGCCCCAGCAGCGCGAGCTCGTTCTGGAGCGGGCCCCAGGCCTGGGCGTTGCTCGACCCCCCGGGGATGAAGGCGAAGGTGGGTCGCGCGGTCGTGGTGTTCTGCGGCCTCACTGTGGATGCCAGTCCCCTTCAGTCCCTTGACATTGCCGAAATAGGCCGTGACCTGCACTGATCCATGAGGGACTCAAGCAGGGACCGGTCAACTCCCGTTCAGCCCTCGGTCCCCCTCCTCTCCGCCTACTCCGTCTTCTCCCACACCGATACGTGCTTCCGGCTCTCGTTCGTGAACGGCGAGCGGTCCCAGTCCTCCCAGCGCTCGCGCAGCCGCATACCGGCGAGCTGGGCCATCAGGTCGAGCTCGGCGGGCCAGACGTAGCGGAAGGGGATGGAGCGGTACGAGCCCTGGCCCTCGACCACCTCGATGTAGTTGGAGCTCATCGCCTGGGTGGCCACGTCGTAGCGGTCGAACGCCCAACGGGTCGGGGTGACTTGGAACGGTACGGCGTTCTGGCCCGGCGGCAGCAGCCGCAGCTCGGGAACGCCTACCTCGATCACGAAGGTGCCGCCGGGGGCGAGGTGGTCGGCGGCGTTGCGGAAGCAGGCGACCTGCTCGGCCTGGGTGATCAGGTTGTTGATGGTGTTGAAGACGAGGTAGGCGACGGTGAACTTACCCAGCCCATCAGCCCCTTCCGCCCGCGCCGTCGCAAAGTCACCGATGGTGACGGGGATCTGGTCGCCGCCGGGCTTGGCGCGGAGCTGCTCCACCATCGCGCGGGAGATGTCGATGCCGTGCACCGGAACGCCGGTCCCGGCGAGCGGGAGGGCGATGCGTCCGGTGCCGACGCCGAACTCCAGGGCCGGTCCTCCGGCGGCGAGTTCGGCGAGGAAGGCCGCGGTGCGGTCAACCGTCTCCGCCGCGAACATGGTCGATTCTTCGTCGTCGTATTCGACTGCGACCGACGCCCCGAAGTAGCCGTCTTCCGGGGCGTCGGTGCTGTTCTTGTCCGAGTGCATCGCAGGAACGTACTTCGACAAGTGGCCCCGGCACACCTCCTTTTCGCACCGGCCGCCGGCCCCTCTCCCCCACCGGCCGTCAGCGCGGGTCCAGCGGTGCCAGCACCCCCGCCCGGTCCTCGATCGCCTGCGCCGCGTCCAGGCACAGGTCCTCGCGGAACGCGCGTCCCACCACCTGCACCCCGGTGGGCAGCCCGTCGGCCGTCCCCGTCGGCACGGCCACCGCGGGCAGCCCGACGAAGCTGGTCGCGCTGCACAGCCGCATACCCGCGGCGACCCGCGCCCGGCCCGCCCGGTCGCGCGACTCCAGGCCCGGTTCGACGGGCGGCTCGGTGAAGACGGGGCCGAGCAACAGCGGGTACTCGTCCAGGAATTGCGCCCACGAGCGGCGGATGTTCAGCCAGAGCCCCATCAGTTTCACCAGCTCGGCCGCGTCCGCCGGCGCGGTCTCCTCCATGGCCATCGCGATGTACCGGTCGCCGCCCTCGCCGAGCAGTGTCCGTACCACCGGCCAGGACGGGGCGAACTCGGTCACGGTGATCCGCCCGTACGCCTCCAGCGTCTCCGCCAGTCGCGGCACGTCCGGCACCTCGCACACCTCGTACCCGGCGTCCCGCAGCGCCTCCGCCGCCCGCTCCACCGCCGCGCACACCGTGGGGTGCACGCCCTGCCCGCCGGGGTCGGTGACGACGGCGACCTTCACCGGACCCGGTAGCCGCTCCCCGTACAGCGGCACCGGTACGGCGCGGGGGTCGCGCGGATCGGTGCCCGCCAGGGTCTCGTACGCCAGCCGGAGATCGGCCACGGTACGCGCCAAAGGACCGTCCACGACGAGGAGTTGGGAAGCCGGGCCGGGGTCGTCGGGACCCAGTACGCGGTGGTCGGCGGGAAAGCGTCCGGTGGTCGGCTTCAGCGCGGCCACTCCGCAGAACTGGGCCGGGATCCGCACGGACCCGCCGGAGTCGTTGCCCAGGCCGAGGGCCGCCATGCCGGTGGCCACGGCGACCGCGTCGCCGCCGCTGGTGCCGCCCGGCGTGAGACCCGCGTCCCACGGGTTGAGCGTGTCGCCGTAGAGCTCGCTGCGGGTGTGCATGCCCGCGAGGATCAGGGTGGGCAGGTTGCTGTGCCCGACAGGGATGGCCCCGGCCGCCCGCAGCCGGGCCACCGGGGGCGCGTCGGCCGCCGCCACCACACCACGGAACCGGGGCACGCCGAAGGTCGTCGCCACGCCTTCGACCGGAGTGCTCTCCTTCACCGTGAACGGCACCCCGGCGAGCGGGCCCAGCTCCTCGCCCGCTGCCCGCCTGCGGTCCGTCGCGGCGGCGGCCTCGCGGGCGCGCTCGGCCAGCAGCTGGGTGACCGCGTTCACCCGGGGGTTGACCTCGGCGATGCGCGCCAGGTGGGCGTCGATCAGCTCGACGGCCGAAACCTCGCCGTCGCGCACCGCCTTGGCCTGGCCGGTGGCTGTCATCCGCCACAGGGCGTTGTCGTGCATGGTCCTGGTCCTGCCTTCCCGTACGAAGTACGTAGTGATGCGATTGCATCGGTACGCATCGCGCTCACCGTACCCCGAGAACCGATACGAGCGCATCGGATAAAGTGAGGGCTGCCCGACTGCCCGACAAGCACCTAGCACCGCCCCGCACCACCTCCGCACTTCAGGAAGGCGCCCCGGTATGCCCAAGCAGGTCGACCACGCGGGCCGACGCCGGCTCATCGCCGAGGCCGTGTGCCGGCTCGCCGACGTACGCGGCCTGGAGGGCGTGACCCTGCGCGACGTCGCCGCCGAGGCCGAGGTGTCGATGGGCGCGGTCCAGCGCTGCTTCCGCACCAAGGAGGAGATGCTCCTCTTCGCGCTCGGGTACGTGGGTGAACGGATCGGCGAGCGGGTACGGGCGAGTGTCGTGCGCAGCCCCGCCCAGTCGGCCGGAACGGCGCTGGGCCACGCCGTCACCGAGGTGGCGCTGCTACGGGCGGAACACCGCGCCGAAGCGCGGGTCTGGCTCGCCTTCGTGGCCCAGGCGGCGGTCAGCGAGCCGCTCGCCGAGTCGCTCAGGGCGAACCAGGCGGAACTGGAGGGGATGTTCACGCGACTGCTCGCGGAGGCCACCGGCACGGAAGGGGCGGGGTCGACGGACGGGGCGGGGGCGTCCGACACCGTCCCGCGGCGCCAGGCCCGCACCCTGCTCGCCCTCGCGGACGGCCTCACCACCCACGTACTCATCGGCCATCTCACCGAGGCCGAGGCACAGGACGTCCTCCACGCACACCTGACCGCCCTCTGGGACGGGCCCGCGCGACAGCAGAACTAGCGGAACCACCGAATCTCACCCTGCCGCGTGGAATACCCGCCCCGTGCACGGCAGTTACCCCCACCATGACCAGCGACGACTCCGCAGCCCGCCGTTCCTTCCTCTTCGTCCTCGGCAGCTCACGCGCCGACAGCAACACCGAACTGCTCGCCCGCGCCGCCGCCGCGCAACTCCCCACCGAGTACGCGCAGAACTGGGTGGACCTCAACCAGCTCTCCCTGCCCGACTTCCAGGACGGTCGCCACGACACGGGCGACGAGGTCCCCGGGGAGACGGAGGAGATGCTGCGCGAGGCCACCCTCGCGGCGACCGATGTCGTCATCGCCTCGCCGGTCTACTGGTACAGCCTCTCCGCGCAGACCAAGCGCTACCTCGACTACTGGTCGGGCTGGCTGAACGTGCCCGGCTCGGACTTCAAGGAGCGGATGGCCGGACGCCGGTTGTGGGGCGTTTCTGTGATGGCCCACAAGGAGCTGGAAGTGGCCGACGGCATGATCACCTCGCTGCGGAACTCGGCCGCGTACATGGGCATGGGCTTCGGCGGCGTACTGCTCGGCACGGCCTCCCGGCCCGGCCGGGTGCGGGCGGACGAGGCGGCGCTGATCCGCGCGAAGACGTTCTTCGAGGGGGAGGCCCCGCTCGCCCGGTTCCCGTACGAGCACGAGGAGGCCTCCGCCTGACGAACGTCTGAGCCCTCCGCTCACCGTGCCGGCTGGTTGAGCGAGCCGAGCACCCGCACCCGGCCGACCGACTTGAAACCCCAGTCCAGCAGGGCGCGCGCCTCGCGGTAGACCGTGAGGCCGTTGCCCCGCTGGGGGTTGAGGACGGTGACGATCAGGGTCCGTTTGCCGCGTTTGGCGGCGACGATGAGGGTGTTTCCGGCCTTGCTGGTGTAGCCGTTCTTGATGCCGATCACGCCGGGGTAGCGGCCGATGCCGTTGGCGCCGGTGAGCAGCCGGTTGGTGTTCTGGATGGCGTACGAGGAGATGTGGCTGCCGTCCGCGCGGGTGCGGTCGGGGAAGCGTGCGTTCGCGGTCGCGGCGAATTTCGCGAACTGGCCGTTCTTCAGCCCGGCCCGGCCGATCAGGGCCAGGTCGTACGCCGAGGAGTACTGGCCCTTGGCGTCGTAGCCGTCGGCGGTGACGACCCGGGTGTTGCGGGCGCCCAGCGCGCGGGCCTTGGCCTGCATCTGGTTGACGGACGACTTCCAGCCGCCGTTCATGGCGGCGAGCACGTGCACGGCGTCGTTGCCCGAGCGCAGGAAGGTGCCGCGCCACAGGTCGGCCGCCCGGTAGGTCCGCCCGGCCTTCACCCCGACGACGCTGCTGCCCTTGCCGACCCCGGCCAGGTCCGACTTGCTGACCTTGCGCAGGGCGGTGCCGGGGACGCGGGGCAGGGCGGTCACGGCGAACAGTGCCTTGAGGGTGCTGGCGGGCGGCAGCCTGCGGTGCGGGTTGTGTGCGGCGATGACGTCTCCGCTCCCTACGTCCGCGACGATCCAGGCCAGCGCGGAGACGGCACGATTGGCGGAGGCGGCACGGGTGTCAGCGGTGCCGGCGGTGTCGGCGGAAGCGGAGCCGGACGCCGGCAGCAGGAGCAGCAGGGCGGCGGTCGCGGCGGTGGCCGTGGTGACGCCTCGACAGGATGCGATACCTGACGCGAGAGTGACGGTCATTCAGCCACGGTAGAGCCGCTCCGGAACTTCAGCCGCCCTAAATTGCGCCACCCGAGCCCCCCGCCCGAAACCACGCCCCACCCCCCTACCCGACGGAGCCGCTACGCCCCCGCCCCCTTGGGCGGCGGAGCCGCCTCTACGCCGCCCGCCTCCTTGGGCGGCGGGGCCGCCCCCCGGGGGGCGGAACGGGCGGGCAAGGGGGCGGCCCCCGACGGAGTCGCCCCCTCCCCCCCCCCCCCGCTCCACCTACGCCATGGCCCCACCCACGCGTCCCACCCCCTACGCCATGGCCCCACCCCCACCCCCCTTTTCGAACATGCGCGCCCACGGCATCACCTACGACACCGGCTTCCTCCCCACCGACCAACTCTCCCGCAAGGCCTTCACACCCAAGGCCGTCCGCCAGGACATGACAACCATCTCCCGCGACCTGCACTGCGACACCGTCCGCATCACCGCCCGCGACCCCGACCACCTGGACGCCGCCGCCCAGTTCGCCGCCGACCCCAGCCTGGAGGTCTGGTGCGCACCGTTCCCCGTGGACCTCCCGCCCTCCGAACTACTGCCCTTCTTCGCAGGCTGCGAACTCAGCGCCTTCGCCCACGACTTCATCCTCGTACAACCCGGAGGACGCGAACCTCGGCTCGTACGGCGTGGTCCGGGTACTGGAGGGAACGGACGAACAGTGGGAACCCAAGGAGGTGTTCCACGCAATGGCGACCCGCTACCAGCAGAAAAGCTGAGCAACCAACCGACCCAAACACATCAACGAACCCCAACAAGGGCACCGAACAGCGTGTCCTCCAGGGGACCTCCGGCGTTCTTCCCTGTGTGCTGCGGCTGGCTGGCCGCAGGAATATCCAGTGAGGAACCCCCAATGAGCAAGCTCAACAAGGCCGTTGCCGTCACGATGATCGCCGGTGGCATGATCGCCGCAGGCGCCGGCGCGGCTGCCGCGCACAGCGGTTCGGACGCCAACGGCAAGGCCACCAACTCCCCGGGCGTGGCCTCCGGCAACCTGGTCCAGGTCCCGGTCCACGTACCGGTGAACCTGACCGGCAACTCGGTCACCGCCATCGGCGGCCTGAACCCGGCCTTCGGCAACTCGTCGTCGAACGTCTGAGCTGACCGCATGTAACACACGCAGTTGATGAAGAGGGCCTCCCGGCACCCGGCCGGGAGGCCCTCTTCATCGTCCGGGCGACTCACTCCCCGCCCAGGACCTCCGTGTCGTAGAAGCAGAAGTGCCCCTTGATGGCGGCGACTTCGGCGAGCGGCTCCTGATAGGCCCACACCAGATCCGCCTTGCCCGACACCGACCAGTACGACGCGTCGCCCTTGAAGGGGCAGTGGGTCGAGGTGTCGGACGCGGTCAGCAGGTCCGTACGGACGTCCTCGGGCGGAAGGTAGTAACGGACCGGCAGCCCGGTCTCGCGCAGCAGGAGCGGCCGCCGGCTCTCGGCGAGCACCTGCCCGTCCCGTACGGCACGCACATGGGTCGAGCCCTGCTCGACGGTGATCCGGTGCCCCTTGCTCGCATTGCTCGTTTCACCCTGAGATGTCATACGGGGTACAACGACCGGGCCCGCCCCCTTCTTCCCGTACGCACAGACCCCTTACGGGGCCGCCCAGGGTGATGCCGGATTCCCACGGCAACCACAGCAAGGTGACGATCAAGACTCACCGAAAACACCCCGAAACAAAGGGAGTTGCCGCTGTGCGCAGAGAACCCGTCATCCCGAACGAGGAAGCGGAAAGGAGCACGGGCACAACAGCCGCCCGCCCCTCACTCAACCACCCCTTACGCAAACTTCCTCTACGTTTCGCCGCCGTCGCCGCCTTCACAGCAGTGGCCGCCCTCGTGGGCCCGACGGCCACCACCCCGTCCGCCCAAGCCACCCCCACCCCCACCCCCACCGCGACACCACAACCCCACCGCTCCATCGCCTGGCAGCCCTGCGCCGAGGACGCCACCGCCGAATGCGGCAGCCTGGAGCTTCCGGTGGACTGGGCCGCGCCGAGCGGCGAGACCTTCCGGCTCGCGGTGGCCCGCCGCAAGGCGAAGGATCCCGACGCCCGGGTGGGTTCGCTGGTGTTCGGCCCCGGCGGCCCTGGCGACAGCGGCGTGTCCCGGATCGTCACCGGCATCTCCCGCTTCAGCGACGAACTCCAGAAGAAGTTCGACATCGTCAGCCTCGACCCGCGCGGAGTGGGCGGCAGCAACCCGGTCCGCTGCTCGACGGACCTGCTGAGGAAACAGCCGGCACCCATTCTGACCAGCCAGGCCGACTACGACGCGACGGTGCGGTTCAACCGCGAACTGCGCGCCGACTGCCGCGCGAAGACCGGTCCGGTCTACGACCACCTCGACACCCTCAGCACCGCCCGGGACCTGGACGCACTGCGCTCCGCGCTCGGCGAGTCGCGGCTGACCTTCCACGGCAGCTCGTACGGAACCCTGCTCGGCCAGAGTTACGCCGAGGAGTTCCCGGACCGGGTCCGTGCCCTCGTACTCGAAAGCGTGATGGACCACTCGGTGGGCACACGGGACTTCCTGGAGGACCAGGCAGTCACCGTGGAGGACTCCTTCGACGAGTTCGCGGCCTGGAACGCGCGCACCCCGGCCAGTCCGCTGTACGGCCGTGACGCGAGGGCCCTGTGGTCCGGCGCGCTCGCGCGGGCGGCGCGCGGCGAGCTGGCGCATCCGGATGACCGGAACACGACAGCGACCCCGTACGACGTGCGCGCATGGACGGAACGGAAGCTCAAGGGGCCGGAGTGGACGAAGGTCGCCGCCGAGCTGAAGAAGATGAACTCGACGGAGGGGAACCGCCCGGGCGGCGATCCCTCCGGGCGGCCCGTGAAGGTCCTGCCCTTCGAGATGTTCTGCCAGGACTGGAGCCTGCCGGTACGCAACTACCGTGAGTACGCGCGGCAGTTGAAGCGGCTGGGGCGGCTGGCTCCCGACATGGGCTATCCGAGCTCGCTGTTCATCGTCTCCACCTGTCTCGGCGCGCCGCAGCCCGTGCGCAACCCGCAGCACCGGCTCGAAGTCCCCCGGAGTACGCCGACGATCCTGCTGACCAACGCCCTGCACGACCCGGCCACCGGCCACACCTGGGCCAGGGGCGTCGCGGGCCAGCTGGGCCGCAACGCCGTGCTGCTCACGTACCGGGGCTGGGGCCACGGAACGTACAACAGCAGCCCGTGCGCCGAGCAGCGCGTCGACGCGTACCTGATCTCGGGCACCGTGCCGCCCAGGGGCAGCAGCTGTCCGGCGATCGAGCCGAAAGGCTGACGAAAACGGGGCGGGCCGGGCTGGAAGTCCATAGGACTCCAGCCCGGCCTGCCACTGCTACACCTACACCCGACTGCGCCTAGTCGGTGCCGAACTCCATCGCCGCACGGTCCAGCATCTCGTCGTCGCCCGAGACCTCGCCGCGCGAGGCGATGGCCTCGGCGCCGCCCTCCGGCATGCTGCCGATGAGCCCGGTCGCGGCAGCCTGGGCGGCGCCGATGGCCGGGTTGCTGCTGCCGATCAGGCCGAGGCCCGCGTACTGCTCCAGCTTGGCGCGGGAGTCGGCGATGTCGAGGTTGCGCATGGTGAGCTGGCCGATCCGGTCCACCGGGCCGAACGCCGAGTCCTCGGTGCGCTCCATGGAGAGCTTGTCCGGGTGGTAACTGAACGCCGGGCCCGTGGTGTTGAGGATCGAGTAGTCCTCGCCGCGCCGCAGCCGCAGGGTGACCTCGCCGGTGACGGCCGCGCCGACCCACCGCTGGAGCGACTCGCGGACCATCAGCGCCTGCGGGTCGAGCCACCGGCCCTCGTACATGAGGCGCCCGAGCCGCCGGCCCTCGTTGTGGTACTGGGCGAGGGTGTCCTCGTTGTGGATGGCGTTGACGAGACGCTCGTACGCCGCATGCAGGAGGGCCATGCCGGGGGCCTCGTAGATGCCCCGGCTCTTGGCCTCGATGATCCGGTTCTCGATCTGGTCGGACATGCCCATGCCGTGGCGGCCGCCGATGGCGTTGGCCTCCATCACCAGGTCGACGGGGGAGACGAACTCCTTGCCGTTGATGGTGACCGGGCGGCCCTGGTCGAAGCCGATGGTGACGTCCTCGGTGAGGATCTCGACCGACGGGTCCCAGAACCGTACGCCCATGATCGGCTCGACGGTCTCGACACCGGTGTCGAGGTGTTCGAGGGTCTTGGCCTCGTGGGTGGCGCCCCAGATGTTGGCGTCGGTGGAGTACGCCTTCTCGGTGCTGTCGCGGTACGGCAGCTCGTGCGCGAGCAGCCACTCGGACATTTCCTTGCGGCCGCCGAGCTCGGTGACGAAGTCGGCGTCGAGCCAGGGCTTGTAGATCCGCAGGTGCGGGTTGGCGAGCAGGCCGTAGCGGTAGAACCGCTCGATGTCGTTGCCCTTGAAGGTCGAGCCGTCGCCCCAGATCTGGACGTCGTCCTCCAGCATCGCCCGCACCAGCAGGGTGCCGGTGACGGCGCGGCCCAGCGGGGTGGTATTGAAGTACGCCCGCCCGCCGGAGCGGATGTGGAACGCGCCGCAGGTCAGCGCGGCGAGCCCTTCCTCGACCAGCGCCGCCCTGCAGTCGACGAGGCGCGCGATCTCGGCTCCGTACGCCTTGGCACGGCCGGGCACCGAGGCGATGTCGGGCTCGTCGTACTGGCCGATGTCGGCGGTGTAGGTGCAGGGGACGGCACCCTTGTCGCGCATCCAGGCGACTGCGACGGAGGTGTCGAGCCCGCCGGAGAAGGCGATGCCGACGCGCTCGCCGGCCGGAAGGGAAGTGAGGACCTTAGACATAGGAAGATTATGCACAATCCCGCATGGTCATGCAAAGGGGGGTGGGGGGCTCATTCGTTCGCCCTTTCCCCCGCCCGCCCCCGGAAGGTGAGCAGCAGCAGCGCGAGGGGAACCACGACACCTGCGCCCAGCAGCCCCATGAGCAGGTTCGCCTCGGTGAGGGAGGAGTGCGTGACGGCGTGGGAGCGAAACCGCAGATGGATGAGGAAGTGGGCGACGGACCAGACCGCGTACGAGGCCAGGGCGCTGCGGACGAGAACGGGCTGCATTGTCGCGGCGGCGGCGCCGAGCGGAATCGCGGCAGCGAGGTTCATGGCGCCGTAGTCGAGCATCAGATGCGGGTTGTAGTCCATTCCCATGCCGACCCAGGACCAGCCGAAGAACCCCTCGGGCGAGACGAGGACGTACCCGCCCAGCATGAGGGAGACCAGCGTGAAGAAGGCGAGTCCACCCCGCACCCAGCGACCCTGCCCGCCGCTCACTTGTCGCCCCGCTGCGTCCGGGCCCGCGCGTCAGAGGCCCGTGCGGCAGAGGCACGCGCGACGAAGTCATCGAACGCAAGCGTGCCGATGGCGCCCTGCGGGGCGAGGTTGGCGCCGCTCGCGAACCCTCGCGCGATCCTGCCCGGCACCGGGAGGGAGACGATGCGACGCCGCCGCCCGTACGCCCTGTCGTACGTCGCGGCCAGCTCGCGCATCTCGCACACCTGAGGCCCCCCGATGTCGGGCACCATCCCGCCCGGCTCACCCACCGCGAGCCCGACCAGCCGCTCGGCCACCTCACGAACGTCGACCGGCTGGAAACGGAACCCCTTGAGCGCCACCGTCACCGGCAGCCACCGCTGATACGCGAACATGCTCGCCACCAACTCGTGGAACTGCGTGGCCCGTTGAACCGACCACGGCAGCCCCGACGCCCTGACCAGCCGCTCGGCCTCCAGCTTGGCGCGGTAGTAGCCGAGCGGAATGGCGTCGATGCCGACGATGGAGACATAGACGAGATGAGGCGGACTGCCCCCGGCCCGGAGGGCGGTGTCGATCAAATTGCGGGTGGCCAGGACATCGGCCCGCCTCTTCGTGGTGGCGCAGTGCACGATGGCGCGCACCCCGCGCACGGCTTCCTCGACCCCTTCCCCCGTCGTCAGATCACCGACCAGGTGCCGGTACGAAACCGAACCGCCGACGGCAAACGGCGAAGAACCCCCGCCACCCCGCCCCCGACGACTGAGCACACGCACCTCCCGAACCTCACCAGCTCCACCAGCTCCACCAGCTCGACCAATTCCACCCACCAGCCTGCGCACCACGGCGCGCCCAAGCGTCCCCGTACCTCCGGTCACCAGAAATGACTCCACGACACACCCCTCTCGCTCCATTCGCTCCATGCCATGACGAACAGAACAGCCCCCGAAAACGTGACAGCCCACCCCGAGCGAGCGGAGGACGACGGAAAACGGAGGAGGACGGCGGAGGACAGCGGAGGCCGGCGGAGGACAACCGACCACTCTGCGATTGCGACCGACAGGGAGGTGGCTGAATGTATTCGATGGAGCACGCAAAGTGACGGGCCCGAGTCCCCCGGCCCGCACGGCACAGCCACACAACCCGGCCGCACCCCACGGCCGGCACCACCGGAAGGAACCACCCCATGGGCCGCACCGCCGCTCTCTCCGCCTCCGTCACCGTCGCCCTGTGCGGCGTACTGACCCTGGGTCCCGCAGCCGTCGCCTCGCCGGAAGCCCGGACGGACGCGCGCACCGCACCCTCGACTGCCGTCCGTCCGGCCCTGGACGGCACCAAGGACCGGGAGAAGGTGGCGGCCACCCTTCGTACCGTCACCAAACTCGGCGCGGCCACGCACAAGACGGGCAAGGTGGCTGGCATGGTCGCCAACGGCGAGAAGGACGAGAAGAAGCTGACCAAGGCCCGCAAGGCATCCGACAAGGACCTCGACAACCTGCTCGCGATCATCCCCGGCGGCTCACCGGCCAACACCGGCGGCGGCCGCGCCGCGGCTGCCCCGGCCTCGGCACTGATGGACCTCAAGGCAACGGTCGAACTGATCAAGGGCGACACCAAGGCGATGGTCGACGCCGCGCTGAAGGGCGACGTCGCCGGCTTCACCACGGTCGGCGGCTCGCTCGTCGTCCACTTGGGCCAACTGGCCGTCAACATCTTCACGGCGAGCGGGATCAACGCGGTCAAGGACGGACTGCCGCAGATCCCGGGCGCCAACCCGTCCCAGCTCCCGAAGCTCCCCGGAATGCCGGGCGCGGAGCAGACAACCCGCCACTGACGTCCCGCACCCTCCTCGGCGAGGCCGGCCCACCCCTCCCCGGCAGGCCCTCGCCGAGGGGGGCCATCACCTCTCCCCCACACCCAAATGGCATGCCCCTGCCCGGTCCAGACCTCTTGACCAGTGGTCTGGACCTCCTTAGCGTATGGGCTCCCCCGCGTCTCCCGGTCCCCACCCAGGAGGTCCTGCATGCCACTCCCCCGCACCCTGAAAGCAGCCCTGGCCACCGCGCTGGCCCTCCCCCTCACCATCGCCGCAGCCCCGAGCAACTCCCCACTCGCCGCTCCGGCCGCCCCCGAAACCTGCGCGGTGAAATCCAAGCCCACGGGCAAGGTCCTCCAGGGCTACTGGGAGAACTGGGACGGCGCCGCCAACGGCGTCCACCCACCCTTCGGCTGGACCCCGATCACCGACCCGCGCATCCCCCAGCACGGCTACAACGTCATCAACGCGGCGTTCCCGGTGATCCGTTCGGACGGCACGGCGCTGTGGGAAGACGGCATGGACGCCACGGTCAAGGTCGCGACCCCCACCGAAATGTGCCAGGCCAAGGCCTCGGGCCTGACCACCCTGATGTCGATAGGCGGCGCGGCAGCCGGTATCGACCTCAACTCCCCAGCGGTGGCGGACAAGTTCATCGCGACGATCGTGCCGATCCTGAAGAAGTACAACTTCGACGGAATAGACATCGACATCGAAACGGGCCTGATCGGCAGCGGCAACATCACGCAACCCTCCACCTCCCAGTCCAACCTCATCCGCATCATCGACGGCGTCCTAGCCCAAATGCCCCCCAACTTCGGCCTCACCATGGCCCCCGAAACCGCCTACGTCACCGGCGGCAGCGTCGCCTACGGCTCCATCTGGGGCGCCTACCTCCCCATCATCAAGAAGTACGCCGACAACGGCCGCCTCTGGTGGCTCAACATGCAGTACTACAACGGCAGCATGTACGGCTGCTCCGGCGACTCCTACTCCGCCGGCACCGTCCAAGGCTTCACCAAACAAACCGACTGCCTCAACAAAGGCCTGGTAATCCAGGGCACCACCATCAAAGTCCCCTACGACAAACAGGTCCCCGGCCTCCCCGCCCAACCCGGCGCAGGCGGCGGCTACATGAACCCCTCCCTCGTCGCCCAAGCCTGGCGCACCTACAACAACCAACTCAAAGGCCTCATGACCTGGTCCCTCAACTGGGACGGCTCCAAGAACTGGACCTTCGGCAACAACGTCAAGGCCCTCCAAGGACGCTGACCCGCCCCCACCACCGCTGCCGTGCCCCCACACGACAGCACCCCCCGTGGGCCGTTCCTCCTCCCCCTTGCGGAACGGCCCACGGCACCCTGCCGACGGCTACCGGGCCACCACATTCTGGTGCACCAAGCACCAGTGCCCCACCTCCCCAAGAGCCTCCGGCGTGCCCGTTTTGAGTGGATCTTCGGGCTCCCGGGGGACAAGCGGGGGACAGCGCGTCACGCGACTTCCGAGCCCTGCCCTGGAGCAGGTTCCCGGGGGACGAGAGTGAGGTGTGCCCCCTCCTGTTGTGCCTCCTCGGTGGGCGCTCGTCGTGGGACGAGGGCGAGGGGTGCATCTGCTTCGGCCTGAGCGAATTGAGGCATCAAGCTGGTGTAGGTCTGGGCCGTAAGGACGTAGGAGCTGTGTCCGAGCAGCACTTGGATGGCTTTCATCGAGAGACCTGCGGCAAGGCTGAGCGAGGCCGCGCAGTGCCGTAGGTCGTGGAGGCGGATGGGCGGCAGCCCGAGCCGTTTCACCAGTGCGCGGATGACCCTCTCGGCTGTCCACACCAGCGGTTCGGGCTTGGAGTAGTTGGGGAGGGTGACGGCCTTGGCCCAGTTCTGCGCGATGAGCCGTTCGGCGACTGCATCCTTCAATGCGCCGGTCAGCATGTCCTTGATCTTGTGCTGGGTGCCGGGGCCGGGCTGGCGCCGCGGCCTGGCCATCGCTTCTCGCAGCGTGACCCTCGCCTCGTTCCATCGAGGACGGAGCTCCGGGGGCCTGGGGCGTGCGGCGGAGCGCCACGCGTCATGGGCGACTTGGCAGGCCGCCTTGGCCTCGTCGGCGAGTTGCTGAGTCGATGACGTTCTTCCGGGCACATCTCGACCGCGGGAACGCGTTCCTTTCCGCGTGATCATGGGCAGCGGGTAACGGCGCCAGCACCTGCTCCAACTACCGCACCTCGGCATCGCGTATCCGCCGAAGGGCATCGGCCGCCATGCGGTCGCCAGGTGCTACCGGTGAAGCACCGGGCGACCTCACTCCTTGCTGGTGTGGCGGTGTTGATCGTGGCGGTCAGCCGCCGATGGTGAAGGTGATGGTGTGGTCCCTCAGGGCGACCTTGCCCGAGGTGTTGGGCTGGGAGCCCCCTGTCTTGACCGCCTGGGTGAAGGTCAGGGCGTAGGTTCCGGTGGGAGAGCCGGCGAAGTCGAAATCCCGGGTGAAGGTCCGGTCGTAGGGGACTTTGCCGCCGCTGATGGTGATTTCCTCGGAGTGGATGACCGTGTCGTCCGGGTCTGTCAGCGTCAGTGTTCCGGTGATCTTGGGGATCGCTTTGTCGGTCAGGGTCAGTCGCTCCTTGAACCAGGCGACGGCGTCCCAGTGGTAGGGCCTGGCCCAGTAGGAGGCGGTGCCCTTCTGGTAACCGTCGCCGCCCCAGCCGAGTTTGAGCTCCAGGTGGGAGGAGACGCTGCAGACGTTGTTGGCCCCGCGGCCGCGGTCGTCGTGGTCACCGGAGGACGGGCTGCGGAAGGATCGGTGAACGTCGTCGTCGGCCTTCTCGCCGGTGTTGATCCAATCGAAGCGGCCGATGGCGCCGGTCCCCCACCTCGTCACGTACAGGTGGGCGCCCAGACTCCTGCGGCGCAGCGTGCCACGAGGGTGGGCGCTGCCGTCCGTGCCGCCGAGTGCGCCGGAGTCGGGGGACGGGCTGCGGCCCTCGCGCCGGTCCACCTCGATGAAGACCTCCTCCATGAACTCGTCGGGGAGTTCGTCCTCCTCGATGTCGGTGATTGTCAGTCCGGCGATCTTGCCGTCGGACACGACGAATGCCCACCGGACGGGGCGGGGGTAGTCGTGGCGCAGGGCGATGCCGGTGAGGGTGTGGCCGTCGGTGTCCTGTTCGCTGATCAGGATGGCGGCGCGGGTGGCCAGAAATAGCCTGGCGTCGGCCTCGTCGTCCTTGTACCTGAAGCGGGGATCGGCTTCGTGTCCCTTGTAGCTGAAGCGGAAGTCGTCGGTGACGGCCGAATGGAATGCCGCTTCGTCCTGGGCGTTGAGAGCGGTGACGAAATCGCGGACGGCCGGGTTGGTGAGCTCCTCGGAGTTGATCATGCCCGCCAATCTGCCCTCAGCAGATCGGCCGCTATGCCCCCAACGCGATATACGGCGAGTTCGTGTTGAGTGATGGCCGGAATGCCCCCGCTGATTCCTTCGGTCGGGTGGACGTCGGCCTGCGGGTGGTCTGCGGGAGTGGCCATGCAGCTGTTCACGACCCGCTCCGACCACGGCGGCACCTCACCATCATGGAGCGTAGTGACCGCACGCCTCCGAGGTCGGACTTCTGCTCCTGATCGCGAGCCTGCATCTGCGCTCACCGACCGCGGAAATCAGAAACCGTGCTGGTGGGGCGGCCGCGACCGTGAGGACGGGCGAGGTCGCCGCGCAGCGGTCGTGGCGGGTGGCCGTGCAGGCCGGTGAGGCCATGTGCGCATTCTCGCCATCCGCCGGAGCGTGCCTTGCCGGGGAGGTCCAGGGCGTCCGCGCGCGGGTTCCGTTTCATGGATCAGGTTCATGGATCAGGCCGGGTGCCGGTGAGGGCTGTCACCGCGTCGTTGACGGTGGCGTGGATGCTGCCTGCCAAGTGGGACCCCAGGGGGTGGTGGGAGATCTGCTCGGCGACCTCGGCCCGTACACGTGCCAGGGACAGGGAGATTCCCCTGCGGTCGAGTTCGCTGCGGAGTTCGTCGAGCGCGTCCATGACGGGCAGGCCGAGTTGGAAGCTTGCGGTGAGGTCGAGGACGACGGCGCGGGGGGCCGGGGTGGCTGCGGCGATGCAGTCATGGACGGCGAGTGCGACGCGGTTGATGTTGCCGAAGAAGAGGCTGCCGTCGGGGCGGACCACCAGTACGCCCGGAGTGGCCCGGGTCTCGGTGTGGTCGGCGTCCGCGAAGAGGCGGGTGCCCGGCAGGCGGCCCAGTACGGACACGTGGCGGCGGGAAGCGACGGCGATGAACAGGACCAGGGAGAGCGCCACCGCCAGCAGCAGGCCGGGCAGGAGGTCGAAGAGGAGGACGCCGAAGAGTGCGGTCAGGGCCACCCACAGGCTGCGCCGGTCCCAGGCAAGGTACCGGCGCAGTTCGCCGGTGCGCAGGAAGCCTCGTACGGCCACGATGACGATGGCGCCCAGGACGGGCTCGGGAAGGTCGGTGAAGAGCGGGGTCAGGAAGGCGCCGGTGAGCAGGATGAGCACGGCGGCGACGAGCGACACCATGGGGCTGCGCCCGCCTGCTCCGGCTGCCGCGGCGCTGCGCGAGGCGCTGCCGGAGACGACGAAGCCGCGGACGAGCCCGACCAGGATGTTGCTGATGCCGACGGCGGCCATCTCGCGGTTCGCGTCGACCTGTTGGCCGTTCTCGCGGGCGAACCGGTTGGCGATGCTGAAGGCTTCGGCGAACACGACCAGGGCGACGCCCAGTGCGCCGCCGGCCAGCGCGATCCAGTCGGAAGCCGGGATGCCCGGCAGGTGGGGCACGGGGATCGCGGAAGGGATCTTTCCGACGATCTCCACCCCGTGGTCCTCCAGGCGCAGGGCCGCGGAGAGGATCAGGGCCAGGACCAGGACGATGAGGGCGGCGGGCAGTCGGGGCATGAACCGTTCCAGCAGGAACAGCAGTGCCAGTGCGCCCGCTCCGACGGCCAGGGTCACCAGTGACCAGTCGGGCACCTTAGAGAACACCGCCCACAGCCGTTCGAAGAAGTTGCCGTCGCCGCTGGACACCCCGACGATCTTGGCAGCCTGGCGTACGACGATCGTCAGGGCCATACCGAACAGAAAGCCCAGCAGGGCCGGTTCGGCGAGGAAGTTGGTGAGGAAGCCGAGCTTGGCCAGACCGGCCACCAGCAGAATGGCGCCGACGATGACAGCCAGAGCGGCGGAGAGGCCCACCGCGTCCTTGGCGTCACTGCTGACGGCCGAGATCGTCGCGGCCGACAGTACGGCAGCAGCTGAAGTGGCGCCGACGATGAGGAAGTTGGAGCGCCCGAAGAGTGCGTAGACCAGCAGGGCGACAGGGGCGGCGTAGAACGCGTTCTGCGGCGGCACCCCGGCGATCTGCGCGTAGGCCACGCACTCGGGCACGATCAGCGCCCAGGCGGTCAGCGCGCCCAGGATGTCGCCGCGCAGCCACCGCTTGTCGTACCTGCTCAGCCAACCGGCGACAGGCCAGGTCCGCTGGTGGGTGGGGGGCGGGCCGGTGGGGCGTTCCATCGCAGCAGCTCCAGTCGGACGGCGGGTTGCGATTGCCCGACCGCACCCGCCCCGAGGCGGGTGGAGGGACGGATGCGTCCGGGCCGTTCAGCGAAGCGGCGTCCGAGAGTCAGGCGGCGACGACGTCGCGCAGGTGCTGCTCCTGGTCACCGGTGAAATTCGAGCGGATCAGTTCGGCTTGCCCGCCGGGGAACGCGTCGCGGACGCGCTCGACCACCGCGTCCGAGGAGAGCAGGAACAGTGCCGAAGACCCGGGCGTGACCTCGGTTTTCACGTCGTCGATGAACTTGTCGTCGATGCCGACGTCGCCCAGTGACCCGGTGAGGGCTCCGGTGGCGGCGCCGCGGACCGCGCCGAGCAGGGGGACGAAGAAGATCAGCCCGAGGAGCCTGCCCCAGAAGGTTCCGGACAGGGCTCCGGCCCCGGTGAGGTTGTTGAGCTGCTTGGTCCGGGGCCGCTGGCGGTCCTGGAGCCAGGCCACCACTGCGGCATCGTGCACGTGCATGAGTTCCTGCTTCTGGAGGGCCGGCAGGACGCTCTCCGCCTGTTCGGCGCCCTGGGGGTCGTCGAACTTCCAGACGGTCAGCGTCGTAGATGCCACGAGGTGCTCCTGTTCGTGCGGGCAGAATGCTCCCAAGTAGATCCCTGTTCATCCTGATATGCGACCTGATGGACGCCGCTTGGCGGGATCCTCACGAGGCCACCGTGTGGAGCCGGTAGGCCTTCGCGGACACGGCTCCCACCGCCCTTCGAGCCATCGCTGCGCAGCAGACATCGCAGCCCCAGGAGAGGCCGGAATGCCTCCCAGACCTGCAAATTCTCGCTGGACGCCCCTACGGCAGTCCTATGCCGGCAGCACCTCCTCCATCACCCGGTCGGCCCAGCTCCGAGTGTCACCGCAACTTGGCTGACCGAAGACTGACGTACCGGCCCCACCAGGCCGTTCGCCCGATGAAGGAGCTTCACGTGGCACACTCAGCAACCCCCGCAACCCCTGGCACAGCCCGCCGAACGGGCGGATCCGACAACGCCTGGGCGTCAGGCGGAGTGATGTTCGCCGGTGTGCTCCTGCTCGTCGACGGCATCCTCGACGTCCTGAAGGGCATCGCGGGTATCGCCGAGAACGACGTCTACACGCGACTCGGCGACTACGTGTACAAGTTCGACGTCACCACCTGGGGCTGGATCCACCTCGTGCTGGGTGTCGTCCTCGCGGTCGTCGGCTGGGGCCTCCTCAACAACGCGCTGTGGGCCAGAGCCACCGGGGTGATGCTGGCGGCGGTCAGCCTCATCGTCAACTTCATGTGGCTGCCCTACGCCCCGGTGTGGGCGGTCATCTCCATCGCCCTGAGCGTCTTCGTCATCTGGGCCCTCTGTGCGGCCCGCGACGACGTCACCACGGGCTGACCGCCGTACCCCGAGCCAGGAGAACCGCGTGACGACACCGGACAGGCTCCCCGAAGAAGCCCGCACCGGACGGCCCCCTCACCATCGCCATCCGCGTCTACGGGCCGGAGGCCACCGCGCTCGATCACAGCTGACCATGCCCGAGCTCGCCGTCCGGCAGTGACCACGCGGCCCGCTCCGAACGCCTTCTGATCGGCCTCGTACCTGACGTCGGAGTACGGGGCCACCGCCCGCAAGCCACCCCACCGAGCGAACGAGACAGGTGAGCGCATGTCCGCCGAATCCCGGCCCACAGCGGCAGGCCCCTTCGCCACGGACGGCGACCTCCCGCGCCGTGAAGACCTGGGAAACGTCTTCGACGAACTCGACCACCAGATGGCCTGCCAGGCCTATCTGTGGGCGCTGCCCCTGGTCTCGTACGCCCAGTGGCAGAAGGTCCACCGGGAAACCTTCGGCGCGGGCCCCTGCGACCTGGTCCGCTACCTCACCTACCAGGACCGGCTCGGCCTCATCACGGCCAACGCCACCACCCCGTACATCCTCAACTTCATCGACCTCTCGGAGACCGGCCCGCTGGTGATCGAACTGCCTGCCGGACCCACGGCGGGCGGAGTGTCCGACTTCTGGCAGCGGGAGATCGGCGTCATGGGGGAAATGGGCCCCGACCAGGGCGAGGGCGGCCGCTACCTCATGGTGCCGCCCGGCGAGCAACCGCCCGCCGACACCGGTGACCTGCGTGTCCTCGTCTCCACCGGCGTCAACATCATGTTCGGGTTCCGCACCCTGGACCCCGACCCGGAACGCGCCCAGGCACTGGTCGAGGCGGTACGCATCTACCCCCATGCCGCGGACCCCGAGGAGAACCCGACCCGGCTGGTGTCCCCGCAGGGGCGCCCGTGGTCCGGGGACCAGCCGCGCGGACTCGCCTACTGGGAGCGGTTGCACGACATCTACCAGACGGAGATCGTCGACGAACGCGACCGCTTCTACCTCGCGATGCTGCGACAGCTCGGGATCGTCAAGGGCGAGCCCTTCGCCCCCGACGAACGGCTGGTCCGGATCCTGGAGCGCGCGAGCACGGTCGGCGAACGGATGGCCCAGGCCAACAGTTTCGCCAAACGCTTCGACGGCGCCCGCTACTGGCCCGACCGCCAGTGGGACCTGGTCCTCATGCTCGACCGCTCCGACCAGCGGGCCGAACACCACGACCAACTCCTGGAACGCGCCGCCTGGTTCTACGAGGCCGTCAGCTTCTCCGCCGCGATGAAGTCGCAGACCCCCGGACTCGGCCAGGCCTATCTCGCCACCTACACCGACGCACACGGCCAGTGGCTCGACGGCTCCAGGTCCTACACCCTGCACGTCCCCGCGGACCCGCCCGCCAAGCTCTTCTGGTCGGCCACCGTCTACGACATCACCACCCGCTGCCTGATCGACAACCCCCAGCAGCGCGGTGACCGGGGCTCACGCGACAGCGACCTCCAGTACAACGACGACGGCTCGGTGGACCTCTTCTTCGGCCCCGAACCCCCGAGCGGACCGGTGGGCGAGTCGAACTGGGTACAGACCCTCCCCGGTCGGCACTGGTTCTCCTACTTCCGCTTCTACGGCCCGCTGGAGCCGTACTTCGACCGCACGTGGCGCCTGGGAGACATCACCCCCGTCTGACCGCGACCGGACCACCGCACCCAGTCCCGGTGGACGGCGGCCACGGCGGCCCCGCACCCGTGCAGTCAACCCTCGGCACAGGAGGAAACGATGGGCAACGCCATCGGCCAGATGCTCGCCTCGGCGGTGGGTATCGCCATCAGTCCCATCCCGCTGATCGCCATCGTCCTGATGCTCGCCACACCACGCGGAAAGGTGAACGGCACCGCCTTCCTGCTGGGCTGGCTCGTCGCGCTCGCCGCCGTCACCACCGTGGTGATCCTGGCCGGCTCCGGCGCCGGAGCCAACGACGGCGGCACCCCGGCCACCTGGACGTACTGGCTGAAGCTGCTCCTCGGCCTCCTCTTCCTCCTGATGGGCGCCAAGCAGTGGAAGACCCGGCCGCGGGAAGGAGACGCGCACGAACTGCCCGGCTGGATGCGGGCGATCGACAAGTTCACCCCGGCCAAGGCCGCCGGACTCGCCGCCCTGCTGGCTGCCGCCAACCCCAAGAACCTGGTACTCGCCGTCGGAGGCGCCGCCTCCATCGCGAGCAGCCCGGCGAGCACCGGCGGCAAGACCGTCGCGGCCGCGCTGTTCGTCGTCATCGGCTCGCTGTGCGTCCTGGTGCCCCTGCTCGTGTACGTCTTCGGCGGCACCAAGTCCGCACACGTACTACAGGGATGGAAGACCTGGATGGGACAGCACAACGCCGCGATCATGACCGTGCTCCTGGTCGTCCTCGGTGCGAAGTACGTCGGAGACGCCATCAGCGGACTGACCGGCTGACCCTCCGGCGGGCGACGCAGAGCAGACGGCACCGTACATCCGGTGAGGCCCACACCGGGACGCACGCATGAGTTGGAGGGCGCGCCTGGCTCTGGGTACTTGGCGTCCTGCATCCCCACCTGGTACGCGGTGAACGGGGCACGGCCCACCCACGGTTCCCGTACCACCAGGGCAGCCCCCAGCACCACCACCCCACCACGGTCCGCGAGGTCATGACCGCCTTCGATGCCCAGGAGCCAGGCTCCCAAGGTCACCCACGCCGCGACTCTCGACACTCGGTACCTCCCGCTGGTCGGGAGTGCTCCGCGCCAACGTCTGCGTACGCCCTGGCATCGGGCGCCCGCGGAAGGCCTTCATGCCGCTCCCGCACAACACTGGGCCAGTGGCGATCCACCAATATCACCAAGCCGTTCTACCGCTGTTGGATACAACGTCAAGGCGCTGTGGACCGGGATCTGGTCGAGGTCGAGTGGGCCGACGGCGACGGTGGCGGCGGTGGACTGTGGACGACCTGCTTGAGGCAGTAACTCGGGGCGCACATCGACAGGCGGGACGCCGTCCGAAGCCACGGGCCTGTCCTCGGGCCGGGGGCCGAGTCGATGAGCGGCGCCGGCTCGCTATCCGTTCCAGGTGCTTGTACCGGTCAGACGGGGCGGATACCGCGCTCCTCGAAGACCTCGCGCAGGACTCCGACGGCATTGAGGGCGCGGGGGAATCCCGTGTACGGGACGGCTTGGACGACCGTCTCAATCACCTGCCGGGGTGAAAGTCCCACCCTGAGCGCGGCGTTGAAGTGCACCTTTTGCTGGGGTGCCGTGTCACCGAGGGCGATCAGTCCGCCCAGGGTGACAAGCTGTCGTTGCCTCAGGTCGAGCCCCGGTCGCGGGTAGACGTCCCCGAAGGCGAACTCGACGATGTACCGGCCGAGATCGGGCGCCACGTCGTTCAGGGACCTGATCACCTCGATGCCGTGCTCGCCGTCGACCTCGCGCAGTTTGTCCTCGCCCCGCGCATAGCGGTCCCCGCCGGGCTTCACCTTGATCGGCTCGACGCGCACTCCTCGCTCCTTGAACACGGTGCGCGCGGCGGCCAGCGCGTTGAGCGTCCGCGGGAACCCCGCGAAGGGGACCAGGTGGATCAGTGCCTCCACCACCTGTGCCGCGTCCAGTCCGACATGCAGCGCCGCGCCGATGTGGAACCGCAACTGCGGGGCGGTGTCCCCGGCGGCGGTCAGTACGCCGATGGTCACCAACTGACGCTGCCTCACGTCGAGTCCGGGCCGTGCGTGCACATCCCCGTACCCGAACTCGACCACGAAGCGCCCCAGGTCCGGGGCGATGTCCTCCAGCGCCTCCACCGTGGCGAGAGCATCCTCCCCTGCGATCTCCTTCATACGGGCAGCGCCCCGCGCATACCGCTGGGACGGCCCACGGTCCGCGCTGTCGGCCACCGCCGCGCCGGGCCTCGTCAGGGCAGCCGCCATCGCGCCGGCCCCTCCAACGGCTCCGTACCGCAGGAGGGCCCGTCTGCCCCTGCCCGCCTCGGCCCCCCGCCGTGCGTCATGCCTCTCGTTCGATGTCCCCATCCTGTTCCTCCACCAGTCGCTCGTAGTGCGCGATTTTGTTGTCGACGGCGTCGAGGCTGCGCATAACGGCCTCGTACTCCCTTCTGGCGTGCGCCTGGTGCCTCCGTAGCAGCTCCAGCCGCGCCCGCACGGTGGCGTCTCCGCCCCGCCGCAGTTCAGCGAACGCCAACATCCCCTGGATGGGCATCCCGGTCGTCCGCAGCCGCAGCAGAAACGCCATCCAGGCCAGATCCGCTGCCTGATAACGGCGTCGTCCGTCCAGCCCGCGTCCCACTCTGTCGATCAGGCCGATGCGTTCGTAGTAGCGCAGGGTGGAAGGGCTGAGTCCGGTCAGCTCGGACATCTGAGCAATGGTCAGAGTCCCGTCGATCTGTTCGGTCGCCACACGACGACCGTACGAGTTGAAGCGCGCTTCAACGCAAGGGATCCGTCGCAGCCAGGGATACGACGATCTCCGCCCCGCACCGAGGCCCGGGCCCACCGCCCACCGGTGACGCCGCCCAGCCCCACACACCGCCGAACACCGCCATGACCGAGGAACGCTTCCGCCGTCATGTCCGCACAGCTCGCCAGCTCGCCAGCATGCGCGGCTGGGCCCTCGCGTACTATCCGCGCGAGGCCGATTACCTCGTCGCCGGGCATGCGGAAATCTATGTCGGCTGGAGTAGACATTGGATGTTGGTGTGGTTATGGTTTCTCTCGTAGCCGAGATCAGCAGGGCCCGGCAGAGATGAACTGCCGGGCAGTGTTACCCGTAGTTGCAGTACGCATGACGGTGCGGCGGTGGAGTTTCGAAGCCAGAGCGGTTGCAGGACGGCGACGGGACTGGCGGCCGGACCGGGTGGCCCGCAGTGATCAGGGGCCGCCGCGAGCAGTACCGCAGTTCGAGCAGTACCGCAGTTTCCGTAGTTGCAGTACTCCGCAGTGCAGTCAGGTGAGCAGTACCTCGGTGAAGGCGTCGGCTGCGGACGCGCGCACCGGGAAGTTCGGCAGTGGGGTTCTAAGCCAGAGCAGACGCACGAAGGGCGACGGGGCTGGCTGCCGGAGAGTGGCGCTCGCAAAGGCCACCAGCAGTACGAAGAAGGCAGTTCATCCAGAGGGAAAGAACGGAGGAACACCAGCGCCATCAGGATCGCCCGGGCGGAAGTCGCGAGCCCGGGTACCGCAGGACATCGATAGTGAGGTGGTCTCCGGTCAAGCAACCGCGATCCCCGTACACCCGGCAGCGATCAGGCCGGGTCGGCGGAAACATAGGGCCGGCGCAGTACTAAAGCCGGCAGATGGTGTAGCAAGTTCCTTCGGGGCCCGGGTGCCATATGGCACCCGGGCCCCTCCAGCGCGTTCCCGAGAGTGTTCCAGAGAGGTGCAAATGACAGCAGACGACTCGTTCGACCGTCTCGATGACGACGACTACCCCGCCTACACCATGGGCCGGGCCGCCGAGATGATCGGCGCCACCCAGAACTTCCTGCGGGCACTCGGCGAAGCCCGCCTGATCACCCCGCTCCGGTCCGAGGGCGGCCACCGCCGCTACTCCCGCTACCAGCTGCGCATCGCCGCCCGCGCCCGCGAACTCGTCGACCACGGCACCCCGATCGAGGCTGCCTGCCGCATCATCATCCTCGAAGACCAGCTCGAAGAGGCTCAGCGCATCAACGCGGAACACCATCGGCCCGCCGGGCCGGCGAACCCGGCGAACCCGGCAAACGCAAGCTGACAACAGAGGTGTGCCGGGGCCGGCACGGGCTGAGGCTTCTGCGTCTACCGGCGTACCGCTGCCCAGCACGGAGGCTCGACGGGGGCTCGGGCCACGTCAGACCGTGTCGCCGTCCGGGGCACCGGTGAGTACCGGTGAACGTTCAGTGGTCGGAGTAGCTGAAGTCGCCCACGGTCCAGGCACTGACGTCCGCGATCGCCACGCGGTACATCCCGCCCGTCTCGGGGATGCCCACCGAGCCCTGCAGAATTCGCGCGACGTGGAAGTGCAGATGCGTGGGCGGTCCCTCCCCGCGTGCCGCGGCGGTGAAAACGGGGGAGAAATCACCCAGGTGGGCCGAGTCCGCCAGGACCTCCGACACCCGCTGCCTCCAGACGGCTTCGGGAGCCAGCCGTCCTGTGATGACAGCGCCTCCGGCGACCACGGTCAGAGACATCTGATTGCTGCGCCCGGACTCCACCAGGGCGACGACATCAACGAGCAACTCGTCAAGCTTCGACATGACAAGCGATTCTAATAGCCGTCCATCTCGTGGCGGAGGCGGTGTCGCAGATGGGAAGAAGCGAGGCCGAACCGTCCAGGCGAGAGCGCCGCAGAGCACTTCGTGCCCTCTGTGATGGGTCGAGGTAGTTGTCACCGCCGTCAGGTGGATCTACTACCGCAAGACGAAGCGCCGTACCTCAGCGCTGGCGGAGGAGTTCTCTCCAGCAGCACAGGCGGTGAAGCGGGCGATGGAGCAGGAGAGGATCCGCAAGAACGTCCGGCCCGCCGAGGGCCCACCACTCGGCGTGGACCTGGAGAAGGGCGGCGCACGGATCCGTCACTCACAGCCCGGCGGGCAGGAATCTGCCCACCCGAATGACATCGAGTGAGTATCGGCCATGTCCCGCCAGTCCGAGTGGGCAGTTCGTGGGGCTCCGGCCTGTGGGGCTGCCAAGTGGTCCGGGAATGCCGTCGGATGCTGTTCTCGAACGAGGTGGACTTCGTGGAACGGAGCTCGCGCGGCGGGCAGTATTCAGGCGTGCCGGCGAACCGGGTACCCGTACGGTCTCGTGCCCGCGAGGGCATGCAGAATGCGTCCATGATTGACGAATACCGGCCCGGTGATGTGCTGAAGCTGGAGTGCCCGTTCACCGAGACCACGGTCACCGAGGTCTCCAGCTCCTACGTCTCCGTACGGTGGCCGTGGCTGGAGGTGGACCCACAGGCCAAGAACATCAGCTGGAACGGGCAGCGAGCGCTTCCCACGCCTGAGGCGCGCGAGTGGGAGATCTTCCGAACGGAACCGGCGGAGACCATGCTGAGGCCGGGTGACACCTGCCTCGTAGGGGTTCCCGCGACCGTGGTGCACGTCCAGACGGTCTATCACTTCGATCCGCCCCAGGTCACTGGCATGCTGCCGCGGCCTGCGTCCTACCTCGACCTCCTGCGGCAGGGTGACACCTATGACCCCGAGTTGGAGGACCAGGCTTACGCGCTCGATCCGGCCGGCGGCGAACCGATCCGCATCGAGCTGCTGTTCCGCCCGTACGCATTCCTCGAACCAGGCGATGAGCTCGCCGACCAGGCCGGGCGCGTCTGGCGGTTCGACGCAGCCTGGGACTGGCACCCCCTCGACGGTGAGCACTCGGAAACCCCAGCCTGGCCACTGGCTCTGCTCTCCCGCAATGGTGAGCCAACGCCTGAGGAAGCCGCGGCGGTAGCCCGGGCGACGGCGGTCGGCAGCCACGCGGAGGAACTTGATCGGTGGGCTGGACTTACTCTCGCGCAACCAGCCGCCCAAGAGGAGTGACCTCGCCGGGATCGACAAGATCAGGTGGCAGGAGCACCGCCGGCGGCCTTGAATGCGACAGGAAAGTAGCGGGGTGCGGTGGCTGTCTGCGTGCCTCGGTGACAGTCAGAGGCCGTAGCCACTGTCACGATTGCGCACACCGGCGCACCTCGTCTGCTCACCTCGGCTCGTGTGGGTGGGTGGGCGCGGGACTGGAGCACTGTCGTGTCGCAAGTCCGTATCCCGGCCTCGCCGGCAGACCTCGCGGTCCCCACGGCCGACCCATGCACTACCACCGCAACCCGCGCACCCTGGCAGGCGGGCGCGTTATGCGGTGGCCTGCGGAGTCATCGATTCGGGGTGGAATTGCTCGACGCGGTCGCGCTTGGTGTACATGTCCCAGTAGTGCTCTGCGAGGTCGTCCGGGTCGACGACGGGGAAGGCCGGGCTGTCGGCCGATTCGAAGGCGGCCTGGGCCGCGGCGGTCACCTCGCTGCGGGCGATCAATGACGCAATGGTCAGGGCGCCGACGTAGACACCCGTGTCGGCCAACTCCGCATGGAGCGAGTACAGGTAGTTGCGGGTGGCGGCCATGACCGGGCCCAGGCCGCTGAGGTGGGGCATCGGCTGCGCCGCCGAATAGCCCTGGGCCAGCAGGAAGGCACCCTCGCCGCGCTCGGTCCACTCGGGCAGCACCGCCCGGACCACCTCGACCGGGGTGAACAGCAACAGCGGGGTCAGGTCCCGCAGGGTGGCCGCGTCCAACTCGGCGGCCGGGGTGAAGCCCTGGTCGCCGCTGATCGGCCCGTATGCGATCACGTCGATCCGGTCGAGGCGGTCGTGGATCGCCTCGATGAGAGCCGGCACACCGGCGGGTTCGGAAAGATCGGCGGAGAACGCGACCGCCTCTATGCCTTCGCCGGCGAGCACCTCGACGAGGGCATCCAGACGGTCCTTGCGGCGCGCCACCAGCGCCACCCGGAAACCTTCGCGCCCGAAGCGGCGGGCCACGGACACGCCCAGACCGCTACCGGCACCGAAAACCGCGATTACTTTGGGCATAGGACCTGCTCCTTGCGCAACAGCCTTCTTGACCCTCGGGTCAACTTGTCCGTCGGCGGAACGGTAACACTCAACCTGACCTAGGGGTCAAGTTAATCCGCCGGACAGCGAGAGCTCTTCCGGGCAGTGAGAGCATGGAGGCCGCAATGCCAGAGCCAGGAGGGACGACCGGATGCGGGCCGACGCGCAACGGAACGCGGAGAAACTACGAGCAGCGGCAGCCGAGCTCTTCCAGCAGCGCGGCCTCAAGGTGCCCCTGAAGGAGATCGCCCGCCGGGCCGGTGTCAGTCACGGAACCCTCTACAACCTCTTCGGCACCCGTGAGGCGCTCATCGACGAAGTAGTGAGCGGCCTGGCCTCGGACCGTCTCGGCGAAGCCGCCGAACGAGCCCTGGCCTTCGAAGAGGCCCGGGAAGGGCTGGCGTACTACATCGAGAAAGTCTGTGAACTGCAGGCCACAGATCCCGCGGTCGCCGACGTCATCAGTGGGCGCTACCCGGCCGCCGAGTGCCTGATGGCCATCTGCGGCCGGACAAAGGATGCCGCCACGCGGATCATCGAGCGAGCCCAGCAGACCGGCGCCATCCGCCCGGACTTCACCGGTGAGGACCTCCTGCTCTTCTTCGGTACCAACGCGATGCTCGCTCGCGCGGTCGCGGACACCGCACCCGACGCCTGGCGCCGCCAAGTCGCCTTCCTGCTGGAGGGACTGAGCACGAATACGGTGCACAATCCGCTCTCCGTCGCCCCGCTGACCCCGCAGCAGACGTACGACGTGATGGGCAGGCTCGCCGGCACGCCGTAACAGCGCCTAGGGCGTGCCTTTCGGATCAGGCCGGCTTGGGATGCCCTGCCCCCCGTGCGGCAACAACGTCAAGTCGTGCAGTCCCGCGTTGCCCGGGGGCTGTCCCCCTTTCCGTTGTCGCTCAGGCCCGCTGCCGCCGGGTCCAGCAGGCGGGCGAGGAAGGAGCGGGTGCGGGCGTGGGTCGGGGAGCCGATCACCTGGTCGGGGGTGCCCTCCTCGACGATGACTCCGCCGTCCATGAAGACCACGCGGTCCGCGACCTCCCGGGCGAAGCTCATCTCGTGCGTGACCACGAGCATCGTCATTCCCTCGTCGGCGAGGACACGCATCACCGCCAGCACGTCCCCGACCAGCTCCGGGTCGAGTGCCGACGTCGGCTCGTCGAAGAGCATCAGCTGCGGGTCCATCGCCAACGCCCGTGCGATGGCCACGCGTTGCTGCTGGCCTCCGGAGAGCTGTGCCGGGTAGGCGGACTCCTTGTCGGTGAGCCCGACCCGGGCCAGGCGGTCCCGCGCGATGCGGGCCGCCTCGGTCTTGTCCCGTCCCAGTACGCGTCGTTGAGGGAGTGTCAGGTTCTGAAGGGCCGTCAGGTGTGGGAAGAGGTTGAACGACTGGAAGACCATGCCGATCCCGCGGCGTACCTTGTCGATGTCCACTTCCGGGTCGGTGACTTCGTCACCGGCCACCAGGACGGTGCCGGACGTGGGCTCCTCCAGCAGGTTCACGCAGCGCAGCAGCGTCGACTTGCCGGAGCCCGAGGGGCCGATGACGCACACCACTTCGCCGGGAGCGACAGTGAAGTCGATGCCCTTCAGCACTTCCAGCGGGCCGAACGACTTGTGCAGCGCGCGTACTTCGATCGCGGGCGCGGCACGTGGTACGTCGGGTGCGTCAGGTGCTTCGGGTGCGTTGTCCGACGGTTCCGTTCCGGAGTTCTGCACCGCGCTCACCTCGCCCTTGACGTACGTGCTTCGAGCCGCCGGACGAGATGGCCCAGCGGCAGGGTGATCACCAGATAGCAGAGCCCGGCGATCAGGATCGGGGTCAGGCTGCGGTTCTGGTTCAGTGCGTCCCTGCCGAACTTGGCCAGCTCGTACTGGGACAGCGACAGGCCCAGCAGATAGACCAGCGAGGAGTCCTTGGTCAGCAGGATCAACTCGTTGGTGAGCGGCGGAAGTACGATGCGGAACGCCTGCGGGATGACGATGGAGACCATCGCCCTGCCCTGCGACATACCGAGCGAACGCGCCGCCTCCGTCTGCCCCTTGGGCACGGCCAGGATGCCGGCCCGAATCGTTTCCGCCATGTACGCGGCTCCCACCAGGCCGAGCGCCAGCATGACCGTCACGTACTGGTTGAGCGACACCTGGAAGGCCAGCGGGACACCGAAGCCGAGGGCGATGAAGACCAGGAGCGCGGGCACGCCGCGGAAGAACTCGATGTAGGCGACGGCCAGCCAGCGGTACGGCGGCACCTTCGAGAGCCGCATCAGCGCGAGCAGCAGCCCCAGGGTCAGGCCGAAGCCGAAGCCCAGGAGGGTGTAGATGAGGGTGTTCACCAGCGCGGTGGTGATGATGTCGGGGAACTGCGCCTTGGCGACCTCGATGTCGAAGAAGGCGCGTTGGATCTCGCCCCAGTCGGTGGCCAGAGCGAGAACGAGCACCACGGCGATCAGTGCTCCGTACTGAACTCCCCTTACAGCGCGGGTCCGTTGTCGTCGGGACATTGACATCGGTGGGGGTTCCTCACTTCTTCGGAGCGGCGGGGAACCACTTCTTGTAGATGGCGTCGTACCGGCCGTCGGCCCGCGCGGCCTTGATGACCTTGTCGATCTCCTTGCGCAGGGCGATGTTGCCGGTCCGCACACCGATGCCGTACTTCTCGCCGGTGTCGAACTGGGCGGTGACCGCCGTGTCCGCGTTCTTGCGGGCATACTCGAAGAGGACGCCGTTGTCGTTGATGCCGGCGGCGACCTGTCCCGTCTTCACGGCGGTGAGCAGCAGTGCCACGTCCTCGAACTGCACCGTCTCGACGCCCGCGCCGTTCTTCTTCGCGTAGGTCTCGCCGGTGGTGCCCTGCTGGACCCCGAGCTTCTTGCCCTTCAGGGCGGCGAGCGACGTGTAGGCGGAGCCCTTCTTGGCGATCAGGGCCTGGGTGGCGTCGAAGTAGGGGGCGGAGAAGTCCAGGTTCTCCTCGCGGACCGGCGTGATCGTCATGCCCGCGGCCGCGAGGTCGCACTTGCCCGCGTTGAGGTCCTCGCCCGTCTGGATGCCCTCGAAGGGCGTGTCGACGATCTCCTGGGTGACCTTGAGTTCCTTGGCGACCAGATCGACGATGTCGACGTCGAAGCCGACGACTTCGTTGCCCTTGCGGGACTGGAAGGGTTCGTAGGGCAGATGGGTGCAGGTGGTGAGCTTGCCTGCCTTCACCAGTTCGATCGCCGACCCGCCGGACCCGGAGGTCTTCGTACTCGTACAGCCGGTGCTGACGACGACGAGGGCGGCGGCGGTGGCGATGAGGGGCAGCGCGGTGCGAGTGGACAAGACGCCTCCATACGAGAGGTTCGGCTGCGGCCCGGGGTGGGCGGAGCTCACGGGACCGTGGTGACGTGAGTTGCGGAGATCCTGCCACCGCCGCTGCCGGTTGTCTCGCGATCGGCCGCCTCGGTCTGCTCGGCCTGCTCATGGGTGGAGCGTCTGGTCGAGTAAGTCGCCTCTGTGGGCGCGTACTTGAGCCCCTTCCGAGGCGGGCGCGGGCCGCGTCGTCGAGGTCCTGTACCCGGTTCCAGAGCTTCAGGGATTCAGAGATTCAGAGATTCAGGCAGAGGCTGCTGTGGGCCGTGCGTCCGGGCGGACGGGGAGCGGGCGGGGAGACGGGAAGACGGGGAGACGGAGCACCCGCTCTCCGTGGGGGCGGTGCGTGAGATTCCTTGCAGAAGGGGCTTTCAGTAGTGGAATCGGTGCATCGGTCGCATAGCGTCTGCTCATGCCCTGTGTTCTGACGACCGTCTGCGCCGACTTCGACCGGCGATTCGCCGAGTTCGCGTTCGAGCCCGGTTTCGCCGCCGCGGTCGATCAGCACGTGGCGGAGATCCGGTGGCGGCTGGGCGCCCAGGACCCTGGCCTGGAGCCGCCCGCACCGCACCGCGACGCCCTCGCCGACTACGCACTCGGCTTCCTGGACGCACTCGCGGAGAACGGGTGGCGCGAGCCCGTGGGGTACGACTACGCCGTGTGCCGCCTCACTGCGCTGAGCTGGCTCGTCAACCGGCACCGGTTCCTCGCCCCGCGCGACGGACACGACGGAAGCGACTGACCCAGCACGTCCGACCGGCCCGATCGACCCGCCCGATCGACCCGCCCGACGCGGCAGACCCGGCCCGCACGAAAGGTGCGGACCGGGCCTGCGTACCCGGGGGGGGCCGGGGTGGGACGCCAGGTCACATGGGGTCGACCCGGTCCGGATCCGCCACCGGCTGGTGGCGCAGGGCGTCCTCCCTGCCCGCCTGGTAGGCACCCTCGCGCCGGCCGTCGGCCGGTTCCCGCTGTGCCCGCATCCGGCTGGTTTCGGCCTCGGCCGTGTCCATCCAGCGTTCGATCCGCCCGCGCATCGGCTGGATCATCGCGCCGCCGACACCGACGATCAGGATGCCCGCGACCGCGGCCAGCGCGGCGATGAGCACGGGCTCGGTCACCGTGGTGGCGATGCCGACCTGGCCGAGGGCCGCGATCACGCCCAGGGCCACGATGACCGCCCAGACCAGGCGGGCCACCATCGGACCGTACGAGGCGGCCGACAGCACGCCGCCGACGATGCCGCGCACGGCATTGGCGATGGCCATGGCCACGACGACCAGCACCAGGGCGACCAGCGCCCTCGGCAGCCAGGCGACGATGCTGTCGATCATCCCGCTGACCGGGTTGGGGCCGAAGACCCCGAAGGCCAGCTGGAGGGTGATCAGCAGCAGTGCGTAGTAGACGACCTTGCAGACCAGGGAGGTCGCGTCGTACTTGGAGTCGTTGAAGATCCGGGCGGACCCGGCCCGCTCGCTGAGCCGCTCGAAACCGACCTTGCGCAGGACCTTGTCGAGCACCTTGGCGATCATCTTCGACACGAACCAGCCGACCAGCAGAATCACCAGGAAACCGGCGAGCTTCGGCACGAACTGGGCAACCTTGGACCAGGCATCGGAGATGCCCTGCTGGAACTCCACCGCGAGTGCGGCGTTCGCATGGGGTGATGGCACGATCAGACCTTTCGTCGACGCGTCCTTCTCTCTGTCCCTACCAGCGCCCCACTCGCCCCACCTCCGGGGAGCACCCCCGCAAGCGCCGTTCGGGTGAATACCGCTGGCAAAATCGCAGGCGCGGGGGTCGTGGAGTTCGTGCCTGCACCTGGCACTGCTCCTCGGGGGCGCTACTTGCCCTTCGGGGGTTCCCCGGGGACATTCGTGCGGGTGACCTCGATGCCTTGTGCGGCATTGGCCCTGGTCAGGGTGTACGGGCCGGTCACCGCGGGGCGGGGCGGCAGATAGCCGTCGGGCACCGCCGTCTCGCGCAGGTAGTACGAGCCGAGGGCCAGGCCGCCGAAGGCGCACCGGCCGCGGCCGTCCGTCGCGCAGCCGGGGCCTGTCCGGGTGTCGGGACCACTGCCGGAGGTCTGGAGTCCGGGGCGGCCGTTGCTCTCCCGCCACAGTTCGAAGACGGCGCCCGGCAGCACGCGCCCGGTCACGGAGTCCTTCTTGAGGACGGTGATCCTGCCGGGTACGGGAGGAACGGGCTTGGGGGTGTTCCTGGCGTCGGCCGTGACGCCCTTCGCGGCGTTCTCCACGGTCAGCGTCAGCGGTCCGACGTGGTCGGGGTCCAGCGGCAGGTACCCGGGGGGCGGGGCGGTCTCCTGCCAGTAGTAGCTGCCGAGTGGCAGTTCCGCGCTGCGGCAGGTCCCGTCGCCGCCGGTGGTGCAGGGGGCGCCGATGCTCGTGTCGGCGTCCGGCCCCGAGGTCTGGAGGCCGGGGCTGCCGTTCGTCTCGTGCCAGAGCTGGAAGACGGCGCCCGCGAGCGGCTTTCCGGTGGTGCGGTCCTTCTTGACGACGGCGACCTTTCCGGTGGGCGGGACGTAGTAGCCCGCGTCGTGGGTGTGGTCGTTGTCGCCCGCCGCGCCGGTGGTCAGGACGTCGAGCTGGGTCTGCTGGTCCGGGTTGGAGTCGACCGACCGGTTCGTCCCCCGGCCGGGTGCGGTCGGTACGAGGTCGGCGGGTGCGGGCCGCTCCGGGATGCCGCTGGTGTCGCCGGTGGTCACGTCGAACTTGATCTGGTAGCCGGTGCGCGGCTGGACCTGGAAGTAGTACTCGCCCCGCGCGTTCGTGGTGGTGGTCTGAAGGACCTTGCCGTCCTTGTCCCGCAGGGTCACGGTGGCGCCGGGGATGGGCTCTTCGGCCGGGCCCTGGATGCCGTCGCGGTCGCGGTCGAACCAGACGCGGTTGCCGATCTGTACGGGTGCCTGGTCGCACAGCAGCTCCAGGTCGCCCAGGCCGTTGGCCTTGCCGAAGGTGCCCTTGCCGTTGGCGATCTCGTAGTCCTGCGACCCGGCTCCGGTGGTGTTGTCGAACTTGCGCACGCCGCCGCTGAAGATGTCCAGCGGGTCGACGATCGTGGAGACGGTCTTGTCGAACCGGGGCTTGAAGGCGAGTCCGCCCTGGAGGGATTCGGCGAGCTGGCCGAGGGTGGAGTCGCCGTAGTAGTACTCCTTCACCCCGTCCTGCTGCGGCGGTGCGCTGCCGTTGACGAAGTGGTTGGGGCAGGCGGGCGAGGTGCTGTCCCACACCCAGCCGCTCGCGGTCCTGCACACCCGGGTGATGTCGCCCATGGCGGGGAACAGCGAGCGCTGCGGGGTGTCCGTACTGCCCTCGGGGGCCAGCGCCTCGTAACCGGCCTGGTCGCCGAGGCGGTCGCGGAAGCCGAGGACCATCGAGCCGTCCCGGTCGAAGACGAGGTCGGACAGGATCGGTCCGGGGAAGTTGGCCTGGACGAACCACTTCTGCGGGTCCCAGGTCTTGAGCCAGGGCTCCCAGTGCGTGTCGCCGTCCACGGCCGCGTAGCCCATGCCGCGCTCGTAGTCGAGGGCGTGGCTGACCTCGGTCGTGAAGGTGGTGCCGGACAGCTTCAGGACGTACGCCCTCAGGTCGGCACGGTCCTGCGAGGACTCGGCGCTGCACGTGCCGCCGACGTAGACCGCGCCGTCGTGGACGCCGAGTCCGTACGGGCGCCAGTCGTCGGCGCCGGTGGGGCAGCCGGGGTCGGGGATCGGGATGGTCTGCCGGGGGCTCGCCTGCGGCTTGCCGGGGGCGGCGCCGCTCGTGTCGTACACGTACAGGCTCTTGGCCTTGAGGCCGACCGCGTACAGCTTGCTGCCGTCCTCGGACAGGTCGAGGTCGCCGAGCCCCTCCTTGCCCACGGCGTCGTTGATGGCCATGGTGTCGCGGGTCAGGTCGGCGGAGTGGGCGGCGTCGCCCGCGTCGGGGACCGTGGCGAACACCGAGGTCTGCTTCGTCTTGCGGTCGACCAGGTAGATGCCGCCGGGGCCGGCCGGACCGTAGGGGATCAGCCGCTTGGTGAGCGCGCCGACGAAGAGCTGGTCGGTGTCGCGCTTGTGGGCCAGGCCGTAGGTCGCGCCGATCTGGGCGAAGGTCGCCTCGGTGTCGGGCGCGGGCGAGGTGCCGGTGCGGTCGTAGGGCCAGGACACCAGGGCCTTCCCGCCGACGCTGCCAGCCGCGTCCTGGCGGTGGCAGGGGGTGGCCAGGTCAGGGTTCTCCTGGCAGTGGTCAGCCGGGTTGTGGACGCCCGTGAGCACCTCTGCGTCCTTGCCGCCCGACAGGTCCACGAACTCGACCAGGGAGGAGAGGGAAGGGGCAGGACCGCCCGCCTGGGCGGGCCGCAGGTACGGCTTCGTCGGCGGGATCACGGCCTCCACCCGGTACCGGCCGCCGGTGAGGCCGACGCTGCCGGGGGCGAGGGTGACCTTGCCGCCGGGCCCGGTCACGACGGTGGTCTGCTTGCCCGAGGCGTCGGTCACGGTGACGGGAATCCCGGCCTCGCCCACTTCGAGGGCTGCCGTCCAGCTGCCGTCGGAGTTCACGTCCCGTACGACGGTGACCGTGAGCGTGCCGTCGGCCCGCGCGGCCGGGGCGCCGGGGGCCGCAGCGAGCAGTGCGGGCGCGACGAGCAGCAGTGCCGCGCCCAGGGCTTGTCCGGAGCGGCGCGGGAACGGGGTCCGGGCGAGGGGGCGCATCTCAGTTGACCTGCGTTTCGGGGGTCCAGGTGATGGGGATGCCCGGGGCCCCGAAGCCCTCCGCGATCAGCCTGTCGTCGTGGGCGTTCTGGGTGTTCTGGGTCGTCAGCGCGCGCACCGGCTTGCGGCCGAAGATGTAGAGCCTGGCGCCGATCCTGAGGTACTTGTAGAGGCGTTCGGCGTCCTTCAGGTACATGTTGACGCAGCCGCCCGAACCCGACTTGAAGAGGTCGTGGTAGGTGCCGTGCAGGGCCTGGCCGCCGTTGAAGAACTGCGCGTACGGCATGGGCGCGTTGTCGTAGATGGTGGAGAAGTGGCTCCGCTTCTTGAGGTAGATCCGCTGCCAGCCGGTGCGGGTCTCCAGGCCCTTGCGGCCGCTGCGGATCGGGATCGGCGAGAACACCACCTTCCGTCCCTTCTGCACCCACAGGATCTGCCGGGACAGGTCCACGCAGGTGACCCGGTAGTTCGGCGCCGGGCACCGCTTGTTCGCATTGGGGTTCTTGCGTACCTCGTGCACCAGCAGCAGCCGGTACGTCTTGAGGTCGGCGGCACCGTTGACCGGGCTGATCTTCAGCCGGGTCTGGAGCTTCTTGATGGCGACGCAGTCCGCCGGGGACATCCGGCCGTCCTGATGCAGCCTCAGCTTCTTCTCCAGCTGCCATTGGTACGGGCCGGTCTGCGCCGAGCACGCGGCCGCGGGCGGTGCGGCGGGGGCCGCGTGGGCGGTCGTGGGGAGGGACGTCGTCAGCACGACTCCCAGCAGGGCCAGGGCGGTGCCCGCGGTCCGGTGCGGCGACGAGAAGTGACGCGTCAACATGTGCTCCAGGAAGGCGGCGGCGGCCGGCGGCCACCGACGGATTCTCAGAGATATCCCGGTCCGGCTCGGGCAACCAACCGGAGTTGGGCCACGCGCATGACGCATGCCGCCGGGCGGGCGGACCTCGGGCGAAGCGGACGGCCCCCAGGCGAAGCGGACGGACCCCAGGCGAAGCGGGCGGACCTCAGGCGAACAGGGGGTCGCCCAGGTTCCCGGTCGGTCCTGTGCCGGGCAGGACGTAGGCCAGGGCGGAGGCGCGGTGTTCGACGAACCGCGCGAGCGCGTCCTTGACCGCGAGGCGTTCCTGCACGCGGACGAAGAGGTGCGGGTCGTTGAGGTAGGCGAGGAAGAGCAGGCCCCTGTCCTGCGGGCCGTTGTCGTAGGAGTAGCCGCGGCGCAGCATCCGCGCGCCGTGGTCGAGCCGGGAGTGCGCCTGCCGCACATGGGCGTCGACCGGCAGGACGTACCGGCCTTCCGGGGTCTTGGCGAAGAGGTCGACCTCCTGGTGCTCGTGCTGGTGCCCGAGGGGGGCGCCGACGGCCCGGGTGCGTCCGATCACCGCTTCCTGCCGGTGCGGCGGGAGCGCGGTGAACGCGCCGGTGTCCATGTGGATGCGGCGCACGACGAGATAGCTGCCGTCCCGGTCCGGGCCCTGGCCGACCCACACCCACCGCTCGGCCTCCGCCGGGGTGGGGTTGATGGTGCCGTCCTTGAATCCGAAGAGGTTGCGCGGAGTCTCTCCGCCGGTGGTCGCGGGGAGGTACCCGGACTGCGCCCAGCGGGCCCGCAGGGTGCCGTCGGCCAGCCGTACGAGCGTCTTCGCCGTCTCCGTGACGTCGCCGCTCCGGTCACCGCACACCTGCACCAGGAGGTCACCGCCGCTCTCCTCCGGCCGCAGCCGGTCGCCGGGGAAGAGCGGGAGCTCCGCGAGGAGGGCCGGGGTGCGCAGACCCAGCAGACCGGGCAGCCGGGGGCCGATCGCGACGGTCGCCGTGAGCCTGCCGGGCCCCGGCCCCGGCGCACCGGCGGGTGTCGCGGTGGCGGGTACCGGGTTGTCGGGCGTTCCGGTGGCCGTCGCGAGCGCTCGGGTCCACGCGGTCAGCACCTCCCGGAGCCGACGTGCTCCCGCCGTGCCCCGTCGTCCCGGGGCGAGGTCGAAGGCGAGGATCCGTACGTACCTCTGCTGCGGATCGGTGATGCCTGCCTGGCGTCGTCCCCGGAAGCGGTACGCCGCTCCCCGGGCCACCGCGGGCGGTCCCACCGCGCCGGACTCGTCGGGCCCCGCGGCCGGCTGCCGTCGGCCGGGGGCGGCACATCCGGTGAGCAGGACGGCGGTTCCGGTCAGCAGGGTGCGACGGTCCGGTCGGCGTTCGGGCGAAGGTTCCGGCATGTGAATTCCGCTGTTCGAGAAGGACGGAGGGGTCCGGGAAGCAGGAAACAAGGAGACGAAGGAAGGGCGGAACGGCGAGGAGATCGCCGAACTTCGCAGACGGTACACCTGCACTCATGCAATTCACCGCAACACCTTCTCGGCCCAGTCCGGTTCGACGCGTCGTGCGCTCGGTATTCCTGCTCCTCCTGCTGCTGACAGGTACGGCCGCTTGCGGCGAACAGCATTCCGTGCGGCCCGTACCGGGGCCGGGAGGGCACTCCGTCATTCGGGTCCCGCAGCACGCCCCGTCAATTCAGGAAGCGGTCGACGCCGCTCGTCCGGGTGACCTCGTACTGGTCTCTTCGGGTGTATATCGCGAGAGCGTTTCACTGAAGACCGACCGCGTCGTGCTGCGCGGCACGGACCGCGGAAAGGTGGTGATCGACGGTGAATTCCGGCGGGGCAACGGCATCACCGTCACCGGAGCGCAGTCGGTGGTGGAAAACCTCACCGTGCGCAATCACCTCGCCAACGGAGTCCTGTTCACCGGAGTCACGGATACGCAGCTCCAGTCCCGCGGGGCGGGCGGTGCGGGATACAACCCGCTGGACACGGCGAAGTTCCCGCCGCTGAAGGGATTTCGGGCGTCCTATGTGACCGCGTACAACAACGCCCTTTACGGCATCTACGCGTTCGACGCCCAGGAAGGCGTCATCGAGCACTCCTACGCCTCGGGCCAGGCGGATTCCGGGATCTATGTGGGGCAGTGCCGCCCCTGTTCCACCGTCGTGCGCCACAACGTCGTCGAGCACAACGCGGTCGGGGTGGAAGTCACCAACGCCTCGGAGAACCTCTTCTTCCTCGGCAACACGATGCATCGCAACCGGGTGGGGATGGCGGTCAACTCCAACGACCTGGAGGCACTGGGCCCGCAGCACGGGGCGGTCGTCGCGGGCAACCGGATCACGGACAACAACGACGACGCGGGCCCCGAGCAGGCCGAGGGCGGCTTCGCCATCGGCGTCGGCGTGGGCGGCGGCCTGCGCAACTCCTTCGTACGCAATCTGGTGACCGGGAACCGGGCCGCCGGCTTCGTGCTCCAGGACCTCCAGGGCTATCCGGTGCGCGACAACTCCGTACGGGACAACCGGGTCAGGGGCAACGGCGTCGACCTCGTCCTCGGTGCGGCGGGGGCGGCCGGGAACTGCTTCGAGGGCAACGGGGAGCGGACGGTCAGCCCGGCCGGGCTGGCAGGTGCCGCGCGGTGCGGTGGCGCCGGACGTACGGGCGCGGGGACGGGGGCGGGCGCGGGGCAGGCCGGGACTGCCGGTCTGGCGGGGCCGGGACGGGCGGCCCCGGTGCAGGCACCGCCCGGGGTCTCCTTCAGGCGGGCTCCCGTTCCCCCCGCGCAGCCGCAGCTGCCCGGGGCGGCCACCGCACGGCCGCTCCCGGCGGTGGGACTGCCGGGAGCGGTACGGCCCGGCGACTACCCGCTGCCCGGCTGACCGCACCGACTGACTGCCCTGCCGGTGCCCCGCTCCTGCCCCGCCGCTGCCCGGTCCTGCCTCAGGGCCGGGCGGCGGGGGCCTGCCGCCACGGCCCCTCGGGCACCTTCGCCTTCGCGGTCCGCCCGAACTCGATCCGGGACGGGGCGCCGCCGCCGGCGGGCTGGATCATCACCCGGCGCAGGTTCCTGTCCTCGCCGATCCAGTACGTGAGGGGTGAGCGGGCCGGGGGCCGGCCGGCGGGGGCGGGCCGTCCCGCGTCCGAGGGTGCGGCCGAAGCGCCCCGCCGGGCGGAGTTGGCTGCCGGGCGGGGCCCCGAGTAGAGGCGGTAGGTGGCCCCGTCCAGCTGCTCCTCGCCGAGGCGCATGGCGCCCTGCTGGGCGAGCAGCTGCGGGTTGTCGGGGCGGTTCGACCCCAGGGCGATCGCGATGCGGAGCGCGGCGTCCAGCGGATCGGTGCTGTACGCGCGGGGCGACCAGGCACGCGAAGGGAGCTTCCCGGCCGCCGCGACGGCGGCCGTGGCGGGCCCGGCCTCGCCCTTGGCGACGGCGAGCCCCGTGGTGTCCCAGGCCAGCAGGCCCTTGGCGCCGCCCGAGGTGTAGGAGCCCACGGCGCGGTGGGCCCGGTAGTCGACCAGCGCGCGCACCCGCAGGCTGCTGTTGCCCATGGGCACTTCCGCCTCCACCTCCAGCGGGCTCTGCTCGAAGAGGCCGAACCGGGAGAAGGCCAGTTGCTCGGCCTCCTCGGTCGTGACGGGGCGCGGGCCGTCCGCAGGGCCGGTGGCGGCGAGGACGCCGACGCAGACCAGGGAAGCGGCGCCCAGGCCGAGCGCGGTGCAGAGCAGTCGGCGGTGCAGGGCCCTGGCGGGCAGGGGAAGCCGGGGAAGGTGCACGGTGGATTTCCTCATTTTTCTGGGCTGTTCTCTCGAATTCGGCCTCCGGGTTCACCGCGGACCCGTATTTCTTTTGCTCGCTGCATGAATCACACAGTGGCACACGGTCGGGAACACCCCTCCGCACGGGCCCGGCCGACGCGGAAACACAGATTCAATTCTTGAATTTCTGTCAGATTTCGATTTCTGGCCGGGGGCCGGCCCGTGGCCCGGGGCCCCGCTCCTCAGACGGTGCTGAGCGGGTGGGCTGCCGTGGCGGAGCGCGGGGGCCAGGAGCGGGGGGCGAGGATGCCCAGTACGTACGCGCGGGCGACGAGGGCGGGGCGGGTCGCGGCGCCCAGGAGTTCGCGCAGCCTGCTGAGGTGGTAGTCGACGGTCTGCCTGGACAGCCGCAGCGAGGCGGCGATGTCGCCGTTGCTGCTGCCCTCCGCCAGGAGGGAGAGGATGCGGATCTGCGCGGCGGTGAGCGGCGGATGGGCCTCGTGGGCGATGCTCTGGTGGGTGATGACGGCCCAGACGTGCCGGGCGCGGGTGGCCGAGTGACCGACCGTCGTCAGGTGGAGCTGGGCACGGCGCCGGCGGCCCTGTGCGTCGACGAGGACCGTGGAGGTCTCCACCCGTCTGGTGCGGCGGGCTATCAGCCCGTTCCATCTGCTCCGCAGCCGGTCGAGACCGGGCTCGGAGGCGAGCAGGGTGTGCGCCCGTAGGCCGACCAGTCCCGACGGGCTGAGGTGGAACAGTTCGGCGGCCGCCGCGCTCGCTTCGACGACGCGTCCGTTCGCCGACAGCAGCGCGCAGGGCAGCCCGCTGTGGTCGCGGAGTGCCTGGAGGTTGTCCTCGGCCTCCTGTCGCCGGACGGTGGCGCGGAGGTGGTCGGTGACGTCCACGTAGATTCCGGCGACGCAGGTCCGCGCGTTCTCCCTGACGGGGAAGCGGTGGCCCACCGCCTGGCCCGCGCTGCCGTCGGGGCGCCGGTAGCCGATGGTGTGGCGGACCGGAGTGCCCCGGGCGAGGACCTCCTGGTCGAGGGCGCGGAACCGATACGCCTCGGCGGGCTCGTCGAAGTCCTCGATGCACTTGCCGGTGAGGTCTTCGGGAACGGTGCCGTAGAGGTGCGCATAGGCGTGGTTGGCCCACAGGTAGCGTCCGTCGCTGTCCCGTATGAAGGCGGCGGCCGGGGCGAGGTCCACCAGGCCGGCGAAGGCGTCGTACCGGCGCGCGGAGTCGAACCGGGCCTGCCACGGCGCACCGGCCTCCCACCGGGGCGCGGGCAGGTCCTCCAGCGGGGTCCTGGAACTGGAATGGTCCAAAGCGGTCTCTCCGTCCGTCTTCAGCCGGTTGCACATGCGCAACTGGCCTTCCCTGTCTGCCTGCCTGACGCATGGTCACTTCGCGATGGGTTTCCCGCCGCGGTGCCGCCCATGCTCGGTTCTCGGCCGAAGTGGCGGCCCGCGAACTCCGCGACTCAGGCATTTGCCTGAGTCCCGGGCGTCCCCGATGGCATCGCGGGTGCCCGCCACCTGGTCTCCTTGTGTGTACGGGTGAACACTCCCCGCAACGTACACCGGGTGATCCCCCCGAGCTCTACGCGCATCAACCGCTCCGTACAGCGGCACGTGCCAACGCGTACCCACACGTACCAACCAGACGAAATGGAGACGAACTTCAGTGAGCAAGGTGCTGTTAGTGCATGCCAAGGGCGGTCCGCCGCTCGGTCACGTCCTGTCCCGGACGGCCGCGAGGGCCGAAGTGCACCTGCTGGCGCTCAGTGCTCTGCCGCCCTCCGTGGCGGGTTCCGCCCGGAGAATGTGCGCCTCCGTCGTGACGCCCGCCGAGGCGCAGCGCTCCGACCTGGTGTCCTTGATCGTCACGCACGCCAGGGCCGTGGGTGCGGACGCGGTGCTGACCTGCTCCGAGTACGCGGTGGTGGCCGTTGCCGAAGCGTGCGAGAAGCTCGGTCTCGCGGGTGCCGGCAGCGCCGCCGCACTCGCCCGCGACAAGCGGCTGATGCGGCGCACCTGGCACGAACACGGCCTGCCCCAGCCCGAGTTCCGCCCGGTCACCACGGAGGCGGACCTGCACGCGGCGGCCGGTGCGCTGCCCTTCCCGCTGCTCCTCAAGGCGGCCTGGAGCGCCGGTTCCACCGCGCACCAGATCATCCGCTCCCCGCACGAGGCGTCCGCGGCCTGGCAGCGCTCGCGTGAAGTGATGGCCGAATCCGCCCAGTTGGGGTACGCGGAGCTGCATGTGGCGGAAGCGGACGCCGACTTTGTGGTCGAGCAGATAGTGACCGGCACCGCGTCGGACTGGTTCGACGAGCCCGGCTGGGGCGATTACGTCAGTGTCGAGGGCGTGGTGGCGGACGGCGTCTTCCACCCGGTCTGCCTCAGCGGCCGGATGCCCACGGTGGAGCCGTTCACCGAGCGTGCGGGGATCACTCCCGCCCAGCTGTCCCAGGACGCCCAGGACCGGGTCGTGGCCCTCGCGCGGGAGGCCGTCGACGCGCTCGGCCTGCGCGACTGCGGCACCCACACCGAGATCAAGCTCGGTGCGGACGGCCGGATGTGGCTGATCGAGACGGCCGCCCGGTTCGGCGGCGCGATGACGGTGCCGCAGATCGAGGAGGTCTTCGGGCTCGATCTCGTCGGCATGCTCGTCGACCACCTCCTCGGCCGTCGGGTGGAGTGGCCCGAGCAGGCCCGGACCCCGGCGCAGGCACGGGGCGCGGCGGGCTCGCTGGTCGTCCTCGCGGTGGACGGCCGGGGCGAGGCCTGGCAGGACCGCAGGGTCTGGGACTTCCCGGCCGTCACCGAGGCCGTCCCGCTCAGCCGGGGCAGCGTACTGTCGGTGGTCGCCGAGAGCTCCCTGCCCGACGGCAGCCTCATACCGGTCTACGACCCCGCCGCGGGCGCCAACACCATGGCAGCCCTGTGCCTGCTCTCCGCCTCCGACCCACGGACGGTACTCCGCGACTTCGAGACCTTGGTGCAGGCCCTGCCGGAGGTCCTGCCGGAGGCCCAGCCTGCACTGTTGGGCGAGGCGCGGGCTGCCACGCCGGGCGAGACCCCACACAGGGCGCGGGCCGAGGCGCCACACCTGGCGCCGGACGAGGCACCGCGCAAAGCACCGGGCGAGGCACCGCCCGAAGCGCGGGCCGAGGCACCCCACACGGCGCCGGACGAAGCGCTGGTCGAGGCACCGCCCAAGGTGCCGGGCGAGGCGCTGGCCGAGGCACCGGCCAAGGCCGCGCCCGAGCCCGACGGGCGAGCCGAGGTGCCCGCCGGGGCCGAAACGCTGCCCGAGCTGTCGGCCGGGGCCGCGGCCCTGCCCGAGTTGTCGGCCGAAGCGTTGCCCCCGGCCGGGTCGACGGCCGCCGCACCGCCGACCGCCCCGAGCGCCGCACCGCCGACCGCCCCGCCCGCCGCACGGCGGACCGCCCCGGTTTCGCCCGGACTGCCGACGGCTGCCGCGTTGTTCGGTGGGGGTGTCGAGCCGGTCGCGGACCGTACCGTCGTCGGTGAGAACCTTTCGCTGCCGCTCTTCCGTACGCTCTCCGGAGTGCTGGCCGGTCACCCGTACCTCAAGGTCGTCGTCGACCGTGCCGAGCGCACCTGGCACCTGCTCGACACCGCCGCGCACCCCTTCCACGTCAACTACCTGGCGACCCACGTCCTGGGCATGGATCTTGATGCCCTGGACGCGGAGCTGGACGCCTTCAACGCGTCCGTCTACATGGATCCCGGGCGCCGTTTCCTGCTCGGTGTGCTGTCCCTGCACACCGACGAGGACGCGGCGGGCCGCGAGCGTACCTTTCTCGTGCTGGAGACGACCGAGGCCGACACCATGCACGGTGAACTCCTCGCGTTCTTCTACGAGTTCGTCCGAGAACGGGTCGACGGCAGGCTTCCGCTGCTGCTCAAGCCCGCCAACCACGGGCAGGAGGAGGAGCTCTCGGCGATCAGCGAACAGCGGGTGCCGCGCATCCTGAGCCACGAGCTCTTCGGCTCCAGCACCCGGACCCCGCTGAACCCCGGCGAGGCCACCGGCCGCCTGCGTTACTTCCGTACGCACGAGGAGTACGCGGCGGCGCGGGCCGGGCTCGGCTGGTCGGACATCGTGGCCATGGCGTGCCTGCCGGACGACGTGCCCCGGGTGGCCGGATTCCTCAACACCGCCCCGATCACACCGCTTTCGCATACGAATGTCCTCGCCTCCGGCTGGGGCATACCCAATGCGATCGTCCGCGACCTGGCGCAGCTCGTCGAGAAGGACAGTGGCCTGGACGGCGCGTGGGTCCGCTACCGGGTGGGTGAGGCGGAGATATCCCTGGAGCGGCTGGCGGAGGAACCCGCCCTGCGCGCCCCGGCCTGGCACCAGCAGCGCATCCGGCTGGAACCGCCGCTGCTCGAAGACGCCCCCGTACTGTCCCTGCACCGGCTGCGCAGCGCCGACCGCGACCGGTACGGCACCAAGGCGGCCAACCTCGGCGAGCTGCACCACGTCCTCGACAGCCGCAGCGCCGACCTGACCGCCTACTACGGACAGCCCCGCCCGCCGCGCGAAGACCTCTACGGGCACCTGGCGGCCCGGCTCCGGCTCGACGGTCCCAGCAAGGCCGAACTCCGGTCCCGCGCCTCGGAGTTCGTGGCCGAGACGGTCGGGGCGCCGACCGGTGTCGCGCTTCCCTTCTCCCTCCAGCAGCGCTTCCTCGCCTCCTCCCCCGCCCTCCAACAGGGCATCGGCAAGCTCAAGATGGCCCTCGAACTCGATGCCACCGACGTCCTGGACTCCCTCTGTCTGCAACTCCAGCAGCTGATCAGGAACACGCCCGTCCCGGAGTCCGTCACCCGGCGGATCAGCCAGGCCTGCCCCCTCCCGCCGACCACGCGCGGCCGCCTGGTGGTGCGCTCCTCGTCCAACGCCGAGGACCTGCCCGGATTCTCCGCCGCCGGGGTCTACGACTCCGTCACCACCGTCCGCTCCACCGCCGAACTCCTGGACGCAGTACGCCAGGTGTGGGCCTCCCTGGTGTCGCCCCGCAGCGTGCGGCTGCGCCACCAGGTCGGCATCTCGCTGGACGACACGTACATGGGCGTGATCATCCAGGAGTACGTCCCCGCTTCCCTCGGCGGCGTCCTGGTGACCTGCAACCCGACCCGTCGCGAGGACTTCCGCAACGTCTACCTCAACTGCTCCCCCGGCTCCCCGGAGCAGGTCGTCGAGGGCTCGATCCTGCCGCAGCAGTACCTGTACAACACGGTGGAGGGCGGCGGCCGGACCGTCGCCCTGGGCTCCTGGGACGAGCCGCTGTCCGCCGCCACCCGCGGCCGGCTCGCCGATCTGTCCCTGACCGGGCGGCTGTTGCAGTCCCACTTCAGCGGGCCGGCCGTCGGCGGATCCGACAGTGGCGGGGCCGACATCGACAGGCCGCTGGACATCGAGTGGCTGATGACGGAGCGGGGCGACTTCCGGCTGGTCCAGATCCGCCCGTACGCGCTGTGAGGGCGCGCACCGGGAGGCGGCCGGGGCGTCGCCACGAGAACGCGGGCGCCGGGCCGCCGACGGACCGGGCCCGGCGGATCATCCGGCTCAACTACGGCTTCCAGCTGCTGTTCAACCTGCTGTGGTGGATGCCGGTGTTCTACGCCTACCAGAAGGCGGCCGGGCTCTCGGACGGGCAGATCTTCGGCATCCAGAGCATCTACTACGTGGCCTTCTGCCTGTTCGAGATCCCCACCGGGCTGATCGCCGACCGGATCGGCGCCCGCAACTGTCTGCGGGCCGGGGCGGTGGTGATGACGGCGGCCAACCTGGCTCCGGTGTTCAGCGCCTCGTACACCGGGTTCCTCGTCCACTTCCTCGCCATCGCCGCGGGCCGCTCGCTCACCTCGGGGGCGGCGAGCGCCTATCTGTACGACGGGCTGCGGGCCGAGAAGTGCGATGCGCACTACCTGAGGGCGGAGGGCACCGCGCGGGCCCTGGGGCTTGCGGCGAAAGTGGTGTGCTGGCCGCTGGTCGGGCCGCTGATGGCCGTCGCCCACGCGGCTCCGTACGTGCTCAGCGCCGTCAGCGCGGCGGGTTCCCTCGCCTGCGCCGTCGCACTGCCCCGGCTCGCGGGGGCGGGCGCCGGAAGTGCGGGTGAGGCGAACGGCAGGCGCGGCGGCGGTGCGTTCCTGCGGGACGCGGGTACGGCGCTGCGCTGCGTCGCCTCCTCGCGGTGGCTGGCCCTGGTGATGGTGCAGGGCGTGGCCGTCTTCACGCTGTCCCGGATCTGCCAGGTCAACCTCTTCCAGCCGATCCTGCTCGACCACGGCATCGCGGAGGCCTCGCACGGCGGGGTGCTGGCCGCGATGACGGTGGCGGAGGCGGTGGCCTCGGCGCGCCCGCAGTGGCTGAGCCGTCGGCTGACGCCGGTCGCCTGGGTGTCGGTGCTCAGCCTCGCGCTGGCGGGCACGCTGGCGGCGATGACGTTCGGCGGGCCGTGGGCGGTCGTCGCGCTGCTCTGCCTGTTCGCGGCCGCGACCGGCTTCGCGTACCCGATCCAGCGCAAGCTGGTGAACGACGCGGTGCCCGCGCACGCCCCGCGCGCCACGCTGCTGTCGGTGGAGAGCATCGTGGACCGCGCGGTGTGCGCGCTGGCGGCGGTCGCGGTCGGCGCCTACCTCTCCGCCGGGCACCTGGACGCCCTGCTGTGGCACAGCGCGCTTGCGACGGCGGTGCTGCTCGGCGCCTTCCAACTGCTGCTGCGCAGCGGGGTGGTGAGCCGGTCCGCGCCCACCGCGGAGGCCGGGACGCCGCCCCGCTGACCGGAGGCAGTGCGCTCAGCCGGGCAGCCGGCCGAGGAGTTCGATCAGCCCCACCGGCAGGAACCCGGGCCGGTGGGGTCGGCCGACCTGGTACGGCAGATAGCCGAGCCGGGCGGCGGCATTGACCTCCTCGGCCGTCTCCGCCTGGTAAACGAGCAGGCAGCGGCCCGAGTTGGCCTTCGCGCGCTGCCAGAGGGCAGGTGCCGGTTTGCGTTCCGCCTCGGTACGGGGGGTGAGGATCCGGTCGCCGAAGTCCTGCCAGGCGAAGGGCGCGGAGCCCCGCCACGTGGCGTCGACCTCCTTCTTCAGCCTGGCGGCCCGCTCGGCGTCGGTGCTGCCCCAGGAGGACGGGACGTTGGTGATCAGACCGACCCTGATGTGGCGCTCGCGCAGGGCACGGAGATGGGCGGCCGCACCGGTCCGATAGCCGGTGCTGCCGTCGTCGGCGGTGTGCACGAGGGTCTCGCCGAGGTCGAAGTACACGACGGGGCAGCCGCGTTCGGCACTCGGGCGCGGGACGGACGCGGTCCCCGTGACCCCGCTCGCGTCCCCGGGCACGGCCGCGCTCGCCGTGCCGCAGAGCACGGTCGACGCCAGCGCTGCGCCCAGCGCGAGGCTCAGCCGGGCCGAACCCTTGGCAGCAGATCTCTTCATGGCGTCGTCGCCCCTTCTCCCTGGGCACCACGAGGATGCACCCATGCCCGTATTCATGTCCGGTCCATGACACTTATCGCGCTCTACCCCCGTACACCGCCCGCCACTCCACTCACACGACCCGCGTTCGGATCGATGAACACCGCAGGCGACCAGGTACGAGGGGGGACGAGGCGGGGACGAGGCGGGTACGGGCCCGGCGTTTTCTCCGGGGCTGAACCATTCACAGCGCGTCGTGCCATGATCGGGGCATGACTGACCAAGACGAGCTGGGGACGGCTCCGTCGGGCGGGGACGACTCGGGTGTCGTGGAAGGCCACCTCGCCTTCTCCACCGGCCGCTGCCTCGTACCCCGGCCATCCGAGACACACGGTGACCAGCCGTCCGCCGCGCCGGTCTTCGCCGTGCAGGAGGTCCTGGACGGGCTGTCCGGCTCCGCCGTCTTCTTGCGGCCCGTATACGGACAGAACGGGGCCGTCGCCGACTTCCGGGTCGTAGCCGCTTCACCTGACGCGGTCGACATCGGGTCCCGTCGGGGAAAGGAAATGGTCGGTCTCAGCGTTCTTGAGACCTACCCCGCGGTGCTGGGCAGTGACCTGTGGCGCGGTTACCTCGGGGTGCTGGACGGTGGCGGCCGGTACGAGGGGGAACCGTTCGAGTACGAGGAGGTTCTCGCCGGGATTCCGCGCCGGTCGCGTTTCGCTGTGCGCGTGGCGGCCTGCCAGGGAGGGCTGATCGTCTCCTGGGTCCGGCTGGACGCCGACCAGCACGAGCAGCGCCGGCTGAAACTGATGCAGCGCCTGGCGGGGATGGGGTGGGCCGACTGGGACCTGCCTCTCGACGAAGCCACCTGGTCGGACGAGGTCTTCACGGTCTTCGGCCGGGAACGGGCCATGGGCACGGTGGCTTTGGCGGAGCTTCCCCGTTTCGTCGCCCCGGAGGACCGCCCCGGCATGAGCGAGGCCTTGGGGCGTTTGCTGAGCGGGCTCAGCTCCATCGATCACACGTTCCGCATCGCCACTCCCGGCGGCGACACGCGGCATGTGCGGTTCGTCGCGGAGGCCGAACTGGACGCACAGGGAGCGCCCGTCAAGGTCCACGGCTTCTTCCAGGACCGCACCCTGGTGCATCGCGCCGCACAGCAGATGCGGGAACAGCAGGAGGCGGCCTCGGCCCAGGACAGTCTGCTGGCCGCCGAGAAGGATGTCGCCGCCCGCCTCCAGCACGCTCTGCTCCCGCTGCCCCAGCAGTCCCTCCGCGTGGCCGGCCTCACGGTGGACGTCGCCTACCACCCTGTGGAAGAAGGGCTCAATGTGGGAGGGGACTGGTACAGCGCCATCGAACTGCCGGACGGCAGCGCACTCCTCGTGGTCGGCGACATCGCGGGACATGGGCTGGACGCGGTGGCCACCATGGCCCAGCTCCGCTTCACCACCAAGGGCATGGCCATCACCGGGACTCCGCTGGCCGAGATCCTCACCCGCCTCAACACCTTGCTCCTGCACACCTCCGGGCGGAACTTCAGCACGGCCACCATGATCATGGCCCGCTACGACCCCGCCACCGCACAGCTCACCTGGGTGCAAGCAGGGCATCTGCCGCCCCTCCTGCTACGAGAGGGCCGCGCCCGATACCTGGCCGCGCCCCGGGGCATCCTGCTCGGAGCCATGGCAACCCCCTGCTTCGAGGAAGCCACCCTCCAACTGCGCCCCGGAGACCATCTGTTGCTGTACACCGACGGTCTGGTCGAAGTACCGGGCAGGGACATCGACGAGGGCCTCGCCGTCCTCGCTCGCACCGCCGAGGCCTACCAGGGCTCCCGCATCCTGGACACCCTTGTCACACCGGAAGCCCGCCACGACGACACCTGTGTCCTGCACGCCACACTGTGATCGCGTGCCCTGGCCCGCCCGGGAGTTTTTGTTATCCGTCACAACCGATCGCTCCTGACTCTGGAGTACGTTCCGCCTCCGATCCCGTACCGGAACCTCAGGATGTGAGGCGCGGTACTTCGAACGGTCAACGATGACGGAGGTCGGCATGAGATTCCCCGGACGACTCAGGACAGGTTTCGCCGCGCTCGCGGCCGCGGTCGCAGCGCTCCTGCCCATCCCGGCCCAGGCCGACGGGCCACATCCCCTGAACTACGTGGCACTTGGGGATTCGGCGGCGGCCGGGCCCCTGATCCCCCGGCAGGACATCAACCTCCTGTATCTGCGCTCGCACCGCAACTACCCCGCCGTCGTCGCGAAGGCGCTCGGCGCGCGGCTCACCGACGTCAGCTGTTCCGGGGCCACCACGAATGATTTCACCGGTCGGCGGCTGGGGCTTCTGCCCCCGCAGTTCGACGCGCTGCGGACGGACACGGATCTGGTGTCGGTCACTGTCGGCGCGAATGACAGCGGTCTCTTCCAGGAGGCCCTCGGCTGCGTCAACTTCCTTCCCGAGCCCGTCGGCCGCTCGTGCGCCGACCGGCTGACGTCCGGCGGCAAGGACAAGCTGGAGGCGGCGGTACGGGCCTGGGCGCCGCGGTTCGGCGCGGCACTGGCGGAGATCGGACGCCGCTCCCCGCACGCCACGGTCGTCGTCACCGGGTACGGCACGTACATCCGGCAGAACGGCTGCCACCCCGTCCAGCCCGTCTGGGCGCGCGACGCGAACTACCTCCAGGGCGTCATGAACAAGATCAGTGCCGCCGCAGCCGAACAGGCCCGGCTGCACGGCGCCCGGTTCGTCGACGTCGCCGCTCTGACGGCCGGCCACGACATCTGTGCCGCGCCCGAGGACCGCTACCTGGAGGGGCTGATCCCCGCCCACGCCGCCGCCCCGCTGCACCCGAACGCCCAGGGCATGGCCGTCGTCGGCGACGCGGTCGCGGCGGCAGCCCGATGAGCGGCACGGCCGCCGGCCGCGCGCGCCTCGTCGCCCTGCTGGTCGCGGTCCTCGCGGTGCTCGCCGTGGGCGCCACCGCTCCCGCCTCGGCGGGCGAGCGCGGTGACCGGGCGGCGCGCGACCTGCCCGTGGTCCACCACTCCGTACCGGCGGTGGCCGCCTCGCTCGCGCACCCCGGCGCCGCCCCGCCCGGTGCCAACGACTTCTCCTGCCGCAGCGCCGCCCACCCCCGCCCGGTCGTCCTGCTGCACGGCACGCACGTGAACATGGCCATCAACTGGAACACGCTGTCTCCGCTGCTCAAGAACAACGGGTACTGCGTCTTCGCCCTCAACTACGGCGGGCTCAAGCTCGGCCAGGTCGGCGGCACCGGCGACATCCCCACGTCGGGCCGCGAACTGGCCGCCTTCGTGGACCGCGTCCTGGCCGCGACCGGCGCCCCCGAAGTCGATCTGGTCGGCCACTCGCAGGGCGGCACCCTGGCCCAGTACTACGTGAAGTTCCTCGGCGGCGCACCGAAGGTGGACAACGTGGTGGGCCTGGCGCCTTCCAGCCACGGCTCGACCGCCCTGGGGCTCGACAGGGGCATCAGCACCCTGTTCCGCATCTTCCCGGCCCTCGACGGTCTCGTCTCCGCCCTCGATCCGGCCGCCCGCCAGCAACTGCGCGGCTCGGACTTCATCAACACCCTCAACTCCCTGCCCGACACGGTGCCCGGCGTGCGGTACACCACCCTGGCCACCAAGTACGACCAGGTGGTCACCCCGTACGCCTCGCAGTTCCTGGACGGTCCCGGCGCGCGCAACATCACCGTCCAGAACCTGTGCGGCAACGACTACGGCGACCATCTCGCGCTGGCCTTCGACCACGTGGCCCTGCGCGAGGTGCTGAACGCACTCGATCCCGCCACCGCGCGCGCACCGCACTGTTCAACCCCGGTCCTGCCGGTCTTCGGGGGCTGACCTGTCGGGGCGTACGGGGGCCGGGCGCGCCGGGAGCGAGCGGGCGGCGCGCGCCGCGAGGGCCGCACCGAGGAGGGCGACGTCGGCGGTCCTCACCGGGTCGGCTCCGGTCAGCTCGGCGATCTTGCGCAGCCGGTAGTCGACGGTGTTGGGATGTACGTGGAGGTCGGCGGCCGTCGGGCGCCGGCCTCCGCAGCGCAGGTACACGGCCAGCGTCCGCAACAGCTCCGGGTCGTCGGCGAGGGGGTCGAGAAGGTCCGCGAGGGGGCCGAGGGCCTCGCTGGGGCGGGACAGCTGGTATTCGAGAAGGACGTCGTCGAGCCGGTAGAGGCCGGGCGGGTGTCCGAAGGCGCGGGCGACGTCCAGCACTTCACGGGCCGTACGCGCGGCCCCTGCCACGGCCGAAGGACCGGCCGCGACGGCCCCTGCGGTCACGTCGGTGCCGGCCGCCCGCCCGAGGTCGGCGACGATCCGCTCCAGGCGGGACCACTCGCGCGGCGGGAGGCCGACGGCGTCCTCGTCGACCGGCAGCAGGGCGAGACCGCCGTCCACGGTGAGCGAGGAGAGCACCGGTCCGCGGAAGTGGCGTTCCAGCTCCACGCGCAGGCGCCGGAGTTTGCGGCGGCTCGCCACCGTCCGGTCGACGGCGTCCGCCAGTTCGTCGGGGTGGGTGCCCACGAAGAGGGCGAGCACCAGGAAGCACGACGGCAGCGGCAGTCCCGCCCGGGTAGCCGCGGCGTCGGCGGGTTCGCCGGCGAGCAGCGCGGACAGCAGTGCCCAGCGTGCGGAGTGCTCGTCGTCGGACACCGTCTGGCGGGCGTCGAGGTAGCCGGCTCCCACCGCGGGCGCGACCAGCTCCAGATAGCGCAGGACCAGGGCGTTGGCGGCCATCACGTCCGCGACCTCGGCCGGTCGTACATGCGGCGTGAGCGACTCCCACACCACCTGCATGCCGACGTGGTAGGCGGTGAGCACCACGTCGATGGGGATGCCCTCCTCGGCCCGACGCGCGGCCGACTCCCGCAGGAAGGCCAACTCGTCGCGGGAGGGGAGGCGCCGTGTGCGCAGGACGTCGGTGAAGGACCGCAGGGTCTGCTCGATCACGCGCCGGATGTCCCCGCCGAGTTCCTCGTCGGGGAGCAGTCCGTAGGCGGGCACCCGTGCGACGACCTCGGCGAGGACGAGGTCGGTGTAGGAAGCCAGGTCCGCCGTCAGCCGCTCGTGCAGCGGGCGGCCCCCCACCCTGAAGATCCCGCTCGCCACCACAGTTGTGCCCCTTCGCCGCTCCGATGGTGGAGTGGATCCTGCCACTCGGGCGCCGGTGACGGACTTACTCCGGCGGCCCGCAGGAGTTCGGCGGCCCGGTCAGCCGCGCCGCCTGGGGTCGAGCAGTTGCTCCCGCAGGGCCGTGAGCTGGTGCGAGGATTCCACTGCCCGGGTCTCGTCCAGCGTGGCCAGCGACAGGATCAGCGCGTCGGCGACCAGCAGTCCGGTCAGTGACTCGGCGGTGATCCCGGTCGGGGTGTGCGGCGCGGTCAGGACGGCTTCGACCCGGTCGGCGTACGCCTCGCCCAGTTCGTCGGTCACGAGGATCACCTTGGCGCCGACGGCCCGGGCCCGTTCCATCATCACCGTCAGCTCGACCAGCCGGCGGCCGGGCTGGAAGATCACCACGGCGTCGCCCCGGCCGAGGGCGAGCAGCTGGTCCGCGAGGGCGAAGCCCGTCTCGGAGACGAAGCGGGCACGCCGGCCGATCCGGCCGAGGGCCAGTGCGAGGTGGCGGGCCCCCGGTTCCGATGCGGCGATGCCGTAGCAGAACACCTCGTGTGCCTCCGCGAGCACCGTCACCGAACGCCTCAGCGCCTCCGGCTCGGTGAGCCTGCGGCAGTGGTCGATGCGTTCCTGTGCCTCGTCGAAGACGTCGGCCCAGATGGTGTCGAGGTCCTGGCCCACGTGTGCGATGCGCTGCTTGAGGCGTACCTCGGGGGCGACGGCCGAGGTGAAGTCGTTGGCCAGTTCGCGCTTGAGGGCGGGCAGGCCCGCGTAGCCGAGGCGCTGGAGCGCGCGTACGACGGTGGCGTTGCTGGTGGAGCTCGCGGCACCCAGCTCCTGTGCGCTGGCGAAGAGCAGCTGCTCCACAGGGGCGCTGACCAGGTACTGCGCCACGGCCCGCTCCGAAACGGACAGGTCCTCCCATTGGTCTCGAATCGTGGCGCGCAACCGCGTCACTCCGGTCTCGCTCTCTGGAATCTCCATTACAACCATTGACTTCCGTGTGACCGGCATTACTGTCCTGGGCAGAACGTTCCAAGAGGAACAGATCCTGAAATCGACGTTACATGATCATGGTGATCCTGTTACCGCCGCTCGCGGGTCCGTTCCGTCGCGAGGAGAAGAATGGCACCCCGTCCCACGGCCCCCGCCCCCGGTCCCACGGCCCCCGCCCCCGCCCGGGTCCTCCCGGTCATCGAGATCTCCGGCAGCCCGCTCGCCCGCGGCCGCCAGTACGGCGAAGCCGTGCGCCCCCAGCTGCATGCCGCCCTCGGCTACTACGAGGAGGCCTTCGGCCACTCCTCGGGTCTGACCTGGGAGCGGGTGACCACCCGCGCCGCCCGCTGGCTGGAGCCCGTACGCGCCTACGCACCCCACCTCGTCGAGGAGATGCGGGGCATCGCGGACGGCGCCGGGGTGGGCCTGCTCGACGTCCTCGCCCTGAACGCCCGCGGCGAGGTCATCTACGACAAGTCCTTCACGCGGATGGAGGCGGACGGCGGCCTCTCCGAAGGCCCTGCCGGAGCACCCGACGAGGAGCCCGCCGAGGGCTGCACCTCCTTCGCCGCCTACGGCGAGGCCAGCGGCGACGGGCACGTCTACGCCGGACAGAACTGGGACTGGCGCGCGGGCGTCGCCGACACCGTCGTCATGATCCGGATCGTCCAGCCCCCCAAGCCCACCCTGATCATGCAGGTCGAGGCCGGACAGGTCGGCCGCCAGGGCGCCAACTCGGCCGGGATCGCCTTCAACGCCAACGGCCTCGGCGGACGCTTCGACGACACGATCGGCCTGCCCCAGACCGTCGTACGCCGCAGCGTCCTGGACCAGTCCACCATCACCGACGCCCTCGACGTGCTGTGCCGCACCCGGGCGCACATCGCCAGCAACGCCCTGCTCACCTGCCGCGAGGGCTTCGCCATCGACCTGGAGACCACCCCGGCCGGGCACGGCTGGATGTACCCGGCCGACGGCCTGCTGGTGCACGGCAACCACTACCAGGCGGGCATCCCGGGACCGCTGGCCGCCGCCGGGTACCGCCCGATGTCCTCCGACTCGCTCGTGCGCGTGCCCCGCGCCGAGCAGGGGCTCCGGGCTCTGCGCGACTCCACCGGACCCGAGGAGTCGCGCCGGATCGTCCGCCGCGCGATGTCCGACCACCTCGGCCACCCGGAGTCCCTGTGCACCCACCCCGACCCGCGCCGGCCCCTCGTCGAGCACTGGACCACGCTCGTCTCCTCGCTGGCCGACCTGACCACCGGTGACTACCACGTGACCGCGGGCACCCCCTGCGACCACGAGTACCAGCACCTCCCCTGGAACCTCTACGACGGCCCGTACGGCCAGAACTGACGGGAAATCAGTGATGAACCGCATCTCCCCGAGAAGGACGGCGCTGACCGCGGGCCTCGTCGTGACGTCGGTCGCGCTGACCGCCGGTTGCAGCGGAGCGACCCAGAACGCCGCGGGCACCCCGGGCAAGGCCGCCGCCGCCCTCACCCTCACCCCGACCACCCCCGCCGCCAAGGGAGAACTCGCCAACGCGAACTGGCTCCTGGAGGACGAGCCGGACTCCCTCGACCTGGACACCCAGGGCTCCAGCGCGGGCCGCGTCGTCCTCACCAACGTCTGCGAGCGGCTCTACCAGCTCCAGCCGGACATGTCGACGAAACCCTTCCTCGCCGAGAAGGCCGAGACGCCGGACGACACCACCCTCGTCCTGACCCTGCGCTCCGGCGTCACCTTCCACGACGGCACCCCGATGACCGCCGACGACGTGCTGTGGAGCCTGAAGCGGCACGCCGACCCGGACATGGAGCAGGGCGACGAGTTCGGCAACGTCGCCGCGATGAAGAAGACCGGCGAGCGGCAGATCACGATCACCTTCAAGGCGCCCGACGCCATGTTCTTCAAGGCGCTCGCCGGTGACGCGGGCATCGTCTGGAACAAGGAGCAGGTCGAGAAGGCCGGCAAGGACTTCGGCACCCCGGGACAGCCGGACGCCTGCACAGGCCCGTACACGCTGGGCGCCTGGAAGTCCGGCGACTCGATCACCCTGCGCCGCCACGACGGCTACTGGGGGACGAAGCCGCTGACGAAGCAGGTCACCTTCCGCTGGGCCGCCGACAGCGCGCTCGTCAACGCCCTGATGACCGGGGCCGCCGACGGCGCCTACGCCGAGTCCCCCAACACGGCTTCCGCGCTCAACGGCAAGAAGGGCATCGAGCAGCACTACGGCCCGTCCACGGCCTCGCTCGTCCTCATACCGACCGAGCGCGGCGGCCTGAAGGACCCGAAGATCCGCCGGGCCCTCTCACTGGCCCTCGACCGCAACGGCATCGCCGCCTCCGGATACGGCTCGATGGTGCAGCCCTGGGCGACGCCGGTCGGCTCCGGCGCCTGGGGTTACGAGAAGAACGTCTTCGCGGCGGCCCAGAAGAACATCGCCCACACCCCCGCGAGCCCCACGGCGGACGACATCGCCGCCGCGAAGAAGCTGGTCAAGGAGTCGGGTGCGGCCCCCACCGAGCCGATCGTGATCGGTACGGACGCCAGCCAGGGCCGCAGCGTCGTCGCCAACGCGGTCCGCGCCGCGCTCCAGCGGATCGGCCTCAAGGGTCAGATCAAGACGGTGCCGACCTCGCAGTTCGAGCAGTACTACAGCGACCGGGACGTCCGCGGCGAGATCGACGTGCTCGTCGCCGACTGGTACATCTCCAAGGCCGACCCGATGGGCTTCTACGACAACGCGCTCTCCGACTCCTCCAACAACTGGGTCGGCTTCAAGGACCCGGCGTACGACGCCAAGGTCAAGCAGGCGCTCGGCACCCTCGACGACGCGAAGCGCGCGAAGCTCGCCGTCGACGTCCAGAAGACGTTCACCGACCAGGCCGTGTGGATCTCCGTGGCCCAGGTGCCCTCCGTACTGGTCCTCAACGACAGGCTGACCGGACCGCCCGCCTCCATGGCCTACCTCTACTACCCGTGGGCCGCCCGGCTCGGCGCGAAGACGAAGAAGGGCTGACCACCGATGCTCGCCCGGATCTCCCGGCGGCTGGCCGGCCTGCTGGCCACGCTCCTCGCCGCCTCCTTCGTCATCTTCGCCGCCGTGTACGCGGCACCCGGCGACCCGGCCGTCTTCCTGGCCGGAGGCCGCGACAAACTCACCCCCGAGAAGCTCGAACTGGTCAGGGCCCAGTACCACCTCGACGAACCCCTGATCGTCCAGTACGGCCGCTGGCTCGGCGACTGTCTGCACTTCGACCTCGGCCGGTCCTTCAAGTACAGCGACGAGGTCGCCGAGCTGCTGCTCGCGCGCTTCCCGACGACGCTCGCCCTCGTGGCGTACGCGACGGTGCTGTTCGTCGTCCTGGGCGTCGGCGCCGGGATCCTCGCCGCGGTCCGCCGGGGCACCTGGGTCGACTCGGCCGTCGTCGGCTCCACCACGCTGGCGGCGTCCGTGCCCTCGTTCGTCTCCGCCATCGCGCTGGTCGCGGTGTTCGGCGTCCAGCTCGGCTGGTTCCCGGTGACCGGCAGCGGCGAGGGGTTCGCGGGCACCCTGCACCATCTGACGCTGCCCGCCGTCTCCCTGGCACTCGGCGCGCTCGCGCTGATCAGCCGGGTGACCCGGCAGTCCATGGCCGACGCGGGCGCCGCCGACCACGTGGAGGCCGCCCGCGCCTCGGGCATCCCCGAACGCGACATCGTCCGCCGCCACGTCCTGCGCAACGCGCTGGGGCCGATCATCACGATGTGCGGCCTGGTCATGGCGGGCATGCTCGCCGGCACCGTCGTCGTGGAGACGGCCTTCGGGATCAGCGGCATCGGCTCCCTGCTCGTCGGCGCGATCAACACGCACGACTTCCCCGTCGCGCAGGCCGTACTCCTGCTGATGGTCACCGGCTACATCGTCGTCACGACCCTCGTCGACCTGGTCCATCCCCTGCTCGACCCGCGTGTGAAGGAGGTGGCCGCATGAGCGTGCCGACCCTCGCCCCGAGCGGGCCCAAGTCTCCGACCGGGCCCAAGTCCGCGACCGGCCTCAAGTCCGCCTCGCGCAGGCCTCCGAGCGTCATGATCGCCGGGGCCGTGCTCGCCCTCGTGGTCCTCGCCGCCCTCCTCGCACCCTTCGTCGCCCCGTACGCACCCGATGACATCGACCTCTCGGCGTCCCTCGTCGGCACCGGCGCCGAGCACCTCCTGGGCACCGACTCCTCGGGCCAGGACCTGCTCTCCCGGGTGCTGTACGGCGCGCGCACCAGCCTGATCGCGCCGATCCTGCTGCTCGCCATCGCCGCGCTCCTCGGCGTCACGCTCGGCACGCTCGCCGCCTGGCGCGGCGGCTGGACCGACACCCTGGTCTCCCGGCTCACCGACGTCATGTACGCCTTCCCCGGGCTGCTGTTCACCGTCCTGATCATCGCCGTCTTCGGCGCCGGGATCACCACGTCGGTACTCGCGCTCGGTCTCGCGTACACGCCTACGGTCGCCAAGTACACCCGCTCCGTGGCACTCGCCGAACGCCGCAAGCCCTATATCGACGCCTATCGCGTCCAGGGCATGGGCGGTCTGCGGATCTGCGCCCGCCACCTCGTGCCCAACCTGGGCCGCTCGGTCCTGGGCTACCTGGTCGTGCTGTTCGGCGAGGCCCTGATGTCGCTGGCCACGCTCTCCTACCTGGGCTTCGGCACCCAACCGCCCAGCTCGGACTGGGGGTTGATGGTCCAGGAGGGCCAGGCGGCCGTGGTGCAGGGCGCGTTGCTGCCCGCCCTGGTGCCCGGTGTCGCCATCGCCCTCGTGGTGGTGTCCTTCAACGTCGTCGGGGTCCGGGCCGCCGACCGACTCGACCGCGGGAGGTAACCGCATGCTCCTCGACATCGAGAACCTCACCCTCGAACTGCCCGGCACCGCCCGCCCCGTACTCACCGACGTCTCCCTGCGGGTGGCGGCCGGCGAGGTGGTCGGACTGGTCGGCGAATCCGGCTCAGGCAAGTCGACGACGGCCAAGGCGGCGCTGCGTACGCTGCCCGCGGGCACCGCCGTCTCCGGTTCGGTGCGCGTGGACGGCACCGATGTCCTCGCCCTGAGCGGCGAGGCGCTGCGCGCCCACCGGGCCCGTACGGTCGCGATGGTCCACCAGGACCCGCGCGCCGCCCTCAACCCGGTCCGCCGCATCGGCGACTTCCTTCTGGAGCGGCTCGCGGGCACGGGACCCGACAGGCCCGGGGGCCCTCGCCCCGACAAGAAGGCCGCCCGCGCCCGGGCCGTCGAACTCCTCGCCACGGTCGGCCTGCCCGACCCCGAGCGCCGGGTCCGCCAGCGCCCGCACGAACTGTCCGGCGGCATGCTCCAGCGCGTCGTCATCGCGGGCGCGCTGGCCGCCGAACCGGGGCTGCTGCTCGCCGACGAGGCGACCAGCGCCCTGGACGTCACCACGCAGGCCGAGATCCTCGCCCTGCTCCGCACCCTGCGGGCCGAGCGGAACCTCGGACTGCTGTTCATCACGCACGACCTGCATCTGGCCGCCGCCTACTGCGACCGCGTGTACGTCATGTACGCGGGGCGCGTCGTCGAGGAGCAGACCGCCGCGGCCCTCTTCGAGCGGCCCGCGCACCCGTACACACGCGGCCTGCTCGCCTGCTCGCCGACGCTCGGCGAGAGCGGCCGGGAGATCCGTCCGATCCCGGGGCGCCCGCCGTCGCTGGCGGAGTCCTTCGGCGGCTGCGAGTTCGCCGACCGCTGCCCGGACGCCGAACCCGAGTGCGCCACCTGGCGGCCGGAGCCGGTCGCGCTGTCCGGCGGCGGCACGGCGACCTGCCGACGCCTGCCGGTCCTCGCGGTGACGGGCAACGCGGTTACGGGCAACACCGAGAAGGGGAACCCCTGATGACCACGACGACACCCCGCCCCCGGTCCGCACCGCTGCTGACCGTGGACGGGCTGCGGAAGACATACCGGCTGCCCGGCGGAGGTGCGCTCACCGCCGCCGACGCCGTCTCCTTCACCGTGCCGGCCGGCGGTTCGCTGGGCATCGTCGGCGAGTCGGGCTCCGGCAAGACGACGGTGGCCCGGATGCTCATGGGTCTCGTACGCCCCGACGCGGGCACCGTCTCCGTCGCGGGGCACGCACGCTCCCCGCGCACCCCGCGCGGCAGGACCGCCCGGCTCGCCAGGGCCCGGGAGATCCAGATGGTCTTCCAGGACCCGTACCTCTCACTGGACCCGCGGCTCACCGCCCGCCGCTGCCTGACGACGGCCCTGCGGCTGCACGGCCGGCCGGAGAGCCTGGCGGACGGGCTGCTCGACCAAGTGGGGCTCGGTGCCCGCGAGGCACAGGCACTGCCGCACGGCCTCTCCGGCGGACAGCGTCAGCGCCTCGCCATCGCCCGGGCGCTGGCCGTGGAGCCCAGCGTGCTGGTCCTCGACGAGGCGGTGGCCGCGCTGGACGTCTCGATCCAGGCGCAGATCCTCTCCCTGCTCGGCGAGATCCGCCGGGACACCGGGGTCGCCCTGGTCTTCGTCAGCCACGATCTGGCGGTCGTCCAGCACATCACGGACGAGGTACTGGTGATGCGCCGCGGCACCGTGGTGGAACAGGGGGCCACCACGGGGGTGCTGACCGCCCCGCAGCACCCGTACACCCGGCTGCTGCTGGCCTCGGTGCCACGGGCGGGCTGGGACCCCGCGGATGCGGTCACGGCGAGGGCGGCGACCCTGACCGGCCTGCCCCAGCACGCCTGATCCACCGTCAGCACCCCTTCGGCTTCATGCCCGCATGCCGCCGTCGACCCGGAGGACGGTGCCGGTCACATAGGAGGAACGGTCACTAAGGAGCCAGGCGGCGGCCTGGGCGATCTCGTCGGGCTCGGCCGCGCGGCGCAGTGGGGTCCTCGCGTTGAGCCGGTCGAGGACACCCGGCGAATCCGCTTCCCAGGAACGGATCATCTCGGTCAGCGTGGTGCCGGGGGCGATCGCGTTGACGCGTATGCCTTCCGGGCCGTAGGTGACGGCAGCCGACTCGGTGAGGCTGTTCAGCGCCCGTTTCGTCGCGGCGTAGGCGGGCAGTTCGGGATTGCCCCTCAGGCTGCCGACGCTGGAGTTGTTGACGATGGCGCCCGTCCCCGCGGTCGCACGGATGGCGGCGACCTCGGCGACCATGGCCAGCCACGGGCCCTTGAGGTTCACGGCGTAGATGTGGTCGAAGTCGGCCTCGGTCACCTGGTCCATCGGGCCGGGCGGGATTCCCGTAGCGGCGTTGTTGAAGGCGACGTCGAGCCGGCCGTACAACTCCACTGTCCGGTCGACGGCGGCGCGCGTACTGGCCGCGTCGGCCAGATCGCACACCACGTAGTCCGCGATGCCGCCCGCCGCCCGCACTTCCTCGGTCACCGCCTTCAGCTGCTCCTCGGTGCGGGCCGCGAGCAGCACTCGCGCGCCCTCCCGGGCGAACAACCGGGCCGCTGCTGCGCCGATACCGCGACCGGCACCGGTGATAAAGGCGACCTTGCCGGCCAACAGACCTTGCTCGGCGGGGATGTTAGGGGTGCTGGTGGTAGCTGTGTTGTCCATGGGAGTGATTCTGCTCCGTGGCGTGAGCCGACGGCCCGGGCGGCCCCGGCCGCCGTCGCGGCCGGGACCTCAGGGTCGATCAGTCGGCCTGCTGGTCGGTCTGGTGGCCGGCCTGGTGGTCGGCCTGCCCGGGCAGGCAGAACATCAGCGCCCACATCAGGGCGAGGAGGCTGCCGACCCACCACAGCACGGTGAGGAACGCGTCGCGATTGAGTGCGGCGTCGGGTGAGCCGTTGGTGGTGGCGAAGAACACCAGGGCCGTGAGCGCTGTGCCCACAGCGATGCCCAGGTGGATCGCTGTGTTGAACAGCCCCGAGGCGGCCCCGGCGTCCTCGTGCGGGACCTTGGCCAGCGTCAGGTCGGCGAGCGGGCCGCCGACCATGCCGAGACCGAACCCGGTCAGGACCACCGGGACGGTCATCCCCAGCAGGGTCAGCTCCGCCTGAGCTGCGGCGGCCTGGAACCCGTAAGCGGCCGTCGCAGCGATCGTGACCAGCGCTCCGGCCTGGGGAAGGCGGCGGGCGAAGCGCCCGGCGCTCTTCGCCGCGACCGTCGCGCCGCCCAGCTCTCCCAGGGAGAGCAGGACGAAGGCCAGGGCCGCGTGGACGGGGCTCATGCCCAGCCCGCGCTGGAGGTAGAGGGTCCAGGTCATGAAGAACAGCCCGCACAGCAAGCCGTGCAGCAGCTGAGCGGCCGTACCCCCGGAGAACTGCCTGCCCTGGAAGAGCGACAGGGGCACGAGGGGTGCCGACAGCCCTCCGGCGGTCTGCTTGCGACGCTGGTGGCGCAGGAAGGCACCGAGTACGAGCAGACCTGCGGCGAGCATGGCGAAGCACCACAGCGGCCAGTGGTGCGAGTGGCCCTCGGAGAGCGGGAAGACGATCAGGACGATGGCCAGCGCGGACAACGCCATCCCGGCCAGGTCGGGCCGGTCTGCCTGCCGGGCGGTCGACTCGGGGATGAACTTGCGTCCCAGGAGGAACACGGCGAGGCCGACGGGCACGTTGACCAGGAAGATCGGCCGCCAGGACAGGCCGAACAGATCGGCCTCGGTGAGCAGGCCGCCCATCACCGGGCCCAGGACGTTCGCGAGGGACAGTACGGCCCCGTACAGACCGAACGCCTTGCTGCGGCTCTGCCCCTCGAACGTGACGTGGAGGGTGGCCAGGACCTGCGGGATCATCAGCGCCACTGCCACGCCTTGGAGCAGACGGGCGCCGATCAGTACGCCCGGCGCGGCGGCAAGGCCGCACAGCAGCGACGCCGCGGTGAACACGACGGTGCCGATGAGGAGGAGCCTGCGCCTGCCGTAGAGGTCGCCGAGGCGCCCGCCGGTGATCAGCCCGATGGCGACGGGCAGGGAATAGCCGGTGGTCAGCCACTGCAGGGCGGCCGGTCCCGCGCCGGTCGACTCCTGGATCGCGGGCAGCGCGGTCAGGACGACCGACTGGTCGAGGAGGTTCAGGAGCTCGGCGCCCAGGAGCACCAAGAGGGCGATCCGGGCCGCCAGGGTCGTTTTCGGGTTCGGATGGTGAGGTGCTGGGCCGTCCGGGGACGGGGTGGTGTGCTGCGGCTCGTTGCCGAGCGCGGAAGTAGACACGACGGGAAAACTCCTGATCCAAGGATCGGGGAGCCCTGCCGACAGCCGCACCGGGGCCGGAACACACGAAACCCGGGGCAGACGGCAGAGCTGCACCCGGGAAAGAAAACTGCGGGGAAGGGTGACGCAACTCAGGCCAGCGCGACGTCCGCCCCCGAACACGTGCGACACAACAGCACGCGGGGTAACGCGGACGACTACATGACCTGGTTGATAGGACGTCACCTCAAGATCGACAGAGCTGAAACAGGAAATCCGGTCGCTGCCACCGACACCTCGGCACAGGGACCCGTAAACCGTACAACCTGCTCGCCGAGGCTGTCGACCAGCGGGCCCTCACTGTGGGTGCGTCAGGCGTACTTGCCGAGGTCGCTGCTCGCGAGGGCGGCTTTGTCGTTGAAGCCGATGACGTAGCCGTCCGGGTCGCGGAAGTAGAACTCGCGCTGGGCGTTGTGGTCGGTGGTCAGGGGCTTGATGATCTCCGCGTGCCGGGCGACGTGGGCGTACGCGGCTTCGAGGTCGTCGACGGGAAGGTAGAACATGCCGGCGAAGCCGATGGGGGTGTCGGCGAGTGGGGGGAGCCAGTTCTTCAGGTCCGCGTTGAGGTAGAGCATGGCGCAGAACTCACCCTGGTGGAGCAGCATGTGGATGTCGTCGCCCTCGCGGGCGGTGCTGGAGTCGACGTCGAAGCCGAGGGCTGTGTAGAAGGCGATGCTGGCGGCGGTGTCCCGGACGCTGAGGCAAGGGGCGAAGGGCATGGGCGCGGGTCTCCGTGGTCGTGTGGTGAGTGGTCTGGTCGCTAACGGCTGAGAGTGGTGGAAGGACGCCCGGGGCACCTGATCTGCCCAGGGCCCCTTGGGCTGCCGTCAGGCGGTGAGGCGGTGGTGGATGTCGAGGGTGAGGCGCAGGGGTTCGAGGGCGCTCGCGGGGGCGATGAGGTTTTCCGCCCGTCCGGCGAGGACGTCCAGGACGTGGCCGACCATCGCCTCGTACGGGCTGGTGTCCGCCAGGGCGACGGGCTGTTCGCCTTCGGTGGTGTACGCGGTGAGGGCGCCGGTTCCGGGGCCGGTGAAGTCCGTGCTCATGGTGTGCTCCAGGACCGCTCCGGTGAAGGTGGCCCGGTAGCCGCCGCGCATCCCGTACGGCCCCGGCATCAGCGAGGACGAGGAGCAGCGTGCGGTGGCGCCGGGGTAGCCCAGCGTCACGTCGGCCGCCGAGCCGCGCCCTTCCGGGCCTTCGACACCGGTGACGTGGAGGCTGTCGGGCGTACCCAGCAGGCTGAGGACCAGGTCGAAGTCGGCGTGCACCATGTCGAGGGCGAGGGTGTCCAGACCCAGGCGGTAGCCCTCCCACAGGAGGGCGGTGCGCCCTTCGACTTCGAGGTGCTGGAGCCGGCCGTAGCGGCCGTCGGCCACGGCCTCGCGCAGGTGCTCGTTGGCGGGGGCGAAGCGGGAGAACATGTCGACGAACACCTGCCTGCCGGTGGTGGCCGCGGTGTCGACGACGCGCTGGGCATCCTCCCGGGTGGCGGCCAGCGGGAGTTCGACCAGGACGTCCTTGCCCGCCTCCATGGCCGTCACCGCGATGTCCGCGTGCAGGGCGGTGGGCAGGCAGATGTCCACCAGGTCCACCGAAGGGTCGCCGATCAGGGCAGCCAGGTCGGTGGTGGTCGCGAAGCCGAACTGCTCCTCCATCTTCTTCAGCTTCTCCGGGGTGCGGCCGAAGACGACGACCTCGTCGACGTCGGGGCGGGTGGCGTAGACGGCGGCGTGGGCCTGGCCGAAGCCGGTACCGAGCAAGGCGATCTTCATGGGGATACAACTCCTCGTCGTGGTGCGCGGGAAGAAAAAGGGGGGCGGTGCCTGGACGTATGCGCCCCGCCTCCGACCGCGGAGGGGGTGGCGCTGTCTCACATGTGGGTGGGTGGGGAGAAGAGGCCGATGAGGTTGCCGCGCGGGTCGGTGAGGCGGGTGAGGAAGAGGCCCTCGGTGTTGGACTCGGGGCCCTGCTCGATGCGCGCGCCGAGACCGGCGGCCTCGGCCGCGGTGGCGGGCACGTCCGGGACGAGAAAGAAGGGCATGGCGTAGTCGCCCTCCTTCGGGTCGCCGCTGTGGTCGTAGAGGCCGCCTGCGGGCCGGTCACCAGCGGTGAAGACGTGGTAGTACGGCTTGCTGCCCGCGCTGTCGTTCTTCTCGAAGCGCCAGCCGAAGGCGTCGCGGTAGAACGCGGTGGTGGCGTCGAGGCCGGTGGTGCCGATCTCGAACCAGGCCATCGAGCCGGGCTGCGGCTGGTAGGACGCCTGCGCCAGGTGTTCCTCGGTCGCCTCGGCACGCTCGGCCAGGTCGGCGGAGGTGGTGCGGGAGAAGAGGGAGAAGGTGTTGCCCCGCGGGTCGGCGAGGCGGGCGAACACGGTCACGTCACCCACCCGGGTGGCGGGGACGAGGACCTTCGCACCCAGCCCTCGCAGCCGGTCGACATCTGCGGGCACGTCGGCGGACAGGATGCTGAGGTTGATGGCCTCGCCGCCGGTGTCGCCCTGCTGAACGGCGCCCATCGGCCAGGGGGCGCCGGCGGCCATGATGCGGGTGTAGGTGCGGCCGTCGACGGAGGATTCCGGGTCGACCTCGAAGGTCCAGCCCAGCAGGGGACCGTAGAAGTCCCGTACGGCATGGGGGTCGGCGGTGCCGATCTCGAACCAGACGACGGAACCGGGGGTCATGAAGCTCATCCGGGGTTTCCTCTCGAAGGAAATGGATTGGGCGTAATGCCGGGTTTGTTCTCCGGCGTGTTCCACGTTAGGCCCCTTTTAGGACACCTCAGGTCCTTGAAGGCGAGGACAGTGGAGGCCATGACCACCGACATGCCCGCCCGGATGCTCCGTCTGCTCGCCCTGCTCCAGACCCGCCGGGAATGGTCGGGCACCGAGCTCGCCGAGCGTCTGCACGTCACCGGACGCACCGTCCGCCGTGACATCGACCGTCTCCGGGAGCTCGGCTATCCCGTCGAGAGCACCACCGGCCACGCGGGCGGCTACCGCCTCGCCTCCGGCACCGACATGCCGCCCCTGCTGCTGGACGACGACGAAGCCGTCGCGCTCGCCGTCGCCCTGCGCACCGCCGCCGGCGGGCTCACCGGCATGGAGGAGACCTCGCTGCGCGCGCTCGCCAAACTTGAGCAGGTCCTGCCCCAGCGCCTGCGCGGCCAGGTCACCGCCCTCCAGGAGGCCACCGCCACCATCGCCTGGGAACACCGCGGCCCCCGGGTGGAACCCGCCGTACTGGCCGTCCTCGCGGCGGCCTGCCGCGACCACGAGCTCCTCACCTTCGACTACACCACCCGCACCGGCGACCACGCCCCCCGCCGCGTGGAGCCCGCGCATCTCGTGGCCTCCAGCGGCCTGTGGTACCTCCTCGCCCACGACACCGCCAAGAACGACTGGCGCATCTACCGTCTCGACCGCATCACCCACCCCTCCCCCACCGGCCACCGCGTCCCGCCCCGTACCGTCCCCGGAAACGACCCCGCCGCCTACGTCACCGCGAAGATCACCGCCGCGCCCGTCCGCCACCGCGCCCTCGCCACCGTCCGGGCGCCTGCCGAAACCGTCCGCGCCCGCACCTGGGGCCTCGCCGACCGCATCCGCCCCCTGGACGAGAACACCTGCACCCTCGACGCCTCCGCCGACACCCTCCGCCACATCGCCCAGATGCTCGCCGGGCTCGACTGCGACTACACGCTCGACGCCGACCCCGCCGTCCACGCCCACCTGCGCACGACGGCCCGGCGGGCCCTGGACGCGCTGCGGCCCGACGGGTGGGAGGAGCGAGTACCTTATTGCACATAGGTCGCAGTAGCGATGTGTGTGCGAGAAGGGATTCCTGTGCGGACTCCAGTGGTGTTGGGCATCGAGTCGTCGTGCGACGAGACGGGGGCGGGGATCGTCTCCGGCGGCCGGCTGCTCGCGCATGTCGTGGCGTCGAGCATGGACGAGCACGCCCGCTTCGGCGGCGTCGTGCCGGAGATCGCCGCCCGCGCCCATCTCCAGGCGTTCACCCCCGTCGTCAGGGAAGCCCTCGCGCAGGCGGGCCTCGGCATGGAGGGCATCGACGCGGTCGCGGTGACCACCGGTCCCGGGCTGTCCGGCGCCCTCCAGGTCGGCCTGGCCGGTGCGAAGTCCCTCGCCTACGCGGCGGGGGTCCCGCTGTACGGGGTGCACCACCTGGCCGGACACGTCGCGGCCGACACCCTGGAGCACGGGCCGCTGCCCGACCCGTGCATGGTGCTGATCGTCTCCGGCGGTCACACCTCACTGCTGCTGGTGCGCGACCTGGTGCGCGACCCGATCCTGCACCTGGGCGACACCATCGACGACGCCGCCGGCGAGTGCTTCGACAAGGTCGCCCGCGTCTTCGGCCTCCCGTATCCGGGCGGCCCTGCCGTCGACCGCGCCGCCCGTGGGGGCAACCCCTGTGCCGTCGCCTTCCCCCGTCCGCTGCTGGGGTCGAAGGAGCATCCGTACGCGTTCTCCTTCTCCGGACTGAAGACGGCCGCCGCCCGCTGGGCCGAGCAGCACCGCCGGAGCGGCACGGAGATCCCGCTGGCCGACGGATCCGCCTCGCTCCAGGAGGCCGTCGCGGACGTCCTGACGCACAAGGCGCTGGCCGCCTGCCGCCAGTACGAGGTGGGCACCCTGGTCGTGGTCGGCGGCGTCGCGGCGAACTCCCGGGTCAGGGCCCTGGCCGAGGAGCGGTGTGCGGCGGCCGGGGTCGAACTGCGGGTACCGCCGCTGACGCTGTGCACCGACAACGGAGCGATGATCGCCGCCGTCGGCGACCTCTTGGTGCGGGCGGACGCGGACCCCGCACAACTGAACGTGTCCATCGACCCGTCGGCGCCACTGGAGTACGCCGCACTGCACCCGCTCGCCACGCACGCGCGTGCCACGGGAACCGCGCGAGCCGCGTGAGCCTGCGGCTCGGCGCCGCCTCACCGGCGCCGGGCTCCTCATGTGCACGGCCCGTCCGTACCGTGTGACGGTATTTCTCCCGGCTGATGAGCGGACGGTGACAGGGGGCGGCGGCCGGTGCTCCTCGCGGTTGTCTGGACGGCATGAACCTCCCTGCTTCCTCCCGCCGTTCCGCCCCCGCCCTCCGGGCGTTCGCCCTCCTCGCCCTGGCCTCCGTGGGCGTCCTCGGCCTCACCGCCTGCGACGGTACGGGGCCGGCCGGCGCCGGTTCCACGAGCGAGAGCAGCGAGAGCAGCAAGGGCAGCGAGAGCAGCAACGGCAGCCAGGGCGGTGGCGGCGGCAAGGCTCCCGAGGTCATGTGGATGGGTGACTCCATCGCGGAGGCCGAGGCCCCTGCCCTCGGCGCGGTCCTGAAGGCGAGCGGCGGCGGCTTCACCTCGCTGGCGGCCACCGCCAGTGGGAATGTGGTCGGCAAGGACGCCGGGGAGACCTGGAAGACGCTTCCCGGGAAGCTCGCGTCCGCCAGGCCTCAGGTCTTCGCGTACCAGATCACCGCCTTCGACTGGGGCACGCCCGACGAGCAGCGCTCCGCGTACGAGCGGCTGGCGAAGGCGGTCGGGGAAGGGGGCGGCAAACTCGTCATCGTCTCCACCCCGCCGATCAGGCACAACGAGTTCCAGAAGCCGCACGCGGCGCAGTTGAGGACGGCCCCGGACGCGGCGCGGGCGGTCAGCCGCGCGCACCCCGGCCTGGTGGACTTCGTCGACGCGTCGCAGCTGTGGGGCGACGATCCCGGCGCCGAGAAGGCGCAGCGCAGCAAGGACGGCATCCACAACTGCCAGCAGGCCGCCGCCCGCTTCGCCCAGTGGTTCGGCAACCGGCTCGGCGAGCTGTACGGGTTCTCTCCGGCCCCGGCGGAGCGGTGGGCCACCGGTTCCTGGACGGGCGACGCGTCCTATGCCGTCATCGGCTGCTCGTAGATCGCGCTCAGCCCTTGTCGAACTCGCTCACCAGCGTCTCGCAGAACGCCTTGAGGTCGTCCGGCTTGCGGCTGGTGATGAGGGTGTTGGGGCCACCCGTGCAGACCTTGACCTGTTCGTCGACCCAGGTGCCGCCCGCGTTGCGGATGTCGGTGCGCAGGCTGGGCCACGAGGTGAGCGTGCGGCCCCGTACGACGTCGGCCTCGACCAGGGCCCAGGGGGCGTGACAGATCGCGGCGACGGGCTTGCCCGCGTCGAAGAACGCCTTGACGAAGGCCACGGCCGTCTCGTCCAGCCGCAGCGCGTCGGGGTTCGCGACGCCGCCCGGCAGCACGAGGCCGTCGTACTCCTCGACGGAGGTCTCCCCCACCACCTGGTCGACCGGGAAGGTGTCGGCCTTGTCGAGGTGGTGGAAGGCCTGGACCTGTCCCGGCTCGGTGGAGACGAGTACGGGGGTGCCGCCGGCCGCGCCCACCGCCGCCCACGGTTCGGTCAGCTCGACCTGCTCGATGCCTTCGGGAGCCATCAGGAATGCGATACGCATGGGGAGTGTCTTCCTCTCGTTGTCGGGGTCGTTGTCGGAGTCGTCGTCGGAGTCGTTGCCGGACTCGTTGTCAGAGCCGGGCGGTCCCGGTGAATCCCGCCTCGGCCGCGTCCCCGGCATGAGCGCGGGGGCCGCCCTGCGCTGCCATCATCGGGTTGCCGATTTGCACCATAAGATCCGCATAGCCCGTGATCTCTCCCTTGAAACATCGCATCTCCGCGGGCGCCGCCCGCCGGGCGCGGAGCTCAGTCCCCGGCCCCGGCCTGCTCCCGCAGTACGTCGCAGCAGTTCTGGCACTCCTCCAGCAGCCGGGTCGCCTCGACCACCAGGACGCCGTAGGGGTGGGCGGGCTCCGCCAGTGGCAGCCCCCGTGCGACGGCTTCCGCGACCACCTTCCGCCGCTCCCCGCGCGCCCTGTCGACCAGGCGGCACAACTCCGTGGCCTGCTGCGGGAGTTGACCCTCCTCCAGTTCGCCGAGCACCCGGCCGAACTCCACCAGCGCGTCCAGGAAGTCCGCGTAACTCCGCAGGAACGGCCGGTACTCGAACGCCTCGGAGGTTTCCGCCTTCTCCTCCGTCCTCTCCTCCACGTACCACTGGTCGAGGCCGCGGGTCAGCGAGGCGACCTGGTACAGCGTCCGCACGAGGGCTTCCAGCACCACTGTGTAGCCGGGGAAGTCGGCGTGCCCGCGATGTCCGCGCAGTCGTCGCCGGGGGTTGAAGTGGACGCTCTCCTGAGCGACGAGCAGCCCCTCACGCGCGTCGGAGATGAGGCCTTCGGTGCGTGCTGCCCGGCGCCGCCAGCGTGCCGCGCTCTCCCGCTCCGGCGCGCCTTCGCGCAGCTCGGGCGCCATCTCCGAGAGGAGGTCGCAGAACGTGTGGGCGAGGTTGCGGATACTGATCTCGGCACTCCGGTAGCGCAGTGGCGGTACGACCGTGATGTGCACGAGGGTGCCGATCACACAGCCGATCACCACCAGCAGAACGATCTGGCCCAGCTGGGCCAGCCGCTCCCCGCCATCGGCGGCGGCCACGTACGTGGCGAAGGCGAAGAACGCCGCGGTGGGCACCTGTGAACCCTGCGCGCCCAGTACGCGCCACCGCCCGATCGCCAGCGAAACCACCGCGACCAGTACGAACGACAACAGGTCCGGACCCGCGAGGAACCCCAGCACCGCCTGCACCGCCACACCCGCGACCACCGCGCCGACGTACCGCAGGGACTGCACGACGGACTGGTAGACGGTCGTCTGCATGACCAGCACCGCCGAGAACGGTGCGAACGCCGGGGAGTGGGCGTGCAGGAGATCGCGCGCGACCACCCAGCTGAGGGTCGCGGCCAGCACGCTCTTCGCGGCGAGCAGGAAGGAGTGCCGTTCGGGGCCCTGCTGGCGCAGCGCCCGCCGCGCCCACAGGCGTACTCGGTGCAGGCCCCCGTACAGGCCCCGGTACAGGCGTTCCACGGCAGCGCTCAGCCGACGCCCCGGCCCGCGCCCGCCCTGCGCCGCAGTTTCAGCCGTTGCTTCTCCGTGGTGCCGCCCCACACGCCCGTCGCCTCGCGGTTTTCCAGCGCCCAGCTCAGGCACTCGGCGCGCACCGGGCAGCGGCCGCACACTTCCATCGCACGCTGTTGCTGTTCCGCCCCCGGCCCGTGCGTACTGACGGGGAAGAAGAGCTCGGGGTCCTCGTGCGCGCACTCCGCGTCCGCCCACCACCACTGCCGTCGCATGATCTGCACTCCCATCCTTCGGTCTCCCCCGCCGGGTGACCGTGGGGACCGTGTTCAAACCACATGGCCCACATGCTCCACACGGTGCGGAGGCGCCTGCGTCCGCAGCGCGCTCCTCCCCGCCCGCCACGCCTCCAGTACGTGGGCGGCCAGCCGGTCCTCCAGAAGGCCCGTGGCCTCCACCCCGAACACCACGTCCGGGCCCAGCTCCGGCTCGTCCGCCAGCAGCCCTCCGACGACGTCCCGCCGTACGACCTGCTCGTGCACCGCGTCCGCCTCCACGTGCTCGTCGTAGAAGCGCTGCGCCGCAGCACCTGCTCCCAGCCGCCGCATGGCCTGCGCGAGCTGACGCGAGCCGGGCGGCGAGGTGATCTCCACCGTGGCGAAGTGCCCGACCAGGGCCCCGCGCAGCGCCCGGTGCAGGCCCAGCAGGGACATCAGGTTGACCGTCGCGAGCGCGGGTGCCGGTACGGCGTCCAGGTAGTGGCCGTACGCCGTCTCCAGGCCGAGGTCCGCCATCAGATCGGCGAAGAGCCCGGCGTGCACGTCCTCCGGGCGGCCCGCGCCGAACTCGTCGTACTCGACCGCCGCCATCGCTGCCTTCGCCCGGCCGTACAGCCGGGGCAGCACCCAGGCGTGCGGATCGGCCTCCTTCAGGTGGTACGTGGAGCGCAGGGTGGCGTACTCCCGCATCTGCTCCCAGGTCCCCTCGGTCCGCAGGAACCGGCTCACGCTCGTCGGGTCCGCCCCGGCCGGCTCGACCGTGAGGTCCGCCAGGGCCGCGTCTACGTCCGTCCCGCCGGGCACCGCTGAGCGCAGCGCGGCCAGGAAGAGGTTCTCCCACCGGCGGCGCAGGGCGAGCAGCTCCGGGTCCCACTCCCGGTCGTCCGGGACTCCGGCGAAGCCCTGGTAGTGCAGCTCGTAGAGGACGTACAGGCCCAGTTGCAGATCTTCGCCGTACGGGTCCGCCTCCGCGCCGGAATCGGGCCCGTGGGGAAGGGCGGCGGCGCCGTCACCGGTGCGCAGCACCTCGATCAGCCGCCCGCTGAGCGGGCCGCGTGCGTGGGGCAGGGCGGGGCGGGTGGCTCGGGGCTCCGGACGTCCGCTCATGACCGCTCCTCCGATGACCAATCCTCCGATGACCGCTCCTCCGATGACCGCTCCTCGGGGCTGCTCCGCCGGTGGCTGGTGTCGCACCAGGGATAGGCCCGGCTGAGCCCGCACATGCACAGCGCCACGAGGAAGCGGTCCGAGACGGAGACCTTTCCGTGTTCGTCCACCACCTCCACCGGCCCCTCCACGAGCACCGGACCCACCGGTCCCGCCCGGTCGACGCGGACCCGGGTACGGCGCGGCGCACCCTTCCCCGCCGTGGGCGTTGTCGGCGTGGTCGGCGTGGTCGTCGGCTCCTCAGACGCGTTCGGCACGGATCACCACCAGCTCTTCCTTCTCCTCGTCGGGACCGAGCAGCCCCTGTGCGCGCAGCCACCCCAGCCGGGCGCGCAGCACCGGACCGAACGGGACGAGCTCCCGCTCCACCACCTCGGGGCGCAGCCCGTGCGCGGCCAGGGCGTCGAGCGTGGCCCCGGTGCCGCTGAGCGAGGAGTGGACCATCAGCAGCGCGCCGCCCGGCCGGAGCAGCCGCGGCGCGGCCGCGCACAGCCGGTCGATGACCGCCCGCCCGCCGTGCCCGGCGTCCCAGGCACGGGCCCGGCCCCGCAGCGGCGGCGCGGCGTGCGGGCTGGGCACGTAGGGCGGGTTGCCGATCAACAGGTCGTAGCGGAGCTCCGGCGGGAGCGGCGGGATCCTCCGGAGGTCTCCGTGGCTCACCGAGATGCGGTGGCCCTGCCGCCAGGCGTTGTAGCGCGCGGCGAGGACGGCCCGCCACGCGATGTCGACGGCGCTGACCCGCGCGCCCAGCCGGGCGGCCTCGATGGCGACCGCCCCGCTTCCCGTTCCCACGTCGAGCACCGTGGTGTCCCGGCCGAGGGCTTCCCGGCGCAGGGCCGTGATCAGCAGCCGGGTGTCGTCCTGCGGTGCGTACACCCCCGGCGGCACCCACAGCCCCGAGGTGCCACGGCCGCCCGGCCTCCTCAGCATGAACACGCCTTTCGACTCGTCCCCTCCCCACCTTGCGGTCCTGCCCCACCGCTCCACGTTCCTCCTCCTGGCTCACGACCACCACTCGGGGCACGTGTGCCCCGAGACCGTGCCGACATGAACGCGAGCAGGGAGCAGGAACGCGAGCAGACAGCCCAACGCGATGCAGCAGAACCCCTCGACCTGGGTACCCGGACAAGGACGTACCCGACGAACGCATGTGGAGGACGACCGTGACGGAGCAGTCGCAGGACGTGGTGGAGCTGATCCTGGACGATCACCGGCGCATGGAGGAGCTGTTCCGGCGCATGCGCAGCGTGGAGGACGACCGGGCCGGAGCGCTGCGGGAGTTCTCCGCGCTGCTGATCGCGCACGGGGAGGCCGAGGAGGAAGAGGTCTATCCCGCCCTCAAGCGCTACAAGCACATCGACGACGACGAGGTCGAACACGGTGTCGAGGAGCACACGGAGGGGAACGAGGCCCTGCTCGCGCTGCTTGAGGTCGAGGACGTCGGCTCGGACGACTGGGACGAGAAGCTGGAGAAGCTCGTCGAAGCCGTCGCGCACCACACCGACGAGGAGGAACGCACCATCCTCAACGGCGCCCGCGAGAACGTCGCCGACGCCCGCCGCGCCGAACTCGGCACGGCCTTCCGGGAAGCTCGCGGCAGGCACCTCAAGGCCGACTGCGGCACCGTCGAACACGTACGCAAGATCGTCCAGGGCAAGGAGTGAGCGCTGCCCGGACGATCTGCGTGTTCCACGGAGGCGTGCGAGTCTGATCGGGCCTCCGGGGGGAACCGAACTGCTGAATTCGACCTACGAAACCGATGAAACCGACGAAGGAGAGTGCCATGCCGCGCGGTTCGAACGCGAAGCGTGAGCGTCAGTACGAGCACATCAAGGAGAGCGCGGAGAAGCGCGGTGTCTCCAAGGACCGCGCGGAGGAGATCGCGGCCCGCACCGTGAACAAGGAACGCGCCCGTTCCGGTGAGTCCAAGACCGCGAGCAAGACCTCCACCAAGGACCGGAAGTCCGCGTCCCAGCGAGGCGGGGAACGATCCCACAGCGGCGCCCAGGGGCCCACGAAGGACCAGCTGTACGCGGAGGCCAAGAAGCGCGGCATCGACGGCCGTTCCTCGATGAACAAGGCGGAACTGGCCAAGGCACTCGGCCGATGAGCCGTCCCCCTTGAGCCCTACGCGCCGCGGACCGCCTCCACCGCCTCCGCCGCGGGAACGGTGGCGGTGCGGGGGCCGTGCCAGTCCAGGCACAGGACGGTGGCGTCGTCCTGTACGTCGTCGTGGCAGGCGTCGCGGACCGCGGTGACCATCGTCCGCACGACCTCGCGGGGGTGTTCCGTGGCGGTGTCGCGCAGCAGTCCGCGCAGGTCGACGCCTGATGCCCTTCGTTCCTGCATGCCGTCGGTGAAGAGCACGAGGCGGTCACCGGGGATCAGGTCGAGGTCCTGCACCTGGTAGCGGGCCTGCGCGGGGACGCCGAAGGGAAGGTTGACCTTGAGCTTGATCTCCTCGGCCGTCGTGTCGCGCAGCCGCAGGGGCCAGGGGTGTCCGGCGTTGACGAGCTGGGCGCTGCTTCCGTCCAGGGCGATGCGCAGGAGCTGGCCGGTGGCGAACGTGGTGCGGCCGTGGTCGAGGAGGGCCTGGTGGGTCCGGCGGGCCTGTTCGGCCAGATCCGCTCCGGCGCGGCGGGCGCCGCGGGAGGCGTTGACCAGGAGGGTGGCCATGAGCGAGGCGTCGACGTCGTGGCCCATGGCGTCGGTGATGGACAGGTGCAGGGTGTCCTCGTCGAGGCTGTAGTCGTAGGTGTCACCGGCGATGTCGGAGGCCGGGACCAGCGCACCGGCGAGAGTGAACTCGGCGGACTCGCAGGAGGGCGCCGACGGCAGGAGCTGGCGCTGGATCTCCGCGGCCAGGGTGACCGAGGCGGTCCGGTTGCCCCAGTGGTAGAGGTCGGTGAAGCGGCGGTCGGTGACGATGATGTACGCGAGCGCGTGTGCGACCTCCTCGACCTGGTCCAGCACGTCCTGGGTCACGTGGTCCAGGCGCACCTCCAGCACTCCGATCGCGTCGCCGCGGTTGGAGACCGGCGCGAACACCCTTTGCTCACGGCGGCCGTTGTCCACCGCCACCACCTTCTGGGTGCGCAGGACGTCGTTGTAGACGCTGCCGTCCAGAGGGACTTGCTCCGCGCCGCGTTCCTGGGGTGCCGTCCCCTTCTCCTTGACCCGCAGCAGGCGCCGCCCGACCACGTCGACGAACAGGAACGACACATAGCGCGCGTCGAAACGCTCGCGCAGACTGTGCGCCACGACATCAAGCGAACGCACCGGTGCCGCGGCCTCCGCCGCGGCCAGCACCTCGGCCAGTCCGATCCGATCACGCTCCACAACAACCTCCCTGAGTTCAAGGTTGTTCTGCTTACCCCCTGTTGCCCAAGCCATCACTCCTGTGACACATGCCGAACACCACACCTGCTTCTCGTGTCCGGGGTCGACGTACTGGTCAGGTCTGGCAAACGGGGCACACGCGTTCGCTTAGCCTGGGTGTGTCAGCCGACAGTGGCGACAGAACCGCAGGGGTAGATCAGGTGCGGCATGAACAGCGGGCTCGTAGGCGCCGCGGCAGGGATTCGGCCCTGAGGGCGACTCGTCATGGGTGACGTCATATGGACCGCGCTCGGGTTGTACGTGATCGTGCTGCTGCGCGCCGGGGGGACGTTCGCGGTGGGGCGGCTCGCCGCCGCCGGGGCCAGGCGCAGCAGGTTCGCCGAGCGGATCTCCGCACCCAAGTTCCAGCGTGTCGAACGGGCGATCCAGCGGTGGGGCGCCCCGGTGGTGGCCGTCTCCTTCCTGACCGTCGGTTTCCAGACCGCCGCCAATTTCCTGGCGGGCAGCATGTGCATGCCCCTGCCGCGCTACCTGCCGGCGCTGTTCCTGGGGGGAGCCGCCTGGGCGCTGGTCTACGCGACCGTGGGGGTCGGCGCCCTGAAGGTGCTGGCAGCGCTGTTCGCCGACAACGCGGTGCTCACCGTGGGCGCGACGGCCGCCGTCCTCCTCGCGGTGTGCGGGGTCGTACTGCACCGGCGCAGAACCACCGCGAGGAAGGATCAGGGGGCCGACGCCGAAGAGGCGTGACCGGCGATAACCCCCTGTTCACGCTCCGGCGAGCAGCGGGTCGAACGGGGTGGTGCGCTGCCGGCCCGACATGAAGGTCAGGAACTCCCTCACGAAGGCGCTACGGGTGTACGTCGTGCCCTCGTTGCCGACACCGGCGACGTCGCGGTGGAACGCGGTGCGGAACAGGACGCGGTACTCGTCCGCGTCGATCTGCTGGTCGCCGTTCCTGTCGGTGACGTCGAAGAGGGTTTCGGCGACCCTGATGAGCGCGGGTCCGGCGAGGGAGGGCGCGGCGGACGCGTACTCCTGGGCGCTGATACTGCCGTCGCCGTCGGTGTCGAGGGCGCTCTGCAATTCGCGCCACCACTGCGCGTAGGCGTCGTAGAGCCTGGTCTCCTCGGGTTCGTCCAGGTCGAGGCGGCCGGCGAGTTCCCGGGCCATGGCGGCCAGGTCCGGCCAGTCCAGGGAGCCGTTCCCGGTCTGGTCCAGTACCTCACGGAAGAAGTCCTCCGCGTTCTGCCGGTTCGCCGAGGCGGCGGGGGAGGACGCCGAGGCGGCGGCCGACGTGGTCGTACGAGGGGTGTCGGGCAGCGGGGTGATGAGCCTCAGCAGGGCTCCGGCTCGCTTCATCCTGGCGTGCAGGGCCGCGGCGGTGCGGGCGCGCGGATCGTCGCTGTCGGGGTCGGGGGACAAGGACAGGAGGTCGATGAGGGGTTCCGGCTGGATCCATCCCGCGGGGAGGAACCGGGTCAGACCGATGGTCAGGTAGGCGCCCTGCATGAGGGTCTGGGCGCCCGGCATCTCGGGCAGACCCGCACGGCGGCGGAAGGACTCGGGGAGGGACGCCACCGCGATCGCCCCCACGACCGGCCCGGCGACGGCACGGCCGGTCGCCCACAGGGCGGGGAACCCGCTCAGGAGCGGCGGGGCGGGGAGGTGGTCGAAGAGCCTGTACAGGATGACGCGCATCGCCTCCGTGTTCTCCAGCTCCTCCTCCACCACCCGGTCGTAGTACCGCCAGAACTCCGGGAGCGTGTCGGGCAGTTGGCCCGGCTCGTCGCCCATGAGGCCGAGCACGCCGCGGAAGCCGTCGTACAGCTCCTCCATGAACGCCTGGTCAAGGGGCTGTCCGCTCAGTCGGCACATGGTGACCGAGCTCTCGTACAGCGTCGCCACCACCCAGGCCCGTGCACCGGGATCCATCGCGTCGTAGGGGCGGTCGCGGGAGTCGGTTCCCCTCATCCGCCCGTGCATGCGGTTCAGCCGGTCCGCTTCCCGCTCGCGCGCCTGCTCGTCGGCGCCGATCATGCGCCGCATGCTCACGAAGGTGTTGCGCAGGCGTCGCCAAGGGTGGGCGACGAACGTGGAGTTGTCGATGAGCGCGGCCCCGATCTTCGGGTGCGCGGCTTCCAGCACCGTCGCCCGGACCATGGCGAGCGCCCAGCGGGGGTCGTCGAAGAACGCGCGGAAGCGTTCGTCCGCGTGAGTCGCGTTCGGGTGGGTGGTGTCCTGGTGGGTGGCGTCCGAGGTGGTGGTCACGGTCGGGTTGCTCCGTTCTCGTCCGGCAGCACGCCGCCGAAGCGGCGCTTGCGGTGCCGGTATTCGTGCAGACACTCAAGGAAGTGGGAGGCGCGGAAGTCGGGCCACAGGACGGGCGGGAAGACCCATTCCGCGTAAGCGACCTGCCAGAGCATGAAGTTGGAGATCCGCTGCTCCCCCGAGGTACGGATCACCAGGTCCACATCGGGCGTGTCCGGGTACGGCAGGTGACCGGCGAAGGTCTGCTCGGTGACGGCACCGGGGGGTGTTCCGCTGCGGAGCAGCGAGCGCGCGGCCTCCACGATGTCCCGGCGGCCGCCGTGGTCGAAGGCGATGGTCAGCGTCATGCCCCGGTTCTCGCCCGTCAGCGTCATCAGGTCGGCGAAGTCCTGGGCCAGGGACGGCGGGATACGCGGGTCGCTCACGCCCAGGAAGCGGCAGCGGATGCCCCGGGCGTGCAGGAACAGGGCGTGCTTGCGCACCACCCGGCGCACCAGGTGCATCAGGAAGTCGATCTCGTCGCTCGGCCGGCCCCAGTTCTCGGTGGAGAACGCGTACAGGCTCAGCCACCCCACTCCGGCCCCGCGCGCGGCCTCGATCACGTCGATCACGGTCGCCTCCGCCGCACTGTGCCCGGAGGTGCGCGGCAGCGAACGCAGTTGCGCCCAGCGGCCGTTGCCGTCCATGACGCATGCGACGTGACGAGGAGGAGCGTCGGGAAGCGGAGAGGGCTCGTCGACTGTCTGCTGCATGCTGGTGGCTTCCCTGGAGTGGTGCGCTGATCCGATCAACGTGAGCAGTGTGTCACCGGTTCGACACGAGGAGTGCCCGAAGTGCCGCACATTCGCTCTTGGTACGTGCGAGCGAACTCCCGCCGCCGGGTCAGGTGTTGCTGCCCCGCCCGGCACCGGGGCGGGCGCGGTGGCGGGCCGTCGCGGCCTCCGCGTGGCGGCCCAGTTGATCGGCCAGGCGCGCCTGGGCCAGCCAGTTGTACGGGCACGAGGGACGCAGCGAGATGCGTTCGCTGAGCAGGGTGCGTGCCAGGTCGGTGCGGCGGGAGCGGAGCGCCGCCTCAAGGAGCGTCTTGTGCACGGCGTCCCGCTGGGCGTGACTGCCGCCGAACTCGGCGAGCCGGTGCCGGACCGGGAGCAGGTGGTCGACCACGGCCTCGTAGCGGCCGGTCCCGAAGGCGATGAGCGCCTCGCACACCGGCAGGCCCACGTCGGCGGTCATGGCGACGTTCGACGGTGTTGTCCCGGCGGGTTCGCGGGTGGCTTCGAGCCATCGGCGGCGGTCGGCGACCAGCCGTTCGGCCTCGGCCACGCGGCCGGAACCCACGTACGCCATCACGATGTGCGCGTCGTTGAACGCGTAGTGCGGGCCGTCCGCGCGCCTGGCCCATGCCTCCGCGAGGCGGTTCCAGCGCGCCGGCTGGTCCTCGCCCGCGAGGAGCAGCCGCCACAGGAGGGCGGAGGCGTCCAGGAGTTGCATGGCGAGGGCTTCGGGCTGGGGTTCGGCTTCGGAGTCGGGCCCGAGTTCGCGTTCCGGCATGTGCGGGTGGATCGTGGTGTCGTAGATGTCCAGGACGCGTTCGGTGTCCTGGGACTCCATGGCGAACAGTGCGTAGTGCCACCAGTTGTGCACGTTCAGGAAGTTGCCGGTCGACCAGTCGGCCACGCGTGCGTCGAGGAAGCGGATGCCGTCCATGAAGCGGCCCCGCATCTCGAAGGTGTGCGCCACACCGTGTACGCCCCAGACGTCACGGGGGTTACGGGCCAGGGCCTCCCTGCCCGCTTCCTCCGCCTGCTCGTAGTGGCCCGATTCCTCCAGCCCGAAGGCATACATCCCCTTCAGCGGGCCGTAGTGCGGGTCCGCCTCGTCCCAGGCGCCCAGCGCTCCGCCGATCCGGTCGCGCAGCCGTCCCGCGTTCCCCGTGAGGAAGTCGAGCTGGTGGCCCGCGGCCAGGGCCAGCGCGTCCCGGGGCCAGCCGATCGACAGTTCGTCGAGCAGCCGGGCCGCGCCGTGGAGGTCGCCTTCGAGGCAGGCCCCGGCTGCGGCCAGGTGCAGCCGTTCCCTGGGCGTGGCCCGGGACGCGTCGAGTGCGGTACGGAAGCGGGTGAAGGGGGCGCGGGCCGCGGCGGCGTCCGTCTCTTCCGTACCGAGGACGGAGAGGTAGGCGTGGAGTGCGTGTCCCATCGGGGAGCCGGGGGCCGCGCGCAGGACGTCCGCCGCGCGGTCGGCGACGTCCGGGCGGAAGAACAGGAGGGAGTCCAGGGCCTGTTCGTAGTGCTCGGCGGCGTCACGGCCCGTGTCGCTCATGGTGAGTCGGTGCCGGTCCACTGTCATCGTGGGCTCCAAGGGGCTCTGGAGGTGCGGGCCGCACCGGGGCGGCGCGGTGGCTCAAGCCTTCCCGGCACCGCCCCGTTCCACGACTCCACTGCTGAGCCGTCCCGGCCACCAGGCCGTCCGCCCGATGTCGCGTACCAGCGCCGGAACCAGGAGCGAGCGTACGACCAGCGTGTCCAGCAGTACGCCGAAGGCCACGATGAACGCGATCTGGACCAGGAACGCCAGCGGAATCACCCCGAGGGCCGCGAACGTCGCCGCCAGCACCACCCCCGCCGAGGTGATGACCCCGCCGGTCGCGGTCAGGCCGCGCAGGACGCCCTCGCGGACACCGTGGGCGAGGGACTCCTCCCGCACCCGGGACATCAGGAAGATGTTGTAGTCCACGCCGAGGGCGACCAGGAACACGAACCCGTACAGCGGAACCGACGAGTCCGTGCCGCTCATCCCGAAGACGTACCGGAACACCAGGGCCGAAACACCCAGCGTGGCAAGGAAGTTGAGCGCGACCGTCGCCACCAGCAGCACCGGCATCAGCAGCGAGCGCAGCAGCAGGGCCAGGATGACCAGGATGATCGCGAGGACGACCGGCACGATGAGGGTCCGGTCGTGCGCCGCGGTCAGCTGGGTGTCCAGCTGCTGCGCCGTGTACCCGCCCACGAGGGTGTCCTTCGCTTCCGGCAGTGCGTGCACCCGGTTCCGCAGCTCGGCCACGGCCTCCTTCGCGGCGTCGCTGTCGGCCGCGTCCTTGAGGGTCGCGTTGATGCGCACCCGGCCGTCGACCACCAGCGGCGGCCCGGCTCCGGGCCGTCCGGCGGCGGTCACCGCCGCCGCGCCCGCGACGCCGGGCGTCCGCCGGGCCGTGCTCACCACCGAGTCGGCGGCCGACGCGTCGGTGACGACCACCACCGGGTTGCCGGAGCCGCCGGGGAAGTGGGCGCCCAGGGTGCGCTGGGCGGCGACGGACGGGGCGTCGTTGACGAAGATCTCGTCGAGCGGCACACCTCGGGAGGTGAGCATCGGGGCGAACGCGGCGCAGGCGAGCAGGGCGGCGAGCGAGAGTGCCCAGACGCGGCGCGGGGCCCGGTCCACGAGGGAGGCGACCCGCTGCCACAGCCGCGCGCTGCCGCCTGCGGGGGCCTTGGGGCCCGTGGAATCCGCAGGGCCGGTGCGATCCGTGGGATCCGTACGCGGGGAAGCGTCCTTGGTCCGCGCGGGTCCGGGCTTGGCAGGCCAGTACGCGGCCCGGCCCAGCAGCGCCAGCGCGGCGGGCAGGAAGGTCAGCGCGCTCAGCACCGCGCAGACGATGCCGATCGCTCCGACCGGCCCCAGCGCCCGGTTGTTGGTGAGGTCGCTGAGCAGCAGCGCGAGCAGGCCCAGCGCCACGGTCGCCGCGCTCGCGGTGACGGGCCCCGCCGACTGCCGCAAGGCAGCCCGTACCGCCGTGAAACGGTCCTTCCCGTCCGCGAGTTCTTCGCGGAAGCGGGCGGTCAGCAGCAGTGCGTAGTCGGTCGCGGCCCCGATCACCAGAATCGACAGGATGCCCTGCACCTGCCCGTCCACCCGGACCACACCGCGATCCGCCAGTACGTACACCACCGCGCACGCCAGCCCCAGCGCGAACACCGCGCCGATGATGATGAGGAACGGCAGCAGCACGCTGCGGTACACCAGCAGGAGGATCAGCAGTACGGCGGCCAGCGCCACCCCGAGCAGCAGCCCGTCGATGCCCGAGAAGGCACCCTTGAGATCCGCCTGACTGGCCGCGGGTCCGGCCAACTGGACTTCTGCGCCCGGTACTTGACCGGCCGCCCGCTCGATGAGAGCGAGCGTGGGCGCGAGGCGGTCGCCGAGGTCGGGGCGCAGTTGTACGACGCCCTGGAGCGCGCGCCCGTCGTCGGAGGGCAGGGCGGGGGAGGTCCGGCCGACCAGACCGGGAGAGCCGTTGAGGGAGTCGAGCGCGCGGTCGGCGGCAGCCTGCCGCTCCTTGCCGATCCTGCCTCCCGTGTCCCCGGGCAGGGTCCATACGACGATGGCGGGCAACGTCTCGCCCTGCCGGAACGCCTGCTGCGCCTCGATCACCCGGGTCGACTCGGCGCTCTGCGGCAGGAACGCCGCCTGGTCGTTGGTGGCGACCTCGCCGAGCTTTCCCGCGTACGGGCCGAGGATTCCGCCGATGCCCAGCCAGGCGATCAGCAGGACCAGCGGAACCAGCTTGCGGGCGTAACGTGTGGCGGTGGTCATCGTGCTCCTGGTGGCGAGTGCGACTAGGGCTTGGCTCGAACTCGAAGTTGTTGTTGCTGCCCTTGTCTCCGCGTGTCTCCAGATATCTCCAGCAGAAACAATCTCAATGATTGAAATATATCTCAGGAGCGCGGCGCGCGCAGTTCGCCGAGCTCGGTGTTGAGGTCGGTCAAGAAGCGCAGGACGAGAGCGAGTTCCTCACCGTCGAAGCGGCTTCTGGTGTTCTCGGTGGCTTCGGCGAGCGGCATGAAGTGGCTGCGGGCAGCCGCCCGCGCCCTCGGCTCGTAGTACAGGTGCACCACCCGGCGGTCCGAGCTCTCCCGGGCGCGGCGGATGTGCCCCGCCTTCTCCAGCCGGTCCAGGCAGGCGGTCACGGCACCCGAGGTCAGCCCCAGGTGCTCGCGGAGCCGGCCGGGGGTGAGGGGGGTGCCGGAGTCCAGGATCGCGGCCAGCGCCTGGACGTCCGTGGCGTGCAGGCCCTGCCGGGCGGCGAAGGTGTGGACGAGACGGTTGATCTCCCCGTTCATCCGGCGAAGTTGCACGGCGAACTCCTGAAGCTCACCGACTGAGGGGTCTCGTTCATCTGTACTGGCCACGAGTTCAGCCTATAGAGGCGCGGAGGGAGCGGCGGGTCGAGGATTCCGGGGCCCGTGACAGGAACCGACGTGACACGTTGGCACTCATGCTCCATGAGGGGACCGGAAACGCACGCAATGATCGTTCTTTCCCCACACCTCTGGCAATGTCCCACACGTGTGCCACAGCTCCCCCAAGCACCAGTCACGCGTACGAGAACAAGAACGAGAACGAGGAAGCCACATGCCCTTGTCGACACACAGACGTCTGGCCCTGAGCGCCACCCTGATCGCCGCCCTCGCCGCCGGGGTGGCCCCCGCCACAGCGGCCCCCTCCGCACCGGCGGCCCCCACGACCCCGGCCTGGCCCACGACCCCCGCCTCCGCTCCTGCCCCCGCGCCGGCCCCCGACATGGACGGGGTGACCGCGGCCCTCAACGCCGCCATGGCCAAGGGAGCCCCCGGCGCGATGGCCCGCTTCACCGGTCCCGACGGAGTGCGCACGCGTACCGTCGGCGTCCGCGACCGCGTCACCGGCGAAGCCATGGACACCCGGGCACGCTTCCGCATCGGCAGCGTCAGCAAGACCTTCACCAGCGTCGTCCTGCTCCAACTGGTCGACGAGGGAAGGCTGGAGCTCGACGCGCCGGTCAACCACTACCTCCCCGGACTGCTGCCCGACGACCGCATCACGGTCCGTCACCTGCTCACCCACCGCAGCGGCCTCGCCGAGTACACCGACCCCATGTTCGACAAGACCGTGCCCGGCTTCGAAGCCGTACGCAACCGCGTCTTCAGCTACCGGGAACTGGTCGACCTCTCGCTGGCCCTCCCGCGCACCACCGAACCCGGCGCGGCCTACAAGTACTCCAACGCCAACTTCGTCGTCCTCGGCATGCTCATCGAGAAGGCGACGGGGACCCCGGTCGCCAAGCAGTACGAGCGGCGCATCATCAAACGGCTGAAGCTGCGGCACACCGTGTACGTCCACCCGGACACCAAGATCAGGGGCAAGCACGTGCGCGGCTACCTCCACCCCGACGAGGAAGGGGCCCCGCTCGTCGACTCCACGGAGCAGACCGTCTCCTGGGCGCAGTCGGCCGGCGCGGTCATCTCCGACCCGGCCGACCTGAACACCTTCACGACCGCGCTGATGCAGGGCCGGCTGCTCTCGCCCCGCATGCTGGACGCCATGACCACGGTCACCCCGACGGACGCCACCGGGACCCGCTTCTACGGACTCGGCCTGCGCCGCTACGACCTCTCCTGCGGAACCCAGGTGTTCGGACACACCGGCACGGTGCAGGGCTTCTACACGTACGCCTTCGCCACCCGCGACGGCCGCCGCGCACTCTCCGCGATGGCGAACACCTCCAACCGGGGCGCGGTCAACACGGCACTCGGCGCGACGCTGGAGGCAGCCTTCTGCGGGAAGAAGCCCGCACCCACCACACGGTCCGCCGAGTCGCCGCGCCCGCTCACCCCGCTGCCGGCCGAAGCCGATCTGCCCGAGCGCCGCTGAGACGCTTGGTACCGCAGCCGCGGTGAAGCTCCTGGCAGACAGGGGTGATCCTGATCGACCATGATCGAGAACCCGTCCGCCAGGAGCTTCGACGCAACGCTGCCCGGCCTTCGGCCGGGCGACCGGTGTGACGGTCAGCGGTGGCGGAAGTCCGGGGGCCGTTTCTCCGTGAAGGCCGTCATGCCCTCCTTCTGGTCGGTGGTCGCGAACACCGCGTGGAACAGGCGGCGTTCGAAGCGGACCCCTTCGGCGAGCGTGGTCTCGAAGGCTCGGTTCACGGCCTCCTTGGCCATCATCGCCACGGGTGCGGACATCGCGGCGACGGTCTCGGCCACGGACATGGCCTCGGCCAGCAGTTCGTCCGCCGGGACGATACGGGAGACCAGGCCGGCCCGTTCGGCCTCGACGGCGTCCATGGTGCGGCCGGTCAGGCACAGTTCCATGGCCTTGGCCTTGCCGATCGCCCGGGTGAGGCGCTGGGAGCCGCCGATGCCCGGGATCACGCCGAGCTTGATCTCGGGCTGGCCGAAGACCGCGGTGTCGGCGGCGAGCAGGATGTCGCAGAGCATCGCGAGCTCGCACCCGCCGCCCAGGGCGTAGCCGGAGACGGCGGCGACGGTGGGCGTGCGGAGGTCGCCGAGCCGGTCCCACGCGGTGAACCAGTCGGTGAGGTACATGTCCATGTACCCCTGGGGCTGCATCTCCTTGATGTCGGCTCCGGCGGCGAAGGCCTTCGGGGAACCGGTGAGGACGATGCAGCCGATCTCCGGGTCCCGGTCGAGGGCCTCCGTGGCGGCCACGACCTCCTCCATCACCCGGAGGTTGAGCGCGTTGAGCGCCTTGGGGCGGTTGAGGGTGAGGAGGGCGGTGCGGCCCTTGCGTTCGACGAGGATCGTCTCGTAGTCAGTGGTCTCGTGGTCGGAGGTCGCGTGAGCGGTGGTCATGAGGTGGCTTCCTTGGGGTCCTTGGGGTCCTTGGGGTCCTTGGGGTCCTTGGGGGTCGTGCCAGGGGCGGCCGTCCCGTCCCGCAGGGCGTGGACGATGGCGGAGAAGTCCTGCCCGTTTCCGCTTCCCTCGGCGAACGCGGCGTACATCTCGGCCGCCCGCAGCCCGAGTCCGGTTTCGATGCCGCCCTCGCGCAGGGCGTTCGCGGCGAGGCCGAGGTCCTTGGCCATCAGCGGGGCCGCGAACCCCGGCACGTAGTCGCGGTTGGCGGGGCTGGCCGGGACCGGGCCCGGTACGGGGCAGTTGGTGGTGAGTGCCCAGCACTGGCCGGATGCGGTGGAGGCGACGTCGTAGAGCGCCTGGTGGGAGAGGCCGAGGGATTCGCCGAGTACGAAAGCCTCGCTGACGGCGATCATGGAGATCCCGAGGATCATGTTGTTGCAGATCTTCGCGGCCTGACCCGCGCCCGCCTCTCCGCAGTGCACCGCCTTCCTGCCCATGGCGGCGAGCAGCGGTTCGGCAAGGGCGAACTCCGCCTCACCGCCGCCCGCCATGAAGGTGAGGGAGGCTGCCTCCGCCCCCACGACTCCGCCCGAGACGGGCGCGTCGAGTGCCCGGTGACCTGCGGCGACGGCCGCCCGGTGGGCGGCGCGGGCGTCTGCGACGTCGATGGTGGAGCAGTCCACGAACAGCGTCCCGGGCTTCGCGGCCGCCAGCAGGCCCTCGTCCTGGTAGAGGGAGAGGACGTGGCGGCCCGCCGGGAGCATGGTGATCACCACGTCCGCCGGGGCGGCGGCCTCGCGCGCCGAGCCCGTGCCCTCCACCCCGGCCGCGACGGCGACGGTCATCGCCTCGGGGGCGAGGTCGAAGCCGAGTACGCGGTGACCGGCGGCGGCCAGGTTGGCGGCCATCGGGCCGCCCATGTGGCCGAGGCCGATGAAGGCGATGACGGTGGTCACCAGGGCACCTCCTGCGCGGGGGCGGTCAGTTGGAGTTCGCCGCCGGGCGGCGGGACGAAGTAGCGCGCCACGTCCGCGTCGGTGACCTCGGCCAGCGTGGCCGGTTTCCAGCGCGGGTCGCGGTCCTTGTCGATGACCTGGGCCCGGATTCCCTCGACCAGGTCGTACGAGGCGAGTGCGGCGCAGGAGGTCCGGTACTCCTGCTCCAGGACGCGTTCCAGCGGACCGAGCCGCCGGGCCCGGCGGACCGCGCGGAGGGTGACCTTCAGGGCGGTGGGCGATTTGGTCAGCAGGGTGTCGGCCGTCGCCCCTGCGGCCTCGGAGCCGTGGTCCCGCAGCCGGGCGACGATCGCCTCGACGGTGTCGGCGGCGTAGCACGCGTCGATCCAGGTCCTGTGGTCCGCCAGGGTGCCGGGCGGCGGCTGGGCCACGTACTTCGGCAGGACGTCCCAGACCGGTCGGCCGGACAGGTCGTCGAGAAGTCCCGGCAGGTCTGCCGAGGGTACGAAGTGGTCGGCGAGCCCGCACAACAGGGCGTCGGCGGCGCCGAGTTGTGCGCCGGTGAGCGCGAGGTGGGTGCCGAGCTCGCCGGGTGCGAGGGCGAGCAGGTGGGTACCGCCGACGTCCGGTACGAAGCCGATGCCGGTCTCCGGCATGGCGATCCGGGAGCGCTCGGTGACGATACGGACACTGCCGTGCGCGCTCACGCCGACGCCGCCGCCCATCACGATGCCGTCCATGACGGCGACGTACGGCTTGGGGTAGCGGGCGATCCTGGCGTTGAGCCGGTACTCGTCGCGCCAGAAGGCGGCAGAGGAACTGCCGCCGGTACGAGCGTCTCCCGTACGGGCGTCCCGGTGGATCGCGCGGATGTCGCCGCCCGCGCACAGACCGCGTTCGCCTGCGCCGCTGAGGGTCACCACCTGTACGGCGGGGTCGTGTTCCCAGGCGGTCAGCGCCTCGTCGATGGCCCGCACCATGGCGTGGTTGAGGGCGTTGAGTGCCTTCGGCCGGTTGAGCACCAGGTGGGCCGCCCGCCCCTCGGTACGGAGAAGGACCTCGTCGGCGGGATTCCGGACAGGGTTCTGGGCGGGGTTCTCGGCACCGGTCATCGCAGTGCCCCCGTCAGCCCTCGGGCGACGATGACGCGCATGATCTCGTTGGTCCCTTCCAAGATCTGGTGCACTCGGAGGTCGCGGACGATCTTCTCGATGCCGTACTCGCTCAAGTAGCCGTATCCGCCGTGGAGTTGGAGCGCCCGGTCGGCGACCGAGTAGCCCGTGTCGGTGGCGAAGCGCTTGGCCATCGCGCACAGCTCCGCGGCCTTCGGATCGGCCGCGTCGAGTGCGGCGGCGGCCTGCCGGAGCAGGGCCCGGGCGGCGGCCAGTTCGGTGGCCATGTCGGCGAGCCGGAACTGCAGGGCCTGGGCGTCAAGCAGCCGGGCCCCGAAGGCCTCCCGGTCGGCGAGGTGGGCGAGGCTGCGGTTCAGGGCGCTCTGCGCGCCGCCCAGGGAGCAGGCGGCGATGCCGAGCCGGCCGCCGTTCAGTCCGCCCATGGCGATGCGGAACCCGTTGCCCTCGCCGCCGAGCAGCCGGTCGGCGGGCAGCCGTACGCCGTCGAGGACGACCTGGCGGGTGGGCTGGGCGTTCCAGCCCATCTTCTGTTCGTTGGCGCCGAAGGAGACCCCGGGGTCGTCGCGTTCGACGACGAACGCGGAGATCCCGCGCGGCCCCGCCTCCCCCGTCCTGGCCATGACCACGTACACCCCGGCGGTTCCGGCACCGGAGATGAACTGCTTGACGCCGGTCAGGACGTAGTGGTCGCCGTCCCGGTCGGCGCGCGTGCGCAGGGCGCCCGCGTCCGAGCCCGCGCCCGGTTCGGTGAGGCAGTAGCTGCCCAGCGTGTCGGCCGCGCACAGGCCCGGCAGCCAGCGGCGGCGCTGCGCCGCGTCGCCGTGGCGGTCGATCATCGAGGCGACCATGTTGTGGATGGAGAGGTATCCGGCGATGGACGGGCAGCCGGTGGCCAGCGTCTCGAAGACGAGGACGCCGTCGGCCCGGCTGAGCCCGGAGCCGCCGTGCTCCTCGCGTACGTAAACTCCGCCGAGGCCGAGACCCGCGGCCTTGCGGATCACCTCGACGGGGAAGTACTTGTCCTGGTCCCAGGCGACGGCGTGCGGGGCGAGCTGCTCCTGTGCGAAGTCGAGGGTGACCTCGGCCAGGGCGAGCTGGTCCTCGGTGAGCAGGGTCACGGCGCTCATCCCATCGTCGGGATGGTGAAGCTCGCGCCCTCCTTGACCCCGGAGGGCCAGCGCGAGGTGACGGTCTTGGTACGGGTGAGGAAGCGGACGGAGTCGGGGCCGTGCTGGTTGAGGTCGCCGAAGCCGGACCGCTTCCAGCCGCCGAAGGTGTGGTACGCGACGGGCACCGGGACGGGGACGTTGACGCCGACCATGCCGGTGTTGACGCGGCGGGTGAAGTCGCGGGCGGTGTCCCCGTCGCGGGTGAAGATCGCGACGCCGTTGCCGTACGGGTGCTCGCTGGGCAGCCGTAGCGCCTCCTCGTAGTCGGCGGCCCGTACGACGCACAGCACGGGGCCGAAGATCTCCTCCCGGTAGATCCGCATCGAGGGGGTGACCCGGTCGAAGAGGGTGGCCCCGGCGAAGAAGCCGTTCTCGTGTCCCGGCAGGGTGAAGCCCCGTCCGTCCACGACGAGTTCGGCGCCCTCGACGTCCCCGATGCCCACGTAGCGGTTGACCCGGTCCAGGGCGTCCCGGCTGACGAGGGGGCCGAAGTCGGCGTCCGGGTCGTCGGAGGTGCCGATGCGCAGGGCGGCGATGCGTTCCCTGAGCTTGATCACCAGTGCGTCGGCCGTCTCCTCCCCGACGGGTACGGCGACGGAGATCGCCATGCAGCGTTCGCCCGCCGAGCCGTAGCCCGCGCCGATGAGGGCGTCCGCGGCCTGGTCGAGGTCGGCGTCGGGCATCACGATCAGGTGGTTCTTGGCGCCGCCGAAGCACTGGGCGCGCTTTCCGCGGGCGGCGGCGGTGGCGTAGAGGTGCGCGGCGACCGGGGTGGAGCCGACGAAGCCGATGGCCTGTACGCGCGGGTCGTCCAGGAGGGTGTCGACGGCTTCCTTGCCGCCGTTGACCACGTTGAGCACCCCGGGCGGCAGTCCCGCTTCCAGGAACAGTTCGGCCAGCCGCAGCGGTACGGAGGGGTCGCGCTCGGAGGGCTTGAGGACGAAGGCGTTGCCGCAGGCCAGTGCCGGGGCGGCCTGCCACAGCGGGATCATCGCGGGGAAGTTGAAGGGGGTGATCCCGGCGACCACGCCGAGCGGTGAGCGCAGCGAGTGGACGTCGATACCGGTTCCGGCGTTGTCGGTGAACTCGCCCTTGAGGAGGTGCGGGATCCCGGCGGCGAACTCCACCACCTCCAGGCCGCGTTGGAGGTCGCCGTGGGCGTCGGCGACGGTCTTGCCGTGTTCGGCGGACAGCAGTCGGGCCAGCGACTCGCGTTCCTCCTCGACGAGTTGGAGGAAGCGGAGCAGGACGCGGGCGCGCCGCTGCGGGTTCCACTGCCCCCAGTCCTGCTGGGCCTTCTCGGCGTCGGTGATCGCCGCCTCGGTGTCGGCGCGTCCGGCCAGGGGGACCTTGGCCTGGACGGTGCCGGTGTTCGGGTCGTACACGTCGGCGAAGAGGCCGGACGTGCCGACGGTGTGCTTGCCGCCGATGAAGTGGGTGAGCTCGCGGACCATCGAAGCCTGCTCTCGTCAGGTTCAGCTGGGGATCCGAGGAAGGCGCGGCGGGGCGCGGGGCACACCGGTCGGGGTGTGCTGCGCACCGGTCGGGGTGCGTCGCGCAGGGTCCGCCGCGGGACAGGGGAAGGCGGCCGGGATACCGGAATGCCTTCGTCGAGTCACGAACGCGGGGGCAGGGCCTCGCAGTTCGGGTACTCCGCCGGATCACCTGGGCCGTGGTCACGTACCGGTGCCATGCGTGTCTGCTCCATCCTCGTGGAAAACACGGAACACCCCGTGGCCGGTATCCTGGCTCCCGGATCGACGCGCGTTCTCCGGCCTTCCCGACGGATGGGTTTCCGTCAGTGGCCTGTCCTGCTGGAAGAACACACTCCCCAGTCACAGTGGCGGGACCGCGCCGGATTCACACCGGCTTCCCTGCACCGCGGGCTTGTCACGAACATATAGTTGGACGTCCTAGTAAGTCCACCCCCACCTCGACCCCCACCTCCGCCGCACCTCGCCCCGCCACCGTCCCCGCCCCTGCCGGTGGTGACGGCAGGGGGCTTTGCCGCCTAGTGTGTCCCGTGCAGCTGGTTCGCCCTGCCCGCCAGGTAGACGCGTCGTAAGAGGGAACCCGGTGGGAATCCGGGACTGCCCCGCAGCGGTGAGTGGGAACGACAGCCGTCATACGCACTGGGTCCGGTCGGACCTGGGAAGCGACGGTCAGTAGGAATCCGCCGGAGGAGACCCCGGTGGGTGTGCCCGCGAGTCCGAAGACCTGCCCGTTGCCCGTACGCGACCCCTCGCGTGCGGATATTCCGGTGACCTCGTGGGCGGGTCGGCGTACACATCAGGCGGAAGTGCCGCGCCCGTCGCGCGCGTTCGGCTCCGCCCGGTTCCGTCACCCCTTCGCGCCTCATCACCGGGATTCTCAGGAGTCATCTCGCGAAGGAGATTTCCGTGACATCGAAGTCCGCAGCCGCGGCAGCACGCGCCACCGTGTACGGCTACCCCCGCCAGGGCCAGGGCCGGGAGCTCAAGAAGGCGGTCGAGGGCTACTGGAAGGGCCGCGTCAGCGCGGAAGCCCTCCAGCGGACCGCGCGGGACCTGCGCCGCACGAACTGGCAGCAGTTGGCCGACGCCGGTATCCACGAGGTGCCCACCGGTGACTTCTCGTACTACGACCACGTACTGGACACCAGCGTCATGGTCGGCGCAGTCCCCGACCGGCACCGCGCCTCGGTCGACTCGGACGCGCTCGACGGCTACTTCGCCATGGCCCGCGGCAACCAGGACGTGGCGCCCCTGGAAATGACCAAGTGGTTCGACACCAACTACCACTATCTGGTACCCGAGTTGGGCCCCGGCACCGTTTTCACCGCCGACTCCACGAAGCAGGTCGCCGAGCTGAAGGAAGCCATCGCGCTCGGGCACACCGCCCGCCCCGTCCTGGTCGGCCCGGTCACCTATCTGCTGCTCGCCAAGCCCGCCCCCGGTGTCGCCGACGACTTCGAGCCGCTCACCTTGCTGGACCGGCTGCTGCCCGTGTACGCCGAGGTGCTGGCCGACCTGCGGGCCGCCGGGGCCGAGTGGGTGCAGCTGGACGAACCCGCCCTGGTCCAGGACCGCACCCCGGCCGAACTGAACGCCGCCGACCGCGCCTACCGCGACCTCGGCAACCTCACCGACCGGCCCCGACTCCTGGTCGCCTCCTACTTCGACCGGCTCGGCGACGCCCTCCCCGTGCTCGCCAAGGCTCCGGTCGAGGGCCTGGCGCTGGACTTCACCGACTCCGCCGCCGCCAACCTCGACGCCCTCGCCAGGGTCGGCGGACTGCCCGGAAAGCGCCTGGTCGCGGGCGTGGTCAACGGCCGCAACATCTGGATCAACGACTACGAGAAGTCCCTCGCCACGCTGGGCACGCTCCTGGGCCTGGCCGACCGGGTCGACGTCGCCGCCTCCTGCTCCCTGCTGCACGTACCGCTCGACGCCGCCGCCGAGCGTGACGTGGAGCCGCAGATCCTGCGCTGGCTGGCCTTCGCCAAGCAGAAGGCCACCGAGATCGTCACCCTGGCCAAGGGCCTGTCCCAGGGCACCGGCGCGATCTCCGCCGAGATCGCCGCCAACCGCGCCGACCTGGCCTCCCGCGCCGGTTCCCCGATCACCCACGACCCGGCCGTCCGCGCCAAGACCGCCGCGATCACCGACGCGGACGGGCACCGCTCTGCACCGTACGAGGAGCGGGCCGTCGCCCAACGCGCCCACCTCGGGCTGCCGTTGCTGCCGACCACCACGATCGGCTCGTTCCCGCAGACCGCCGAACTGCGCACCGCCCGCGCCGACCTGCGGGCCGGGCGCATCGACACCGGCGGCTACGAGGAGCGCATCAAGGACGAGATCCGCGAGGTCCTCTCCTTCCAGGAGAAGGCCGGCATCGACGTCCTGGTGCACGGCGAGCCCGAACGCAACGACATGGTCCAGTACTTCGCCGAGCAGCTGACCGGATACCTGGCCACCCAGCACGGCTGGGTGCAGTCCTACGGCACCCGCTACGTCCGCCCGCCGGTCCTCGCGGGCGACATCTCGCGCCCCGAGCCGATGACCGTGCGCTGGACGTCGTACGCCCAGTCGCTGACCGACCGCCCGGTGAAGGGGATGCTGACCGGTCCGGTGACGATGCTCGCCTGGTCGTTCGTACGGGACGACCAGCCGCTCGGCGACACCGCGCGCCAGGTGGCACTTGCCCTGCGTGACGAGGTCAACGACCTTGAGGCGGCGGGCACTTCGGTCATCCAGGTCGACGAACCCGCGCTCCGGGAGACCCTGCCGCTGCGCGCCGCCGACCACGTCGCGTACCTGGAGTGGGCGACCGAGTCCTTCCGGCTCACCGTCGGCGGCGTACGTCCGCAGACCCAGATCCACACGCACATGTGCTACGCCGAGTTCGGCGACATCGTCCAGGCCATCGACGACCTCGACGCCGACGTCATCAGCCTGGAAGCGGCCCGCTCCCACATGCAGGTGGCCCGCGAACTCGCCGCCCACGGCTACCCGCGCGAGGCCGGACCCGGTGTGTACGACATCCACTCCCCGCGCGTCCCGAGCGCCGAGGAGGCAGCGACCCTGCTGCGCAAGGGCCTGGAGGCCATCCCGGCCCAGCGGCTGTGGGTCAACCCGGACTGCGGCCTGAAGACGCGGGGCTGGCCGGAGACCCGGACGTCGCTGGAGAACCTGGTGGCGGCGGCCCGGACCGTACGCGGGGAACTCACCGAGTCCTGACGCGTCCACGCCCACGGGTCCCGTTCGGGGGACGGGACCCGTGCCTGTCCGTCGGCGAAGCCGTTGCCCGTCCGCCGAGCCCCGTGAGAGCATCGACGGTTTCGAGCCATCCACTCCCATGTCCGCGAACGGCAGGCACCGCTTGATGCACACCACACAGCTGTCGGAAGCCGTACTTGACGACACGGACAACGTTCTGGTCGCGCCTTCCGCGCTGCACGACGACGAACTGGTCGGGCAGTTCTTCGGGTCGACGGTCACACCGGAGGAGCTTGCGTCCGGTTCGCTCGACCTCGCGCGGAAGACCGTCTATCTGTGCGGCGATCTCTCGGCGGCGCGTTCTGTCCAACTGGGCTCGGCAGAGCGGGTGTTCGTCGTACGGGAACTCGCCCACGGGTACGCCCACGGTCACCAGGAGGGCGCCGGCGAACCCTGGACCCTCGTCGACCGTGGCCGAGTTCCGGTCCGCGTGCACGGGGTCGGCGTGTACTACCGCCGCTTCTTCGATCTGGGTGCCGATCACTTCGGGCGGATCCGTGCGGAGCACGAGTTCCAGTCCCTGACGGAGTCGACCAAGCCCGGGACGGCACATCGCAGCGGAATCTACCTGACACCCGTCACGCGAAACGGCGATGGTGGCGAACTGAATTTCCGGCTCCTCCGGTGTTCCACGAACCTCTCGGGGCCAACCGAGAACTTCCGCCCGACCGACACCGAGATCGTCGAGGCACTGAACCGCGAGGCCGCCGCCGTCTTCCGGAACCAGGCACCGCTGAACCACGTTCTCGCGCAGATCTACCACAACGCCCGTGCCACGGCGGAGAAGAAGCAGTCCAAGGCCAAGATCTCGGCCCACGCCGACAAGACCAAGGACATGCCCGTCAACGGCATCATGGCCTTCTGCACCTTCTACGACGGGCTCGACCGCCTCCGGCCGTTGGACGAAGACGCCTTCGACCACGGCGTGAAGCGCACCAGCGGACTGACCAGCCTCCGCTTCCGCCTCAAGGAACCGGCCGTAGGGGGCGGCGACGGGGCCGCGCTTCCCGCGCAGTTCACGCTGACCCTCTATCCCGGCTCCGTGTTCTTCATGCCGCTGTCCGTCAACCGCCTCTACACGCACGAGATCCGGCCCTCGACACTGGACGCCGCGTTGCTCCCGACCCGCCTGGGCTATGTGGTGCGCTGTTCGAGCACCGAAGCGGTTCACAAGGACGGCCGGACGTTCCTCGAAGTGGCCGGGGAAATGGTGGAGTTGGGGCCGCCCACCCCGGAGGGCATGGACGAGCTGCGCAGGCTGTACGCCGAGGAGAACCGGACCTCGTCCTTCATCGACTACGGCGACCAATTCCTCTTCAGCATGAACACGGGAGACTACGTTGCCCCCCGAATCTAGGACCGTGATTCCGGACGAGGTCCTCACCTTCGCCCTGCCCGCCGAGGAGAACCTCTTCGCGGAGCTGGCCGCGTCGGCGCAATGGGAGGACATGGGAAAGGGGCGTCAAGGCGCGGTACTCACCCTGCCCGACGCGACGGATGCCGTACCTCTCGTACGGACCACCAGTCGCTACAGCCTCCCGGCACAGCGTTTCCGGGCGGTGCACGAAAGGCTGGCGCAGCGGATTCAGGAGCGCGCGGCGCTGCCGGCCGGTTTCAACAACGCCCTCATCGAGCGCTACACGAACGACTACCGCACCATGGGCAGCCATTCCGACCAGGCCCTGGATCTGGCCGACGATTCGTTCGTCGCGGTCTTCTCCTGCTACCGGAATCCCGGAGCAGGCCCGCCGAGGAAGCTGGTCTTCGAATGGAAGGAGAGCGGCGGTGAGCGGGGCGGTGAGAGTGGCGAGGGTTTCGAGATCCCCCTCGCCCACCACGGTGTCGTCGCGTTCTCCGTCGCCTCGAACCGGCGGCTCAGGCACAAGATCGTGCTGGACGCACCCGGCGGGGCCGAGGACAACCAGTGGCTGGGCGTGACCTTCCGTACGTCGAAGACCCTCGTCCGGTTCCGTGCCGGAGACGCGTACCTCCCGCAGGGCACGCGCCTCGTACCGGCCGACGAGGAGCAGAGCCGCGAGTTCTACGGACTGCGGCGCCGCGAGAACAGGGAAACGGACTTCACCTATCCCCCGCTGACGTACACCGTCAGCGAGAGCGATCTGCTGCCGCCGGTCTGACCTGCGGCGCAGGGCGAAGCAGGGCAGGGCAGAGCGGACAGCGCACGTCGTACGGGTGGCCGGGAATCGTCATCTAAGATTGCCGTCGGCCTCTGGGGTGCGGTGGCTGAAGTCCCGGGGAATGGCGTGAGCGTCGGCGTACGTCTTCATCAGGAGGAGCGCCCGACTCACCTGCCCACGAACAGAATCCCCCAGGGAGAAGCGAGGAAGTGCCAGTGATCTGCGTCGGCGGCATGATCGGAATCGGCAAGACCAGTGTGGCCGAACTGATCGCCAAGGAGCTGGGCAGCGACGTCTTCTACGAGAGCGTGGACGACAACCCCATCCTTCCGCTCTTCTACACGTCGAGCCCCGAGGAGATCCAGGCCAAGCGCTACCCCTTCCTGCTCCAGCTCTACTTCCTGCAGACCCGGTTCGCCTCGATCAAGGAGGCGTACAAGCAGGGCGACAACGTCCTGGACCGGTCCATCTACGAGGACTGGTACTTCGCCAAGGTCAATCACGACCTCGGCCGGATCAGCTCCCTCGAAATGCGGGTGTACGAGGGTCTGCTCGACGAGATGATGCGCGAGATCGACGGCCTGCCGTACCGCAAGGCGCCCGATCTCATGGTCTACCTCAAGGCGGACTTCGAGACGGTGCTGCACCGCATCGGTCTGCGGGGCCGTGACTTCGAACAGGACGAGGGCCTCGTCGCGTACTACAAAACGCTGTGGTCCGGCTACGACGACTGGGTGCACAAGCACTACTCGGCCAGCGAGGTCCTCGTGATCGACATGAACCACACCGACGTGGTGAACAACCCCGAGGACGCGGCCCGCGTGGTGCTGGAGGTCAAGAACGCCCTGGCGGCGGTCGCGCACCGGGCCTGAGTCCGCGCCGACGGTCGACAACGGGGCCCATCCCTCTCGGGGTGGGCCCCGTTCGCCTTGTTCCCTGGCGTCAGACGTTGACGCCGAAGTCGGAGGCGATGCCCGCCAGGCCGGAGGCGTAGCCCTGGCCGACCGCGCGGAACTTCCACTCGGCACCGTGGCGGTAGAGCTCGCCGAAGACCATGGCGGTCTCGGTGGACGCGTCCTCGCTCAGGTCGTAGCGGGCGATCTCGGCGCCGCCGTCCTGGTTGACGACGCGGATGAAGGCGTTGCGGACCTGGCCGAAGCTCTGGCCGCGGGACTCCGCGTCGTGGATCGAGACCGGGAAGACGATCTTGTCCACATCGGCCGGGACGCCCGCGAGGTTGACCTTGAGGGACTCGTCGTCGCCCTCGCCCTCACCGGTGAGGTTGTCGCCGGTGTGCTCGACGGAGCCGTCGGGGCTCTTGAGGTTGTTGTAGAAGACGAAGTGCTGGTCGGAGATGACCTTGCCGGTGGTACCGACGAGCAGGGCGCTCGCGTCGAGGTCGAAGTCGGCTCCCGTGGTGCTGCGCGCGTCCCAGCCGAGGCCGACGAGGACGGCGGTGAGGCCCGGGGCCTCCTTGCTCAGCGATACGTTGCCGCCCTTGGCGAGACTCACACCCATGTGGTTTCCTTCCGAACTTCCGGAACCGGGCGCGGGAGCCCCCGGCTGCTGAGTGACAGCAACAGAAATCTACAGCACTGTAGAAGTGGGTGGGCGACCCCCGCGACCCGGCAAAATGAGTGGATGGAACAACCACTTGACGTGCCCGAACTCACCGCCGCCGGGGGTTTCGCCCTCCGGCCGTGGCGCCTGTCGGATCTGCCGCTGGTACGCGAGGCGTCCGGGGACGCGTACATCCCGCTGATCACCACGGTGCCCTCGCCCTGCTCGGACGAGGCGGCCGTCGCGTTCGTGGAGCGGCAGTGGGGCCGGGCGGCCACGGGGGCCGGGTATCCGTTCGTCATCGTGAACGGCGAGGGCCGGCCGGTGGGGAACGTGGGGCTCTGGCTGAGGGACGTGGGCCAGGGGCGGGCGTCGTTGGGCTACTGGGTCGTGGAGTCGGCGCGCGGGCAGGGGGCCGCCGTGGCCGCGGTCGGTGCCGTGGCCGACTGGGCCCTGGGCACCTTGCGGATCCCCCGTCTGGAACTGCACGTCGAGCCGTGGAACACGGGCTCCGTACGCACCGCCGAGCGCGCGGGGTTCCAGCGCGAGGGGCTGTTGCGGGGCTGGCAGCAGGTGGGGGCCGAGCGGCGGGACATGTTCGTGTACTCGCGACTGTCACGGTAGGGGCCCGGTCGAACCCCTATACGATCTGAGGCGTGTGTGCCCATGTGATCATCGCTGAAGACGACGAGAAGCAGGCCGAGCTCCTGCGCCGCTACATGGAGCGCGAAGGGCACAGGGTCACCTCGGTCGGTGACGGGCTCGCGGCGCTTGAGGCGGTCCGGCAGGGGGAGCCGGACCTGCTGGTGCTCGACGTCATGATGCCCCGGGCCGACGGGCTGGACGTGGTGCGGATCCTGCGGGCGGAGCGGCGGGAGCTGCCGGTGCTGATGCTGACGGCGCGTTCCACCGAGGACGACCTGCTGCTCGGGCTCGACCTCGGCGCGGACGACTACGTCACCAAGCCGTACAGCCCACGGGAGTTGATGGCCAGGGTACGTACGCTGCTGCGCCGGACCCGGCGCACCGGCGGCGAGGAGTCCGCGCCCGACGGGGTGCTCGTCGTGGGTGGTCTCGTGGTCGACCCGACGCGGCACCTGGTGTCGGTGGACGGTCGTGCGGTGGAGTGCACGCCCGGGGAGTTCCGGGTCCTGGGCACGCTCGCGGCCGAGCCTGACCGGGTCTTCACCCGGCAGCAGCTCCTCGCCGAACTGCACGGTTTCGACCGGTACATCAGCGACCGCACCGTCGACGTGCACGTGATGAACCTGCGCAAGAAGATCGAACCCGCCCCGCGCCGGCCCATCCGGCTGCTCACCGTGTTCGGCGTCGGCTACAAGCTGACGGATCCGGCGAAGGCGGCGGACCGTGCCTCGTCCTAGTCGCGGTCGCGCTCGTGGTGGTAGTCGTGGCCGTGGTCGTAAGGGCAGGGGCCCTCGTCCGGTGCGGCTGCCGTTGCGCAAGAGCCTGCTGGGGCGGCTGTTGGCCGTGTCCGCGCTGGTCGCGGCTTGTTCCGTGGCCGCCACCGCCTGGCTCGCCGCCCAGACGACTTCGGGTGCGATCCGGCAGGAGCAGGGACAGAACCTGGCCGCCGATGCCCGGATATATCACAGTCTGTTGGGGTACGCGGCGACGCATTCCACCTGGGACGGGGTCGAGCAGACCGTACGGGAACTGGCCAAGCAGTCCGGCCGCCGGATCGCACTCTCGACGGAGAACCGGGTACCGCTCGCCGACTCGCTTCCCACGTCGGCCCCGGGCGCTTCAGGCGCATCGAGCACGGCGGGCGCTTCGTCCGATTCAGCTGTTGCCGCCCGCTCCGCCCTCCCCGCCCAGGCCTCCGCCGTCGTCGACCCGCTTTCCGTGGACACCGCGCTGGCGGCGGAGAGTTCCGGGAGCCAGGGCGGGGACGGTTCCGCCGCGGACCGGGTCGATCCCCGGGCGGTGGGTCCCTTCCGGCTGCCGGCCGGTGAGCTGAAGGAGCTGCGGCAGATCGCGGACCGGGTGGTGGCCTGTCTCAGCGAGTCGGGGATCGCCTCGGACGTGGTGGCGGGTCCGAGTGGACGGCCCAGGGTCCAGATGGTCGGCAACGACCCCGACCGGCTGGAGGGGTCCCGCTGCGAGTTCGGCGCCCTGAACTCCCCCACGGCCACGGAGCGCAAGGCCCTCACCGCCCTCAACAAGCTCGCCGACGCCTGCCTGAAGCGGCAGGGCCGGCCGGCCGTGAAGCTGAACGCCGACCTCTCCTGGGGCCAGAACTCTCCGGGCGGGCCCACCCGGCCCGTCCCGAGCGAGCCGCCGCTGCCCGGCACCAGGCCGGACGCCCCCATCCCCGCTCCCGCTGCCACTCCCCCGTCCGTCTCCCCCAGCGCTTCGCCCGCCGATGCCGAGGGCGACCGGGCCATCGCCTCCTGTGTCGGCACCGCCCGGCGGGAGCAGCTCAGTTCGTACGTCGCGTCGCCCGCGCTGCTGTTCATCGGCGAGACGGGCACCGCCACCGTGCCCGGCTTCGACCTCTCGCCCGCCAACACCGCCAAGATCGCGGGCGTCGCCGCGCTCGTACTGGCCCTCACCGTCGGCGCCTCGGTGCTGGCGGGCGTACGTCTCGTACGTCCGCTGCACGCCCTGACGAGTGCCGCACAGCGGATGCGCGACGGTGCGGGCACGGCGCCGGTGCGGGTCGCCGCCGACAACGAGATCGGGCGGCTCGCCGCCACCTTCAACGACATGTCCGCGCACCTCTCCCTGCTGGAGTCCCAGCGCAAGGCCATGGTCAGCGACGTCGCGCACGAACTGCGCACCCCGCTGAGCAACATCCGCGGCTGGCTGGAGGCCGCGCAGGACGGGGTGGCCGAGCCCGACCAGGCGTTCATCGCCTCGCTGCACGAGGAGGCCATGCAGCTCCAGCACATCATCGACGACCTCCAGGACCTCGCCCAGGCCGACGCCGGGGCGCTGCGGCTGCACCTGGAGCCGGTCGTGGTGGGCGAGTTGCTCGCCCAGGTCGCGGCCGCCCACCAGGCACACGCGGAGACGGCGGGGGTCGCGCTGAGGGTGTGCGAGGCAACGGCGGACAACGCTGTTCAGGAAGTCCCGGAAGTCCCGGAGCTGTCGGCCGACCCCGTACGGGTGCGGCAGGCCGTCGGCAACCTGGTCTCCAACGCGGTCCGCCACACCCCGCCGGGCGGCCGGGTCACCCTGCGCGCGCGTGCCTCCTCGGCGGGGGACGCGGTGCTGGTGGACGTCACCGACACCGGGGCGGGCATCGCACCCGAGGATCTGGAGCACGTCTTCGACCGGTTCTGGCGCGGCGAGAAGTCGCGCAGCCGCCGCACCGGAGGCAGTGGGCTCGGGCTGGCGATCGTACGGAAACTCATCGAGGCGCACGGGGGTACGGCGACGGCCGTCAGCTCGCCCGGCCAGGGTTCGGTGTTCACGCTGCGGCTCCCCGTCGAGCCTGCGCCCCGCGCGGTGCCGCCCGGTTCCGAGCCGCCGAACTCGCCCCCGGGCAGGCCTGATCCGATGACCACAGCGTCCTGACAGCTTCTTCATAACTTCGCGCCAGCCTGTCGGCACGCCTCCCGGCGCGGTACGCGTCCGTACCGCGCCGCCCGTCGAGGCCGAACCGAAACGGAGCCCTGTTCCATGTCGTTGCTGTCCCTGAAGACGTCCCTGCGTCACACCGTGCTCGCGGCGGTCACGGTGGGCGCGGTCTGCCTCCCCGCCACCTCGGCCTTCGCCGACTCCTCGCCCAGCACGCCCACCCAGCCGTCCGCCGCCCCGGCGGCGCCTCCCGCCCCGGCACCGGCCCCGGCGACCTCGGCGCCCACCCAGACGCCGTCGGCCGCTCCGGGTGCGCCGGACCGCTCCGGCGCGACCCCGCCGACGGTCACGGCTCCGCGCGGTGGCGTCGCCGCGGGTGAGGAGCCCGCCGCAACCGGCGGCGACAGCACGGCCGTGACCGTGGGTGCCGCCGCCGGGGCCGCGCTCCTGCTCGCGGGCGCGGGCACGGTCGTGATCCGCCGCCGGGCGGCCGACCGCAACAACGGCTGACCGACCCCGTATCCGGCGGCCGGTGAGGTGCTGTCCCGTACGCGGGCCACCGCCGCACCGGCCGTCGGCCTTTCCAGGAGCGCGCACCCATGTCCCGTACGACTGTGTCCCGTACGACTGTGTTCCGTACGACCGCCCTCGCCTGCCTGGCGGCCCTGGCGCTGTCCGGCTGTTCCGCCGCCGCCGACGAGGCCCCGCCCTCGGCCCGTCAGGGGGCTGCCGCTGCCGCCACGGGCGCACCCCGGACGAGCGGCCCCGCCGGCAACTCCCCGTCCTCCCCGTCCTCTGCTACGGAGGCCCGCCCGGGGCCGCCCGTGCACGTGTCCATCCCCTCGCTCGGGGTGAGCAGCGACATCATGCGGCTCGGGCTCAACCCCGACGGGACCGTCGAAGTGCCGCCCGCCGAGAAGGGTATGACGACCGGTTGGTACACCGGCGGCCCGGTGCCCGGTGCGCGCGGTCCCGCCGTACTCATCGGCCACAACGACACCCACTACGGACGGGCCGTCTTCCACGACCTGAAGAAGATCGCCACGGGGGCGGCCATCACGGTCCGGGACGACCGGGGAGCGGAGGTCCGCTTCAAGGTCACCGGCCGCGAGACGGTGAAGAAGAACGAGTTCCCCACGGAACGGGTCTACGGCCGCACCGAAGGCCGCGCACTGCGGCTGGTCACCTGCGACGGCGCGTTCGACGCCCAGGGACACCCGGTGGACAACCTCATCGTGTACGCGATCAAGGCCTGACCGCGTCTGCCGCCTCAGGCGCCTCAGACGTCCTCAGGCCGCCTCAGCCGCCTTGGCGCAGATACAGGTCGCGCAACAGGCCGATCTCGCCGCCGTGGTGGTTGAGCTCCTTCAGGGCGTGCAGCGCGAGCTTCAGATAGGTCTCGGTGTCCCAGCCGCCCGGGCCCATGCCTATCGGGGCCAGGAGGCGTTCGTCGCCGAGGGCCGCGATGCGGGAGACGAAGTGCTCCCAGTCCTCGGCCAGCGCCTCGATGCCTTCCTTCGCGGTGCCCGGCCACTCGTCGCGCTCGCCGAGCTCGGGGACGTCCTCGAAGAAGTGGATCACGTAGCCGCGCAGGCAGAGGTTGCCGATGTGCCAGACGCGCCAGGCGATCGTGGTGAACGGGTCCGGCTCGTCAGGACCCGTTTCCGGGAAGATTTCGGCGACGCGGGAGACACCGTCGTCGCCGGGGCTGATGCTGGCGCAGTCGGCGACCGGCTCCCAGAGGTACTCGGCGTCGGTCATGCCCTCCATGCGCGAGAACAACCGGAACCGCACGTTCTCGAAGGCCGCGAGAACGTCGCGCGTGACGGGGTCGGACACGGCTGCTTCAGCCACTTCAGCTCCAGAGCTCGGTGATCACGAACGGTCTGACTGCCGCATCATCCAATCACCGAAACGATCACTTCGATCGAAGTCAGTCGAAACGTCGAAACTGAGCGTGCTGCCCGCCAGGTGGGAGGACCCGGCGGACAGCACGCGACAGCACGCGACAGCACGCTCACCACACCTGCATCAGGGCAGCGGGATCCGCACCACGCTTCCCGAACCCGCGCACACCCCGCAGTCCGTGACGTACGCGGCACCGTCCTTGACGGCCAGGCCGCCGGGGCCGGTCAGGGCGGTGGTGACGATCTGGTGGGAGCCGTCCCGCTTGACCTTGATCAGCGCGCCGGACGGGTCGCCGGAGAGCAGGCCCTTGTGCGCCACTTCCAGGACGTACAGCGAACCCTGCCGGTCGAAGGCGAGGTCGATGATGTTGGTGAAGCCGGTGGCCACGACGGTCGGCTCCTGGCCGGGCACCACGCGGAACACGCTCGCCTTGCCGACCGGGAACGGGAATCCGGTGAGCTGGCCGACGTAGTACGCACCGTCAGGACCGGTGACGACCCCGGTGGGCACGGCCTGCGCGGTGATCTTGCTGCCTTCCGGGGTGCCCGGGGCCGGCGGTGCGTCGACCTCCTGGCTGGGGAACTTGGCCAGGGTGGTCGTCCGGCCGTCCGGCGCGACGCGGACGAGGGTGTTGGCCGCCGAGTCCACGACCGCCACGCCCTTGCGCGTGACCGCCACGGAGTGCGGGTTACCGCCGTCCGGGTCGGTCTTGGCCGCGTGTCCCGCGATGTCGGCGAGCGGGATCGTACGACCGCCCACGGACGACAACAGCCATCCGATGTTGTGGCCCGCTCCCGGAAGGGCGTCGCGCTTGGCGGGCACGACGACGTTTCCGGCGGCGAACACCGGAAGGCCGCCGACGAAGCCCACGTCGGACGGGCCGATGGCCCGCGAACCGTCCGGCGGCGCGACCGAAGGAAGCCCCGTCACCACGCGGCGCTGGCTGCCGCCGCTGACCTTGGTGAGGGCACCGGACGTACCGAAGCACTCCACGGGGGCCTGCGTCCCGGGGAAGCAGTACCCGCCACCGGTCCCCGACTCGGCGACGTACAGCGATCCGTCCGGTCCGAAGGCCAGCCCGTGCGGGTTGTCGAGGCCGGTCGCGACCTTCGTGAACCCCGGCTCCGCCTCGGCGGCCGCCGGGAGGGTCAAGGTGAGGAGGATCGCGGCACCAACGGCCGGTGCCAACCTGATTCGAGTGGTCACGTGGAGTTCCTTCCAGGGCGAACTCGTCCGGAGAACTGGGCATGCAACCTGTCCAAGGTCGCCGCTCCACCGCAAGGCGGGCGCAAGTCCGCACCCGGAACGCTCGCCCGGCCGCCGGCGCCGGCGGCCGGGCGAGCCGGGGCCGCTCAGCCCACCAGGGCCGCCTGCTCCCCCGGCCGTTCCCCCGGTTCGAGGCGGCCGGACCTGTGCAGCCAGGTCACCAGGCCCGCACAGCCCAGGCCGGTCGCGGCCAGTGAGGCCCAGGGGAGCCAGGCCCAGCCGGTGTCGAAGAGGGCGCCGACGGCCAGGTTTCCGGCCGAGATCGCGATGCCGGATGCGGTGTTGTAGGCGCCGTAGTACGTGGCGACCAGGCGGTCGCCCGCGAGGCGGACCACCGTGTCCATCTCGAACGGGTAGAGCAGCGCGCCGCCCCAGGCCAGCAGTGCCGCGCACGCGGTGAGCGAGAGCACGCCAATGGCCAAGCCCGTGGTGCTGTCCGTGGCGGGGCGTGCGAGGAGGGGCAGGAAGGCCGCGCCCATCAGGGCGAGGCCGCAGGCGATGGCGCGGGCGCCCGGCATCGTCCGCTGTGCCCAGGCGGTCAGTTTCAGCTGGCCCGAGAGGGCGGCCACCGCCGAGACCGCGAAGATCGCGCCGGTGACCGCTCCGGTGCGGTCGCCGAAGAGTTCGCGGGCGCGCAGGGGCAGCGCGAGGTAGATCTGGAAGGCGAGGACGTACGAGCCGGTCATCGCGGCCGCGAAGAGCAGGAAGGGGCGGTTCGCGGCGACCGTGCGCCAGTCCCTGGCCACCGCGCGCCAGGCGGGTTCGGCGGTTCGGTCGCGGGGCGGGCGGGACGGCAGGGCGCGCCACTGGAGCACGGCGAGCGCGCCGAAGACGACGGCCGCGACGCCGCACACCGCCCTGAAGTCCCAGGCGAGCAGGGCGAGTCCGGCCAGCGGGCCGACCAGGATGCCTGCCTGGTAGAAGACGTTGAAGGTCGCGAACGCCTCGACCCGCCGCTCCTCGCCCGCCTCCGCCGCGAGGTAGGCCCGTACCGCCGGGTTGAACAGCGCCCCGGCGAGTCCGGTCGCCGCCGATGCCGCGATCAGCGCGGGCAGCGAGTCGACCACGCCGAGCAGGGCGAAGGCCACCGTGCGCAGGACGCAGCCGACCATGATCAGCGGCTTGCAGCCGTAGCGGTCGGCGAGGGTGCCGCCGATCAGGAACATGCCCTGCTGGGAGAGGTTGCGTACGCCCAGGACCAGTCCGACCGTCCAGGCGGCGAGGCCGAGGCCGTGCGCGAGGTGGTCGGCGAGGTAGGGCATCAGCATGTAGAAGCCGAGGTTGATGGCGAACTGATTGGCCATCAGGAGCCGGACGGGGCTGTCGAAGGAGGCCACTTGGGCGCGGAACTTCCTCACCGTGCGCTCCGGGGGGAGGGTGCTTCGGGTGCTTCGGGTGCGGCGGTTGCTTGGGGTGCTTGGGTTGCTTGGGTTGCTTCTACTGCGGCAGTACGGCCCAAGGGGTCGCGGACCTTGTCGCAGCGGGTCCAGGCGGTGACCGGGCACGCGTCGGGTTCGGCGATCTCGGCCGGTTCGGCGGGCGGCCGGTGGCCGAGCAGGTCGTGGGTGCGGCACCAGGCGTCGTTGTAGACGGTCTCCAGGTAGCGGTGCGGGCCGTCCGGGAAGATCGCGGCGACCCGGGTGCCGGGCGGATAGGCACGGGCCGCCCATCCGGCGACCAGGGCGACGGCGCCGACGCTCCAGCCGCCCGACGCGTAGTGGTGGCGGGCGAGTTGGCGGCAGGCCCACACCGCTTCGCGCGGGGCGACCCAGTGCACCTGGTCGAAGGCGGCGTAGTCCACGTTCCCCGGGTGGATGCTGGAGCCGAGGCCGCGCATCAGCCGGGGGCTCTCGGGCTGGCCGAAGATCGTCGAGCCGACCGCGTCGACCCCGATGAGCGCCAGCCGGGGGAACGTCTCGCGCAGCACCCTGGCGGTGCCCGCCGAGTGGCCGCCGGTGCCGACCGCCGCCACCAGGACGTCCACCCGGCCGAGTTGGGCGATCAGCTCGGTGGCGAGGGGTGCGTAAGCCGCCACGTTGTCGGGGTTGTGGTACTGGTCGGGGCAGTACGTGCCGGGGGTACGGGCGACCAGTTCGGCGACCTTGTCGCGGCGGGCCTGCTGCCAGCCGCCCTCCGGGTGCGCGGTGGTGACCAGCTCGACCTGGGCCCCGTACGCGGTGAGCAGCCGTACCATCGCGGGCTCCATCCCGGGGTCGGAGACGACGGTCACCGGGTGGCCGTACGTGAGCCCGGCCAGGGCCAGGCCGAGGCCCAGGGTGCCGCTGGACGACTCGACGACGGGCACTCCGGCGGCGAGCTCGCCCCGGCGACGGGCCTCGCGGACCATGTGCAGGCCGGGGCGGTCCTTGATGCCGCCGGGGTTGGTGCCCTCCAGTTTGGCGTGGAAGCCGAGTCCGGCCGGGGCGAAGGGTTCGCCGATCCACAGCACCGGGGTGTTGCCGACCAGTTGGGCGGGCCGCTGTGCGCTGAGCGGGGCGGGGGCGAGGGCTCCGGCCGGGAGGGGCGGAGGGCCGAACGAGGACGGAGAGGGAGAAGTGGACGGGGAGGGAGAAGTGGACGGGTACGACGAGGTGTCGAGCAGGGAGAGTTCCATCGGGCGTACGCTCCTTCGCGCCCGCGCAGCCGAGTGCGGGGCGGCGGGTGGGTCCGGCTGACCCGGGTGTCCGGGTGCAGATGGCGCGCGGGCACGTCACGGGGACGTGCCGGGCGCGACTACTGACGCCAGACGCAGAGAAGCGAGCGGGTGGGGGCCGGGGCGGCGGAGCCGGCCGGGGCGAGCCGCCACGGGGCCGGGCCGCGCGGCTCCTCGGCCGTGAAGTACCAGGCCAGGAGGGCCAGTTGGAGGGGGTCCGGGGCCTCGGGGCCCGGGGGTCCGTGGGCGTCGGGACCGGACGCACGGGGGCGGTCCACCGGGTGGTCGATATGGGCGTCGCCGGTGGAGTGGTGGTGGGCGGGGGCCGGGGCCGAGGTCGGAGCCAGGGCCGGGGCCGGGGCCGGAACCGGGACCGGTGAGCCGGCGCGCGGGGTCTGCTCCGGTTCCGTGCCCGGGGCGCAGGCGGTGGCGGCCAGTTCGACGTGGTTTCCGCCGAGGGCCGTGGCGTGCACGGTGCCCGCCAGGTGGGCGAGAACCAGTATCACGAGAGCGACCAGTGACGCGGCACGACGTCCTCGCCCGCGGAGGGCGGTGGGGCCGGGACGCAGTCCGATCATCCACGTACCGTACTCGATTGATTACAGACGGGCACAACCGGGTGCGCGGTGTCGGCACCACGCCGCCTTCTCGCACACCTGTCCAGGGCGCACGGTGGCGCACGGCGGAGGTTTCGCGAGCCCCCCATGCTTCCCGAGCCGGGGGTAGAAGCGTTCCTCCACGCCTCCTTCGGGCACTGGAGCCAGCGGCGTTCTTTTGGCGCCCCTTGATGAAGGAGAGCAGCGTGATTCGCGTGCACATCGCTTGCGCGGCAGGTTTGTTCGGCTCGGCGCTGGTTGCCCTGTTGCAGGCGGAGGGAGGCTTCCACGTGACCTGGGCTCCGACCAGTACGACCCCACCAGGTGCGGCCCCATCGGGCGCGCCCCCGGCCGAGACGAACCGATCGCACGTGAGGGTCAGCGATGCGGAGGACCTGGAGCCGTTACCCGCCGGGAGCCGGCCCGCCGCCGAGGCGTCCGACGGGGCACGATTACTCGTCCTGGCCGTGGCGCACCGCCCCGGCGTGCTGCGGCGCGCCTTCGACGCGGGAGCACTCGGCTACGTCGACCGGCACGGCCCGCCCTGCCACCTCCTGGAGGGGATCCACACGGTCGCCCGGGGGGAGCGCTATGTCGATTCCTCCCTGGCGGTCGACCTCCTGCGTTCCACCGAACAACCCCTGACACCAAGAGAGTTGAGCGCACTCTCCATCGCCTCTCAGGGTGCGTCCGTCACCGAGATAGCCCATGTCCTGCACCTGTCGCGGGGAACCGTACGGAACTACTTGGCTGCGGCCGTCCGCAAGGTGGGCGCCCGCAACCGGGTGGACGCGATACGGATCGCCCGGGAGGCGGGCTGGATGTGAAGGCGAAGAGGGTGCGGCGGGGTGGCCCGTTCCGGACGGGACGGTCACCGTCGTGGCCCCGGGACGGCGGGCGGGCTGCCGCCCGGAGCACCCTGTTCGCTCCTCCGGTGCCAGTGGCCGGTCAGGTCGCGGTACAGGGGCGAGAGCGCCAGCAGTTCCGCGTGGGTGCCGGTCCGCGCACTGGTGCCGTCCAGCACCAGGATCCGGTCCGCCCGCAGGGCGGAGGACATCCGGTGTGCCACCACCACCAGCGCCCCCGGCCGTGCGGCCAGGGCGAGTTCGGCGCGCTCCTCGGCCGCCGGGTCGAGGTGGCAGGTGGCCTCGTCCAGTACGAGCAGCGGGGCGGGCGCCAGATACGCTCGCCCCAGGGCCACCAACTGCCGCTCACCCTCCGACAGTTGCTCGGGTACGAGGGTGCCGTCCAGCCCTCCGATACGGGCGACCAGGGGGCCGAGCCCGAGCGCGTCGACCGTCGCGGCGACCTCGTCGGCGGTCGCGGCCGGGTGCAGGTGGATGAGGTTCTCGCGGACGGTGGCGGTGAAGACGTACGCCTGTTGGGGGATGACCGCGCGCAGACGGGCCAGCTCGGCGGGAGTGCGCCCGGCGACGGGTTCGCCCGCGAGGCGTACCGTGCCCCGATCGGGCGGGAGCAGCCCGGCGAGCACATGGGTCAGGGTCGACTTGCCAATGCCGCTGGGGCCCACGACGGCGAGGTGTTCCCCGGCGCCGATGACCAGACGGAGACCGTGCAGGACGGGCTGCGCGCCGGGGCCGTGGGCGAAGGTGACGTCGCACAACTCGGCGGCGGGAGCGGGTGTGCGGTCCAAGGCGGGAGCTCGCTCCGGCACGGGAGAACGGCCCTGAGCCGGCGCGCGGTCCGGTACCTCCGCGAAGCGGTCCAGGACCACGAGCAGGCGCGTTCCCGCCGCGCCCAGGGCCGCCATCAGCGTGTGCAGCGCGGGCAGCAGCGACTGTACGAGATAGCTCAGCGCGCCCGTCAGCACGCCTGCGGTGAGCCCCCGGCCGAGCAACCACGGTGTCGCCAACAGAAGGAGAAGGGGCGGAAGTTGACCTGCCACTCCCAGGGCCAGTGTGCGCAGGGCCGACCAGCGGGCCAGTGCGCACGAGGCCGTGCGCGCGGCCTCCGCAGCCTCGGCGGCATGGGCGCCGACCTCCGCGCGCACCCCGCAGGCAGCCACGTCGCGCAGGCCGGCACCCGCACCGCGCACCCGTTCGGTGAACTCCTCGTCCGCATCGAGGAAGGCGCGCTGGGCGGCGGCCATCGGGCGCAGCGTCGCGGCGAAGAGCCCGAGGCCGAGCGCCAGCGGCGGCAGCGTGATCAGCAGCAACTCCGGTGCCAGTGCGAACATTCCGGCCAGCGCACCCGCCGCCGTGAAGACGAAGGACCGCACGGTGAGCACCAGCCCCGCGAAGCTGTCCCGGGCGATCTCGGTCTGATGCGCCAACCGCGAAACAGCACTCCCAGCCGACCCAGCGACTCCCACCCGAGCGGCTCCCGCCCCGACCGCCCCCTTCCCAGCCACTCCCGTCCCAGTCGCTCCCGCCCCAGCGGCTTCCGCCCCGGCCGCTCCCGACCCAGCCACTCCCGTCCCAGCGGCTCCCGACCCGACCGCTCCCGACCCAGCGGCTTCCGCCCCGGCCGCTCCCGTTCGGGCTCCCTCTCCTGACGCCCCCGCACCAGATACCCCGTCCCGCCCGCTCCCGGTCGCCTGTCGCAGGGCCTGGTCGACCGCGCGGCGTACCAGACCGTCCCTGAACGGTTCGACCAGGGACGCCAGTTGGGTGAACACCCCGCGCGCCACCGGTCCACCGGCGGCGATCGCCAGGGCTGCCACCGACAGCCAGGCCGCTCCCACCCCACCGCGACCGGCCAGGAATCCCCGGTCGAGTGCCTGCGCGAGGCAGTATCCGCCGAGGAAGGTCTGCCCGGCCTCCAGCAGCGACCAGCCCCCGAGCCGCCACAGCACCCCCCGCCGCCGCCCGAAGAACCTCCGGCCCTCGCTCCTCAGTGCCCGACGCGACCCGTCGTCAGCGCCCTTCACCCCTTCTCCCCCGCTCCGCCGCCCACGGCGAAGACCTCCCGGTAGGCGGGCTGCTCCCACAGGGTCCGGTGCGTGCCCACGCCCCGTATCCGCCCTTCCTCCAGCCACACCACCACGTCCGCCCGTGCGGCCGACGAGAGGCGGTGGGCGACCACCAGCCGGGTGCAGGGGCCGAGGTCCCGTGCCAGAGCCTGCTCGACGCGGCGTTCCGTCGCGGTGTCCAGGCTCGACGTCGCGTCGTCGAGGATCAGCAGCCGTCCCGCGTGGGCGAACGCCCTTGCCAGCCCCAGGCGTTGGAGCTCTCCGCCGGAGAGCGGGGCCGCGTGGGGAGGGGTGTCGTACCCCTCGGGCAGCCGTGCGACGAACTCGTCGGCCCCGGCCGACACCGCCGCCGCCCGCACCTCCTCGGCCGAGGCCGTCCGCGCGCCCGACGCGAGGGCCGCGCCCAGCGAATCCCCGAAGAGCGCGGGCCGCTCGAAGGCGTACCCGACCTCCCGGCGCAGCTCCCCCTCGCGCAGTTCGGGCAGCGGTACGCCGTCCAGGAGCACGAGCCCCTCGTCCGGATCGCACAGCCGCCCGGCCACCGCCGCCAACGACGACTTGCCCGCCCCCGACCGGCCGACGACGGCCGCTGTCGTCCCGCCGGGCACCACCAGATCCACCCCGGCGAGCACCCGCTTCCCGTCCCGTACGAGACTCACGCCGCGCAGTTCGAGGGTGCCGGGGGCGGCGGCCTCGGCCTGGGCCCGTCCGTACGCCGTCTCCGGCAGCTCCAGCACCTCCGCCGCCCGCCGCCCCGCCGTACGGCTGCGCACCAGTGTGCCCAGGAGGCCCGCCACCGCGCCGATGCCCGCGGCGAGCGCCGCGTACCGGGAGGCGGCGAGGAGTTCGCCCACGCTCGTGCGGCCCGTCACCACCCCGAACCCGCCGACCGCCACCACGGCCGTCGTCAGGAGCGGCAGCAGCACCCCGCTGCGGGCCACGGCGCGGCCGTGCACCTCCCACATGCGCGCGCCCTGGACGCCCAGTTCGGGCAGCGGGGCGAGTATCCGGGCGCGTTCGCGGGCGTGCGTGCCCGCGGCCGCGATGCTGCGGGCCCCGGCGAGGGCTTCGGCCAGCCGGGACGCGAGCGTGGACTGCACCTGCTGATAGCGGGCCACGCTGTCGGAGGAACCGGTCGCGAACGCGCGCAGCACCAGCAGGAGCAGTGGCAGTCCCGCCACGAAGGCCAGGGCACACCACGGGTCCACCAGCGCCAGTGCCACCAGTGCCCCCACCGGGGCGAGCACGGCGGCGGCGAGTCCCGCGGCGGCCCCGGGCGCCGCTCCGGCCTCGGTCGCGTTCGCGGCCAGCCGGGTGGCGGCGTCGCCGGGCGAGAAGCGGGCGGCGGCGGTCCGGGGCGGTGCGGCGAGCAGCCGGGACACCCCGCGGGTGCGCAGCCACGCGGTCGAGCGGGCCTGCGCGGTTCCGGCGAACAGTGCCTCCGCCGCCTCCAGCAGTACCTCGGCGGCCACCAGTACGGCACACAGCGCGAGCCACCGCCCGGCCGCCGGATCACGGGCCAGCAGCAGGTCCAGGGCCCGCCCGACCGCCGCGGGCGCGGCCACGGCCGCCGCCGCCCCGAGCGCGGACGCGGCGAACACCCCTGCCGCACGGCCCTTGTTGCGGCGCGCCATGGCGAGCAGCAGACGGTCGCCGGGGGCGGCGGGGCGGGGTCCGTTCCGGCCCGAGGTCCTCGTCGGGGACGACAACAGCACACGCTCTCCTTTTCGCGCCACAGGCCCCGCACGGAGAAGTCCCGTGCGGGGCCCGGTCGGCGCGCATCAGCCCTGCGCGGTCCTGGACCGACGGCCGGCGCTTGGTGCGTCGTCGTCAGTCACGGACTGGCGTCAGTCGCAGACGGGCGTCAGTTGCACTCGGGCGTCAGTTACAGGTGGTGAGGCTCAGGCTGCTGTCGCCGCAGAGCAGCAGGCTCGCCCGGCTGCCACCCGTCTCGACGTCGCCGAACGCCTCTTCCTTGGGGGTCTCCATCGACTGGAGGTCAAGAACGCTCATGTCATTTCCTCTCATTGGGGACGGTGTCTTTCTGTACGGCCCCGGAAAGGGGCCGGCTCGTGGGCCGCCGGAGCGGCGGCAGGAAGGGCAGCTGCGCGGCGGGCGTCCGGGCGTCGCCGGACAGCTCTTCGTCGGAGGGTTCCTCGCCGCACGCCGCCGCAAGGGCCAGCAGGCAACCGGCAGTGCCGGTCGCGAAGTCCATGGAGAGTCGCATCATCTGCTCGCCGGGGAAGGCGAGTTGGCCCTGGTACGGGACGGCGTGCCAGGCCAGCGCGTCGATCTGGCCGCGTACGTCGGCGGGCCGGGTGCCCGGACCCCCGGCGGTGGTGCGGCTCAGGTGCAGCACCATGCCCGCCGCGCCCCTGAACAGGCCCGGCTGCGCGTAGAAGGACGCCTGCGCGGCGGCCACGATCTCCCGCTGTGCCCGGGCGAACTCGCCCTCGCCGGGTTCGGGCCGGTGCGCGAGGTAGTCGTCGAGCACCATCCCGATGCCGACGCTGCCCGCGCCGAGGTACGGCATGGTGCGCCAGCCCTCGTTCACCTGGAGCGCACCCCCGGCGCCGCGTACGCAGCGAGCCAGGTCGCGGCGGAGTGCGTCGGCCGCGAGATCGAGCAGCGCGGTGTCCTTGGTCCGCTCGTACAGCCGGATCAGCAGCAGCGCGCCGCCGCTGTTGCCGTGCAGCAGCCCGGCTCTGGCGGGTTCCGGGCGGGGCCGGGCCACCAGTTCGGCGCAGCGCAGTGCCGCCTCGTGCAGGGTCTGCTCGCCGGTTGACGTACCGAGCGCGTCGAAGGCCAGGCCGAGTCCCGCGAGGCCGCTGTGCAGATCGGGGGAGAGGTCTTCCCAGGGCTCGGCGAGGGCGATCTCGGCGAGTTCCAGGGCGGGGGCGCGGTGGCCGAGCAGGTCCAGCGTCCAGGCGAGGCCCGCCAGGCCGTCGTAGAAGCCGAGCGGGGTGCCCGAGGCCGGTTCCTTGGTACGGGCGAGCAGCCATTCCTCGCCCGGCTCGTGGCGCCCGGCGCCGCTGGCGTGCAGCGCGTACAGGACGCCTGCCGTGCCGTATCCGAAGCTCTGCCCGCCGCCCACCGTGGCGAACTGGGCGATGTCGCCGGGGAAGCAGCGGTCCTCGCGGCCGGGTGTGGCGGAGGAGAGGATCGCGCGGGTCAGCGAGTCGCGGCTGCGGGGCCAGTCGCCGGGGTGGACCGGGAGGTAGGGCCGGGAGTGACGGGCCGGGGCCGGTATCCGGTCCGCCGGTGCCGGTGTCCGGTCCGCCGGGGCCGGTATCCGGTCCGCCGGGGCCGCGAGCGCCGGTACGGGCGCTGTCACGGCCCGGGCTCCGGCCCCCGCCACCGGCTCCCGCAGGATCTCCTCCACCGCTTCCCGCAGGAAGCCTTCGGGGACCGGGAAGCGGTCCGCCGCGATCTCCGCCAGGTGCGTCGCCTTCGCGCGGTCCAGGGCGAGGAGGCTGGTCATGGGTATGAAGAGGGCCAGCCGCAGACAGGCCAGCGCGAACCGGTCGACATCGAATCCGCGCCGGTCCGCGGGGGCCACGAAGGCCGGGTTGGCAATGGTCTGCCGCCGGTTCTCGACGGCGGGCAGGGCTGCCTCGAAGTCGAGCAGCACGACCTTGGACTCGTCCTCGCAGACCATCACATTGAACAGGTGCAGGTCGTTGAAGACGATCCCGCGCCCGTGCACGGCGGCCACCGCCTCCTCCACCAGCCCGTGGATGCGCAGCGCCCAGGCCGTGTACTCGGCGAGCCGTTCCGGGCCCGGGTCCGCCTCGATCAGCGGGTGGCGGCGTGCGAAGAAGGAGTTGAGGGGCTTGCCCTCGATGAACTCCATCACCAGGAAGTGGTGTTCGCCCAGCACGAAGCTGTCCAGCACCTCGGGGGTGCAGCCCAGCCCCGACAGCCGCTCCAGCGCCTCCTGCTCGCGCTTCAGGCGGGCCACCGCGTCGGCGCCGTCGGCCGCCAGCCCCGCGTACGGCCTGCCCTCCTTGAGAACGACCTTCGCCCCGCTCCGTGTGTCGGTACCGACGTACACCCCGCCCCCGTTGGAGAAGTGCAGGGCCTTGTCGATCGTGTACGGGATGTCGGTGACGCTCGCCGAGTTCCGCGCCCGGGCATGGGGCCGCAGCCACTCGGGGAGCGTCACCCAGTCCGGCGTACGGAAGGAGGGGCCGCGCACATCGGGCACCAGGACGCCGTCCGGGTCCTCCAGTGCGGGCCGCATCTCGCCCTGCTCGTCGTAGCAGTTGCGCCGGGTGAAGCTGCCGTAGCGCAGATGGACCGGGCCCGCCCCCCAGCGCAGATCGCTGAGGACATACGGTCCCTTCTCTCCGGCCAGGAGCGCGTCGAGGTCCTCCGCGATGGTGCGGCACTGTGCGTCGTCGGCCGGGTAGACGGTGATGAACTTGCCGCTGGCGCTGCGGTCGGCGTACTTCGCGTTGCGGGTGTGCAGCAGATACCGGCTCGGTACGAACTTGAAGGCGATGGAGCGCGGAACGCAGTACTCCATCACCCGGGCCAGCACCGACTCGGCGTTGTCCAGACAGGCCGACACATGGATCTTCCAGCCCTGTGAAGGCAGTGAAGCCGTCACCGGTCGCAGCGCGAGCCAGTCCCCGGACCGGTGCCGCTGCCACCCTTCGGGCACCGGGAGCAGGGCGGCGGCGTACTGGCCGCTGTCGGACGTACCGGGGGCCGGTGTGCCGTGCTGCACCCGGTGGGGCGCGTCGTAGAAGTGCCGGTCCGCGTCGCAGAACACGGCGTACCCCTTGTTCACGCGCACTCCTTCGCCCTCGTTCGCGGCCTCGCCCTGATGACGGACCGACACTTTCACGCGGTGTGAAGGGCCCGACAGTCACCGTTGTCACCTTCCATCCGTGCAGAACGCACAGGTAACACGCGGGACGCGAGTGCGGATGCGCCATCCGAGGGGCAGGGGGCGACAAGTGATATAGGGCGCGACCTGGGGGGTAGTCGCAGTGGATGAACACTCCGAGCCCCGCAGTCCTCAGCCCACTCGCCGTAGAGGGGTCCCACGTGTTGTGGGTCCTGGTGATCGGCCTCGTCGTCGCCGCGGTCCTGCTCATCGCCTTCTGGTACGGCAGCAAGCGCGCCTCCCGGCACCGGGCGAACCTGCCCCGCGACCCACAGGCGGGCGCCGATTCCTGGCAGTCGCCGGACGAGTCGACCCACCCGCACGAGGGCGACGACCACGGCCCCCGTCGCTGAGCACCGCCCAGCGGAACACCCGAACCACCCGAACCACCCGAACCACCGGAACCACACGAACCACCGGGGCGCCGCCCGAGCACACCGCCGGGCGGCGCCCCTTCTTCCTGCGTACGCACGGAACCGGCTCTACGCCCACCTCCACCCGAACACCCCGTATCGCTACACACGGTGTCGTGTCGGTCAACTCGGGACGCATTTACGGCTGTTGGGGTTCCTGGATCCGGCTAAGCTCCGTATGGAGTGACTATTTTCGGACATCTGTGCGCACGGCGGTACTGGGCGGCTCAAAACCCACGGATGAATCCGCCGGTTGCGGCCACGAGCCGTGCGCACCATGGCCTCTCGCATCCGCAGTTCATCTGCAAGTCGCTCACATCTGCCATAAAATTTGCGGAACTTGGGCCCCTGAGCCGGATATTCGACTGGAACTATCCCCTTTGCTTTGACTCTTGATCTTTGCCTGGTGAAGGTCGTGCACATGCCCTCCTCGCCACGAGCCGCTTCCGGCGGCCTGCTTCGCCTGCGTGACTTCCGCCTGTTGCTGGCGGGAGCGGCGGCCAGTCAGGTGGGCGCCCAAGTCACCTTGGTCGCCCTGCCACTTGTGGCCGTCCTCGAACTGAAGGCACCCGCCTTCCAGGTGGGACTGCTCACCGCGGCCGAGACCGCCGCCTTCCTGCTCATCGGCCTGCCGGCCGGTGCCTGGGTGGACCGGATGCGCAAAAGGGCGCTGATGATCAGGGCCGACCTGGTGCGCGCCGCCGCGATGGCGAGCGTGCCGCTGGCCGCGGTCGGCGGCGTGCTGACGATGGTCCAGCTGTATGTGGTGGCGCTGGTCACCGGCGTGGCCACGGTCTTCTTCGACGTGGCCCACCAGAGCTATCTGCCCCAACTCCTGCCCAGGGAACAGCTGGTGTCGGGCAACGGAGCCCTGGAGACGGTCCGTTCCTCCGCCCAGGTGGCGGGGCCAGGACTGGGCGGCGGGCTGGTGCAGCTCATCGGGGCGCACCTCGCGATCGTGGCCGACGCGATCGGCTACGCGGTCTCCGCGCTGTTTCTGATGGCGATACGGAAACCGGAGAGCAAGCCCGAGCCCGTGCCGGGGGCGTCGCTGCGCAAGGACGTCGCGGAAGGGCTGCGGTTCGTGCTCGGCCATCCGCTGCTGCGGGTCATCGCAGGGGCGACCGGGCTCGCGAACTTCTTCAGCGCGATGCTGATGGCGACCCAGACCGTGTTCCTCGTGCGGGTGCTCGGCATCCAGCCCGGCATCCTCGGGCTGATGCTGGCGGCCTCGGCCGTCGGCGGGCTCGCGGGGGCGGTCTGTGCGGGCCGGCTGGCCGGGCGGTTCGGCCAGGGGCGCGTCATCTGGCTGGCACCGCTGGTGTCGGGGCCGTTCGCGCTGCTCTGGCCGCTGTCGGGGAAGGGGGCCGCCGCCGCGCTGTTCGCGGTGGCGTCCGGGGCGGTGTTCTTCGGCGCGGTGGTCTACAACGTCGCCCAGGTCAGCTTCCGCCAAATGCTGTGCCCGCCCCGGCTGTTGGGCCGGATGAACGCCACGCTGCGCTTCATGATGTGGGGCACGCTGCCGCTCGGCGCCCTGGCCGGCGGTGCGATCGCGGACGGGTTCGGGGCGCGGGCCGCGCTGTGGGTGTGCGCGGCGGGCTTCCTCGTCGTACCGCTGCCCCTGCTCCTTTCGCCGCTGCGGAAGATGCGGGACCTGCCGGACGACGACTCCCGAGGCGTTCCCGGGGAAGAGCGCGCGGCCGAGGCCGCCGCCGTCAACGAATGACCTATTCGAGAGAGGATCTCGTGCACTCCAGCATCACCGGTCAGTATCTGACCCGTTATCAGCGTCTTGTCGCGGAGCGCGAAGTGGGGCAGGAGGGCGGGCTGTTGCCCGTCACCGGGGCCCAGCGTCGCTTCGTCCTGGTACGTGCCATGGACCCGGCCGGGCGGCCGGACACCGTACCGATGTTCTTCGCGTTCCCGCGCGGCACCGTGGACCCGGTACGGCTGCGGTCCGCCGCCGGGTACCTCGCGGCCGTCCATCCCGCGCTGCGCTCCCAGGCGCACGTGGTCCGGGGCACTCCGGTGCTCCGGCCCGCCCGGCCCGACGTCCCGGTGACGGAGGTGACTCGCGTACTCGGGGAGGACGTGCGCGACGCACTGCGCCGGGCGGTCGGCGCGTGGACCGCCGACGGGCCGCCGCTGCGGCTGTTCCTGGCGTACGACGACGAGAACCCGGCCGGGGCCGAGGAAGTGCTCGCCGTCGTGCTCGACCACGCCGCCTGCGACGGTCAGTCGCTCGCCCGGATCGTCGAGGAACTGGGCACCGCCTACCGGGACCGGCTCGGCCCTCAGGACGCGTCGCCCGCCCAGGTCGGCGCCGAACTCGCCGCCTACCGCGAGGCCGTACTGCTCCAGCTCGACGCCGAGCACCGGTCGAGCTCGCCCGACGCGCTGGCGTACTGGGGCGAGCGGCTGCGGGCCGTACGGGAGCGCGCCCCGAAGCCCGCCGTACGGGACGGGAAGCGTGCCGTACTGCCGAGCGGGGCAGCCGAACTGGTCATCCCGTCCGACCAGTTGGGGCTTCCCTTCGCCACGCTCCTTGATGCCTGCCGGGCCGCGGCCGGGGTGCTGTACGGGGCGGAGCAGGTGCCGCCGATCGGGTATCCGTGGGGCGGGCGTCCGGCAGCCGCCGCGCCCGTGCTCGGCTGCTTCCTCAATACGGTGGCCTTCCCCGCCGCCACCGGTGAGCTGCGGCCTGGCCCCGACACGACGGCCACCCAGTGGTGGGACGACCTCGACCGGGCCGACACGCCCTTCGACGAGGTCGTACGGGCGGCCAGGGCGGCGGGATCCAGCTGGTCCGGGCAGCTCGACGGCCTGCTGACCGTGGACGACGCCCGGCGGCGCCCGGCGCTGCGGCTGGACGGCGTGAGGGGCCGCGAGGTGCAGGTCGAGGGCCGGGCGGTACGGGCGCCGTTCGCGGTGTCGGTCGTCCAGGGCCCCGAAGTGGAGCTGCGGATGGTCTGGGACCGGGCCGTGCTCGACGACGACGCGGCGCAGGAGGCGTTCGCGGCGCTGTGCGGGGAGCTGCGGACCGCGATTCCCGTGGGCTAGCGCCTGCCCGCGCACCTCCAGTACCTCCTGTACCTCCCGTACCCCCTGCTCTCCTCCCTCAGTACCTCACCGCCCGGTGGCGGCCCGCGCGATCCGTGGGCCGGCCGGGGCACCGCCCGGGCGGCGGGCACGACCGTACCCTCCGCCCTCCCTGTCACGCCCGAACATCCGACCCGACAACCCAAGGGATCGCCATGCTCCCCCTCTCCTCCTCGCAGGAGATCGTCTGGCTGCACGAGCAAGTGCAGCCGGGCAGCCGCGCGTACAACTTCACCGCCTCCCTCGATCTGTGGGGCTCCCTCGACACCGACGCCCTGCGCAAGGGCCTCGCCGCCACCCTGGCCAGGCACCCCGGCCTGCGGCTGGAACTCGTGCCCGTGCCGGGTGCGATGCCCGGTCAGCGGGTCGCCGACGTGTGCCCGCCCCGGCTGAACACCGTGGACCTGTCCCAGGAGGCCGACCCCGAGGCGGCGTTCCTGAAGCTGCTGCGCTCCGAGGCCGAGAGCCCGCTGGACACCTTCGAGGCGCCGCTGCTGCGCTGGACGCTGGTGCGGCTGGCCGGGGAGCACCACCGGCTGATCCACGTCGAGCACCATCTGATCCACGACGGGCACTCGTTCGCGATCCTGCTCGCGGACGTCTTCGGCGTCTACCGCGCCGAGGTGCTCGGCGAGGACTACGAGGTGCCCTCCGCCTCCTCCTACGCCGACCACGTCCTCGCCCAGACCGGTGCCGCGCACGCCGACGACGTACGGGAGGGGCTCGAATTCTGGACCGCCGAGCTGGCGGACGCCTCGTTCGACATGCCCCTGCCCGGTCTGACCAGGCCCGGCGCCCAGCGGCGGCACCACGGCGGGCAGCTCCGCCAGTCGATCGGCGCGGACCTCGCGGAGCGGCTGCGCGCGCATGCCAGGGAGCGCGGGCTGACCCCGTTCGCCACGCTGCTTGGGCTGTTCGCGGAGCTGCTGCGGCGGCACAGCGGGCGCACCGAGATGGTGGTGGGCACGGCCGTCGGCAACCGTCCGCCCGGCTTCGAGGACGCGGTGGGGATGTTCGTCAACACCATCCCGCTGCGGCTGCGGCTGGACCCGGACGCCCCGGCCCAGGACACCATGGACGAGGTGACGGACACGCTGGTGCGGGCGCTGCCGTACCAGGAGGTCCCGGTGCAGGAGCTGACCAGGGCGCTGGGCCGGCACACCTCGGGCGCGGACAATCCGCTGTTCGGCGTGATGTTCAGTGCGCACGACGCGGTGCTGCCGGACCTGGAGGTGCCGGGTCTTGAGGTCTCCCTGTTCGAGGGCTTCAACACCGGGACCACCCGCTTCGACCTCGACGTCGTACTGCTGCCGGACGACCGGCGCGGGGTCGGTCCCCGGCACGGGGCGGCGGGCATGACGATGGTGTGGGACTACGACGCCGATCTGTTCGGCGAGGACGTGGCGCGGCTGCTGGCGGGGCGGTTCCTCGATCTGGTGCGGGCGTATCTGGACGCGCCGGGTGCGGTGCTCGCGGAGCTCGCGCCGGTGGTGGTGGACGACTCGTCCGCGGTGGCGCCCGTGGTCACGTCGGGCGGCGATCCGCTCGATCCCGTGGCTGCCGTCGCCGCGCAGGACCCGTCGCTGCCCGCGCTGCTGATCGGTTCGCGGCGCATCACCTACGGGGAGCTCGACGCCCAAGTCGCTTCTCTGGCAACGCGGTTGACCGCTGCCGGGGTGACGGCGGGGCAGCCGGTCGCGACGGTGCTGCCGCGCGGTGTGGCCTCGGTAGTGACGCTGCTCGCCTGTCTGCGGACCGGCGCCGTGTACTGTCCGCTGTCGCCGTCGGACCCCCCGGCCCGGCTGGAGCTGCTGCTCGACCGGCTGCGTCCGGCGCTGGTGCTGGTCTCCGCCGATGCCGGTGCTGACGCCGAGGTGGCGGTTCCGGTACGGGAGGGACTGCCGACGGGCACGGTCGGGGACGCCGTACTGCCGCCCGCCGCACCGGGCGCGCGGGCCGTGCCCTCGGCCGCGTACATCATCCACACCTCGGGCTCGACCGGCGTTCCCAAGCCGGTCGCGGTCGGGCGTGGCGCGCTGCGCAACCATCTGACCGGTGTCGCCGACCGCTTCGCGCTGGCCGCCGGGGACCGCGTGCTGCTGTTCGCGCAGCCGTCGTTCGACGTGGCACTGGAGGAGGTGCTGCCCTCGCTGTACGCCGGGGCGTGCCTGGTGGTGCCGGAGGTCGAGGTGCCCACGGGCACCGAGCTGGCCCAACTCCTCGCCGCCGCACGGGTTTCCGTGGCCAACCTGCCCACCAGCTACTTCCTCGCCACCCGTGAGGACCTGCGGCCCGCACTGCGCGAGGGCCGGTGGACGCCGAGGCTCCTGGTGCTCGGCGGCGAGCGCATCCCGGCCGACGTGCTGCGCGGCTTCCTGGCCGATACGGGCGACGTGCGGGTGATGAACGCCTACGGCGTGACGGAGGCGGCGATCAGCTCCACCGTGTACGAGATCGACCCGGCGGCGCTGGCGGACGGGGCGGAGGTCCCCCTCGGCACCGAACTGCCCGGCGAGCGCGTCCACGTACTGGACCCGGGCCTGCGCCTGCTGCCGGACGGCGGAGTGGGCGAACTGGCCATCGCGGGGGCCGGGTTGGCGGAGGGGTACGTCGACAACCCGGAGACCACGGCGGCCCGCTTCGTGCCCGTACCGGCGCTGGGCGGCGAACGGGTCTACCTGACCGGCGACCTCGGCTTCCGGGGCCCGGACGGACTGCTGCGCTTCCTGGGCAGGCGCGACAACCAGATCAAACTGCGGGGCTACCGCATCGAGTTGGAGGAGGTGGAGGCGGCGGCGTCCGCGGTGCTCGGCGGGCGTTCGTGTGCCGTGGTGCTGGACAGGACGCCGGGCGGCGACCCGCGACTGGTCGGGTTCCTGGAGGGCGCGGGGGCGACCACCGACGAGCAGGCGCTGCACAGTGCGCTGAGCGAGCGGCTGCCCGGGGCGCTGGTACCGGGCCGGTGGATCGCGCTCGACACCATGCCGACCCTGGCGGGCGGCAAGCCGAACCGGGTGGCACTGGCCCGGCTGGCGGCGGAGCTGGAGCCGGCGGGCGGCTCGGCGGGCGGAGCGGGAGACGGCGCCCCGGTCGGGGCCGGAGCCCGGGTCGGGACCGCGTCCTCCGGGGCTGCGTCCTCCGGGGCCGGAGCCCAGGCCGGGGCTGCGTCCTCCGGGGCCGGGTCCTTCGGGGCCGGAGCCTCCGGAGCCGGAGCCCGAGCCGAGGCCGCGTCCTCCGGGGCCTCCGAGGCCGCGTCGCACGGGGCCGGGGCCGCTTCCTCCTCTTCCTCCGCGGCCGAAGCCCACGTGGACTCCCACCCCGACCTCACCCTGTCCGCCGACCCCTCCCTCGCCCTCCTCGCCGAGGGCTGGCGCGAGGTGCTCGGGCACGGGCGGTTCGCGGCGGACTCGCACTTCTTCCGCGTCGGGGGTCACTCCCTGCTCGCCGCGCAGCTCGCCGCCTGGCTGGAGCCGCGGCTCGGCGAACGTCCGCCGCTGCGACTGCTCTTCCGCAACCCGGTGCTCGCCGACCAGGCCCGCGCCCTCGCCCCCACCGCCACGACCGTACCGACGGAGTCACGATGACCGAGACCTTGCACGAAGAATTGACGGTACGTCAGGACGGCGTGGCAAGTGTCGTGCGGGGCGCGGCACTTGACCCCGAAACCCTCGGCGGTGTGCTCTCCCGCTACGAGGAGTGGGTGCGCCGTACACCCGACGCTCCCGCCGTGGTCGACGGTGAGCGTTCCTGGACGTACGGGCAGATCGACGCCGCTGCCGACGCCGTCGTACGGGCCTGGGACGGGCGGATCCGCCCCGGCGATCTGGTCGGTGTCTGCCTGGACCGTTCGGCGGCCCTCGTGGTGACGGCCGTCGCGCTGGCCAGGACCGGCGCCGTCTACCTGCCGCTCGGCCCGCGCCCCGGCGAGCGGCGGCTGGCCGCGGTCGGCGAGGACGTCGGGGTCGTGGCCCTGATCGGCGCGCCGGACGTACTCCCCAAGGACCGCCGCGAGGCGGCCGACGAGTGTCTGCGGCTGCCGCTGCCCGGCGAGGGCGCCAACGCGGCGTCCGAGGTCGTCATGACCCTCGCTCCGCCCGCGCCCGGCGCCCGCCCCGCCCTGCCCGGTTCCCTGTACGCCGTGCTGACCTCGGGCTCCACCGGGCGGCCCAAGGCCGTCGCCGTGGCCGAGCCCGCGCTGGCCGCGCTGCTCGCCTGGTTCCGCGAGGAGACCGGGATCCGTCCCGGTGACCGACAGTCGCTGCTGATCGGCGTCGCGTTCGACCCGCATGTGATGGAGCTGTGGGCCGGGCTGACCTCGGGCGCCGCGCTGGTACCCGCCCCCGACGCGGTCCGCTGGGACCCCGGCGCGCTCACCGACTGGTGGCGCGACGCCGCCGTGACCGTCGCGGTGACGGCCACGCCCATGGTCGAGCCGCTGCTCGACCGCCCCTGGCCCGCCGGTCTGGTGGTGCGCCACCTCTTCGTCGGCGGCGACCGGATGCGCCGTAGGCCAGGGCCCGACGTCACGGCCACCGTGCACAACGCCTACGGCCCCGCCGAGGCGACCGTCATCACCACCACCCACGCCATGCGGCCCACCGACGCCGATGTGCACGAGGACTCCGCGCCTCCGATCGGCGGGCCCCTGCCGGGCGTCACCCTCACGGTCACCGACGCGGCCGGGCAGGTCGTGCCGCGCGGCACGGACGGCGAACTGCGCATCGGCGGCGCACAGTTGGCGCTGGGCTATCTCGATCCCGCGCTCACCGAAAGCCGGTTCACCACGGGAGCAACGGCCTCGGCCGACGCAGCGGCGGACCGGATGTACCGCACCGGCGACCGGGTCCGCATGCGGCCCGACGGCGTCATCGACTTCCTGGGGCGGCTCGACGACCAGGTGAAGATCAGCGGCGTACGCATCGAACCGGCCGAGGTCGAGGCCGCGTTGGAGCAGGACCCCGCCGTGCGCAGCGCGGTCGTCGTGGCCCCCCGGGACGCCGAGGGCCGCGCACGCCTCGTCGCGTACGTACTCCCGGCCGCCGACGCCACCGCGACACCGGACGCGGACGCACTGCTGGCCGGGGTACGCGCCTGGCTGCCCGAGCAGGCGGTTCCCTCGGCGGTACGGATCGTGAGCGCGTTCGCGCTGGACGCCAACGGCAAGGTCGACCGGCCGGCCCTGCTGGCGAAGGAGGTGCCGCAGGCAGCGGACACCCCCGACACGACCGGCACGCCCGACAGCGCGGAGGCCGCCACCGGCACCCCGAGCGAACAGCTCGTCCTCGGCACGGTGCGCCAACTGCTCGCCCGTACCGACATCGCACTGGACGACAACTTCAGCGACGTCGGCGGCACTTCCGTCGTCGTGGCCCGGCTGCTGGCCAGGATCGAGCGGGAGACCGGAGTGCGGCTGCGCGCGCCGGAGATGCTGCGGCAGCCCGATCTGCGTGCGGTCGCCGCCGTACTCGACGCACGGTGCGCCGCCGCCCGAAGCGCGGAGGCCTGAGATGCCCGAGAGGAACTCCATGCCGGACCACAGGACCGATCTGCCCACCCTGCTCGCACGGCAGACCGAGCGGACCCCCGACGCGCTGGCCCTCGTCGACGGCGAGACCATGCTGACGTACCGTCAACTGACGGTAGCTGCACGTCATTTGGCCTCGATCCTGCACGACCGTGGCATCCGTCCCGGTGACATCGTGGCACTGCTGACGCGGCGCTCCGCCCGTACCGTCGTCGCCCAGCTCGCGCTGTGGCGGGCGGGTGCGGTGTGCGTCCCGCTGGACCCGGCGCACCCGCGTGCCCGTACCGAGGCGATGCTCGCCGACTCCGGGGCCAAGCTGACCGTAGGCGACGACGAGCTGCTGGCAGCCGCGGCGGACGGGATCGGCCCGAGCCTGGCGCTGGACGCGGACGTGCTGTCGTACGCGAACGAAGACGCGAGCCCCGCGACAGCGACAGGTACAGGTACAGGTACAGGTACAGGTACAGCGGGGACGGATACCGGCCCCGGTCCCGGTCCCGACGCCGCCGCCTTCCTCATGTTCACCTCCGGCTCCACCGGCCGCCCCAAGGGCGTCGCCGTCCCGCACGGTGCCGTCGCCGAGCTGGTCACCGACCCGGCGTACGTCACCGTGACCGCACGGGACCGGGTGCTGCTGCACTCGCCCGCCACCTTCGACGCCTCGACCTTCGAGGTGTGGGTCGCCCTCGCGAACGGTGCCGCCGTCGTGGTCTGTCCCGCCGAGCGGCCGTCCTTCGAGGACCTGGTCCAGGAGGTGGAGCGGCACGGCGTCACCGTCGCCTTCTTCACCACCGCCCTCTTCCACCAGCTCGCCGCCCGCCGCTCGCGGGTGTTCGCGCTGCTCAGGACGGTGGTGGTGGGCGGCGAGGCGCTGTCGGCGCAGCACGCCAGGTCGGTGTTGCGGCCCTTCCCGTGGCTGGAGCTGGTCAACGGTTACGGGCCGACCGAGACGACCACCTTCGCCACCGCGCACCGCGTCACCGACGCGGACTGCGACGGCCCGGTGCCCATCGGCCGCCCGGTCGCGGGAGCGAGCGCCCATGTCCTCGACGCGAACGGCGCACCCGTCCCGGCGGGCGCGAAGGGCGAACTGTGGGTCGGCGGCACCCGGCTGGCCCACGGCTACGTCGGACAGCCCGCGCTGACCGCCGAACGGTTCGTGGCGCACCCGACGCTCGGTCGCCTCTACCGCACCGGCGACGTCGTCTCGGCCCGCCAGGACGGGGCCCTCGACTACCACGGGCGTACGGACGACCAGGTCAAGGTGCGCGGCCACCGCATCGAACCGGGCGAGATCGAGCACATCCTGCGGAACATGGCCGAGGTCGACGACGCGGCCGTGACGGTGCGCCGGCCCACCCCCGACGACGCGCGGCTCGCCGCTTTCGTGGTCGGGGCGGCAGGGGCGGCGCCGGGTGCGGAGACCTTGCGCGCCCAGCTCGCGGACCTGCTGCCCGCCCATCTCGTACCGGACGAACTGACCGTCGTGGAGCGGCTGCCGCTGACCTCGACCGGCAAGGTCGACCGGCGTGCGCTCGCCGCACTCGACCCGGCGACGGTGACGGCGGCGGTGACCCCGACGGCCGACACCGCTGCCGCTGCCGCTGCCCGCACCGAGCCGCTGACCCCGCTCCAGCAGGCCGTCGCCGAGGTGTGGGCGCGCTCGCTGGAGTGCGAAGTGGCCTCCCCCGACGACGACTTCATCGCCCTCGGCGGCCACTCCCTGCTCGCCCTCGTCATCACCGACGACCTCCGCGAGGACCTGGGCGTCGAGGTGTCGCTCGCGGACTTCTTCGCCGCACCGACCGTGGCCGGGCACGCCGCCCTGGTCGAGCGCGCGCTGCTGAGCGCCCACGCCGACCTGCCGCACCTGCCCGCCGCCACCTCTGCCCCTGCCCCCTCTTCCCACGCCGACGCGCCGGAGCACTCCGATGTCCACTGACACCTCCCCCGCCGCCCTCCAGGAAGAGTTGCTGCGCCGCGCCAGGGCCCGCACCGCAGCCCGGACGACGGCGACGACCACCACTCCGGCCGAGCCCTCCACCGGTCCCGCCCCTCTCTCGCACGCCCAGCGCCGCATGTGGCTGATGGACCGGCTCGGGCACCGCAGCGGGGTCTACAGCGTGCCGTTCGCGACCCGGCTGGCCGGACCGCTCGACCTGGACGCGCTCGGCGAGGCGCTCACCACGCTGGTCGAGCGCCACACGATCCTGCGCACCCGGTACGGGCACCACGACGACGTGCCGTACCAGGAGACCTGCCCGACCCCGCGCCCGTACCCGGTCCGTGTGGTCGACACGGACCACACGGACGGAGAGGAGGGGTACGCGAGCCTGCTGGCCGCCGAGGCGCGCCTGCCCTTCGACCTCTCCGAGGGCAGTGCGCCGCGCGCGCTGGTGCTGCGGCACGGCCCCGAGGACCACACGGTTCTCCTGACGTTCCATCACATATCCCTGGACGGTGGTTCGCTGGAGACCGTCTCCGACGAGCTCGGCCAGTTGTACGCGGCAGCCGCGCGCACCGCCGTACCGTCCCGGCAGCCGGACCCCTCGCCCCCGCAGTACGCGGACTTCGCCCGGCGCGAGCACGCGTACGCGGGCCGGGCCGACGGGCCGCTCGCCCGGGGTCTCGACCACTGGGCCGACCGCCTCGCCGGGGCCGCGCCGCCCGCGTTCCCCCGCCCCGCCGAAGCCCCCGCCGACCTGGCCTCGCGGCCGTCGGCCACCCGCCTCGTACCCCTCGGGGCTGAGGTGCTGCCCGCTCTGCGCGAGGCGGGCCGGGCGCGCCGGGCGACGCTGTTCACCGTGCAGCTGGCGGCGGCGTTCGCCGCGCTGCACCGGCTGACCGGCGGGAACGACCTGGTCATCGGCTGTGCGGCCGATTACCGCGAGGGTCAGGCGATGCGCGGGCTGGTGGGCCTGTGCGTGAACACGCTGCCGGTACGGGTGGACCTGTCGGGCGACCCCGGGTTCGGGGCGCTGGTCGAGCGCGTACGGGAAGCCCTGCTCGACGCGCAGCAGCACCGCGAGGTGCCGTACGACCTCATCACGGAACGGCTCGGCGCCGCGGCGCGCGGCAGCGACGGCAGCGCTCTGGTGCGGGTGACGTCCGACGTCCTGGGCGATCCCACCGCGCTGCGACTGCCGGGCCTGCGCGCCGAACCGGTCGAAGTCGCCCTGGGCGAGGCCAAGTTCGACCTGACGTTCGCCCTGGTGGACACCGACGCTCCGGCGGGTCTGGTCCAGTACGGGCGGGCCGCGCTGGACGACGCGACGGGGACGGCACTGGGGCAGGCCTTCGCCGACCTGCTGACGGCGGTGGCCGCCGACCCCGACCGCCGGCTCTCGACGCTGCCGGGCCTGCCGGACGTACCGCGTCCGCAGGGAGACCCCGGGCAGCCCGAAGCCTCTCCCCACCGCGCCGAGGCCGCGCTCCGCGCCCATCCCCGGATCGCCGAAGCCACCGTGGTCGACCCGCCCGGCGGGCCCCTCCTCGCGTACGCCGTCGCGCACGACCACCGCGCCGTGCCGTCCCCCGCGGAGCTGCGCGCCGGGCTCCGGGCGGCGCTCGCCCGGGAGTCGGTGCCCGTCGCGGTGGTCCTCCTGGACGCGATGCCGCGCACGGCGGACGGCACGCCGGACACCACCCGGCTGCCCGGCGCTCCGGTCGCTCCGGCCGCCCCCTCGGCTCCGGTCCTCTCCGGTCCGCACGCCGAGGCCGTCACGGCGGGCTTCGCCCACCTCCTCGGCCGCCGGCCCGCGCCCGACGACGACTTCTTCACCCTGGGCGGGCACTCGCTGGCCGCCGTCCAGCTCGCCGAGCGGCTGCGGACCGCGCTCGAACTCCCGCTGACCGGGCTCGACATCATGGAGGCCCGCACCCCGCGCGCCCTCACCGCGCTGCTCGACACCCGTGCGGCGGCCCGGCGTGCCGCGTCGGCACCGCGCGCCGCAGCGAAGTCGACCGCGAGGCGTTCCGGGACCGTTCTGGTCACCGGCGGTACGGGTGGTGTGGGCGCCTTCGTGCTGCGCGAACTCGCGGCCCTCGGCAGGCCGGTGCTCGCGCTGGCCCGTCCCGAGTCCGCGCACCTGGTGCCCGAGGGCGACGGCATCGAGGTGGTGGCGGGCGACCTGGCCGACCTGGACAGCCTGCGCGCGGCGGTCGCAGGGGCGGACGCGGTGATCCACGCCGCCTCCACCTTCACCCGTCCCGAGGTGGACGTGGCGGCGATGCGCGCGATGGTGGAGGCCTGGCGCGGCGGCCCGTTCGTCTTCGTCAGCAGCGTGGACGCGTACGGGCACCCGGCGGACGCGTGGGTGGCCGAAGAGGCGCCGTCCCGCGCGCCGTTGAGCCCGTACGGGCAGGCGAAGACCGAGTGCGAGCAGCTCCTCCTGCGCGCGGCGGGCACCGAGGGCCGGGGCGGCGCGAGCGTGGTGCGTTCCCCGATCGTCTGGGGCGCGCACGACCGGCTGCGCGACCAACTCCGCTGGGGCGCGACCGGGTTGCTCTACCAGGCCGCCGCCCACGACCGCCCGATCACCCTGCCCGCGCCGGGCACCGGCGGCCACGACTGGTACGGCGCGCCGTGGGTGCACGCCGCCGCGCTGGCCCGCGCCGTGACCGCGTGCCTGAGCGCCCCGGTCCACGGCGTCGCCAACGCGGTGAGCGGGCACGTGAGCTGGCCGGAGCTGACCGATCTGCTCCGCGACCTGCTGGACAGCCGGAGCGAGGTCGGCCACACCGCCGAGGTCCACCCGGACCTCGACCACCACTGGCACTACCGCGCGGACCGCCTGAGCACGGCACTGCGACCGCAGCCGGGCGAGGACCTCCGTACGGTACTGGGCGAGATGGTGAAGCCGACCACCGGCTGACGCTCGGTCAGCATCCGCCACCCGCGACCGGGGTGGCCGCCTCGCCACTCAGCGCCGAGGCGGCCACCCCAGTCAGCTTTGCCCGGCCCACAGCGCCACTCCTGCCCTCTCCCTCAGCCCTTCCCGCCCCGCCCCGCCGTCCGCCCCACCGCGAGCGCCGCGCCGAGGCCCGCCACCACGGCCACCACCGCGCCGGCCCGCATCGCCGACGCCCCGTCCGGGCTCACCGCCCACGCGGCGGCGCCGGCCGCCGAGCCCATGGCGATGCCGAACTGCCGCAGCAGGTTCGTCGTGCCGGAGACCATGCCGAGCCGCGCCTTGGGCGCGCTGCCCATCGCGAGGGACTGGGCCTGGGCGTTGGTCAGGCCGAAGCCGAGGCCGATGACCGCCAGCCGCCAGGCCAGGTCGGCCGGGCCCCAGTGGCCGTCGGCCACGAGCAGCAGGGCAACCCCGGCCGTGACCAGTACCGTCCCCGCCAGCGCCACCCGCTTCGCGCCCTGGGCCAGGTGGTCGGCGAGGCGTCCGCCGAGCACGCTCGCCACGCCCGCCGCGAGCGGTAGGCACACCATCACCAGGCCGTTGGCGGCGGGTGCCACGCCCAGTTCGCGCTGGAGGAAGAACGGCACCAGGAACATCACCGCGAACACCGCCAGATAGCCGCCCAGGATCACCAGGTGCGGCCCGCCCACCCCTCGTACCGCCAGCACCTCGCGCACCGAGCGGGACTCGCGGCTGCGGCTCCAGGCCCAGCACAGCGGCACGGCAAGCAGGGCGAGCAGCAGCCACTGGGGCGCCCGGTGCTCGGAGGCCAGGGTCAGGGCGAGCAGTACCGCCGTGGCGCCGCTGCCCAGGGTGAGGGCCTCGATCAGCCAGGACGCGCGGGGCAGCGGCAGGCGCGGACCGCGCGGCAGCTGGCGGGCGACGACCACCAGGACCACGGCCACGACGGGCACGTTCACGTAGAAGATCGCGGGCCAGCCGAACGCCTCGACCAGCTGTCCGCCCGCCACCGGGCCCGACACCCCGCCCAGCGTGCCGAGCAGCATCAGCAGGCCGAAGGCCCGGCCGCGCGCCTCGGGGCGCACGGCTATCGCGGGCAGCACCCCGGACAGCGACATCATGATCCCGCCGAAGAAGCCCTGGAGCACCCGGAAGGCGATGAGCCACCCCACGCCAGGCGCCAGCCCGCACGCGATGCTGGCCAGTGCGAAACCGACCCCGCCGAGGGTGATCACGCGCCGGGGATCGGCGGTGTCCACCCAGCGTCCGGTGCCCAGCGCGAAGGCGATCAGGGGTACGAGGTAGCCGAGTCCCACCCACTGCACGACGGCGGTACTGGTGTGCAGATCGCCCTCGATGACGGGCAGCGCCACCCCGACGATCGTGGCGTCCAACTGGGCGATGAACACGGCAAGACCGGCGGCCACCACCAGCCACCACCGATCGCGCCGCTCCGGGGCCGGACCTGCGGCCACCCGCCCCTCCTCAGCCGCCGACACCTTCACTGGAGCCTCCTCCTTCGCGTCAAGCACGAGAACGGGCTCAAGCGGAAGATGTTCCGCTTGAGCCCGGTCAGGGTAAGCGGAGGCTCCTCCGCTTAGCAAGGAGTCCCTGGTCACACCCATGGGTGGGTACGCTGTCGAGGTGCCCGAACGTGCAGACGCGGCCCAGAACCGCCGGAAGATCCTCGACGCAGCGGCCCGCCTCCTCGATGACGAGGGGCCGGCCGGGCTCTCCCTGGAGGCCGCCGCCAAGAAGGCGGGCGTCGGCGTCGGCACCGCGTACCGGCGTTTCGCCAACCGCGCGGGCCTCATTCACGAGCTCATCAACGACAACGAGGCCCGCTTCCAGGAGTGGTTCGCGCAGCACGGGGAGCTCGAACCCCTGGAGCAGCTGCGGCAGTTCCTGCACGGCCTGGCCGAACTGCTCGATTCGCACCGCGAGTTGCTTCTGCTGGCCGAGAGCAGCGAACCGGCGGCCCGCTTCCGGGGCCCCAGCTTCGAGCGCCACCACGGCCAGGTGCACGACCTGATCTCCCGCATCGCCCCCGGCACGGACGCCGACTACCTGGCCGACCTCGCCCTCATGGCGTACACGCCCTCCCTCTTCGACCACCAGCGCCACGGGCGCGGCTGGCCGCTGGCGCGGGTGAAGGCGGGGCTGGATGCATTCGTGGACCTGCTGGCACCCCCGCCCCACACTTCGCCGTCGCCCTAGGGCTTCCGTCGGCCCGCATGCGTACGGGGAAGCCTCGTGGCTCCCAGCGCGGCGAGCAGGCAGAAGCCGAGCACCCACCAGAACGTGTCGGCGAACGCCTGGGCGACGCCGTCCGGGCCCTGGGCGCCGAGCCGGTTCTGCAGGATGACCGCGAGGGCGGCGGTGCCGACCGAACCGCCCACCGTGTTGAGCATGTTGAGCGCACCGGCCGCGCGCGGGAGCTGGGCGGGTTCGATGCGGCTGTAGACGATGTTCATGATGGGCGCGCCGACCATGGCCATCCCGACACCCCGGACCGCGAGCGCCGCGACAATCACCAAGTCCGGTGGCTGATGGCCGAGTTGGGTGAACGGGACGGTGCCGACGAGGATCAGTACGATGCCGGTGACGACGAGGTTCCGCGGGGCGACCTTGTCGATCGTACGGTTGACGATGATCGAGCCCGCCGCGGCGCCGAGCCCCTGCGGTGCGAGCAGCAGTCCGGCTTCCCAGGCGGTGAGGCCCCGGCCGGTCTGGAAGTACAGCGGCAGCAGGAACATCGTGCCGAACACGGACGCGCCCAGCACAACCAGTGCGAGGGCCGCCGCGCCGAAGGGCGGTCGGGTGAAGAGCCTGGGGTCGACCAGCGGGGTGCCCTTGGTGCGCAGTCCGTGCACGGTGAAGGCGATGAGCATCGCGACGCCCGCCGTGATGCCGATGGTGGCGGGCAGCGTACGGCCGTGGGCCACTTCGGTCAGCCCGTAGACCAGTACGGCAAGACCCGGCGAGAGCAGTACCGCGCCGCGCAGGTCGAAGGCCGTGCGCTGCGGGGCGGGCGGGACCACGGGGACGTACCGGCGGGCGAGCAGGATCGCGGCGGCCCCGATCGGCAGGTTCACCAGGAACAGCCACTGCCAGGGTGCGACGGCGAGGATGGAGCCGCCGGCCAGCGGGCCGAGCACCGGGGAGAGCAGCGGTACGACGGCGACGATGCTGATCACCCGCCCGGTGCGGCCGGGTCCGGCGACGCGGGCGAGCAGGGCCTGCCCGGTCGCGGGGAGCAGTCCGCCGCCGAGGCCCTGGACCACCCGGAACACGATCAGGCTGTTCGCCGACCAGGCCAGTGCGCAGAGCACGGAGCCGAGCAGGAACACCCCGATGGCGACCAGCCAGGTGCGGCGTCCGCCGAACCGTCCGGCCAGCCAGCCCGACGCGGGTACGGCGGCCACGACGGCCAGCAGGTACGCGGTGGATATCCACTGGATCTGCGCGACCGAGGCGCCGAACTCACCGGCCAGGGTGTCGATGCCGACGCTGACGATCGTGGCGTCCACCGTGGCCATGAAGGTGCCGAGGACCAGGATGAAGGCGACGCGCAGGAGGTGGGCGTCGATCCGCTCGGCAGGCGGCGTGCCGCTCCCCGCCGCGCCGGTCGGCCCGGTCGGTCCTGCCGGTTCTGCCGGTTCTGCTTTCTCGCTCACCTGGTTCACGTTCCTTGCAGGGTCGGGACGACCATCGGGGTGTTCGTCACCGGGTCCGGGACGATGAGGCTCGGCAGGTCGAACACCTCCTTGATCAGGGCGGCGTCCACGACGTCCGAGGGGACGCCCTCGGCGACCACCCGGCCGTCCTTCATGGCGACCAGGTGGTCGGCGAACCGGCACGCCTGGTTGATGTCGTGCAGCACGGCGATCACCGTGCGGCCCTCGTCGCGCAACTTGGCCAGCAGGCCGAGGAGTTGGTACTGGTGCGTGATGTCGAGGAACGAGGTGGGTTCGTCGAGGAGGAGGTACGGGGTCTGCTGGGCGAGGACCATCGCCATCCAGACCCGCTGGCGCTGGCCGCCGGAGAGTTCCTGTACGGGCCTCTCGGCCAGGTCGGCGACGCCCGCCGCGGCCATCGCCTCCGCCACGGCCTCCCCGTCGTCGGGCGACCAGAGGGCCAGCATCGACTGGTGCGGGAAGCGTCCCCGGCCGACGAGCTGGCGGACCTTGATGTCGTCCGGGGCGAGCGGGTCCTGCGGCAGGAAGCCGAGCTGCTTGGCCAGGGCCTTGGCCGGGTAGCCGCCGACCTCGCGGCCGTCGAACTCCACCTGCCCGGAGTCCGGGCGCAGCAGCCGTACCAGCGACCTCAACAGGGTTGATTTTCCACAGGCGTTGGGGCCCACGATGGCGGTGAACGCGCCGTCGGGGACGTCGAGGCTCAGCCGGGTGGAGACCACCCGGTCCCCGTAGCGCAGGGTGAGGTCCCGCGCGGTCAGACGTGCCTCGGTACCGGGTGTACTCATGCGACCGGGTGTACTCATGCGCGCCGCACCTCCTTGGTAAGCAGCCAGATCAAGTAGCAGCCGCCGATCGCGGTGCTCACCACGCCGACGGGCAGCGCGACGGGGGCCAGCAGCATCTGGGCGATCAGATCGGCGCCCAGCAGCAGTACGGACCCGGTCAGCGCGGCGGGCAGCAGCGGCACTCCCGCCGCGCCCGCGAGGCGGCGGCCGATCTGCGGGGCGGCCAGCGCGATGAACGCGATCGGGCCCGCCACCGCGGTCACGGTGGCCGTGCACCCGACACCGGCCAGCACCATCAGCAGCCGCAGCCGGTCGAGCCGCACCCCGGTGGCCACCGCGACGGCGTCACCCAGCGAGGCCTGGTGCATGGCGTGCGCACGGGTGGCCATCAGGGCCAGCAGTACGCCGATGACCGCGAACGGGATCCCCAGGTCGCCCCAGCCGACACCGTTGAGCGAGCCCGCGCTCCAGCCGACCGCGGCGATGGCCACTTCCAGGTCGGCGCGCAGCACGATCCACGAGTTGACCGCGGTCATCATCGCGTTGAGGGCGAGGCCGATCACCACGAGGCGCAGCCCCGAGAATCCGCGTTCGTACGAGAGGAAGTAGATCGCGGCAGCCACCAGCAGCCCGCCGAGCACCGAACCGGTGGCCAACTGGGCCGACGTACCGGAGAACACGGTGAGGGCGAGCAGCGCGCCGGTGTAGGCGCCCGCGTCGAGGCCGATGACGTCCGGGCTGCCCATCGGGTTGCGGGTGAGGTTCTGGAAGAGGGCTCCGGCGACGCCGAGGGCGGCGCCGAAGACCAGTGCGGCCAGGACCCTGGCGAGCCGCCAGTCGGAGATGACGACGGAGCGCTCGGCTCCGGTCAGTACGGCGAACACCCGGCCGGGAGTGGACCAGGTCGCCCCGTAGCAGAGCCCGAGCAGGCCGAGGCCGAGCATCAGGACGACCAGCACCACGACGAGGGTGACGGTGCGCCGCTCGGCCTTCGGCAGGGCGGCCCGCCGTCCGGAGACGCTCTTCTGTCGCTCCGGCGCCTTGGATTCGAGCGTGCTCACAGGGACCCCGCCCCGTAGCGGCGGACCGCCCAGATCAGCATGGGGCCGCCGAGGAATGCGGTCACGATGGCGACAGGTACCTCTCCGGTGGGCAGCAGTACGCGCGAACCGATGTCGGCGACCAGCACGAGGACCGGGCCGAGCACCATGGAGTAGAGGATCAGCCACGGCGCCGAGCCGCCGGCCGGCTTGCGGACCAGGTGCGGCACGATCAGCCCGACGAACAGGATCGGTCCGGCCACCGCCGTCGCCGCCCCGCTGAGCACGGTGATCAGCACGAGGGCGAAGATCCGCAGCCGGGTGACGTCGGCCCCCAGCGTCTGGGCCACGTTCTCGCCCAGCGCAAGGGCGTTGAGCGCCCGGCCGATCAGCAGCGAACCGGCCAGGGCGAGCCCGATCGCGGTCAACGGCCAGGCCAGCGGCGCCTGTTCGCGGGCCGCGAGCGAGCCTACCGACCAGAAGCGGTACACGTCGAAGACGTCGGGCAGCATCAGCCGCAGGCCGAGCGCGAGTCCGCTCAGCACGGCGGTCAGCGCGACCCCGGTGAGCACCAGGCGCAGCGGCGAGCGGCGCCCGACGGCCGCCACGAGGAGGGCCGCGAGCACGGATCCGCCGACGGCCCAGCCCAGTTGGCCCACCTGCCCGGCGGCGAGGCCGAGACCGGCGCCGAGGGTGATGGCGAACCCGGCACCCGCGGTGACCCCGAGGATGCCGGGCTCGGCGAGGGGGTTGCGGGCGAGCGTCTGGATCAGCGCGCCGGACACCGCGAGGGCGGCGCCGACCGCGACGGCGAGCAGTGCGCGCGGCGCCCTGACGTCCCGTACGACGACCTGGTCGTCCGTACCTTGGAAGTCCAGCAGCGCGCGCAGCACTTCGGCAGGGGCGACGGAGCGGGCGCCGATGCCGATGCTGAGCACGGCGATCACCGCGAGCAGCACCAGCCCGGCGACGAGGAGGACGGGTCGGGACAAGCCCCGGCCCCCACCCGCCTTCCCCGCCTTCCCCGACTTGCCCGGCTTCTCCGGCTTCCCGGACGCGAGGACCTCGACGGTCACGGCTTCTTCAGCAGCGGCGCGAAGGACTTGTCGATCGCGTCCAGCGTCAGCATGGCGGACTTGTACGTGGCGGCCTCGGTGTAGCGGACCGGGAAGGCCTTCCCCGCCTTGACGGCGGGCAGGTTCTTCCACAGCTTGGAGTCCATGACGTACTTGACCGACTCGGGGATGCTGCCGTCGGCCTTGACCGAGTACGTGATGGCGTCGGCCTCGCCGAACGAGGCGGGGATCTCCTCGATGGAGGGGTACTCGCTGACCGCCTTCGAGCCAGGCCCCGTCTTCTTCACCTTGCCGTAGTACTTGGCGCCGACGTCCTCGATGATGTTCGAGCCCCAGGAGCCACCGAACTCGCGCTGGAAGGAGCCCTTGGGGACCTCGCCGTAAGCGCCGCCCAGGTGGCCCGTCTTGAGCTGGGGCAGCACGCCCTGGTACTTGGTCCTGATCTCGGCGGCCCTGGCCTCGTACTTGCTCTTGGCGGCGTCGAACTCGCCGAGCGCACCGGCGGCGTCGGCCTGCTTGTGGGACAGTTCGCGCCACGCGGACGGCAGGGTCGGACCGATCGCGACGACCGGGGCGATGGACTCCAGCCGCTTGATGTCGATGTCGCCGAGCACCGGGGTGGGCACCCCGATGACGATCAGGTCGGGATCCGCCTCGGCGATGGCCTCGTAGTTGGTCTCGGCCGCCTGCGCGCCCGCCACCCTGGTGAGCTTCTTGTAGGTGGCGAGGTCCTCCTTGGTCATCATCGCCTCGCCGCGCGGCCAGGAGGAGATGCCGACCAGGGGTGCGTCGGCCTCGATCAGGGCAGGCACGGCGTAGCCGGTGGCCACCACGCGCTTCGGGTCGGCCGGGATGGTGATCTTGCCGTTGTCCGCGGCGAACACCCGGGTCTTGCCCTTGCCTCCGGCGTCCGAGACGCCGTCCGACGACCCGCAGCCGGTCAGGGTCAGGGCGAGGACCAGTGCCGTGGTGACGGCGGTGGCCAGGCCCGAGGTTCTGCGTAGGGACATGTGACGCTCCTTGCTCATGACTGGCTGACTGGCTGCGTGGTGCCTGCTGCTTGGTGCTTTGTGCGCGGCTCGGCCGGTCAGTGCGGGTGGTCGTCGTCGTCGAAGTTGGCGACGCCGCACTTCCAGTAGCCGGTGATGTCGTAGTCGGCCTTGTCCAGCGCCAGTTCGTCGCGCACCCAGCGGCGGATCGGCTTGAGCTGGCCCGCCTCGCCCGCGGCCCACACGTACACCCGCTCGTTCTCGGGCACGGTCACCGCGGTCACGGCCTTCGCGAAGGCGTCGCCGGTGCCCGCCGGGCTGCCGCCGCGGTGCAGCCAGTGCACCTCGAAGCCCTCGGGGGCGTCGAGTTCGATCTCCTCGGCCGCGTCGGCGACCTCGACGAACGCCCAGCCCTTCGCGCTCCGGGGCAGTTCCTCCAGCCAGCGCGCGAGCGCGGGCAGCGCGGTGAGGTCGGCGGCCAGCAGATAGCGGTCGTACGTGTACGGGACGATCCGCCCGCCGGGCGGCCCCGCCACGGGCATGACGGCGCCCGGCTCGACCGCGCTCGCCCAGTCCGACGCCAGTCCGCCCTCGTGCAGGGCCACGTCGATGTCGATCTCACCGGTCGCCGGGTCGTAACGGCGCACGGTGTACTGCCGGGTGATGCCCAGCGTCCCCGCCCAGCGCAGCATCAGCCCGTTCGGCTCGGGCGGCCGCAGCGCGCCGTCCTCGTCGGGGAAGAACAACTTCACGTGCTCCTCGGGCGAATGGGACTCGAACCCCTCGGTCCCCGCCCCGCCCAGCGTCACCCGCAGCAGACCGGAGCCAACCATGGCGGTACGTACGACCTCGGTCTCGCGGATCCGGATCGGATAGGCCACGTCCTCGGCCTGCCGGCCCGCCCGGACCTCGGCGATCCGCTCCAGATGGCGGTGCCTGTGGTCCTCGCGGCTCATGCGGTACCACCCGAAGGGAGCGCCGTCCGGTGCGCCGACCCGGGCCGCGCGGCCCGGACTTCGCGTATTCGCGCGGGTATTCGCGCGGGCGACAGGGTCTGGTTCATCGGGTGGGCTCCAGCGGAGGTCGGCGGCGGGGCGCGCGGGAGGAATCGGCGATCCGCCTCGGCCGTGTGCCAGGCCGAAGCCCACTCCCCCGTGCAGCTAGGCAAGGCTAACCTAACTAGATGCCCGTGGGGCGCGCAAGTAACCCTCAGCCAGGGGGCAGTGCGAACGGCACCCGGCCAACGGCCCGCCCCCCGAGGTCGAGAAGCCGGCCCATCCGCTTCGGCGAGTGCAGGATCACCGTGCGGTCCTTGACCTCCAGGGACGGGTGGCGGTCCGCGAGCATCGCCTCGAACGGGTCGACCCCGTCCAGACCGTGCAGCCACGCCATGACCAGCAGGTTGTGCGGTCCGCTCACGGAGGTGCACAGCCGCACCTGTTGCATCCGGGCCAGCGCACTGCCGGTCTCCTCCAGCTTTCCGTGCGGCACGACCGCCCGGTAGACGACGGCGGTCGGCAGGCCCGCCAGCGGATGGGCCAGGTCGCAGCGGATCGTCACCTCGCCCTCGCGGATCATCCGCTGGAGCCGTCGGCGGGCGGTGTGTTCACTCAGGCCCGTCGCCGCGCCGAGCTCCTTGTAGCCGAGCCTGCCGTCGGCGCCGAGCGCCGCGAGCAGGGCCGGGTCCTCGGGGCGGGGGCCGTCCTGGGACTGCGTGCCGTAGGTGCTGCGGGTGTGGTGGGAGATCCGGCCGCCCGGCGCCCCGGGGGCGGACAGTGCGGCGCGCTCGGCCGGGTCCAGTGCCCGCACCTGCCAGTCGCCGCCCTCCCCGAAGAGCCGGACGGCCAGTCGCGTACGGGTGGAACGGACGCCGCGCAACTCGCCGACGACCCGGCGCACATGGCGGCCGAGGGTGGGCAGGTCGGCGGCCACCACGGACAGGAGGAGGTCGAAGTCACCGGCGGTCTCGTCGACGCTGAAGACCCAGGGCAGCCGGGCCGCGGCGGCGCTGACGCTCTCCAGGAACCGGGGACGGCAACGCACCTCCAGATAGGCGACGGTGACCATCCGGGCCGACGGATACCCGGTGACCCAGGCCAGTCCGTGGGTGCGCAGCCGCTCCCAGCGGCGCGCCGCCGTCGTCGCGTCCACGTCCAGGGCCCGGCCGATGCGTGACCAGGGGGCTCGGGGCGCGGCCTGGAGCGCGTCGACGAGGGCGAGGTCCAGCTCGGAGAACCCCGCCCCGGGATCGATGACGACGGATTCCGGCACTCCTGATCCGGCTTTGGCGTTTTCCTGCAATTTCACGGGGTCTTCGCTCACGGGCCGGATCGTAGGGGCACTTCCGCCGGTGGACAACCGGTCGCCAGTCGAGAGGAGTGCCGTGCCTGCTCCCCCTTCGGTCCCGTCGAGCCATGATGGCCATCGGCCGAGCCCTGATCGCCATGTACGGACCGTCCGGATCACGATCGTCCTGCTGTTCGCCGCCTGGCTCGCCGACTACGCGGACCGGCTGGTCATCAATCTCGTACTGCCCTCCGTGGGCGAGGAGTTCGGCCTCAGCCACGGCGAACAGGGCCTGCTGGTCACCGCGTTCTTCCTCGCGTACGCGCTCTGCCAGATCCCGGGCGGGATGCTCGCCGACCGTTTCGGCGGGCAGCGGGTGGCCTGCTGGGCGCTGCTCGTCTGGTCCGTGTTCACCGTACTCACCGGATTCGCCTGGTCGTTCGCGGCGCTGCTGGTCGTACGGTTCGCGTTCGGCGCGGCCGAGGGGATCTTCCCGCCCGCCGCGATGAAGGTCCTCGTCGAGCGCACCTCGCCCGAGGAGCGGATGGGCGCCAACGGCCTGATCATGAGCTCGAACGCGCTTGCCGCCGTGCTCGTACCGGTCGTGATGGGCCCGCTGATCGTGGCCTTCGGCTGGCGTTCCGCCTTTTTCTCCGCCGCCGCGCTGGGTGTGTTCGTACTGGTGGCGCTACGGATGTGGCTGCCGGCGCCACTCCCCCGTACCGACGGGGAACCGGAGGAACGGTCGGCGCTGGAGCGGTCTGCGCTGAAGCGGCTGTTGCGGTCCGGCACGCTGTGGCGCTTCGCCGCCATGATGTTCGGCTACTGCACCATCGTGTGGGGCCTCAACACCTGGCTGCCCTCGTACCTCAGCGAAGTGCGCGGCATCTCGCTCACCTCGATCGGCGCGCTCGCCGCCGTCCCCGCGCTGGCCGCCGCACTCGCGACGATCGCCGGGGGCCGGCTGGTGGACCGGCTGGGCGGTCAGCACCGCAGGATCGTCGTCCCCGCGATGGCGGTGTCGGCCGTCGCGCTGCCGCTGATGGCCTATTCGCCGTCGCTGACCGGGTTCATCGTCTTCGGCACGATCGCCGCCGCCAGCAGCTCCCTCGCCTACATGCCGATCTTCGCGGTGCCGTTGCGCGGTCTGTCCCCGGAGAACGTCGGGGTGGGCAGCGCGGTCATCGTCTTCGGCGGCCAGCTCGCCGGAATCGTCGTGCCGCCCGCGATGGGCCTGCTGGCGGACGCTTTCTCCTTCGAGGTCGCCTTCGCCTTCCTCGTGGTCGGCGCGCTGATCGCCGCCGCCACGGCACTGCTCACCCCGCAGGACGCCGCTTCCTTCCGTACCGCCATGGGGACGGCGACCGGCCGCACCCCGACCCCTCTGGAGACCTCGTGACCACCGACTCGTCCACCGGCACCCGTCCCGACACCGCCGGGACCGCCGGGCCCCGTCCCGACACCGCCGGGACCGCCGGGCCCCGTCCCGACACCGCCGGGACCGCCGGGCCCCGTCCCGACACCGCCGGGTCCGCCGGGACGCCCCTCGTCGCCCCGCTGCTCGTGGGCCTGCCGCGCCGGCTCCCCGGCCTGCGTGCGCTGTACGAGGACCTGCACGCCCATCCCGAGCTGTCCTTCCAGGAGTTCCGTACGGCGTCGATCGCCGCCGACCGGCTGCGGGAACAGGGCTGGGAGGTGACCGAGGGCGTCGGCGGCACCGGTGTCGTCGGGGTGCTCGCGAACGGCGAGGGGCCCGTGGTCCTGCTGCGCGCCGACATGGACGCGCTGCCGGTGAAGGAGGAGACCGGGCTGCCGTACGCCTCGGTGGCGACGGGTATCGATCACGAGGGCAGGGAGGTGCCGGTCATGCACGCCTGCGGTCACGACATGCACGTGACCTGTCTGCTCGGCGCCACCGCCCAGCTCGCGGCGACCCGCGAGCACTGGAGCGGCACGGTCGTCGCGGTCTTCCAGCCCGCCGAGGAGGTGGGCGGCGCCCCGGCGATGATCGCGGACGGTTTCGCGGACCGCTTCCCCCGGGCCGAGATCTGCCTCGGGCAGCATGTGGGCCCGGCCCCCGTCGGCCTCGTCGGCACCAGGACCGGCCCCGTCATGGCCGCCTCGGACAGCCTGAAGGTCACCCTCCACGGCAGGGGCGGGCACGGCTCCGCCCCTGAGGCCACCGTGGACCCGATCGTGCTGGCCGCCGCGGTCGTCCTGCGCCTGCAGACCGTGGTCTCCCGCGAGGTCGGTGCCGGCCAGACCGCGGTGGTGACGGTGGGTTCGATCCATGCCGGCACCAAGGAGAACATCATCCCGGAGACCGCCGAGCTGCTGATCAACATCCGTTCCACGACGGCGACGGTACGGGAGAGGGTGCTGGCGGCCGTCGAGCGGATCGTCCGCGCCGAGGCCGTCGCCTCCGGTGCGCCCAAGGAGCCGGAGATCACCCCGCTCCACTCCTTCCCCGCCACCGTCAACGACCCCGCCGCCACGCTCGCCGTCCAGGGCGCGCTGACCTCGGCCCTCGGCGAGGGGAGGGTCTTCACGCTGCCCCACATCCTGATGGGCAGTGAGGACTTCGGCGTCTTCGGCAGCGCGCTGGGTGTGCCGTCGGTCTTCTGGCACTTCGGCGGCGTGGACCCGGCGCTCTTCCGGGACGTCGACCCGGGCGCGATGCTGGACGACGGGCTGCCGGACTCGGTGCCCTCCAACCACTCCCCGCAGTTCGCGCCCGTACCCGAACCGACCGTCGAGGCCGGGGTGACCAACCTGCTCGCGGCCGCCGCCCACTGGCTGCGCGCGGACCCCGAGGGCAACTGACACCGCCCCGACGGCCGCTCCTCCGCCGAGCACCGCACGAGCACCACGATCCGCACGCACCGCGTCCCCCATCCACCTCACCCGGGAGAACCATGACGGACGATCTCGCCCACCTCAGCGCCACCGAGGCTCGGACCCTCTTCGCGGCCCGCAAGCTGTCCCCCGTCGAGCTGCTCACCTCGGTCATCGCGCGTGCCGAGCACACCGAGCCCCTCCTCAACGCCTTCAGCGAACGCCTCTTCGAGGAAGCGCTGACGCAGGCGCACGCCGCCGAGCAGGTCTTCCTCGGCAAGGGCGGCCACGAGCCCCGCCCCCTGGAGGGCATCCCGGTCGCGACCAAAGAAAAGCACGCCATCGCGGGCCGCACCCTCACCGAGGGCTCCCTCGTCCACCGGGACCGGATCGCCGACGAGAACAGCCCCTTCGTGGACCGCGTCCGCGCGGCGGGCGGCATCATCCACGCCCGTACGACCACCCCCGAGTACTCCGCGGCCACCTTCACCCACTCCCGGCTGTGGGGCGTGACCCGCAACCCGTGGAACCCCGACTTCACGCCCGGCGGGTCCTCCGGCGGCGCGGGGGCGGCGCTGGCCGCCGGGAGCACCACGCTGGCCACCGCCTCCGACATCGGCGGCTCCACCCGCGTCCCGGCCGCCTTCACCGGCACGGTCGGCTTCAAGGCCCCCTACGGCCGTAATCCGGGCCTGGGCGCGATCTGCGCCGACCACTACCGGGGCGACGGCCCGATGGCACGGACGGTCGACGACGTGATCGCCCTCCAGAACGTCGTCTCCGGCCCCGACCCGCGCGACCACACCTCCATCGGCCCCAAGTACTGGCTGCCGACCGAGTACGAGGGCGTGGCCGGGATGCGGATTGCGCTCAGCGTGGACCTGGGCGTCTACGAGGTCCACCCCGAGATCGAGGCCAACCTCCGTGCCACGGCAGGGGCGTTGAGCGCGGCGGGCGCCGTGGTGGAGGAGATCGGGCTGCCCTGGACGAGGGAGGACATCCTGCTGTCCATCGGCGGGCACTACGCCTCCATCTTCGGCGCCCAGATCACCGAAGTGGACGCACACCACCGGGAGTTGCTCACGACGTACTGCATCCGTTTCGCCGGGATGATGGCGGACGCACGGGAGCAGGTCTCCTACCTGGACAGCCTGCGTGCCGAGAACCGTCTGCAGCGCGGGCTCGCGGACGCGATGACGGGCTTCGACGCCCTGCTCACCCCGACGACGGCGATCCCCGGCTGGCACGCCGGTGACGACCTCGACGGCGAACGCGTGGTCGTCCACGGCGAGGAGACGGTGGAGACGGTCTGGTCCGCGATGACCGTCCCGTTCAACATCAACAACCGCTGCCCGGTCCTGAACGTCCCGTCCGGCAGCAGCAGTTGGGGCCTGCCGACCGGGGTGCAGATCGTCGGCCGGCCGTACGAGGACGCGACGGTCTTCCGCATCGGCAAGGCGCTGGAGCAGGTGGTGGGGGCCTGGGGAGTACCCACGCTTTGAGCCACCGGGGGCGGAGCCGGGGCCGGCCCCGCCCGCGCTAACCCTGCCGTGTCGCCCCCAACTCCCGCGCATACGTCACCCATTCACGGTCCGTCACGAACCCGGTCTTCTCGTAGAACCCCAGCGCGCCCGACGGATTGGCCGTGTCCACCGTCAGTGACGCGGAGTCGTACCCGGCGTCGGCCGCCGCCCGCAGCACTTCCGCCAGCAGCGCGGGGGCCGCGCCCCGGCCGCGGTGGTCCCTGCGCGTGCCGAGGTAGCCGACGTGGCAGTCCCGGTTGCCCGTCGCGGCGGTCTCCGCCTCGTTCTCCTCCGCGAGGAGGTACGCCACGACCTCGACGGGCTCCGTCCCCTCGCCGCCCGTCACGAGCAGCCGGGACATGGCGGGGCGGAAGGCACCGGCGCCGGTGACCCAGGTGCGCCAGTCGGTCTCGTCGAGCCGGACGAAGTTCCAGTGGTCGCGGAAGGCGTCGTTGTGGGCGAGCCGGGTGGCCTCGTCGTACGCCGCGTCGAAGGGGACCAGCCGGGTGCCCTCGGGGGCGGCACGCAGCGCGAGCCGCTCGCCGCCGTGCGACGGCCGCTTCATGTCGAACCACCACCGGACCGGGGTGAAGCCGCACCCCTCCATCAGCTTCCGCACACCTTCGTTCCCGGCCGCCCCATCAATCACCAACTCGCCTGCCAGCGCCGAAAGTTCCGGCGACTCCGAGTACCGTGCCCGGGCACGCTCCGCCAGCCACGCGACGAGCCGGGTTCCGATGCCGCGCCGCCGCCACTCGGGACGGACCGCCGCTTCACCGTGGAAACGCGCGGCGTCCACCGCACCGTGCGGGATGTGCAGCACGGCGTACGCGGCCATCCGCGCCCCCTCCCACAGCGCGACGGTGTCCCGCTCCAGGTCCAGCTTGGGGTCGTCGAGCACCTCGGCGAGCTCGTCGGCGTCGGTGTACTCACCGGTACGGTCCACCGCCTCGACGGCCTCCTGAAGCTCCAGCCACGCGGAGACACTCCCCTTGCTCAGGGGCCACATCTCCAGTCCACCCGCACCACTCAGTCCCTCCGCACCGCCCACCACGTCCGTCTCCTCACGCATCACCGGTCATATGTACCCTCCCCGCTCATGTGACCCCCTCTCCCGCCCCCGCGCGACCGGAGCGACGACGTTCCCGCCTCACGGGAACGCCCCACGGGCACACCCGACCGGCACACCCGACGGGCACACCTCACGCGTCGCGCACTCGCAGTCGTACGCCGCCCAGCGCGAGCGCGGACGTGGTCCACAGGGCCAGGACTCCGAGCCCCTCCCACGGGCCGACCGGGAGCCTGGCCAGGTCGATGGTGGTCTGGACCGAGAGGCCCGCTGTCATCGGGGCGATCTGCTGGAGGAGGCGCTGCCAGTCCGGGTCCGTGATCACCGTGGTCAGGATCGGGAAGAGGAAGAGCAGGCCCAGGACCACGCCGATGGCCGTCGCCGCATCGCGTACCAGCAGGGCGGTGCCGAGGCCGAGCAGGGCGATCAGCGCGAGGTAGAGGACCGAGCCCAGGGCCGCCCGCAGGGTCGGGGCGTCGGCGAGCGACATCGCCGCGTAGCCGTGCGCCTCGGTGAAGCCCCGGCCCGGCTGGACCGCTGCGCCGACCAGCAGCGAGCTGAGGACGCCGAGCGCGCCCGTCAGCAGCGTCACCGCGCCGAGCACCGTCGCCTTCGAGAGGAGGACCGTCAGGCGGTGCGGGACGGCCGCCAGGGTGGTGCGGATCATGCCGGTGCCGTACTCGTTGCCGGCCGTCAGGACCCCGAGGACCGCGGCCGCCACCTGGCCCGCCATGACGCCGGTGAGGCTGAGTTTCGTGGCGTCCGCCCCGCAGCCCACGGCGTCGCAGCGGGCGGTCGCGGCCACCGCCGCACCGACCGCGAGGGTCAGGGCCGCGGTGGCGAGCAGCAGCCAGTTGTTGGCGGGGTCGGTGCGCAGTTTGGTCCATTCGGCGTGGGTCGCGTGCCGCCACGGTCTCGTACGGCTCATGCGTCCCTCCGGCGGATCAGCACCCACGCGGCGGCGAACGCTGCCGCCGCGTACGCGCACAGGACGGCGAAGCCGGCCCACGGGGTCAACGGGAAGTAGCCGTGCATGGGCGAGTAGACCGTGGCCACCTGGTCGTAGCGCTCGACGGTCTGCTGGATGGCGAAACCGGCGGCCGGAGTGACCTTCAGCAGCCAGTCCGAGGCCGCGGGCGGCAGGACGGACGCGGTGGCGAGGAGGTACGGGAGCACCATGGCGACGACCACCACCGTGATCGTGACCGCGCCGCGCCGCAGCACCGCTCCGACGGAGAGTGCGAGGACGGCGGCGACCGCCAGCAGCAGTCCCGTCCCCACGACGACGCGCAGTTCCGTCGCCGACGGCACGGTCAGGACCGGAAACCCGTTCGCGACGGACCTCGCGGACCCCAGGGGCACCATGACGGCGGCCGAGAGCGTGCCGACGAGGAAGGCCGCGCTGCCGACCACCAGGGCCTTGGCCACCAGTACCCGGCCCCTGCCGGGGCTGGCCGCGAAGGTCACGCCGAGCAGTCCGCGCCGGTACTCGACGGTCATGTATCCGGCCGCCACGACGACCAGCACGATCAGTCCCGCGAACGCGCCGACGAGGAAGTTGGACACGATCCGTACGCCGCTCGCGGCCGGTCCGCCGACCATCGGGGCGATGTCGCCCGCACCGGTGATGCGGTAGCCGGTGGGGGTGGGGACGGCCTCGCCCCTGGTGGACCGGCTGTAGCTGCCGGACGTGCCCGCGCTACCGCTGACCTGCTGGTTCTGCCAGGCGCTTTCGGTGTGGCGGGTGGTGTCGGTCTGGCGGGTGGTGTCGGTCTGGCGGCCTTCTTCGCGCCAGGGGCCCGAGAGCACCGGGGTGCCGAAGGTCGCGGTGGCCACGGCGGGGGCGAAGCCGGTTCCGGTTCCGGTCCCCTGCATCGCCGACGGGGACGTCACGAACAGCCCGACCTGCGCCGACTCTCCGAGGCCCGGGAGCCTCGCGGTGCCCAGCACCGTCCACTTGCGGCCGTCCGCCGACTGGTGTCCGGTGATCTCGTTGCCCGTACGCACCAACCGCAGCCAGCGCGGCGCGTCCGGCGACGCCTTGCCCGGCGGACCGGCCAGGTCGTGCGTGTAGTCGTACTGCATCCGCACGCCGTGGCCGCCGGTGACCATCAACGACGCGTACGAGGAGCCCGGTTGGAGGGATTCCTTGATGATGATCCCGGCCTTCGCCCAGGGTACGAGGCCGGGTTCTGTCTCTGTGGGCGTCGTCGTAACCCGGCCGGTCAGCGAGGTCACCGGGACGGTGAGGGTGCCGTCGCCCCTGAGCGGCCGGTGGAGGAAGTAGAAGCTGTCGTTGACGGCTTGGCCGCCGGGGCCGACCGGAAGCCCGGCGGTACGTCCGGCCCGTTCGCCGCCGCCACCGCCGCCACCGCCGCCGCCGTCGTTGCTCTGCGCCGTGGCGAGCAGGCCGACCAGGCAGATGGCCGCCACCGCCCCGACCGTGCTCAGCACCCAGCCCCGTACCGTACGGAACTTCGTCCACTCGGCGTGCAGTACATGGCGCATGGGTGAGGTTCTCGACGGATGCGTCGTCATCGGGTGACCTCGCCGTCGGCGGCTCCCCGGTACTGCACGGCGTCGCGCGTCAGTTCCAGGTACGCCTCCTCCAACGAAGCCCGGTGCGCAGTCACTTCGGAGAACGGCACCGCGTGCGCGCCGAGCACCGCCACCACGTCCGCCGCCGCCAGGCCCGCGACGCCGACCGTGTCGCCGCCCGTCGACGTCACGGTCGCCCCCGCCCTGGCCAGTACCTCCATGACGTCCTGCCTGGCCGTCGTACGCAGCATCACCCGCCCCTCGGACACGGACGCGAGCAGCTCCCGCACGCTCGTGTCGGCCACGACCCTCCCGCGCCCCACCACGATCACGTGCTCGGCGGAGTCCTGCAGTTCGCTCATCAGGTGGCTGGAGACCAGCACCGCGCGGCCCTGTTCGGCGAGCGACGCCAGAAAGGTCCGCATCCACTGGAAGCCCTCGGGGTCGAGGCCGTTGAAGGGTTCGTCCAGCATGAGTATCGGGGGGTCCCCGAGCAGTGCCGCCGCGATGCCCAGCCGCTGCCGCATCCCCAGCGAGAAGCCGCCCGCCCTGCGCCGGGCCACGTCCTGGAGGCCCACCCTCCGGATCGCCGCGTCGACGTCGGCGGCGCCGAGGCCCTGCGAGTGGGCCAGCCACAGCAGGTGGTGGCGGGCGCTGCGGCTCGGCTGCACGGCGGCGGCGTCGAGCAGCGCGCCGACATGGGTGAGAGGGGTGCGCAAGGTGGCGTACGGGCGACCGCCGACCAGCGCGGTGCCCCGGTCCGGCCGGTCCAGGCCGAGGATGACGCGCATCGTCGTGGACTTGCCCGCCCCGTTCGGGCCGACGAAGCCGGTGACCTGCCCCGGCCTGACGACGAAGGACATGCCGTCCAGCGCCTTCGTACCGCCCGTACCGCCTGTACCGCCCATGCCGCCCGTGCCGCCGAAACGCTTGTGCACGTCCCGGACTTCGATGGTGGCGGCCCCGTCGGCCCGCTCGGTCTTCTTCTCCATGGCAGGAGGCTAGGGAGCGGAAGGGGTGCGGGTCGTCACCGGGGCGAGCGAGGTTCGCCGGTGCTCCTGCGGGGGACGCGGCGGGGCTCGCCGTCCCCCGTGCGGGGGAGGTCGGCCCTGCGGGCTCCGGGGACCACGAGTCCCGATTCGTACGCGGCGATCACGGCCTGGGTGCGGTCGCGCAGGCCGAGTTTGGCCAGGGTGCGGCTGACGTGCGACTTCACCGTCTCCTCGGTGACGACGAGGCGTACGGCGATCTCCGCGTTGGAGAGCCCTTCGGCGACGTGCAGCAGCACCTCCCGCTCGCGCGCGGTGAGCGTCTCCAGGCCGTCGGGCAGCGGGAGTTCGACGGTCTCGGCCGCGTTCCCGGCCGGGCGCCGGGTGAACTCGCCGATCAGGCGGCGGGTGATGCCGGGGTCGAGCAGGGCGTTCCCGGCGGCGATGACGCGTACGGCGTCGAAGAGCCGCTCGGCGGTGGCGTCCTTGAGCATGAACCCGCTGGCGCCCGCACGCAGGGCGTCGTAGACGTACTCGTCGAGGTCGAAGGTCGTCAGGATGAGGACGCGCGGGGAACTCGCCCCCGGCGCCCCTGCGGCCCCCGGCGCCCCCGCGGCCCCCGCGACGAGCTGGCGAGTGGCCTCGATGCCGTCCATCTCGGGCATCCGGATGTCCATGAGGACGACGTCCGGGGCCAGTTCGCGGCAGACCCGGAGCGCTTCGACGCCGGTGGTGGCGGTCCGCAGGACGGTGAACTCGGGCTGGGAGTCCAGCAGGGTGGCGAAGCCGGTACGGACCACGAGGTGGTCGTCCGCGATGACGACGCGGATCGGCGGGGGCGACAGGCTCATGTGGTCCGTTCCGTCACGTGTGGCGAGTGTGGCGCATGTGTCTGTATGCGTGCCCGTTCGGGCGGTGCGGCCGGGAAGCTGGCCCGGACGAGGAATCCGCCGTCTTCGCCGGGACCGGTACTGATCCGCCCGCCGACCGCGGCGACCCGCTCGCGCATGCCGAGGAGACCGTGTCCGGTGTACGGAGCGGTGGGCGGCGGCCCGGGTCCGTTGTCGCGGACGCCGAGGTGCAGGGCGTCGTCGGCGTAGTGGAGTTCGACGTCGACCGGGTCGCCGGTGGCGTGCTTGCGGGCGTTGGTCAGGGACTCCTGGACGATGCGGTACGCGACGAGTTCGACGCCGGGGGCCAGGGGGCGGGGGTGGCCGCTGAGGACCAGGCGGACGGTGGCGGGGGAGGCGCGGCGGGCCTCGTCGAGGAGTTCGTCGAGCCGGCTCAGATCGGGCTGCGGACGCCGCTCACCGGCCGCCGGGGTGTCGGCAGGACCGTTGGCGTGCGGTTCCACGTCCTCCCGTAATACGCCGAGCAGGCCCCGCATCTCCGTGAGTGCGGCGCGGGCGGTGTCGCCGATGCCGAGCAGCCGTTCGGCGCCTGCGGCGGGCATGCCGGGGGTGGCCACGCGGGCCGTCTCGGCCTGCACCGCGATCATGGAGACATGGTGGCCCACGACGTCGTGCAACTCGCGGACGATACGGGCCCGTTCGGTGCTGGCCGCGTTCTCCCACCGACTGTCGGCCATGACCTCGCTCAGCACGCGATACTCCCGGTCCCGCTCGCGGGTCCGTCGTACGAGACCGGCGTACGCGGCGGCCGGGGCGAGAGCGGCGAGGACCACCAGCCGCACGCGCTGATCGGTCTCGGCGGAACCGGCCGGGACGGCGCCCAGCGCCAGCCCCAGGAACGGCACCCCACAGAGCATCGCCACCACCCCGTACCCCCGACGGCCGAGCCGGTACTGGGCGACCAACTGCGCGGCAACGCCCGCCAGCGTCACCGTATGGAAGACCGTGAGCGACCCCACGCTCGCGGCGGTCACCGCGACACCTGCCACGACCGGACGCAACAACACCAGCGGAAGCGCCCCACACAGGCACAACAGCCCCACCAGCATGGCGAGTTGAACCCCGACGACTCCCCCACCGGGCGCCGCCCCCTGCGAGGCGTCCGCGAACATCAGCGGAATCGAACCCCGCCGGACCACGAACTCGACGAGCGCCCCGGCCACCGCCAGCACACACAGCACCACGACGAACACCGGACGCCGCAACAACTCCCCAGCCCGCCGCAGCGTCCCGTTCCAGCGGTAACGCCCGTCAGTCACAAGGCTGTTCACACGGGCGATTATGGCAGTGAGCCCACTGCGGGACCGTCCCCCTGCGCGGTGAGCAGCACCTCCCCCACAGGAGGGAAGCGACATCGCTCGCCCGAGGGACACCGGGCAGCCGGACACTGCTGGCGTTCAAGGCCGAGGACCGGCACGTGCACGCCGGTCTGGCGGTCGGCGCGACATTCTTGTTCGGCTGAGCTATTTTTGGGTTGTGCGTACAAACAAGAACTCCGGGCGGCGGCCCTCGGTCGTGGGTGAGGTGCGGCGGCGGCAGATCATCGATGCCGCCGCCACCGTGCTCGCGCGTGACGGGCTCTCGCGGACCTCGCTCGGTCGGGTGGCCGAGGAGGCCGGGCTTTCGAGCCCCGGGCTGATCACCTACCACTTCGCCGACAAGGACGACGTGCTGGTGACCCTGGTGGACGATCTGCTGGGCAAGTGCGCGGACGCGGTCGACACCGCGCTCGCGGACGCGCCGGACGCGATGGCCGCACTCATGGCGTACATCGCGGCCTTCGTGCGGTTCCAGGACCAACACCGGGACGGCGTAAGGGCGTTGTGGCGTCTGTCGTCGGGCTGGAAGGCGCCCGGCCGCAGTGACGCGTTCGACGCGCGGGCGCTCGCCGGGCCCGTCGAGGAGATCCTGCGGCGCGGGGTGGACAGCGGGGAGTTCCGCGAGCTCAACCCGGTCTGGGTCGCGCAGAGCGTGCAGTGCTCGGTGGAAGGGTTCCACGAGTTGTTCCGCGCGGACCCGGACGTCGATACCGCCGCGTTCGTCGGTGAGTTGCAGGACCTGTACCGCAGGGCTGTCGGGAAGGGCGACACCAACTGAACGGCCACGCAAAGGAGTTCCTGTACGTACGCAGAAGGTGAGCAGTTACCCGAGGTCGAAGAGGCACCGTCATGGCACTGAGCTATTGCACCCGCCCTCCGCAGGAACGCACGGAACGCGCCCCCTCCCCCGGGCCGCCGCCCGGCCGTCCCACCCTCTGGCAGGAGACCGGTGGGCCCGTCGGGCTCTTCCTGTCCTCCTTTCCCTCCGTGGCCTTCGTGCTGGTCAACTCCTCGTTCGGGCTGCGGGCGGGGATCTTCGCGGCCGTGGGCACCGTGGTCGCCTTCACCGTGTTGCGGGCCGTACGACGGCAGCCGCTCAAACCCGCGCTCGCGGGGATCGTCGGCGTCGCCGTCTCCTCGTACTTCGCGGGTCGTTCGGGCGAGGCGAGGGACTTCTTCGTCACCGACATCTGGTGGAGCCTGGGCTGCTGCGCCGTCCTCGTGCTCTCGCTGCTGCTGCGCCGGCCGCTCGCCGGGGTGCTGTGGAGCGCCGCGAACCGTACGCCCATGACCTGGCGCGACGACCCGCCCTCGCGGTTCGGCTACGACGTGGCGACCGCGGTGCTGGCGCTGGTGTTCGGCGCGCGGTTCGTCGTGCAGTTCTGGCTGTACGACCGTGATCTGGCGGGCTGGCTGGCCTTCGCGAAGATCACCATGAACTATCCGCTGTGGGCCGTGGCACTGGCCGTCTGGGCGTGGGCGGTACGCCGTGCGCGCAGGCGTGCAGCGCTCACGTCCGGCACGTCCGGCTGACGGGCTCCTGGAGTTCCGTGATCCAGTCGGCACGGTCCTCCGGGCACTCCAGGTTGATCTCGCGGGGGTATCCGGCGGAGCGGTAGCCGTTGGTGTCGGCCCAGCGGCCGAGGGCCTGGACGGCCGGGAGCACCTCCTCCATCGGGCCCCGGTGCACGATCGTCGCCGCCTCCGCGACCGGGGGCAGGTCCACGACGCGCAGCTCGCCGGAGTCCCGTACGGGGGCCGCGACCTGCACCCCCGCGTGCACGAGTACCCCGCCGTCGGGGGCGTCCTCGTAGTGCGCGATCCCGGGGCCTGTCGGGGTGATGCCCGCCTTCGCCAGGCGCGGGAACAGCTCCTCGTACAGCGGCTGGATGACCGGCCCGATGGTGTCGAAGTCCGTTGCGACGCCCGTGAGTTGGGCTACCCGTACGGCCGGAAGGCTCTTCAGGACGACCTCGTCGGCGGGCATGCTCCCCTCACTCTCGATCGTCCGCAGCCGCACCTCGACCTGGGCCAGATTGGCCGCCGCCGCCCGCATCGCCGTCTCCAGCTCGGCCTGGCGCAGCCGCAGCATGGCGAGCAGTTCCTCGGTACCGACCTTCTCGTCCAGGATCTCCTGGACCTGCGCGAGGGTGAAGCCGAGGTCCTTGAGCGCGATGAGGCGGTTGAGGCGGGCGAGTTGGACTGCGGTGTAGTAGCGGTAGCCGCTGACGGGGTCGACGCGGGCCGGGTGCAGCAGTCCGGTGGCGTCGTAGTGCCGCAGCATGCGGACCGATACGCGGCCGAGCCTGGCGAAGTCTCCGATGGTGAACATGACCGGTGCGCGCCGTCAGCCCGACTTCGGCGGGTTCTGCGCGTCGAAGGCGAAGAGGGTGTTCCTGTCCGCGGCCACGATCACCGCACGCCCCGCGACGGTCACCCGCGGGCTCGCGCCCTCCTGGCCCGTCATGCCCTCGGTCCTGGGGTCCGTCGACCACAGGGGTTTGCCGGTACGGGGCGACAGCGCGACCACCCGGCCGGTGGCCGAGCTGAAGTACAGCTCCCCGTCACCCGCGACGGGCCCCGACGCGCCCTCCACGTTCGTCTGCCGCGACCACTTCTTGCGGCCGGTCCCGGGGTCGAACGCGGTCACGAGACCGGCCCGCCCGCTCAGGTAGACGGTGCCGTCGGCCATGCCCGGCGTCCCCGTGTACGTCTTCGGCAGCCGCGCGTACGTGACCTTCCGCGAGGCCGGGTCGACCCGCGCCACCCCGTCGTAACCGGCCGCCGACACTCCCTCCCGGTGCACCTGGAGGAGTACGAACCTGCCGTCCGCGGCGCCCATCATGACGGCGGGACCCTTGACCGCGAGGGGGCTGCCCAGAGCTCCGGAGGCGCGGTCGACCTTGTACAGGGCGAGGTGACGGACGTCGGAGGCGTCCACCTCGGCGGTCCGCGCGCACATCGCGTACAGCTGCGCGCCCGCCGGAACCGGAGCGCACTGCGCACCCACGGGGAACGGCCTCTTCCAGGCGACCCTGCCGCTGCGCGCCTCCCTGGACTCCAGCCGGGAGTTGGCGGCGTCGACCGTGACGACGGCGGAGCCGACCACCACGGCGTCCGCCGACCGGCCGGTGACCGCCACGGACTGGGCGCCGGACGGCGTGGACCACAGCTCCCTGCCCTTTTCCGCGTCCATCGCCACCACCTCGCTGGCGGGTCCCTGCGGGTTGTCCTGGTCGGCGAAGCGGTAGCCGAGCACCGTGTCGTCGGTGGCACCCACCAGGTGCATGCCCTGCACCGGGACGCCGGGGCTGTTCCGCGTCCAGACCCGCGAGCCGTCGGAGGCCTTGATACGGGTCGCGACGACTCCGCCGCCGCCGCAGAACAGGGCGTCCGCGCGCGAGATGCAGCGCAGTTCGTCGGGAATGTCCTTGCGACCGCCCAGCACGCTCTGGTGCCACGGTCCGAAGCCCTGCGGAAGCGCGGCACCGCGCGCGGGGGTGCCGGTGCTCCTGTCGACGCCGTCGCTGCCCACCTCGTCCGTCCCGCCGGCCGTCATCGCGGCGAGCACCGGACGCCAGCGGTGGCGCAGACGACGCCCGCCAGGAGCTGGAGCCGAAACAGGAGCTGGAGCAGGGGCCGGAGCCGGGTCCGGAGTGGCCCTGCCCGTCGGCGGCGGAGTGTCCGCCATGGCCAGGTGGTGCTGGGTGTCCATGTCCCGCGTACGCCCCGCACGCCCCGCACGCCCCGCACCCGCTCCCCCGGCCGCGACCGTGTCGCTCCCGCCGAGGTCGTACGGCAGGTCCCGCAGCCGTACGAGAAGTTCGTCCGCCGAGGGGCGTCCCTCGGGGGCCTTGTCCAGGCACGGTTCGACGACCGCGCGCAGCGCCTCGGGTACGGAGCTCAGCGCCGGTGCCTCGTGCACCACCTGGTAGGCCGTCATGTACGGGCTGTCCGCGTCGAAGGGCCCCTGCCCCGTCGCCGCGTACACCAGCAGCGTCCCCAGCGAGAAGACGTCGGACCCGGGACCGACGCCGCGCGGTGCCTGCAACTGCTCCGGTGACATGAAGGGCGGGGTGCCGATGACCCGCCCCGTCATCGTCAGCGTCTGCTGGTCGATCGCGCGGGAGATGCCGAAGTCGATGACGCGCGGGCCCTCGGGCGAGAGCACGACGTTCGAGGGCTTGAGGTCGCGGTGCACGACGCCCACGCGGTGGATGTCGCGCAGCGCCTCCGTCAGGCCGATGGCGAGCGTACGGAGCTCCGCGCCGCTCAGCGGGCCCTTGGCGGCGATGTGCTGGGCGAGGGTGTCGCCCTCGATGTAGGTCGTCGCCATCCACGGCTGGTCGGCCTCGGGGGCGGCGTCGACCACGGCGGCGGTGAACGCGCCGCTGACCCGGCGGGCCGCCGCCACCTCCTGCCGGAACCGGATGCGGAACTCGTCGTCCGCCGCGTACTGCTGGTGGATCAGCTTGATCGCGACCGGCCGTCCGGAGTCCGTCCGGGCCAGGAAGACGGTGCCCATGCCGCCCGAGCCGAGCCGCGCCTCCAGCCGGTAGCCGCCGATCTCGGCCGGGTCACCTCCGCGCAGCGACACTCTTGACGACCTCTCCGTTCCCCGCACGTGACTCTGGCACCACGGGCCCGCGTACTAGTTCTGCCCCACAAACTAGCCGCCACCCGCCTGGTCAGGACAAGGCGGGTGGCAGGACGGGTCGCGCGCGCCGGGTCGCGCGCCGGGTCAGCCGAGGCCGAGAGCCGACATCGCCTGCTCCGCCATGCGGCGCTCACCGAGCGCGTTGGGGTGCACGGGGACCACGCTGTGCCCGAAGAGGACCGGTTCGATCCAGCGGGTGCCGACCGGCTTGCACGCGTCGTGGCCGTCGGACGCCGCGGCGAGGTCGACGAAACGGGCCCCGGTCTCCTCGGCGGCGCGTCGCACCGCCGAGTTGAGGTGCTCCTGGATGCCGCGCAGGTAGGGCACGTCGCCCGTGGCGATGGGCATCTTGGCGAAGCAGGCCGGGTCGGCGGTGGCCGGGGTGATCCAGGGGTAGCCCAGCACGGCCACCCGGGCGTGGGGTGCCTTGGCGCGGACGGTGCGCAGGGCGGACTTGAGGGCGGGGTAGGTGTTCGCCTCGATCTGGTCGTCGAAGGCGGTGCCGTTCTTGTCCTTGCAGGGGCTTCCCTTGCCGCCGCTGAGGATGCCGGCCGAGCCGCACGCCAGGATGGCGTTGATGAAGGTGCTGTTGTCGTTGCCGCCGATGGTGAGCGTCACCAGGTCCGTACCGGCGGAGAGGGCGTTGACCTGGGGTGCGGTGCCCGGGTACTGGGGCTGGGTGAAGTGCTTGGTCTGGGCGGCACCGCAGCTGACGTCCTTGAGGCGGGCGCCGGTCCTGGCGGCGATGACGTGCGGGTAGTTCGCCGTGGAGCGCAGGCACAGGAGGTTGGTGGGGTCGACGGGGAGCACGCCGGAGCCCGCGCTGTAGCTGTCGCCGAGGGCCACGTACTCCAGCGGCTGCTGCGCGGCACCGGCGGGTGCGGCGGCGGCGAGGGCGAGGACCAGCGCTCCCGACAGAGCTGACGCGGTCATGACACGACGGAAGGACATGTGATCTCTCTTCTCGTGAGGGGCATGCCTCGTGCGCCACGCCGACGGGTGGTGCTACCGAGAAGTAATGTGCGGTCGCTGTCGCGTCCGCGTCAACCTTGCTGACACAACTTCCTACAGCGGGGCGGAACTTGGCGTTACCCGCAGTCCGGGCACAGCCCCCGGTAGGTGATCGCCGCCGCCGAGACCGTGAACCCGTAGTGCTGGTCGGAGGGGAGGCTGTCCAGCGGGTCGCCGACCGGGTGCACGTCACGGATCACGCCGCACCCGGAGCAGACCAGGTGCTGGTGCGGGCGGTGGGCGTTGGGGTCGTACCGCTTCGCCCTGCCGTCGGTGGAGAGTTCGGTGACCTCGCCGAGGGAGACCATCTCGCCCAGGGTGTTGTAGACCGTCGCCCGGGAGATCTCGGGCAGCCGGTCCACCGCGAGCGCGTGCACCTCGTCCGCCGTGAGGTGTACGTGGTCGCCGTCGAGCACCTCGGCGACGACACGCCGCTGCGAGGTCATCCGCCAGCCGTGCCCGCGAAGCCGTTGGAGCAGGTCACTCATGACGGATCACCCAATCGGTTAGCCGGGCGTGCGGGTAAACACCTGGATATTAGAGCCAGTTGTGGGTGTTGCGAAGGAATATGGAACAGGTGAACTTCTTGACCTGGATCCTGTCCACCATAGGATTCCTTCCTGGCGAAGGGCCAAGGGACACCAGGCAGTCCGGATACGGCCACCCGCTCACTCAACCTTCTGCCCAGTTGCGAGAGGACTCCCATGGCTGACAACCACGATGCGATCGTCACCGACCCGAAGCCCGAGGAAACAGGCGGGGCGGAGGGCTGCCCGGTCGCGCACGGCCGGGCCGCGCACCCCACCCAGGGCGGCGGGAACCGGCAGTGGTGGCCCGAGCGCCTCAATGTGAAGATCCTGGCCAAGAACCCGGCCGTGGCCAACCCGCTGGGCGAGGACTTCGACTACGCGAAGGCGTTCGAGAGCCTCGACCTGCCGGCCGTGAAGCAGGACATCGCCGAGGTGCTCACCACCTCGCAGGACTGGTGGCCCGCGGACTTCGGCAACTACGGCCCGCTGATGATCCGGATGGCCTGGCACAGCGCCGGTACGTACCGCATCAGTGACGGGCGCGGCGGCGCCGGGGCCGGCCAGCAGCGCTTCGCGCCGCTGAACAGCTGGCCGGACAACGCCAGCCTCGACAAGGCCCGCCGCCTGCTGTGGCCGGTCAAGAAGAAGTACGGCCAGTCCCTCTCCTGGGCCGACCTGATGGTCCTGACCGGCAACGTCGCCCTGGAGACCATGGGCTTCACGACCTTCGGCTTCGCCGGTGGCCGCGAGGACGTCTGGGAGCCGGAGGAGGACGTCTACTGGGGTCCCGAGACCGAGTGGCTCGGCGGCGACGGCCGCTACACCGGCGACCGCAACCTGGAAAGCCCGCTCGGCGCCGTCCAGATGGGTCTGATCTACGTCAACCCCGAGGGCCCCAACGGCAATCCGGACCCGCTCGCCGCCGCCCGCGACATCCGCGAGACGTTCCGCCGCATGGCGATGAACGACGAGGAGACCGTCGCCCTCATCGCCGGTGGCCACACCTTCGGCAAGACCCACGGCGCGGGCCCTGCGGACAACGTCGGCGACGACCCCGAGGCCGCCCCGATGGAGCAGCTGGGCCTGGGCTGGAAGTCCACGTACAACACCGGCGTCGGCAAGGACGCCATCACCTCGGGCCTGGAGGTCACCTGGACCACCACCCCCACCCAGTGGGGCAACGGCTTCTTCAAGAACCTCTTCGAGTTCGAGTACGAGCTCAGCAAGAGCCCGGCGGGCGCCCACCAGTGGGTCGCCAAGGACGCTCCGGAGATCATCCCGGACGCCTTCGACGCCGAGAAGAAGCACCGTCCGACGATGCTCACCACGGACCTCTCGCTGCGCTTCGACCCGGTCTACGAGCCGATCTCGCGCCGCTTCTACGAGAACCCCGACCAGTTCGCGGACGCCTTCGCCCGCGCCTGGTACAAGCTGACGCACCGTGACATGGGCCCGGTCGCCCGCTACTTGGGCCCGGAGGTGCCCTCCGAGGTGCTGCTGTGGCAGGACCCGCTGCCGGCCCGCGAGGGCGAGCTGCTCGACGCGGCCGACATCGCGGCGCTCAAGGAGCAGGTGCTCGGCTCCGGTCTCACGGTCTCCCAGCTGGTCTCCGCCGCGTGGGCGTCGGCCGCCTCCTTCCGGGGCAGCGACAAGCGCGGCGGTGCCAACGGCGCCCGGGTGCGCCTGGAGCCGCAGCGCAACTGGGAGGTCAACAACCCGGACGAGCTCGCCCAGGTGCTGCGCACCCTGGAGGGCGTCCAGGAGTCCTTCAACGCCAAGGGCGGCCGCCAGGTCTCGCTGGCCGACCTGATCGTCCTCGCGGGCTCGGCGGCCGTCGAGAAGGCGGCCAAGGACGGTGGCGTGGACGTCGAGGTCGGCTTCACGCCGGGCCGCGTGGACGCCACGCAGGAGCAGACGGACGTCGAGTCGTTCGACGCCCTGGAGCCCACCTCGGACGGCTTCCGCAACTACCTCGGCAAGGGCAACCGCCTCCCCGCCGAGAACCTGCTGCTCGACCGGGCGAACCTGCTCACGCTGAGCGCCCCCGAGATGACCGTGCTCGTCGGCGGTCTGCGCGTCCTGGGCGCCAATCAGGGCGGCTCGAAGCACGGTGTCCTCACCGAGCGCGTCGGCACGCTGACGAACGACTTCTTCGTCAACCTGCTGGACCTGGGCACCGAGTGGAAGTCGACGTCCTCCGCGCAGGACGAGTTCGAGGCCCGTGACGCGAGCGGCACGGTCAAGTGGACCGGCACCCGCGCCGACCTGGTGTTCGGCTCGAACTCCGAGCTGCGCGCGGTCGCCGAGGTGTACGCGAGCGACGACGCGAACACCAAGTTCGTGAAGGACTTCGTCGCGGCGTGGCAGAAGGTCATGGACCTGGACCGGTTCGACCTGGCCTGATCCGACGTCGGCGCCCCTGACTCTCCCTGCTGGCGGGAGAGTCAGGGGCGTCACCGCTAGCCCTGACTCTGGGGCGCCGACTCGATCGCGTCCAGGGCCAGTTGGCGTTCCATGGACACGATGCGCGAGTTCTGCGGCGCGGGTGACTCGCTTCCCCTCGCCGGCACACCGGCCCACTGGTCGCGGGCCGCTCCGGGTATCGCCCCAAATGCGCCCGGGGGGCGGTCAGTTGGGGCTCCGTATCCTCCCCGGCCCGGGCCCCTCAAGCCTCGCGCGCCGCCAGCGCTCCGCGCAGTTCCTCGTACGTCGGGGCCAGGCGGCGCAGGCCGTCCGCCAGCGCCCGGTCGTCGCCCGTGACGAGGGGGTGCTGGAGGCCGCCGACCAGGCGTGCCTGTCCGTCCGCGACCGCTGCCGCCCCGGCGAGCCCCAGCGTGCCGAGGCAGTGTGCGGCGTCGACGAGACGGCGTACACCGACCCTGATCGCGAAGTGCGCCAGGAAGCCGCGCGTCCCCTCGTCGAGTCCCGCGTCCACCTGGGCGGCCAGCGCCTCCAGCCCCTCGGCGCTCCCGAGCGTCCCCGGCGGCACCGACCGGCGTCCGGCGCCGGTCAGCCACCGCTCCGCCTCCGGCAGCGAAGCGCGCAGCGCCTCCTGCGCGGTGACCCTCCGTTCCCGTACGAAACCGGCCCGCATCACGTACGGAGCGTCCGCGTAGCCGACCGCCTTGGCCTCCCACGCGGCGAGGAAGTCCGCGACCGGGAGCGTCGCGAAGGGGTGGGCGTGCGGGTCGTGGAAGACGACCGTGTCGCCCTCGACCTCCAGCACCACCACGTAGTGGTCGCCGCCGTCGGCGGTGGGCGTGCCCGGCTGGTGGAGCAGCAGCCCCATGTCGACGGGCCCGACCAGTACGGGCCCCTGCGCGGACGCCTCGCGCAGCCGCGCCTCGGCCTCCTCGGCCGTCCCTCCCGCCGTACGGGTGCACCGCACGCCGAGGTGGCCGGTGGCGGCGCTCAGCCCGAGGTCCGGGTCCCAGCCGTACGGGTCGAACAGCGGCAACGTACCGCCGAGCAGCTCGAAGCCGAACGGCGAACCGGTCAGCACCTCGATGACCGCCGGAGTCGTGTCCCGCTCCCCTGCCCCTTCCCCGAGCACCATGGCAAGGGAGTTGGCGTAGCAGTAGGGGCCTGAGCCGATGTAGTACGTCACTGTCGTCCTGCACTTTCCACGCGGTGGTGTGTGTCCTGCCGAGGACACCCGAGGCCACCCAGTGCAGGCCCTGACACGGTGTGAGGGTCAAGCCCCGCCCGTCACCCGGGGCTGTGGTCGCCGCGCAGGTGGGCGCCCGGCGTATGTCCGTACGCGCGGCGGAAGACGTCGATGAACGCGCTCGCGGACGCCCAGCCGCAGCGGTGCGCGACGGTGGTGACCGGGGTGCCCTCGGCGAGCATGCGCAGGGCGTGGAAGAGCCGGAGCTGGGTGCGCCACTGCGGGAAGGTCATGCCGAGTTCGCTGCGGAAGAGCCGGCTGAGGGTGCGTTCACCGGTGTGGGTGCGGGCGCCGAGTTCGGCGAGGGTGGCCGGGTCGGCGGGGTCCGCGCCGAGCAGGTCGCAGACGGCGGCCAGCCGGGGGTCGGCGGGGGCGGGCAGGTGGACGGGCTGCTGGGGCGAGGCGCGGAGCTGGTCGAGGAGTACGGCGCGCAGGCGGAGGCGTTCGGGGGTCATGGGGCCGGGGGTGCGGGGGGCGCGGGCGGGGCGCGAGGTGGCGGTGTCGTAGCGGGCGGCGCCGGTGTAGGCGAGGATCAGCTCGCGCAGCAGGGGGCCGACGGACAGGACGGTGGGGGCGGTCAGGCCGAGGGGGTTCTCCTCGACGGGCAGTCCGAGGGTGTGCATGTCGAGGTTGCCGTGGGCGCGGTGGGAGTGGACGGTTCCGGCGGGTACCCACAGGGCGCGGGTGCCGGGCGCGAACCACGTACCGGCGTCGGTGGTGACGGCGAGGAATCCGGAGCCCGCGTAGATGATCTGGTGGTCGTCGTGCCGGTGCGGGTCGATGCGGTCGCCGGAGGCGAGGGGCCGGGTGTGGGTGGGCGCGTCCGGCATGTGCTCGACCGGCCCGGGGTCGGCAGGGTGCGGGGGCTGGCGGTTTTTCGGCATTGACCGGCAATTTATCGGAAGCGCGACAGGTGGGGCCAGGCCCACGATCGTGAGGTGTCCACATCACGTACCTCGTCACGTACCTCGTCACCTACCTCAGCACGTACTGCTCTCTCCCGTGCCACTCGTAGGCCTCTCACCCTCCTCGCGTTCGGTCACGCCTGCGTCGACGTCTATCAGGGGGCGGTCGCCGCGTTGGTGCCGTTCTTCATCGCCGAGCACCACTACACCTACGCCGCCGCCTCCGGCATCGTCCTCGCCGCCTCGCTCCTCTCCTCCGTCGCGCAGCCGCTGTTCGGCGCGCTCACCGACAAGTGGGCGATGCCCTGGCTCCTGCCGATGAGCACGCTGCTCGGCGGGCTCGGGGTCGCGCTCAGCGGGGTCGGCGGCATCGGCGGTTCGTACGCGCTGACCCTCGTCGTGATCGCGCTCTCCGGCATCGGTGTCGCGGCGTACCACCCGGAGTCCGCGCGGGTCGCCCGGCTCGCGAGCCGGGGCAGCCACACCGCGATGGGGTGGTTCTCGCTCGGCGGCAATCTCGGTTTCGCGACCGCTCCGCTGCTGGTGTCCGCCGTGGTGGCGACGGGCGGACTGCGGGCCTCGCCGCTGCTGGTGGTGCCGGCGCTGGCGGGTGCCGCGCTGTGCGTGGCCGCCGTGCGGGCGCTGCGTGACCCCGCCGTCGACGGCGGGCGGGGACCGGCCGTGCGCGCTCCTGTCGGCGAGGACGACTGGCGGGCGTTCCTGAAGATGTCCGGTGCGGTCGTCTGCCGGTCGATCGTCTTCATGGGGCTCAGCGCCTTCGTCTCGCTGTACGCCCGGGAACGCGTCGGCGGCGGTCACGCCGGTGAACTCGTGGGCACCGCCGCCCTGTTCACGCTGTACGTCGGCGGCGCGTTCGGCACCGTGTTCGGCGGCAGGCTCGCCACCCGGTACGGGCGGATCGCGGTGGTCCGCTGGTCGTACGCGCTGACCGTGCCCGCGGTCGCCGGGGTGGTGTTCGTCCCCGGGCCGCTGCTGTACGTGTGCGTGGCGCTGACCTCGGCCGGGCTGTACGTGCCGTTCTCGCTGCACGTCACCCTCGGGCAGGACTATCTGCCGCGCCGGGTCGGCACCGCGAGCGGGGTCACGCTCGGGCTGACGGTGAGCGTCGGCGGGCTGGCGAGCCCGCTGATCGGGGCGGTCGCCGACGCGGCCTCCCTCCAGGTCGCACTGGCCCCGCTGATCGTGCTCCCTGCGGTGGGGTGGCTGCTGCTGCGGGGACTGTACGAGCCCGAACAGCCCCGGCAGCCGGAACAGCCCTCGCGGCCCGGACAGCCGGAAGGGCCCGGGGCAGCAGCACCCGGGCCCTCCGACTCAACCGGAGAAGGAGACTCCGCTCAGCTCGGCGCCTCCGCACCCTTCCGGGCGTAGAACCACCAGGTCACGAGCACACAGCTCGCGTAGAACGCGACGAAGCCCCACATCGCGCTGGTCACCGCGACCGACGCGAAGAGCGCCGGGATGAAGAAGAAGCCGTAGGCGGCGATGGCCGCCGTGAAGCCGGTGACCGCGCCCGACTCCATCTCGGCCTGCTTCAGGGCCTGGTCGTACTCCGCGGTGCCTTCGGTGAGGCCCTTGAGGTGGGTGGTGCGGAAGATGACCGGGATCTGGCGGAAGGTCGAGCCGTTGCCGATGCCGGAGAAGAAGAACGCCAGCAGGAAGCAGCTGAAGAAGCCCCAGAAGGAGCCGTTGTCGCCGCCCGAGGGCAGGAAGTTGATCACTCCGACGAGGGAGACGCCCATGCCGACGAAGGAGAGGATGGTGACGCGGGCGCCGCCCATCTTGTCCGCGATCCAGCCGCCGGCCCAGCGGGCGAGCGCGCCGATGGCCGGGCCCATCCAGGCGTACGTGGCCGCCGAGTACGCGGGGTCGATCGGGGTGAACGTGGTCTTGATGAGCAGCGGCAGGGCGGCGGCGAAGCCGATGAAGGAGCCGAAGGTGCCGACGTACAGCCAGGTCATCACCCAGTTGTGCTTGCGCTTGAAGATGACCTTCTGGCGGCTGAACGGGGTGGAGGCGACCTTGAGGTTGTTCTGCCCGAACCAGGCGCACGCGGCCAGGATCACCAGGACCGGCACCCAGACGAACGCGGCGTTCTGGAGGTAGACCGGCGTGCCGTCGGCCTTGTGCTGGGCGGTGCCGATCGCGATCGTCGAGAAGGTGATCAGGATCGGGGTGAGCAGCTGGACGACCGAGACGCCGAGGTTGCCGAGGCCGCCGTTGATGCCGGTGGCGTTGCCCTTCTCGCTCTTCGGGAAGAAGAAGCCGATGTTGGCGAGCGAGGAGGAGAAGTTGGCGCCGCCGATGCCGCAGAGCGCGGCGATGGTGATCAGGACGCCGTACGGGGTGGTCGGGTCCTGGATGGCGATGCCGAGCCAGATCAGCGGGATCACCAGGACGACGGTCGACAGTGCGGTGAAGGTGCGCTGGCCGATCCTCGGGCCGATGAAGGTGTAGAGGATACGGGCGGTGCCGCCGGTGATGCCGGGGACGGCGGTCAGCCAGAACAGCTCGCTCTTGCCGAGTCCGAAGCCGACGTCGGTGAGGTTGGTCGCGGTGATCGACCAGACCTGCCAGACCACGAACGCGACCAGCAGTGCGGGGACGGCGATCCACAGGTTGCGACGGGCCACCTTGCGCCCGGTGTCGCGCCAGAAGGCGGGGTCCTCGGGGCGCCAGTCGCTGATGGTGCGGCCGGGACGGTACTGGGCGGGGTCGGCAGCCTCGGGCCTGTCGTCGTCCACCCGGGGGTTCTGTGCGAGAGAGCTCATGACTGCTTCCTGCTGTTCCGGTGGGCCTGGCCGGTCCGGTCGGACCGGTGGGTCTGGTGGGCGCGAGGACCGGGTGCGGTCAACTCGTGCACGGGGATGAGGACTTCGGGATCGTCGAGGCATTCGCCGGTACGCAGGTCGAAGGCCTGCTTGTGCATGGGGGAGGTGACGACGGGGCGGCCGTCGACGGTGCCCATGATTCCGTCGGCGAGGACGTGCGCGCCGGAGAAGGGGTCGCGGTTGCCGACGGCGTAGATCTCACCGGCGGCGTCGCGGAAGAGGGCGATCTCCTCGGCAGCTCCGTCTTCGGTATCGGCTCCGTCACCGGCCCCGGCCCCGGGGCTGCTCTCCGGCAGGAACGCCACCCGCCCGCGGCCCGGCTCCAGGTCCTCCGGCTCGCCGGTGAACCGGCCGAAGCGGTCCAGCTTCTCGGGGTCCTCCAGCACGGCCTGCCACTCGTCGCGGTAGGCGGCGACATGCCGTTCCATCTGCTCCTCCAGCTCGGCGCAGAGACCGAGGGAATCCTCGACGAGGACCTCCTTGAGGTGCTCGACGCCGCCGTCGAGGCGCTCGATCCAGGCGGCGGTGCGCTCCAGGCGCTCGCCGGTGCGCAGGTAGTACATGAGGAAGCGGTCCACGAGGCGGAACAGGGCGGCGCTGTCGAGGTCCTGGGCGAGGAGGTCGGCGTGCCGGGGGTTCGTACCGCCGTTGCCGCCGACGTAGAGGTTCCAGCCGCCGGCCGTGGCGATGACGCCGATGTCCTTGCCGCGCGCCTCGGCGCACTCGCGCAGACAGCCGGAGACACCGCCCTTGAACTTGTGCGGGGTGCGCAGACCCCGGTAGCGGAGCTCCAGGTCGACGGCGAGCTGGAGGGAGTCGCCCTGCCCGAAGCGGCAGAAGCGGGCGCCGACGCAGGACTTGACGGCGCGCAGCGACTTTCCGTACGCCTGCCCCGATTCGAAGCCGCGCTTGACCAACCGGCGCCAGATGTCCGGGAGTTGGTCTTTTCGGGCGCCGAAGAGGCCGATCCGCTGGGCTCCGGTGATCTTGGTGTAGAGGCCGTACGCGGCGGCCACCTCGCCCAGTGCGACGAGCTGCTCGGGGCTGATCTCGCCGCCCGCGACGCGCGGCACGACCGAATAGGTGCCGCTCTTCTGGAGGTTGGCGAGGAAGAGGTCGTTGGAGTCCTGGAGGGCGGCCTGCTCGCCGTCGAGGATGTGGGTGAGACCGAGGTCGGGGCCGAGGGTGCCCAGGACGTTGGCGACGACCGGCTTGCAGACCGCGCAGCCTTCGCCGCCCGCGCCGTGACGGTCCCTCAACTCGCTGAAGGAGCGGATGTTCTCGGTGCGTATGAGCTCGTAGATCTCGGAGCGGGTCAGCTCGGGGAAGTGCTCGCACAGGCCGCGCGCCTTCTCGACCCCGGCGGCGTCCAGGACGGCCTGGAGGGTGCCGATGCAGCCTCCGCAGCCGGTGCCGGCCTTCGTGCAGCGCTTGACGCCGCCGATGTCGGTGACGCCCTGCTCGGTGACGGCGGCCGTGACGGCGCCCTTGGTGACGTTGTGGCAGGAGCAGACGACGGCGTCGCCCGGCAGGCTCTCGGCGCCCGGCAGCTCCACGGCCCCGGCGGACTGCGGGACGATGAACGCCTCGGCGGGTCCGGGGAGTTGGCGTCCGGCGTGCGGCTTGAGCGAGCCGTAGGCCTCGGCGTCGCCGACCAGGATGCCGCCCAGCAGCTGCCCGTCGGGGCCCAGCAGCAGCTTCTTGTAGACGCCCTCGCGCTCGTCGGAGAAGACGACGGCGACGGCCTCGTCCGCCGTACTGAACGGGTCGCCGAAGGAGGCCACGTCGGCCCCCATCAGCTTGAGCTTGGTGGAGGTGTCGGCGCCGGTGAAGACGTCGGTGCCCTCCCCCGCGAGCGCGTCCGCGACCGTCTCCGCCATCTGGTAGCCGGGCGCGACCAGCCCGTACACCCGCCCGTCGACGGTCTGCGCGCACTCGCCGACCGCGTAGATGTACGGGTCGGAGGTGCGGCAGTGCGCGTCCACGGCCACGCCGCCCCGGTCGCCGACGGCGAGCCCGCACTCGCGCGCGAGCCGGTCCCTGGGCCGTACGCCCGCCGAGAAGACGATCGCCTGGGCCTCGATGAGGTGCCCGTCGGACAGCAGCATCCCCCGGGCCACGCCCTCCTCGTCGCGCAGCACCTCGCTCGCGCCGACGCCGGTGTGCACGGCGACGCCCATCGACTCGATGGTGGCGCGCAGGGCGGCGGCGCCGCCGTCGTCGACCTGCTGGGGCATCAGCCGGGGTGCGAACTCCACGACGTGGGTGCGCAGCCCGAGGGTGCGCAGCGCGCCCGCCGCCTCCAGGCCGAGCAGACCTCCGCCGACGACGATGCCGTCGCGGGCGTTCTCCGCGTACCGGGTGAGGGACTTGACGTCGTACTGGGTGCGGTAGGTGAAGCAGCCCGTGGCGTCCGCGCCGGGGATCGGCGGTACGAAGGGGAAGGAGCCGGTCGCGAGGACGAGGGCGTCGTACCCGAAGGTGGTGCCGGAGGCGGTGGTGACGGTCCTGGCGAGCGGGTCGATGCGCTCGGCGGGGTCGCCCAGGTGGAGCTCGACGCCGTGGGAGGGCAGGAACTCCGGGGTGGAGAGGGCGAGTTCGCCGGGCGTGGTGCCGGTGAAGAGGGAGGAGAGGTGCACGCGGTCGTAGGCCGGTACGTCCTCCTCGGCGAGGACGATCGCGTGCCAGCCGGGAGAGCCGGGCGCGGTGAGGGCGCCGCGTTCGGCCAGTGCTTCCAGCAGGCGTTGACCCACCATGCCGTGGCCGACGACCACCAGGGTCTGGGTGCTGGGGACCTGGGTCATGAGGGGCCGCTCCACTCCGTCACGTGCACCCGGTACCGTGCCGGGCCATTCCGACGCTAGACCTCGCGGGAGGGCCCGAGCATCGGCGAAAGTCCCAGGTGGGAGGGCCGGTTGGCCCGACTGTTCCGGGACGTTCGACAGCGGCCGGGGTGGGGTCGGGGGCATAGCGTGGTCAGGTGGGGACGGGGATGTGCCGCGTCCGCCCGCCGGCCCTCCGGGAGGTTGTGATGCTGGTCCTGGCCGTGCACGGCAGTGCCGTACCGGAGGCCGCCGTGACGATCGGGCGGCTGGCCGACCGGCTGGCGCGGACGACGGGGGTGCGTCCCGTGGTGGGCCATCTCGATGTGCAGCGGCCGTCGTTGGCGGAGGTCCTGGCGCGGCATCCGGGGGCGGTGGTGGTGCCCCTGCTGCTCGGGGACGGCTACCACCGGAGGGTCGACATCCCGGCGGTGGCCGAGGCGTACCGGTGTGTGGTGACGGAGGGTCTGAGCGGCGAACGGGACGTGACGCTGGCGGTGCTGGCGCGGCTCCGGGAGGCGGAGGAGGTCGTCGGGGCCGGCGTGGGGGACCCGTACTCCCGCTCTGCCGACGCGATCGTGGTGGCGGGCGCGGGCTCCACCCGCCCCGGTGGCAACGACGGCACCCGTACGGTGGTGGAGGAGCTCGGCAGGCTCAGGAACGTACCCGTCGTCGCCGCCTACTGCTCGGCCGCCGGACCGACGGTCCCGGAGGCGGTACGCCGCTTGCGCGAGGCGGGCCACGAACGCGTCGCGGTCGCGGCCCATCTGCTGGCCCCGGGCCGGTTCACGCGGGCGCTGGCGGGGAGCGGGGCGTGGGCGGTGTCGGCGCCGCTGGCCGATCACCCCCGTATCGCCGGGCTGGTGGCTGACAGGTACCGGCAGGGCGGGGGCCTGGTGGGGGTGGTCGGGGACCCCGTTCCCCTCACAGGATCATCACTGTGAGTGATGACGCGGGTACTTTACATCTGCTTCCCTGGAGACATGAACACTCGTACGCACGAGGAGCCGCAATTGCCCGCGCAGGAAACCGAACCCCACTTACTCGCACTCGTCGACGAGTGCCTCGCCTCCGCACGGGAGGGCCAGTCGGGCGCCCTGTGGCGGCTCGCCGAGCGGCACCGCCAGCTCGACGCGAACCTGGTGCGGCTCCTTCCGGGCACCTCGGTGGCCCGCCACTCCGAGGACGCGCTGGACGTGCTGTTGGCCGTGGTGGACGGCGGCGGCCGGCTCGACACCTACGGCACGGGCGGCACGGGTGACCCGCTGGAGCTGCGACCGGGCTCCCTCGTGTGGCTCCCGAAGGGGGCGGCCCGGGGGCTGACGGCGGGCCCGGCCGGGCTGGCGTACCTCTCGGTGCACATACGGCGCCCGGGAATGAGCGTGGGCCGCCGGTTCGCGGGCGAGGGCGGCGAGGCGCCGTGCGCCCTGGACCGGGTCTGTCCGGAGTGCGGACGGATGCGGGCGGAAGCGAGGGCACCGTACTGCGCCTGGTGCGGAGAGCGGCTGCAATAGGGATGCATCGTTCCCATTCAACCCTCACGAAAGAACCAGATAGGGAAGGTTAAGCTACCTCTCGGTGCGAGCAGTGGCCCGGGAGCGCCCGGGGACCGAATCGGCATCGGAATCGGAATCGGAATCGGGGGCACAGTGCGGCAGTTCTACTCGGTCGACCAGGTGGCGGACCTGCTCGATCTGCACGTCAAGACCGTCCGGGCGTACGTGCGCGAGGGCAAGCTACGGGCGACCCGGATCGGCAAGCAGTACCGGATCGCCAGGGAGGACCTGGAGGCGTTCACGGGAACACCCGTCACCGCGCCATCCGACGGCTCCCCCGGCACCTCCTCCGCCACGCGTCCGGCGCGGCACGTCGAGGCGTCGAGCATCGTGCAGATCGACGGGATCGGGCCCGACGAGGTGTCCCGGCTGAGCAATGCCGTCATGGCCACCGTCGGCGGTCGGCACGGCGCGAGCGGCGACGGGAGCCACGGGGATCACAGGGATCACGGGGAACGGATCCGCGTCGAGACCGTGTACGACGCGGAACGGGCCTCGCTCAAGATCATCGTGCTGGGCGGCCTCTCCGTCACCGCCGACCTGCTCAAGGTCATCGCCGCCCTCGCCGACGAGGTGACCCCGTGATGCGGCTCCCGGCCGGGGAAGTGGTCCTGACGGACCGTCGTACCGAGCGGAGCTGGGCGGTCGAGGTGCCCGCGTTCCTGCTCGCGGCGCACCCCGTCACCCAGTCCTCGTACGCGCGGGTCACCGGCGAGCGCCCCGGCAGTGCCCCGCCCGGTGACCGTCTCCCCGTCGAGGGCGTCTCCTGGCAGGACGCGGTCCGCTTCTGCAACGCCCTCTCCGAACGGGAGGGCCTGACCCCCGCGTACGGCGAGGACCTCCTCACCTGGGACACCGCGTCCGACGGCTACCGCCTGCCCACCGAGGCGGAGTGGGAGTACGCCTGCCGCGCGGGCACCACCGGCCCCCGGTACGGCCCGCTCGACGACATCGCCTGGCACCGGGGCAACTCCGCCGACCGCCTCCACGAGGTCGGCGGCCGGCAGCCCAACCCCTGGGGCCTGCACGACATGCTGGGCAACGTGTGGGAGTGGTGCTGGGACCTCTACGACCCGGAGGTGTACGGCACCTACCGGGTGCTGCGCGGCGGCGGCTGGTTCGACGAGCCCTGGAGCTGCCGGGCCTCGGTGCGCCGCCGCAGCCATCCCACGTACCGCATCGACGACGTCGGCTTCCGCCTGGCGCGCTCGCTGAGCCGGGGGACGGGTCCGGGTCAGGATCCGGGTCAGCGGGTCTGAAGTCGCCCCAGCCGGGGGACGGGCCCGAACAGGCCCTTCTCGTAGTCGATGTACGCCTGGTAGATCTCGGACTCGCTGTTCATCACGAACGGCCCGCCCGCCACCACCGGTTCGCGCAGCGGCTCCCCCGCAAAGAGCATCACCTTGGTCTGCCCGTCGCCGGGTCCGGTGGCCATGCGCAGGGTGCTGACCCCCGCGGCGGCGGTCGGCTCCGGGTCGCTCCAGGCGGTCTCGCCCTCCTCCACCTTGCGTCCCGCGATGGTGACCTCGCCGGAGATGACGTAGACGAAGGCCCGGTCGCGGGCGGCCAGGAGCTGGGAGTAGCCGGTCTCCGGATCGAGGGTGATGAGCAGCCCGAGGATGGGGTGCTGGTTCTGGGCGGGGCCCTTGACGCCGCCGGACTCGCCGGAGACGACCTTCACCTGTACGCCGGGCTCGGTGTAGGTGGCGTAGTTCCTGGCGTACAGGTCCTGGTAGTGGGTGTCGGTCATCTTCTTCGCGGCCGGGAGGTTGACCCAGAGCTGGAGCAGGTGGGCGTACTCGTTCTTGTAGGCGAGCTCGCGGTGGATGATGCCGCGCCCGGCGGTCATCCACTGGGTGTCGCCCTCGACGAGCGCGCCCGCGTGGCCGGTGTTGTCGCCGTGCTCCAGGACGCCGCCGAGCATGACGGTCACGGTCTCCACCCCCCGGTGCGGGTGCCAGTCGAAGCCGGGCGTGGAGAACCAGTCCTCCGCCATCAGCAGGAACGGATCGGTCCGCCGGAAGTCCCCGGGCGGGATGACCAGCGCCTTGTTGTCGACCTGGCTGTCGGGGCCGACCATCGTGCGCGGCATGACGCGCTCGACGGTGCGGACGACGACGGGATCGTTGTCGAAGGGCATGAGCCATCTCCAGGACCGGCGTAGGGGAGCAGTACGCGTCTCCTGAAAAACATGCCACACCACGGCGGCAACCGCGCGGGAGGCGGTCACCGCAGGCGCTGGGGGCGCTCAGGGGTTGTTCAGATAACTCAGGACGGCGAGGACCCGGCGGTTGCCGTTGTCGTCGTCGGTGAGGCCCAGCTTGGCGAAGAGGGACGTGGTGTATTTGCTGATGGCGCTCTCGCTGAGGAAGAGGCGTCGGCCGATGGCCTGGTTGGAGAGGCCTTCGGCCATGAGGGCCAGTACGGAGTGTTCGCGCTCGGTGAGCCCGCCGAGGCGGCGGTTCGAGGGGCCGCTGGACAGCAGTCTGGCGATGACGGCCGGGTCCATGGCGGTGCCGCCGGCCGCGACGCGCTCCAGGGCGTCGATGAACTGGTCCGCGTCGAACACGCTCTCCTTCAGCAGGTAGCCGATGCCCCCTGAGCCGTCCGCCAGCAACTCGCGGGCGTACAGCTGCTCCACGTACTGGGAGAGGATCAGGACGGGCAGTCCCGGCACCTCGCGGCGTGCGGCGAGTGCGGCGCGCAGGCCCTCGTCGGACTGGGTCGGCGGCATCCGGACGTCGATGAGGGAGACGTCGGGACGGTGTTCCAGGAGCGCGGCGAGCGTCTCGGGTCCGGTGGCCGCCGTGGCGACGACCTGGTGTCCGCAGGCTTCGATGAGGCGGACCATCCCGTCGCGCAGGAGGTAGAGGTCTTCGGCTACGAGGATTCGCATGGCACCGTCATCCTCACACGGGTCGGACCGCCTGCGGGGCTGGTGATGTCGAGGGTGCCGTCGAACACGGCGAGGCGTCGGCGGAGTCCGGCGAGCCCGCCGGTCCCTGTGCCTTGGCCGGTGTCTGCGGTGGCGCCGCCCCGGCCGTCGTCCTCGACCTCGACGGTGATGCGGGTGTGGTCCCTGGTGAGGGAGATACGGGCGTGGGCGGCATGGGCGTGCTTGACCGCGTTGGTGAGGAGTTCGACGGTGCCGAAGTAGAGGGCGGACTCGATCGGTGGGTCCAGGCCGGGTACGAGGGCGGAGTCGACGTCGGAGTCGGCGTCGACCGTCGTTTCGAGCGGGCTGTCCAGGGCGAAGGCACGTACCGCGTCGACCAGTCCCCGGTCGTTGAGCACGGGCGGGTTGATCCCCCTGACCAGGTCGCGGAGTTCGGTGAGTGAGGCGGCGGCACCGACGCGTGCTTCGCGCATCAGGGCCCGGGCCCGTTCGGGATCGGTCGCCATCAGCCGCTCCGCCGTGGCCAGTGAGAGTCCGAGGCCGACCAGGCGTGCCTGGGCCCCGTCGTGCAGATCGCGTTCGATCCGGCGGATCTCGGCGGCCTGGGCGACGGTGGTGTCCGCGCGCTGGGCCGTCAGTTCGTCCACCCGCTCCGCGAGTGCCATCGCGGGCGACGGCCGCAGGAACCGGGCGGCCACAGGCTCGATCGACTTCCAGGCGTACGGTGCGGTGGCCACGGCCACCACGGCCCCGAGCGCCCCGACGGCACGCGGCCCGAACCCGCCGCCCCCGGAGCCCTGGCCGAATCCGAATCCGAATCCGAAGCCGAGCCCGAGGACCGCCACCACCGCCCCGGCCAACGGAACCGCCGCGACCGGTACGGCGGTGAACGGGACGATCGCCGTGAAGCGCAGGTCACGCCAGTTGGCGGGGTCGTTGCGGCGTACGCGCCACTTCTGGTCCATGAGCGCGTCGCGGCTGGTCCGCTCGTAACCGAAGCCGTTCCACCAGTACCCGGTGGACAGTTGGGTCACGGGCCCGGCCTGCCGGTATCCGGCGGGGATGACGGTGCCGGTCCACCGCGCGAGCAGGAAGCGGAACATCCGGCAGACCGGCCGGGACAGGCCGAGCGTGCCCACGCACACCAGCACCACCGGCAACAGCCATGACCACGGGTTCCCCGCACCCCACCAGATCCCGAGCGCCACCGCCCCGGCCCACACCGCCGGGATCAGCATGCCGACGCCCACCACCGCGCAGGCACGCCCGAACCCCACACAGACCCTCGCCGCCCACACCCCCAGCTGTCGCCGCACGGAACTGCCCTCCTCTTCCCACTGCCACTCCGCCGAACCGCTCGGCAGGGGCAACTCTGCACCTCACAAAGCCCTCCCTCACGCGGATCGGCCGGGGAGTGGGTCCAGCCCCACCCCCCTGTACGTCCAGCCCGATACCGCGAGGCCACCGCACTTCCTAGCGTCGAAGCATCGATCACGGACCCCGGCAACCCACAGCGCCGGACACAGAAGGAGACGCCCCATGCGAACCACCGATCACAGCCCCCAGGCCTTCGACAGGGCAAAGCGCCTCGTGGCCGTCTACGGTGCGCTCGGCGCGGCCGTGTTCGTCACGGTCGTCCTGCTCAAGGCGACCGACCGCACGGTGACCGCATTCATGTGGGGGCGCTCGGGCGGGGTGCTCGCGAGCGCGGCGGTGATGTACTGGCTGCTCGCCGTCGCCGCCCGGGGCACCCGCTGGGCGTACGTACGCATGCGCATCCTGACGGTCGTCATGCCGGTCGCGATCGTCGCCATCGATGTGATCCCCGGGACCCTGCCGGTGTGGTTCGTGCTGCTGCAGTGCGTGTGCGCGCTCGCTCTCGTCGCGGCGGCGTTCGTCGTCAACGGGGCGGGACTGCGCGCGGCCTTCGCCAAGGCGGGTTGATCCCTCGGCCCGGGTTGTCAGAGGGGTTTGCGGGACAGCAGGGGCTCGAAGGCGCGGTAGGCGCGGTAGTCCCTGAAGTGGCGGGTGTAGAGGTCGGCGCCGTCATGGAGGGGGGTGTCGAGGACCTCGTTGACGTCGACGACGTGGAGCAGTCTCCAGGTGATCAGGTCGCCCTTTTCGTTCCGGTAACTGGTCTCCTGGGCCTTGCCCCGGGCGAGGGCCTTGGCCCGGGCCTCCTCCTCGTTGTCCGCGGACAACAGGACGAAGTCCTCGGCGTAGAGCGGTTCGTCGCCCGGCGCCTCCGATGTCCCCTCGGTCAGCAGGATGGCGACGTACGTCGTTGTCGTTGGCATGTGTCCTCCTCGGCTACTTCGCGGCTACTTCTTGAAGCTGCGGCAATCGCCCCGTGCGGAACGGGAATCGGTGGCTGCGGCGCGCCCTTCCCCTCCTCAGCCTCCGAGCACGTCCTCCAGGGCGATGTGGCCGGAGTCGTCCATTCCGGAGTCGAGGAACGCGTCGACGGCCGGGGCCGTGTCCAGTCGGGACTGCCAGTCGCGGACGACCTCGTGGAGCGGTGTGAGGCTGTAGCTGTGGCGGGAGTCCTCCAGCGCCTTGGCCCAGTCCCGCTCGAAGGCGGGCACCCACTGCGCGGACCGCCGGTCGGCCCGGATCCGGGTGAGCAGCCGGGCGGCGTCGGCGGGGGCGGGGACGGGGACGGGCGCCGGGGCGGGGACAGGAGCGGCGGCCTCGGCGTGTTCCGGCCGTACGCTCATGGGCTCCTCCATGGGCTCCTCCAGACGGGTCTGCTCCCCACGGTAGCCGTCGCGCCGGTCACGGCGGGTCCGAACGGTCCCGCAGCGCCGCTTCCAGCCGTGCGATGTCCTCGGCGTCCTTGGGGCGGCGCGGCCTGGACGGGTCCCAGACCGGCAGCATCCGTTTGATCTCGATCTGGGCGTACGGCGAGACGATCGGGCAGCTCAGCCCGCCGAGCCTGCCGGGTGAAGCTGCTCTCCAGCCCTTCCTTGACGAAGTCGAGCTGCAGGCCGGGAGGGGATCCCGGCACCGGCCGGTAGCCGTGCCGCGGCAGCGCCTCGCCGATCTGCCGGAGCTGGAGCTCCTCGCGCGGGCCGGGGAAGGGTGGGGCGGCCGAGCCGGGTGGCGGGGTGGACTCGGTCATCAGTAGCCCACCGTGAACCTCGTCCGGTGGTGCTTGGGCCGCTCCGCCTCGTCGAGCAGGGCGACGGCCATGTCCTCCATGGAAATGGCGGAGTTGCCGTCGGCGTCGACGAGGAGTTCGTCCGTGCCCAGGCGGTACGAGCCGGTGCGCGTGCCGGGCTGGAAGAGCGCGGCCGGGCTGACGTACGCCCAGTCGACGTCCTGGCCCGCCGTACGGCAGACGTCGAGCTGTTCGTCGCAGGCGAGCGCGATGGGGCGCCAGGAGGGCGGGAAGTCCGGCCCGTCGACGACGGTGAGGGTGTCGCTGCCGGGGAGGCGGAGACTGCCCGCACCGCCGATCAGCAGCAGCCGTACGCCGCTGCCCGCCAGCCCCGCGAACAACGCCCGCGCGGTGTCCGCGAGTTGCGCTTCTTCCCCTGGTACGGGCCTGGTGGCGCTTATCAACAGGTCTTGGCCGGATGCCAGTTCGGCGATGCTGTCGGGGACGAGTGCGTTGCCGGTACGGTGCCGGGCGCGCGGGTCCAGTGCGGCGAAGCGGGCCGCCTCGCGGGTGACGGCGGTGACGTCGTGGCCACGGTCGAGGGCTTCGCCGACGATGCGGCTGCCGGCGGCACCGGTCGCTCCGAGAACGGTGATGCGCATGAGGTGCTTCCAATTCCTTTGCAGGGATGGGTGATTGGCGATCGACAGTACGTGTGGTTCAGCGGGCCGGGGCTTTGGGCGGTACGGCAGTCGCGGCAGGAGCCTCCGTGGAACCGCCGGAAGCCACCACATCCCGTCCGCCCTGTGCACCCTGCGGCCTCAGCTGGGCGAGGGCCACCGCCGCCAGGGCGAGCAGTGCGCCCACCAGCTGGAGCACGGTGAGCTGCTGGTCGAGGACGAGCCAGCCGAGCAGGGTGGCGACGAGCGGGCTGAGCAGGCCGAGGAAGGTGACCTCGGTCGGCGAGAGGGCCTTGATGCCCCGGAACCAGAGGGCGTACGCGACGGCGGCGCCGATCAGGGTGAGATATCCGTACCCGATCAGGTTCTCGCCGGTGAACGAGGACGGCGGCGGGCCCTCCACGAAGAGCGTCACGGGCACCAACAGCAGCCCGCCCGCGACGAGTTGCCATCCGGTGGTGGCGAGCAGCGGCGCCGGGGAGGTCCAGCGCTTGCTGAGCACGACGCCGGTCGCCATGACGACCGCGCCGCCGAGGGCCGCGGCCACACCGAGCGCGTCCAGCCGGGCGTCCGCCCGCAGGACGAGGAGCGCGACTCCGGCGATGCCGGTCACGGCCGCCAGCACGGTGCGCAGGCTGAGCCGCTGGCCGAGCAGCCCTGCGGACAGACCCGCGACGAGCAGGGGCTGTACGGAGCCGACGGTGGCGGCGACCCCGCCGGGCAGACGGTAGGCGGCCACGAAGAGCAGGGCGAAGAAGATGCCGATGTTGAGCGCACCGAGCACGAAGGACTTCCACCACCAACTCCCCTTCGGCAGCCGCCTGGTGAGGAGTACCAGGAGGATGCCCGCCGGGAGGGCGCGCAGGACGCCGGCGAGCAACGGGCGGTCGGCGGGGAGGAGTTCGGTGGTGACGAGGTAGGTGGAGCCCCAGACGGCAGGCGCCAGGGCAGTGAGGAACACGAGGGCGGTTCGATTGCTTAGCACTAAGACAACATATCTCACCACTAAGAGAACGGCTAGGGTGTTCCCATGACGAAGAAGGACGCGGAGCAGCGGGACGCAGACACGGCAGCCACGGCCACGCACGGGGGCGGGGGCGGGGACCATGTGGACCGCGTCCTGGCGCAGTGGGCCGAGCAGCGCCCCGACCTGGACGTTTCACCGATGGCGGTGATCGGGCGGCTCAAGCGGCTGATCCTGCTCATCGAGCCGGACATGAAGCGCACCTTCGCCGCGCACGGCCTCGACTCAGCCTCGTTCGACGTCCTGGCGACCCTGCGTCGCAACGGCCCGGACCACCCCCTCACCCCCGCCGAGCTGATGCGTTCGGCGATGGTCACCTCCGGTGCGGTCACCCAGCGCCTGGACCGCCTCCAGGAACGCGGGCTGGTGACCCGCACCCCGAGCCCCACCGACGGAAGAGTCGTCCAGGTCGCCCTGACCCAGGCGGGCCTGGAGCTGATCGAGGGCGCCCTGCCGGACCACCTGAGCACCGAGCACCGCCTGCTGGCAGCGCTCTCCCCTGCGGAGCTGGAGCAGCTCGCGGGATCACTGCGAGCACTGCTCCTGGGCCTGGGCGACGGCCGCTGAGCCCGGCACCCGGCACCCGGCACCCGGCACCCGGCACCCGGCCAAGCGGACTCCCGCGGTCGACTGGCATTCGTAAATCGAACAGACGTACGCTTCTGATATGTCTTCCCACGCCTCCCCCTTCCCCGACGACCTCCTGGCCCTCCAGCAGCAGCTCCACGAGGCACAGGCCGACTTCCACACCCTGGCCACCGCCCCGCCCTGGGGCCCCGAGTCCACGCCCGTCTTCACCGAGGAGCAGGTGGACCAGGTCGAGGAGCTGTGGGAACGCATCCGGGAGCTGACCATGGCGGTCAACGAGCACCCGTTCTGGAGCGACTCGGGCACCGGCCCCGGCGGCCGGGTCAGCCACGCGGGCCGTGGGCTGCGCGTGGTGCGGGAGCCGGGGGAACCGGGACGGGACGCGGGAGCGGCATAGCGGCCACACGTACCCCGGGCGTTCCCGGGTACCCGTACCCCGACCGTAACGCGGAGTGAAGCGGAAAGGGGCTGGGCGCGATGTCGATGCGGGCGGTGGGCTGGGCCAGGACGTTCCCGATGTCGGGCGGCGTACGGGAGGGCAGAAAGTGGACGGAGTCGCACCTGGCGCAGCTGCCCTGGTACGAGAGCAGCCCGGACACCGTGGACGCGATCGTCCTCACGGTCTCCGAGCTGCTCACCAACGCGCACCTGCACGCCCGCAGCGACGCCCAGCTCGTACTGACCTGGGACAGCCGCTGCGTACACATCTCCGTCCACGACGCCGCCGAGGACGGCCGCCTCCCGGTCCAGCGCCCCACTTCGACGGGAGCGACCTCGGGCCGCGGCATCGCCATCGTCGACGCCCTGGCCGACAGCTGGGAGACCCACGACCAGCAGCACGGCAAGGCGATCACGGCCTGCTTCGTACCGCAGGACCCGGAGGGGAAGGCGCAGGAACAGGAACCAGCACGCCGGCGATGAACCCGGCCGGCGCCGCGCGGTGGGGTGGGGCGCGGTGGGGTGGGGCGCGGTGGGGTGCGGCCCGGCTATATTCCACCCGTGGATGACGATCACGGGCAACTCCTCGCCGGGCGCTACCAGTTGAACCGGCTCCTCGGGCAGGGCGGCATGGGTGCCGTCTGGCAGGCGCACGACCGGCAGTTGGGGCGGGACGTGGCCGTCAAGGAGCTGCGGCTGCCCGAGCATTTGGGCGAGGCCGAGCGGGCGAACTGGATCGCGCGGCTCGACCGGGAGGCCAGGGCCGCCGCGCGGCTGAAGCATCCGGGGATCATCACCGTCCACGACCGGATATCCGGCCCCGACGGGCGGCCGTGGATCGTCATGGAGCTGGTGGCCGGCGGGTCGCTGGCCGACCTCATCGAGTCACAGGGTGCGCTCACGCCCCAGCAGACCACCGAGGTCGGGCGGCAGGTGGCCGCCGCGCTCGGGGCCGCGCACCGGATGGGGATCACCCACCGGGACATCAAGCCCGCCAACATCCTCCTCGAAGGGGGCCGGGCCGTACTGACCGACTTCGGGATCGCGGCGGTCGAGGGGGACGCCACCCTCACGGCCACCGGCATGATCATGGGGACGCCCGCGTTCATGGCTCCGGAGCAGGTCCGGGGCCTGCCCGCGACGGCCGAGTCCGATCTGTGGTCGCTGGGTGCGACGCTGTACGCCGCCGTGGAGGGCCGCCCGCCGTTCGCGGGGACCGCCCCGAGCGCGGTCCTGGTCGCCGTCGCGACGGAGGAGCCGGTTCCGGCGGTACGGGCGGGGGCGCTCGGTCCCGTACTCGACGGGCTGCTGCACAAGGATCCGGCCGCGCGCCTGACCATGGACCAGCTACAAACCCGGCTGAACGGGGCCGACGCGCCCGTTCCCGGCGCGGCGGAACCCGCCGCGTTCCCGACCCCTACGGCCCCGGTGCGAAGCCCCACCGTGCGGCAGGCGGCGGCAGCACCCACCATCGGGCCCGGCCTCGCACCCGTACCCACACCCACACCGCGCCGCCGCCTCTCGCCGATGGCCAAGCTGAGCGTGACGGTGCTGGCGATCGGGGTGGCCGTGAGCGCCGGGTACCTCTTCGACCAGCAGACCGGTGGCGACAGCGCCTACGAGGCCAACCGGCGCGCGGCCGAGAACATGGGCACCCCCTCGGGCTTCGCCCGCACGGACGTGGCCCGCGCCTCGGGCGATCTGGCGCGAGTGACGTACGGGAAGGACGCCCCGCCCGGCGCCGAGTGCAGCGATCGGCCCCAGGAGGTCCATCAGTGGCTCGCGGCGATGCAGGGCGTGAGGCAGACCGCGGAGATGCCGGGCTGCCTGATCGAGGTCATGCCGAAGCCGTCGTACTCGGACCCGATGCCGCAGACCGCCCGCATCCGCGTGGCGGACGGCCGGTTCATCCTTGAGGTCGACGTGGGCCGTCGATCGCCCTGACCCGCTCAGTGCGGTGTTGCCCGGCGGGCCATCGTCACCCGCAGCCCGTAGCGCGCCCACAGGGCGTGTTGTACGAACAGGGTGGCCGTGCCCGCGACGAGCATTCCGGCGAGGTTGACGCCGAGTTGGATGAGGGAGGCGGTGACCTCGCTCCAGTGCGCGAGCGGGACGGCGATCGCGAGGTTGCCGGCCGCCGGGACCGTGGTGACGGAGATGAAGACGCCGACCAGGGCCGAGGATTTCCCGGCGGTCATGGAGAGGATGCCCGCCACACCCGCCAGCAGCGCCACGATGAACGACCAGCGGTCGGGGTGGATGATGAAGTTGGTGAGGGGGCGGTCGTCCAGCATGGCGGGGGTGATCCAGCCCAGCAGCCGGCTCACCGCCGCGCACGCCATGGTGATCAGTACCGCTGCCGTGAAGCCGATGACGAGGGTGCGGGTCGCGGCGCCGATCAGGCTCGCGCGGCGCGTCAGCACCCCGAAGCAGATCGCCGCGACCGGACCGAACTCCGGTCCCAGGACCATCGCGCCGACGATCAGGATGGGCTGGTCGAGCAGGGCGCCGATCGCCGCGATCTGCGTGGCCAGGGCGAGGAAGGCCAGGAACGCCCAGGTCAGCCGGGTCTCGGCGGTGGTGCGTGCGGTCAGCTCCTCCCAGATCACGGCGTCGTCCGGATCGCCCGGAGCGGCTTCCTCCGCCTTCTCCGAGGCCGTGGAGATCGAGAGGTCGAGCTGCTCCACGGTGATGGCTCCGGTCTCCTTCAGACCGAGTCCGCGCAGCGCTTCCAGGACGCTGTTGGCGCCCTCCCTCGCCACGTCGAACTCGACGAGGTCGCCCGGTGGGTCATGGGCGGCCCCGGCCAGTTTCAGTACGTTGGCGGCGGCCGGGGACCCGGTAGTGATCCGTAGCACCTCGTCCGTGTGCTCGGTGGGAGTGATCACTCGTACATGCAGCATGACGGGCATTCTGCCCCCTGGGGCCGGTCGGTGGACCTCTGTAGGTTGACGGGCATGAGTGACACGGGGAACACGGGCGACACGGACAAGGTGAACGGCAGGGGCGGTCTCGTCATCGACGAAGGGGTGGTGCGCGGCCTGTTGAAGGAGCAGCATCCGGATCTCGCGGAGCTGGAGCTGCGGTTGGTGGAGGGCGGCTGGGACAACCAACTATGGCGGCTCGGCCCGGAGTTGGCGGTACGGCTGCCGCTCACGGAGCATGCGGCCGGGCTGCTCGGCAAGGAGTACCGCTGGCTGCCCGCACTGGCTCCGCGTCTCCCGCTGCCCGCACCGGTTCCGCTGCGGGCGGGCGTTCCCTCCGCCGGTTTCCCGAGGCCGTGGAGCGTGGTGTCGTGGGTGCCGGGGACCCCGGCCGACCGCGCGCCGGTCGACCGGGAACGGGGCATCCACGCGGCCGACACCCTGGCACGGTTCCTCGGCGCACTGCACGGGCCGGCGCCCGCCGAGGCGCCGCTCAATCCGATGCGGCCCGTTCAACTCGACAAGCTGGACGCGCTGTTCGAGAAGCACGTACGGTCCGCCGCTCCCGCCGAGGTCGCCGGTGACGTACGCCGCGTGTGGGACGAGGCGGTGTCGGCGCCCGGGTGGGACGGGCCGCCGCGCTGGGTGCACGCGGACCTGCACCCAGCGAACGTCGTGGTGGCGGACGGCACGTTCACCGGAGTGATCGACTTCGGTGACCTCTGCGCGGGCGATCCCGCGACGGACCTCGCCTCGGCGTGGGTACTGCTGCCCGAGGGCGCGTCGGCGAGGTTCTTCGCTACGTACGCCCTGGCCGGACCGCACACCGGCGAGGTGGACGGGGCGACCGTACGCAGGGCCCGGGGCTGGGCGGTCCTCCGCGCGCTCGCCCTGCTGGAGGTCGGCCGCAACGGGGACCTCGGCCTGCCCGGCGGCAAACCGACCTGGGGCCCGGCGGGGAGCGCGGCACTGGCACGCGTGCTGAGCGCGGCGTCCTGAACTCCCGCTCCCCTCGGACCTCTTCCCGGCCCTCTGCGCGGATACTCAGACCTCTTCGAGTGCCACGTCCACCGCATCTGCCGTACGGGCGCGCAGGGCGCGGACCTTGTGGAGGTTCCCGCAGTGCTCCATGGAGCACCAGCGGCGGCGGCCCGGCCGCGAGGTGTCGACGTACACCAGCTGGCAGTTGTCGGCCGCGCACGCCCGGATGCGGTGTGCGAACTCCCCCGTCAGCAGTTCCACGGCATCGCGCGCGACGGTGGCGATCAGCCGGGTGCCGTCCGCCGGGAGGGCCCAGCGGCGCTCCCCGTCCGGGCCGATGGCGAGGGAGAGGGGCGGGCGGGCGGCGGCCTCATTGAGGAGTGCCAGGTCGGAGGAGGAGGCGGGGGAGACGGGTGCCTCCGTCGACGTACGGGCGACGACGATACGGAGGAGTGCGTCGCGCACCCGCCGCGCCTCGGCCACTTCGGCCTCGGTGACCTCCAGCACCGGCAGCAGCGACGGAGCCAGCCGCGACCGGTCCGCCCACGCGGCCAGATCGGCGGGCTCGTGCAGCACCTCGTACCTCCGGTACGGGCCGGGGCCGCCGGTGGTGAGCAGTTCGAGGCAGAGCGCGCCGGGGTCGAAGCGGTAGGCGACGCCCGTACGGGATCGCATCGGCATGCCCCTCGTCGAGGAGTTCATGTAACCAGGGTAAGTGGTTACATGAACATGGCCACAGGGGGCCGAAGAGCCGGTCGCCCCGGGACGGCCGACGGGTGCGGGTATTTCCCCTTGTCAGGGGCGGGTTGGGGGTGCCATGCTCGCGATCATGCCCACTTTCTCCGCGCCTGACGGCACTCTGCTCTCGTACCGCGTCACAGGGAGCGGCGGCGGAGACGGGGACGGAAACGATCCCGTCGTGTGTCTGCCCGGCGGGCCCATGCAGCCCTCGCGGCACCTCGGCGACCTCGGCGGACTGGACCGGAACCGCCAGCTCCTCTTCCTTGACCTGCGCGGAACCGGTGACTCCGCCCGTCCCGACGACCCTTCGTCGTACCGCTGCGACCGCCAGGTCGAGGACGTGGAGGCACTGCGGATCCACCTCGGGCTGCCCCGACTCGACGTGCTCGCCCACTCCGCCGGGGCGAACCTGGCGGTGCTGTACGCGGCACGCCATCCCGAGCGCGTACGCTCCCTCGCACTGATCACGCCGAGCACCGGGGCCGCCGGCGTCCAGGTCCCGGCATCGCTGCGGCTCGCGAACGCGCAGCTCCGCAAGGACGAACCGTGGTTCCCGGAGGCCTATGCGGCGCTGGAGGCGCTCAACTCGGGGCGCGGCGGCGAGGCCGACGTCGCGGCGCTGGCCCCCTTCTTCTGGGGACGCTGGGACGCCGCCGCGCAGGAGTATCACAAGGCCGCGAACGCCACCGAGAACGACGAGGCCGCCGGTCTCTACGCCTCCGAGGGCGCCTACGACCCGCAGGCCACCCGCGCCGCCCTCGCCGGGCTCGACGCGCCGGTGTTCCTGCTGGCAGGAGAGCTGGACCTGAACAGTCCGCCCCAGTCGGTGGAAGAGCTCGCGGACCTCTTCCCGCACGCACGGCTCACCTTGCAGCCGGGCGCGGGCCACTTCCCCTGGATCGACGACCCGAATGCCTTCGTGACGGCGACGACGGAATTCCTGGGCCACCGCCCCTGAAGCCTCTGAGGCCCATGAGGCCCCTGAAGCCCCCGAAGCCCAGCCCCCTGTGAAACCCCTGTCCCGAAAGGAAGCACTCCGTGCAGTCCCCCGTTCCCGCTGATCCGACCGTGCTGCACCCGATGCCCGGGCAGCCGCGAGTGGTGCAGCTCAAGCCGCTGGTGAAGTCCCCGCTGATCGAGGTCGGCGAGTACTCCTACTACGACGACCCGGACGACCCGACCGCGTTCGAGACGCGCAACGTGCTCTACCACTACGGCCCGGAGAAGCTGGTCATCGGCAAGTTCTGCGCGCTGGGCACGGGGGCACGGTTCATCATGAACGGCGCCAACCACCGCATGGACGGCCCCTCGACCTTCCCCTTCCCCACCATGGGCGGCTCCTGGGCCGACCACTTCGACCTCCTCACGGGTCTGCCCGGCCGAGGGGACACCGTCGTCGGCAACGACGTCTGGCTCGGCTACAACGTGACGGTGATGTCGGGCGTACGGATCGGCCACGGCGCGATCATCGCCTCGGGCTCGGTCGTCACCTCCGACGTACCCGACTACGGAATCGTCGGCGGCAACCCGGCCCGCCTCATCCGCACCCGCTACGACGACGCGGACATCGCCCGGCTGCTCGCCGTGGCGTGGTGGGACTGGCCCGCGGAGCTCATCACCGAGCACGTACGCACGATCATGTCGGGCAGCATCGCGGACCTGGAGGCCGTAGCTCCGCCCAACTCCCCCGCGTAACAGGGACATTGGTCTCCCCCATCTCGCCGGTCAGGCCCTAGCCTGGCGCCATGCCCTTCGCTGACGAACCGGCCGCGGTCACGGTGTCCCCCTACTCCCCCGCCTGGCCGGCCGAGTTCGAGGAGCTGGCCAGGATGCTGCGGTCCGCCCTGGGGGACACGGCCGTGGCGATCGACCACGTCGGCTCCACCTCCGTACCCGGTCTCCCGGCGAAGGACTGCATCGACGTCCAAGTACGGGTACGGGGAGCCGACTTGGGGCCGCGATACCTGGAGCACCTTCAAGCAACGCCTCGCCGGCATCACGCCCGACCTCGCGTCGTACGGCCAGACCAAGGCTCCGGCAACGGACATCCTGGTGATGGGCGCGGAACACTGGGCCGAGGAAACGGGCTGGCACTGCTGACCCGGCGCCCTCGGCCCGAAACCCGGAGGCCGGAACCGTCGTACTGCTCAACGGCACGTCCAGCTCCGGCAAGAGCAGCATCGCCCGGGAACTGCTCGACATCCTCGGAGCGACCTGGTTCCACCTGCCGGTGGACGCCTTCCACGCCATGCGCAACGCGCATCCGATCGCCGAGGCCGACCTCCAGGCGGAGATCGACCGCACCTGCAAGGGCTTCCACCGCGCCGTGGCAGGGATGGCGGCCAGCGGGAACAACGTCGTCGTCGACTATCCACTCAGTCGGCGCTGGCGGCTGCTGGACCTCCTCGACGTGCTCGCGCCCGAGCGGACCGTGCTCGTCGGGGTGCGCTGCGCGCTGCCGGAACTGGAGCGCCGCGAGGCCGAACGGGGCGACCGGCCGCAGGGGCTGGCGGCAGCACAGCACGACCAGGTGCACTCGCACGGCCTGCACGACCTGGACGTACACACCGATGCCGAGGACCCACGCGCCTGCGCGCAGCGGATCAGGGACTTCCTGCCGGTGCGGACGCGGCCGACCGCGTTCGAGACGCTGCGCCGGACGCTGCGGGAGCCGGCCGCCTGAGCACCACCCTCGACTCCCCCCGCCACCCCCTCATCCGTACTGGCGGCAGCGTCCGGGGAAGACCGCGTGGATACGGGTGGTGAGCAGGTCGAGGGCGGTTCCGGAAGCCGTGGGTGAGGGGTCGGAGCCGAGTTGGAGGGCCAGGCCCTCCGTCAGGGAGTGGAGTTCGAGGGCGGCCAGGGCCGGGTCGGTGGGGTCGGGGACCTCGCCGCACTCCTTGCCGTTGTGGATGGCGGTCGCGAGCATCTCGCGGATCTGACGGACCGTTTCCGCGTGTGCCTCGGCGAGGCGGGGGTTGTCGACGGTACGGCCGAGGAAGGCCAGCACCACCCGGTGGGCCGAGCGGCGGCGCGGGTCGGCGGGCAGCCATTCGGCGAGGCCCTCGGTCACCACGTCGCAGATGGGGAGCCGCTGGGTGGTGGCGCGTGCGCCCAGCTCCGAAACCCGGTCGAGGACCTTGCGCACGACGCGTTCGTGGGTGAAGAGCAGCATCTCGTCCTTCGACGCGAAGTAGTGCTGCACATGGCCGACGGAGACGCCCGCCACGGCCGCAGTCCGCGCCATGGTGACCCGGTCGAGACCCTGCTCCGTAATCAACTCCTGTACGGCGTCCGCGACTTGACTGCGCCTCGCTTGGTGATCCACGACCTTCGGCATACGCACACGATATCCGCTGAACGCCCTTGCGGATCTCTTAAACAATATGCTCATATTACAAAAAGCGATGGACCGGCACGAGCAGAGCGGTGGTACGGGTGTGAGCGGCGTGAGCAGGGTGAGTTGTCGGGGTGGCCAGGATGACCGGGGTGGCCGAGTCCGCAGGGGCTTACGGGGCCTGGTGGTGGCCGTGCTGGCGGCGTCGGCATTCGCGTCGAGTGCACCGGCCGCCCTCAGCGCCGGATCGGCCGATGCGCGCTGGGCCGAGGTCGACACCTTCGTACGCGGGCGGCTCGATGCCACCGACACACCGGGGGCCGCGCTCGCCGTCGTCGAGGGCGGCCGGGTCGTGCACCAGCGGGGCTTCGGCGAGGACGGGCGGGGGCGTGCGGTCACCACGGACACACCGTTCCTGTGGGGTTCGGTGGCCAAACCGGTCACCGGGCTCGCGGTGATGCAGCTAGTGGAGGCGGGGCGGGTGCGGCTGGACGAGCCCGTACGGACCTACCTCCCATGGTTCCGCGACAACACGCCCCCCATCACCGTCCGGCACCTCCTGACCCACACCAGCGGCCTCCCCCTCTCCGCCGCCGCCGAGATCCCCGACCGCTACGACAACGCCCCCGGCGCGCTCGACCGCGCCGCCCGCGACGTCGCAGCCCTCGCGCCGACCAGTCGACCTGGCACCAAGTACGCCTATTCCAGCGCCGATTACGCGGTCCTCGGCGCGCTCGTCGAGAAGGTGTCCGGGCGGCCGTTCGGCACGTATCTGCACGAGAGGATCCTCGGCCCGCTCGGCATGCGGAACGCCGTCGCCACCGAGGTGGACTTCGTACGGGAGCAGGTGCCACCCGGCCACCGTTCCGTCTTCGGCAGCCAGGTGCGCTCCGCCGCCCGGTACGACACCTCGGGCGTGCCGTACGGCTATCTGGGCGGCACGCTGCGCGACCTGACCCGCTTCGTGCGGGCCGAGATGGGCGGCGGGCAGCTGGACGGGCGGCGCGTGCTGTCCGCGAAGGGGATCGCGGACACCCAGTACGGGCACGTGGCGAGCAACGCCGGGCGGTACGGACTCGGCTGGTCGGTCGGCACGCTCAAGGGCACCGGTGAGCGGATGCTCTGGAAGGACGGGTCGGTGCCCGGCGGCTTCCACGCAATGGTCGTGATGCTGCCCGGCAGCGACCGCGCCGTGATCGTCCTCCAGAACTCCTACCAGCAGCTGCGCGCCGTGGAGTTCGGCGACGCGGCCTTCGGTACGGCACAGCTGCTGGCCGGCCAGGAGCCCCGCACCACGGCACCCGACCGGTTCGCGCTCGTCCTGCCGTGGGTGGCGGCCGCTCTGGCGCTGGTGGTGCTGGTGCTGCTGTTGGGGCTGTCTGTACGAGCTGTGGTCGCGGGGCGGCGTACCGGGGCGGCCACCACTCGGACCCGCTCCAGACGGCGCATCATCGCCATCACCGCCGCCTGGGTGCTCGTGTCGTTCGCTCTCGCGGCTGCACTGTGGTGGCTGCCCGGGGTGCTCGGCGGGACGGTGCCTTTGATGTTGCGCTGGCTTCCGGACACGGGGTGGAGTCTGCTGGCCGCGTTCGGGCTCGTACTGCTGCTCGGGGTGGGGCGGGGTGTGCTGGGGATGCTGGAGCTGCGGCGGCTGCGTGCGTACGGGTAGCCCGGCCGCCGCCCGTGGTGACCCGGGCGATGCCCGCCAACGCGCAAGCCCAGCAGTGCGAGTTCACTGGCCTCAGGCAGCCCCGACGCGCCGATTGCCCACTCCCCCACCCTCACGGTGAACGGCACCGCGAGCTGTACCGCCACTGTGAAGACGGGGCCGCGCAGGAGGATCAGGCGGTGCTGGATGAGGTACGCGGGTGCGTAGACCGCGCCGCCGAGCAGGGCGATTCCGGCCCACTGGGCGGCCGTCGCACCGTGCGCGGCAAGGGCGAGCGGGGCGAGGAGTACGGTGGCCGCGCCCAGGAGGACGGCCAGGGCGGCGAGTGGTTCGACCCCTGGGAGGCAGGCGCGGTACTGGAAGCCGTACACCGCGAAGCCGAGGACGGCGACGACGGCCAAGAGGAGTCGCCTGGATTTGCTGCTGAGCGGTCTGGGTGGGGTGGACTGCGGTGCGGGTAGGTGTCCTCTGGGAGGGACGTCATGCCGAGGAATCTCCGCCTCGAACTGACTGATGA
>NZ_JBVIMX010000012.1:103877-321369 GCF_055579625.1 Streptomyces sp. NPDC032721 | reverse complement strand
TGACCACCACGGCGAACGTCCCGAGCCCGAGCCCGGCGGCCAGCATCCCGCGCAACAGGCAGACGACCCAGGCGGATTGGGGGTGCCGGGGGGCGCGGGAGAGCGCGTGCCCGGCGCTCTCCCGCTGCCCCTGCTCGTACACGAACTCGTATTCGCGCGGGCCCTGGTACGCGTGCTCATGGCCATGCCCATACGCCTGCTCGTGCTGGTGCTCGCCCTGCCGCTCGTTCTCGTGCTGCGGGCCCTGCCGCTCGACCGCTGGGTTCGGATTCACGCGGCCATGCTGCCTACGACACGCGCCATCTTCGCGTAACAAGCGAATGGCCGACGTGTCGCTCAATATACGTTTATGTACTTTTTCGCCCGGCGCAGCACGACGGGGATCGCAGGGGTCCTGGGGATCGCGGGGATCACGGAGGTACTGCCATGACCCGGCCCTCCCGGACCACGCCCGCAAAGACGGCGCCCGCCGATCCGAGGAAGGCGGTGGAACTGCCGTCCCCGAAGGACCGCCGCAGACTGCGCGAGGCGAAGGCGCTGTCGTATGCGCAGGTCGCGACGATCGTGGGCGTCACCCGCGAAACCGTCCGCTCCTGGGAATCCGGGCGCACCAGCCCCCGGGGCCGCAAGCGCGAGGTCTACGCCAAGCTCCTGTCCGGCATCGAACAAGAAATCCTCACCAAGGGCCAAGCCACCCCACTCCGCACCCCGACCCGGCCCGACAAAACCCCACCCCTCACCCCCTCACCCACCCCGACCGCCCCCTGCGCCCCGACTGCCCCGACTGCCCCTAGCGTCCTGGCTTCCCCCGGCGCCCATGCTGACCCGGGCGCTCCGGCTGCCCCCACTACCCCGGCCGACCCGCGCGCCTCGATCACCCCGACCAGCCTCGTCACCCCGGCCACCCCCGGCACTCCGTCCGGCCTCGGTGTCCCGACTGTCTCCATCACCCCGGCCGACCTCATCCCCCCTGCTGCACCCACCGTGCTCAGTTCCACGAGCGCCTCTGCCCTTTCGGCGCCCGCATCCACACCCACCCCCGCGCCCGCAGGCCGTCGTCGTCCCGCGCGCGCGGGACGTCGCCGCTCCAGACCCGCGCCCACGGCCGCATCCGTACCCGCAGTCGAGCACGCAGCAGAGGCCGAGTCCCAGGCCTCACCCGTCCCCAACGCCCTCCTCCCCACCCAGGCCTTCGACCGTCTCTACACCCACACCGCCCCCTCCCTCCTCCGCCAGACCTACCTCCTCACCGGTCGTCACCGGCTCTCCCACGAGTCGGTGGAGCGGGCGTTCGACCTGGCCTGGCAGCGTTGGCCCGAGGTGGCGACCGACCGGGATCCGGCGGGGTGGGTGCGTGCGGCGGCGTACGAGTACGCGATGTCCCCCTGGCACCGGCTGCGGCGCGGTCACCGCCGCATCAACCCGCCCACGACACCGGCCCCCGGCGAGCAGGCCCTGCTCAACGCGCTGCTCGAACTCCCGCCCCCGTACCGCCGCACCCTGGTCCTGTACGACGGGCTCGGGCTCGACCTTCCCGAGACCGCCGCCGAGACGGAGGCCACCACCCCGGCCACCGCGAACCGTCTCGAACTCGCGCGTACGGTCATCGCCCGCGAGCTGCCCGAACTGGCCGAGGCCGACACTCCCGCCGAGCAGTCCGCCCTTCTGCAGGAACGTCTCAGCAGCCTCGCCCTCGCCCAGCGCACGGACGACCTCCCGCCCGGCGAGGCGGTCCGCACGAAGAGCGAGCGCAGGACCCGCTTCTGGACCAGGGCGGCCATCGCGTTCACCACGCTGATCGTCGGCGCGACGGCCTTCACCCTGGCCACGGCGCCGACCGCGTACCAGCCGCCCCGCCCGCCCGGCGAACCCGTCGGCGGCGTCCCCGCGCACAGCGGCCCGCAGCGCCTCTCCTCGTACGACGTGGAACTCCGCGCCAGACTCCGCGCCGAGCCGGAGAACGGCCCGGAGCGCCTGGTCCCGCAGACGCGCTAGGCAGACGCGCCAGGACGGCGCGGTGCGCGGACGCGGAAGGCCCGCACCCCCGGCGAGGGGGTGCGGGCCTTCCGCGTGCAACTGGCAACCGGCGGGCGGCTGCCGCGAACCTCAGCCCGCGAGGATCGCGCGCGCCAGCTTCGCCGTCTCGGTCGGCGTCTTGCCGACCTTGACGCCTGCGGCCTCAAGGGCCTCCTTCTTCGCCTGGGCGGTGCCGGAGGAGCCCGACACGATCGCGCCGGCGTGACCCATCGTCTTGCCCTCGGGGGCGGTGAAGCCCGCGACGTAGCCGACGACCGGCTTGGTCACGTTCTTCGCGATGTAGTCGGCCGCACGCTCCTCGGCGTCGCCGCCGATCTCGCCGATCATGACGATGAGCTCGGTCTCCGGGTCCGCCTCGAACGCCGCGAGGGCGTCGATGTGCGTGGTGCCGATGACCGGGTCGCCACCGATGCCGACGGCGGAGGTGAAGCCGATGTCACGGAGCTCGTACATCATCTGGTACGTCAGCGTGCCGGACTTCGAGACCAGGCCGATCTTGCCCGGCTTGGTGATGTCGCCCGGGATGATGCCGGCGTTGGACTGGCCCGGGGTGATGAGACCGGGGCAGTTCGGGCCGATGATGCGGGTCTTGTTGCCCTTGGCCGAGGCGTACGCCCAGAAGGCGGCGGAGTCGTGCACCGCGATGCCCTCGGTGATGACGACGGCGAGGGGGATCTCCGCGTCGATCGCCTCGACGACGGCGGCCTTCGCGAACGCCGGCGGCACGAAGAGGACGGACACGTCGGCGCCCGTCTTCTCCATGGCCTCGGCGACGGAGCCGAAGACCGGGACCTCGGTGCCGTCGAAGTCGACGGACGTGCCGGCCTTGCGCGGGTTGACGCCACCGACGATGTTGGTGCCGTCGGCCAGCATGAGCTTGGTGTGCTTCATGCCCGTGGCACCGGTCATGCCCTGGACGATGACCTTGCTGTCCTTGGTGAGGAAGATAGCCATGGTGTTTGGAGTCCCTCTTCCTTACTTCGCAGCTGCGGCGAGCTCGGCGGCCTTGTCGGCCGCACCGTCCATGGTGTCCACGCGCTGGACCAGCGGGTGGTTGGCGTCGGAGAGGATCTTGCGACCCAGCTCCGCGTTGTTGCCGTCGAGACGGACAACGAGGGGCTTGGTGACTGCCTCACCCTTGCTCTTCAGCAGCTCCAGAGCCTGGACGATGCCGTTGGCGACCTCGTCACAGGCGGTGATGCCACCGAAGACGTTGACGAACACGGACTTGACGTCCGGGTCGCCGAGGATGATCTCCAGGCCGTTCGCCATGACCTCGGCGGAGGCGCCGCCACCGATGTCGAGGAAGTTGGCGGGCTTGACGTTGCCGTGGTTCTCACCGGCGTACGCGACGACGTCCAGGGTCGACATGACCAGGCCGGCGCCGTTGCCGATGATGCCGACCTCGCCGTCCAGCTTGACGTAGTTGAGGTTCTTGGCCTTGGCAGCGGCTTCGAGCGGGTTGGCCGCTGCCTTGTCCTCAAGGGCCTCGTGGTCGGGCTGGCGGAAGTCGGCGTTCTCGTCGAGAGACACCTTTCCGTCCAGCGCCAGGATGCGGCCGTCCTTGGTCTTGACCAGCGGGTTGACCTCGACGAGGAGCGCGTCCTCGGCGACGAAGGTGTCCCACAGGGTCACCATGGCCTCGGCCACGCCCTCGGCCACGTCGGCCGGGAACTTCGCCAGCGCCACGATCTCGCGGGCCTTGGCGATGTCCACGCCGTCAACGGCGTTGACCGGGACCTTCGCGAGGGCCTCGGGGGTCTTCTCCGCGACCTCCTCGATGTCCATGCCGCCCTGCACCGAGGCCATGGCCAGGAAGGTGCGGTTGGTGCGGTCGAGGAGGTACGAGACGTAGTACTCCGCCTCGATCTCCGGGGACAGCTCGGCAATCATCACCTTGTGGACCGTGTGGCCCTTGATGTCCATGCCGAGGATGTCCGTCGCGCGAGCGACGGCCTCGTCGGGGGTGGCGGCGAGCTTCACGCCACCGGCCTTTCCACGGCCGCCGACCTTCACCTGAGCCTTGACGACGGACTTGCCGCCCATCCCCTCAGTGGCCTTGCGCGCCGCCTCAGGCGTGTCAATGACTTCACCGGCCAGCACCGGTACACCGTGCTTGGCGAAGAGGTCCCTCGCCTGGTACTCGAACAGGTCCACGCGCGTCCGTCCCTTTTCTGGTGATCGCGGTTCGTTGCGTTGAATGCGATGGGCGTGCCGCGAAGGCAACGTGACGGCGCTGTCACAAGGGAGGCGTACACGAAAGTCCGGTACGCGGCATGTCCGTCTCGCAGGTTATCCCCGAGGGACGTTGGTCCCTAAATCGCAGGTCACACCTGAGCGGTGATACCTGTCACAGAGTGCCACTCAGAGCCATGATCGGTGTCACGCAGTGTCCGGCACGGGAATCGGCCTTTTTTCTATCGCGGCGGCCATGACCTCGGGAAACAGATCCGGGGTGCAGGCGAAGGCGGGCGCTCCGAGGGCGGCGAGCGCCGCCGCGTGCTCCCGGTCGTAGGCAGGGGCTCCCTCGTCGGAGAGTGCGAGCAGTGCGACGAACTGCACACCGGACGCCTTCATCGCGGCGACCCGCTTGAGCATCTCCTGACGGATCCCGCCCTCGTAGAGATCGCTGATGAGGACGACGACGGTGTCCGCGGGCCGGGTGATCTGCGACTGGCAGTAGGCGAGCGCCCGGTTGATGTCGGTGCCGCCGCCGAGCTGGGTGCCGAAGAGCACGTCGACGGGGTCGTCCAGCTGGTCGGTGAGGTCGACGACGGCGGTGTCGAAGACGACGAGGCGGGTGTCGATCGTGCGCATCGACGCGAGTACGGCGCCGAACACGGAGGCGTAGACGACGGACGCGGCCATCGACCCGGACTGGTCGATGCAGAGCACGACCTCCTTCTTGACGGACTGCGACGCCCGCCCGTACCCGATGAGCCGCTCGGGGACGACGGTGCCCTGCTCCGGGAGGTAGTTCCGCAGATTGGCGCGAATCGTGCGGTCCCAGTCGATGTCGCGGTGCCGGGGCCGGTTGATCCTGGCGCTGCGGTCCAGGGCGCCGGTGAGGGTGGCGCGGGTGCGGGTGGCCAGGCGCTTCTCCAGGTCCTCGACGACCTTGCGCACCACGGCCCTGGCGGTCTCCTTGGTCGTCTCGGGCATCGCCTTGTTGAGCGAGAGCAGGGTGCCGACGAGATGGACGTCGGCCTCGACCGCCTCCAGCATCTCCGGCTCCAGGAGCAGCGCGGACAGCCCGAGCCGCTCCATGGCGTCCCGCTGCATCACCTGGACGACGGAGCTGGGGAAGTACGTCCGGATGTCCCCGAGCCAGCGGGCGACGGAGGGTGCGGAGGCGCCGAGCCCGGCGGACCGGTCGCCGTTCCTGTTGCCGGTACGTCCGCTGCGGCCGGCTCCCTCACTGCCGTAGAGCGCGGTGAGCGCCCCGTCCATCGCGGCGTCCTTGCCGTCGAGCGCGCGTCCCGTGCCGTCGGCGGCGTCCCCGCCGAGCACCATCCGCCAGCGCCGCAACCGCTCGTCGGCCGCCCCTGTTTCCGTACTCATCGCGCGGTCTCCCCCTCGTGATCGTCCTGTCCCTCGGTCTGGCCGTGCCCGCCCGGTCCCTCGCCCTGTCCCCGTCCCTCGATGCCGAGCAGCAGGTGGAGCAGTGGCAGTACGGCGTCGGCGCGCGCCGGGTCGAGAGCCGTGCCGAACCCGGGGGCCGCCGCCTCCGCCCCCTCGGCCGGACCGGCGCCCGCCGTCACGGGTCCGCGCCTGACCAACTCGCCGAGCGTGCGCCGCACTCCGGGCTCGTACACCGAGAACGTCCTGCGCAGCAGCGGCAGTACGTCGGTGAAGGCGTCGGCCGTCACCCCGCTCAGCCATGCGTCGACCAGTCCGAGCAGCCGCTCGTCATGGATCAGCAGCATCCCCGCGCCGGAGGCCCCGCCGACGAACCCCTCGACCCAGGCCGCCGCCTCGGCGGGCGAGGTCCCCACCGAGAGCGCCAGTCCCATGAGCCGGGCGGCCTCCCCCTCCGCCAGGCGCCCGTCGTCCAGCAACAGCCGTGCGGCCCGCCCCCGGACGACCCCCGCGACCACCTCCCGTTCCGCCAGCCGCCTCAGGACTCCCGCCCAGCGCCCCCGCAGGTCCGACGGTGCGCCACCGTCCTCGGGCGGTACGGCCCCGCCGCCGCCCCGGCTCGCCCCCGCGAGGAGCCCGACGGCCCCGTGCACGGCGTCGACGTGCCCCCGCATCTCCGCCGCGCCGTCGCCGTCCAGCCCCGAGCAGGCCGACGGCAGGCCCACACAGATCCGCTCCGCGAGCCCCGCCGCCACCTCCGCCAGGACCGAGGTCTCCGTCCCCCGTACGTCGCCGTACCTCAGCGTCCGTGCCAGCGCCGGCAGTGCCTGCGCCAGATGCCCCACGTCGCTGTCCAGGGCCGCCCGGTCGGCCAGCGCCCGCATCACCACCGGCAGCGCGTCCGGCAGTTCCGCCAGCAGGCAGCGCTCGGCCAGTGCGGTGATGTCCACCAGTGCGGTCGCCGAGGCGGCGTCGGACTGCGCCTTCGCGGTGGCGGCGGCGAGCACGGTCGTCCCCCACACCCCCGCCTCCGCGACCCGCACCGCCAGCTCCGGCTCCCACCGCAGCCGCCACCCCTCCCGGAACGTCCCCGTGCTGCCCCGGGTCTCCGCGCGCTCCCCCCAGTCGATGCCGAGCAGCCGCAGCCGGTGCAGCAGCCGGCTGCGGGCCGCGTCGGTGTCCTTGCGCAGATCGAGGTCCAGGTCCCTGTCCTGCGCCTCGGGCTTGAGCCGCAGGGTGCGCTGCTGCCGGGTGAGGTCCCGCTGCAACGGGACCACGGGAGCACCCTCGGGGACCTCCCCGAGGACGTCACCGACCACCAGCCGGTCGTGCACCAGCGAGAGCGGCACGTCCGACCCGTCGCACATCACGGCCCGGACCGCGTCGGTCGTCTCGGTGAGCCCGGCGAGCGGCCGGCCGCGCATCACGGCGAGGGACTCGGCGAGCCGCACCGCCTCGATGACGTGTGCGGAGGACACCAACCGGTCCTCCTCGCGCAGGAGTCCGGCGACCTTGGTCATCCAGCGCACCACCGGCCGGTCCGCCGCGCCGAACAGGTGCCCGTACCAGCCCGGCGAGTCGATCCCCGCCCCGTAGCCACTGCGGCGGGCGAGCCTGCGGTGGGTCCAGGGGACCCAGGTCAGCTCGGCCTTGACCTTGGGCAGGCCCTTGAGGAGTGCGCGGTCGGCGGTGAGGGGCGGCAGTTTCCCGGTGAGTGCGGGCACGTGCCAGGCGCCGCAGACGACGGCCACCTCGTCGCCGTACTCCTTCTTCGCGGTCCGGAGCCGGATCCGCATGTGCGCCTCGCGCACCGGGTCGCGGCGGTGGCCGCCGTCCCCGTACTCCTGGCGCAGCGCCCCCATCGCGTCCGCCACCGCCTCGAACGGTGCGAACGGGTCGCCGCCCCGCCCGTCCCGGTGCTCGACCATGTCCTCCCACCACCGCTCGGGGTCGTCGTACCCGGCGGCCTCGGCGAGCAGGGCGAGCGGGTCCACGGCCAGCGCGCCGAGGTCCGTCTCCCCCTTCTCCTCCTCCGCCCCGTCTCCCTCTTCCTCCTCGCGGAGTGCCAGCGAGTGCGCGGCGGGCAGGTCGATGAAGTGCACCGGCACCTCGTGCTCCAGCGCCCAGCGGATCGCGACCCACTCCGGCGAGAACTCGGCGAGCGGCCAGAACGCGGCCCGGCCCGGGTCGTCCAGTACGTGGGCGAGCAGCGCGACCGGCGGCCGCATCTGCGGGTCGGCGGCGAGCGGCAGCAGTGCGTCGGCCTCCGGAGGCCCTTCGATCAGTACGGCGCGGGGCCGCGCGGCGGCAAGCGCGTCCCGCACCGCGCGGGCGGAGCCCGGCCCGTGGTGACGCACCCCCAACAGCCAGGGTCCCGGCCGGACTTCGGCCTCCCCGGTCTTCTCGGCCGCCGTGGCGGAGGGCGGCGCGGCGGGGGCCGCGGTGGCCGTCGTCATACGGTCACCTCGCGGCAGGCGCGGTAGAAGTCCTTCCAGCCGTCGCGCTCGCGGACGACCGTCTCCAGGTATTCCTGCCAGATGACCCGGTCCGCGGCCGGGTCGCGGACGACCGCGCCGAGGATTCCGGCGGCGACGTCACCGGAGCGCAGCACTCCGTCGCCGAAGTGGGCGGCCAGGGCGAGGCCGCCGGTGACGACGGAGATCGCCTCGGCCGTGGAGAGCGTCCCGGAGGGCGACTTGAGCTTGGTGCGGCCGTCCTCGGTGACTCCGGAGCGCAGCTCGCGGAAGACGGTGACGACGCGGCGGATCTCGTCGATGGCGTCCGCGCCGCCCGGCAGGTCGAGCGAGCGGCCCAGCTGGTCGACCCGCCGGGACACGATGTCGACCTCGGCCTCGGGCGAGGCGGGCAGCGGCAGCACCACGGTGTTGAACCGGCGGCGCAGGGCGCTGGAGAGGTCGTTGACGCCGCGGTCGCGGTCGTTGGCGGTGGCGATGAGGTTGAAGCCGCTGACGGCCTGGCACTCCTGGCCCAACTCGGGGATGGGCAGGGTCTTTTCCGAGAGGATCGTGATCAGGGTGTCCTGCACGTCCGCCGGGATGCGGGTGAGTTCCTCGACGCGGGCGGTCATGCCCTCGGACATGGCCCGCATGACCGGGCTGGGCACCAGCGCGTCGCGGCTGGGGCCGTGGGCCAGGAGCTGGGCGTAGTTCCACCCGTAGCGGATGGCCTCTTCCGGTGTGCCGGCGGTGCCCTGGACGAGCAGGGTGGAGTCGCCGCTGACGGCGGCCGCCAGGTGCTCGGAGACCCAGGTCTTCGCGGTGCCGGGGACGCCGAGCAGCAGCAGGGCCCGGTCGGTGGCGAGTGTGGTGACGGCGACCTCGACGATGCGTCGCGGGCCCACGTACTTCGGGGTGATCAGCGTGCCGTCGGCGAGCGTGCCCCCGAGCAGGTAGGTGGCCACGGCCCACGGCGAGAGCCGCCAACGGGCGGGCCGCGGCCGGTCGTCGGCCGCGGCCAGCGCCTTGAGTTCCCCCGCGAAGGCGTCCTCGGCATGCGGCCGGAGTGCCTCGGTCTCCTCCGCCGGCGCGGCCCCCGGACTGCTGGTCCGCGGCGTGCCGGTCGGGTCGAGCGAGTCGATTGCGGGCGTGGTCATGGAATCCCCCTCCAGATTTCCCGGATGTGGTCTCCACGGTGCACCATGCCACTGACAATCAAGCGCCGTCGCAGGTCAGGACCCAATTGGCCGGTGTGTGGGGCTACTTCCCGACGGGTGCGGCGGCGATGCAGCCGCCCGCCATCGCCTTCGCGCCGGACGCTTCCTTCAGCACCTTGCCCTTGTGGATGATCTTGCAGGTGAGGTCGGGCACCTCGACGACCTTGTCGGTGGTCGGGATGACGGCCGGCGGCATGACGCCCTTGAGCGTGACCGTCTTCTTCCAGGGCAGGGCGGGCTTCTTGACCGTCTCGTTCTTCGGCGCCGTGGCGGTGCCGCCGCCCCCGGCGAACTCGATGGAATCGACGTCCTTGCCGGTGACTTCGTAGGTCACCTCGAAGGTCGCCTTGAGCGCCTTGTCGACCTCGTCGATCTTGTCGAGTTCCTTCTGCGAGGCGTCCGCCGCCTCGGAGGCGCCGCTCTTGACCGCCTTCTCGGCCTCGGCGCAGGCGCCCAGGCCGAACATCAGGCCGGTGACGGCGGCGGCGCAGACAGCGGTGCGGACAGTGCGGTTCATGGGCGGTATCCCGCGGATCCGAGAAGTGTGAGAGCTCGCACCCAATCGTAAAGAGAAGGTAAAGTCAAATGGGATCGGGGGGTCCCCGGACGGATCGAGACGCAGGTCAGGGCGATTGTCAGTGGCGGCATCTACCGTCGGGGACATGAATCACATGGGGGTGCGATGGACGGCGGATCAGGTACTGGCACTGGCTCCTGACGCCGCCTCACGCAAAGCGGGAAGCAAGCTCGCCGCCGCCGGGCCGTGGTCGGAGGCGGGGTGCGACGGCGGGGGTGTGCTGTGGGGGCAGTGCAAGGGCAGCGGCAGCCGGCCGTACCGGGTGACCGTCGATCTGGCGGGCCCGGCGGCGGCCTCCCGGTGCAGCTGCCCGAGCCGGAAGTTCCCCTGCAAGCACGCGCTGGGGCTGCTGCTGCTCTGGGCGGCGGAGGACGCCGTGGTGGCGGGGGGCGCGGAGCCGCCGGACTGGGCGGCCGAGTGGATCGAGGGCCGCAGACAGCGGGCCGCGACGAAGGGGGCGGCGGGCGAGGACGGCGGCGGGATCCCGGCGCAGGCCTCCAAAGCGGCGGACCCGGAGGCGGCCAAGCGGCGGGCGGAGCGCCGGGAGGCCCGGATCACCTCCGGGGCCACGGAGTTGGAGCAGCGCCTCGCGGACCTGCTGCGCGGCGGGCTGGCCGCCGCCGAGCAGGCGGGGTACGGGCTGTGGGAGGAGACCGCGGCCCGCATGGTCGACGCCCAGGCACCCGGACTGGCCGCCCGGGTGCGGGAGTTGGGCTCCATACCGTCGTCCGGTCCGGACTGGCCGGTGCGCCTGCTGGAGGAATGCGCCCTGCTGCACCTGCTCGACGAGGCCTGGCTGGGCCGCGACCGGCTGCCCGCCGCCCTGGCGACGACGGTGCGGACGCGGGTCGGCCTGCCGTCCTCGCCGCAGGGCCCGGCGGTCCGGGACCGGTGGCTGGTCCTCGCCCAGTACGACCAGGCGGACAGCAAGGTCACCACCCGCCGGATCTGGCTGTACGGGCAGGAGTCGGGGCGCACCGCGCTGGTGCTCTCCTTCGGTGCGGCGGGACGGGCACCGGAGGTAAGCCTGCCGGTGGGGCTCGCCCTCGACGCCGAACTGCTGCCGCACGGCGGGGCGGGACAGCTGCGGGCCACACTGGGCGAACACTTCGGAGCACCGGTGGCCCCTGCGGGCCCGCCGCCGGGCGGCAGCGTCACGGAGGCGGTCGAGGCCTACGGGCGGGCACTGCGGGACGATCCCTGGCTGGAGGGCTGGCCCGTCACCCTGGCCGCGGTAATACCGGTCCCCGGTGACGGTGGCTGGCAACTCACCGATCCCGGGGGAAAGTTCGCCCTACCGGTCGCCTCCACCGCACTCAACCGGCCCGGCCTGTGGAAGCTGGCCGCGCTCTCCGGCGGCGCTCCGGTCACCGTCTTCGGCGAGTCCACCCACCGGGGCTTCCATCCGCTGACCGCCTGGTCCGCCGCTTCCCCGGACTCCGCCGCTTCCGCTGCCGTTTCCGCGTCCGCTGCTCCCCTCCCCGTCCCCGTCCCCGTCGCCCTCGTCTGACCCCGGGCCGACCGGTGCCATGTCCCATCAGCCGACTCCCCGGAGGGAACCGATGACCCACGACACCGACACCGCCGCCCCTGCTTGGGAGGACCTGCTGACCTCCGCCCTGCTGGGCACCGACCGCCGCCCCCCGGCGACCGGCGGGCCCAAGGAGGCGTCCCTTTCCCTCCTCGACGCCGCCGCGCTCCACACCGTCCGGCGGCGGGCCGCCCTGACTCCGGCCCCGGCGGGCGAGCCGGTCGCGGTGGCGGCGGCTGACGACCGGCCCGCGCTGCCCGCCGCCGCGCACCGGCGTCTCTCCCTCCTGCTGGCGGACCGCTCCGGGCCCGCACAGTCCGGCGGGCGCCGGGGCAGTGCGCCCGATCTGACCGAGCTGCTCCCGCAGTGGCTCGCCGCCGCCAACCAGCGCCGCTTCCAGGCACCGCCCGCGCTGCTGCCCGCCCTGCTCGACGCGGCCAGGGCGCGGACCGATCTGCGGCCCCAGACCCTGGAGTTCGCGGGCTCGCGCGGGCTGTGGCTGGCCCGGCTCAACCCGGAGTGGAAGTTCGCCCTGCGAGGCACGTCGGGCGGTGCCTCACTGCCCGACGTACGGGACGCCGAGGCGGTCCGGGTCCTGTGGGAGGAGGGGCTGTTCGCCGAGCGGGTCGGGCTGCTCGGCGCCGTACGGTCGGCCGATCCGCAGGCCGGGCGCACGCTGCTCGCCACCACCTGGGGCCAGGAGCGGGCCGAGGACCGGCTGATGTTCCTGGACTCCCTGCGGGAAGGGCTGGGCGCGGCCGACGAGGAGTTCCTGGAGGAGGCGCTCTCGGACCGCAGCCGCAACGTCAGGGCCGTCGCGGCGGAGCTGCTGTCCGCGCTGCCCGCCTCGCGGTTCGCCGCGCGGATGGCGGACCGGGCCACCTCCTGCGTGAGCCTGGACCGTACGGGCGACGCCGGCGGCATCGTGGTGGAGGCGCCGCACGAGTGCGACGCCGCGATGCAGCGGGACGGCATCGTCGCCAAACCCCCGGCCGGCCGGGGCGAACGGTCGTGGTGGCTGGGCCAGTTGGTGGAGTCCGCGCCGCTCGGGGCGTGGACCGCGCGCCTCGGCGGACGACACGCACGGGACATCGTCGCGCTGCCCGTCACCGACGGGTGGCGCGAGGAGCTGCACGGGGCCTGGTGCCGGGCGGCGATACGGCAGGGCGACGCCGAGTGGGCCAGGGCGCTGCTCGGGTCACCCGCGGTGCCGCCGGACGCCGGTCCGGGCACGGCCTCGCTCGCCGAGCGGGCCAAGCTGCTGGAGACGCTGCCGGACGCGGAACGGGCGGAGTGGGTGGCCGAGTTCGTGTCGGCGCACGGGCTGTCCGAGGCGTTCCAGCTGTTGGGGGTGTGCGTGGTGCCGTGGTCCGGGGTGCTGGGCCGGGCCGTGGTCGACGCGCTCGACATCGCCCGGGACGCGGGGAGCTACCCGTGGAGCTTCAGCGGGGTGATGGGGCTGGCGGAGCGGTGCCTGGATCCGGGGGAGGCCGACCGGCTGGAGGTGCTGACGACCACTCCGGAGGAGGCGGAGGGGGCGACTCCGGGGGCGGCGGGGTACTGGTCGGAGGCGTTCCAGCGGCTGGTGGGGACTTTGCGGCTGCGCGCGGCCATGTTGGAGGAGCTGGGTGGGGTGTAGGCGGGGGCGTCGGGGGGGGAGGGCGGGGTCGGGGGCGGAGGGTTCGGCTCCGCCGGGGGCCGCCCCCTTGCCCGCCCGTTCCGCCCCCGGGGGGCGGCCCCGCCGCCCAAGGGGGCTCCGGCCTCCGAGAGGGCTTAGGCGTCTGAGGGTTGGCGGACGTGGGTGCGGACCCAGTCGACGATTTCGGTGGTGGTGGCGCCCGGGGTGAAGAGTTCGGCCACGCCCTTCGCCTTCAGCGGGGCGATGTCGTCCTCCGGGATGATGCCGCCGCCGAAAACCTTGATGTCCGCCGCGTCGCGCTCCTTGAGGAGGTCCATGACCTTCACGAAGAGCGTGTTGTGGGCGCCGGACAGGATCGACATGCCGATCGCGTCGGCGTCCTCCTGGATCGCGGTGTCCACGATCTGCTCGGGTGTCTGGTGCAGGCCCGTGTAAATGACCTCCATGCCCGCGTCCCGCAGGGCCCGCGCGATCACCTTCGCCCCGCGGTCATGACCGTCGAGGCCCGGCTTCGCGACCACGACACGGATCGGTCCAGTAACACCCATCGCTGCTGCCTCCCAGTACGCGCGCACCGCCGTTGGCGCGCAACGTCCCCTGCCCCGTACGGGGCAGGGAAGTGAACGAACGTTATCCACAGCATCGCGCACGCTGCCGTTTCACGGTGACCGGAGAGGGGGAAATCACACGTTGGGACACGTTCGCTGTGCGTCGTACCCGCTTCACCGGGACGGTCGCACGGGGAGCCGCAACGAGTTCGCCGTACCACCGCGCCGCCAGCCGCACGGCACGGTGGTACGGCCCGTCCGTCCCCCGCGTGCCATTCGGGAGGCCGGCCACGATGAAGCTCCGCCCCTTTCCACTCTCCGCCCTCACTCCCCTGCTGCGCTCCACCGCCCTCGAACTGGCCGTCCTCTGCGGGCACTTGCTCCTCTACCCGTCCGGCATCCGCACGGAGCGCACCGACGGGCCCGTGATGTCCGCCGCGCTGCCCAGCACCGGGCGGGCCCGGCCGCCCGTCGTCCTGCTGCACGGGTTCGTCGACAACCGCTCGGTGTTCGTCCTGCTGCGCCGCTCGCTGGCCCGGCACGGCTGGTGTCACGTCACCTCCCTCAACTACTCGCCGCTGACCTGCGACCTGCGTACCGCCGCCGAACTGCTCGGCCGGCACGTCGAGGAGATCTGCGCCCGGACCGGCCACCGCGAGGTCGACATCGTCGGGCACAGCCTGGGCGGTCTGATCGCCCGCTATTACACGCAGCGACTCGGCGGCGACACGCGGGTACGCACCCTCGTCACACTCGGAACTCCGCACGAGGGAACACGTGTCGCCCCTCCCCTGAGTGCGCACCCTCTCGTACGTCAGATGCGCCCGGGTTCTTCGGTGATCGAGGAACTGTCCCGGCCCGCTCCCGGCTGTCGCACGCGCTTCGTGAGTTTCTGGAGCGACCTTGATCAATTAATGCTTCCGGTGGAAACGGCCCGCATCCACCACCCCGATCTGATCGCCCGGAACGTGCAGGTCAGCGGGATCGGCCATCTCGCACTCCCCGTTCACCCGGCCGTCGCCGCCGAAATCCGGCAGGCCCTTCAGGCGCGGGACGCCGCCGCCACGACCGCCGGAAGCAGCTCCGTGGCGTAACTCCGCGACGTAAACGGAAGAGGCTGTGCACGCACGGTGAATGCGGCGTGATCAAGCAGCTCGCATTCCTCGAACATTCGCCGAACGAAGCGCCAAAGCGGTGCCCGTCGTCCACCAAAAGGCGGCCGAATGCCCGTTTCCTGAATACTCAAAACCTGCCGGAGATTGTCGCTGCCGCATACCGCCGGGTACAGTCGCGCCACTGCTTTCACTCCGGGTACCCCCCGTACCCCCGGGAAACAGGCCCTGCTGCCGAGGCGAGAGAGACGTTGGTGAACGACCAGCAACCCCACGCCGGGTACGACACGTACCCCACCGGCAGTTTCGAGACCGATCCGCTCTTCGGCGGAATGCCCGGCGCCGACTCCGGCGGGCACAGCGGCCAGTACGACACCACCCAGTGGGACACCGGCTCGCACCAGCACGTCGGCTACGACGCCTACGGCGCGCACGCCCAGCAGCACGCCCAGGACCAGGGCCACGACCAGGGCCACGACAGCACCGGCAGCTGGACCCACCTCGGCGGCTACCAGCAGGGCGCCGACATTCCCGCCCAGACCGCCTATGCGGCGGACTCGATGGCCACCGGGCAGTGGGACGCGACCGCCTGGAACCAGGCGGACCAGATCCACCAGGCCCACCAGTCGCCCTTCGAGACCGGCCAGTTCGACGCCACCCAGTTCGGGTACGCGGCCGACGCCTCGTCCGGTCACCAGTGGCAGGCGTACGACCCGGGCCTCGAAACCGGCAGCTTCGACACGAGCGCCTTCAGCACGGATCCCGCGTTCACCCCGGACGGCTCGCTCGCCCCGGACGTTTCCTTCGAGACCGCGGCCTTCGACACCCAGTCCTTCCAGAACGGCCACTACGAGGACAGCTCGTACGAGTCCGGAGCCTTCGACGCCACCGCGAGCGACGACGAAACCGGCTACAGCACCGCCGAGTTCCCCGCCGTCGGCGCGGACCCGGACGACGCGCACTCCCCCGGCCACCCCCACTCGTACGACACGGACGGCTCCGGCCCCGGCCCCGAGCCGGAACCCGCGGCGGCCGGCTCCCGCGCCGCCCGCCGAGCCCCCGCGAGCCGCGGCCGCCGCCGCACCCCCGCCAAGCGCTCCGCTCTCCTCACCGTCGCCGTGCCCTCCGCCTGTGTCATGGGCGTCGCAGGAATCGCCGCCGCATCCGTATCCGGTGTCGCCGGGGCGGACGAGGCCAAGGCCAAGCCGACGCCCATGGCCGCCGCCGATCCGGCGACCGTGAAGCCCGTCGCCGTCAACAACAAGCTCGACACCCAGCTCGCCGGACTGAGCGCCGACGCCCGCGACTTCGGCGACCGCGCCAGCCGTACGCAGGAGCGCATCGACCTCAAGGAACGCCAGGAAGCCGAGAAGAAGCGCAAGGCCGAGGAGGCCGCCCGCAAGGAGGCCGCCCGCCCCAAGTTCGCGCTCCCGGTCGCCGAGCACGGACTCAGCGCGTACTACGGCCAGGCCGGCGTCAACTGGGCGGCCGTGCACACCGGGATCGACTTCCCGGTCGGCTACGGAACGCCCGTGATGGCGGCGACCGACGGCGAGGTCAGCGCCGAGTACAACGTCGCGTACGGAAACATGATGAAGGTCGTTTCGCCGACCGGCGTAGAGACCTGGTACTGCCACCTCGGCTCCACCAAGGTCCGCTCCGGATCGGTGAAGGCGGGCGACGTCATCGGCTACTCGGGCAGCTCCGGCAACTCCACCGGCCCCCACCTGCACTTCGAGGTCCGTCCCGGCGGCGACTCCGCCGTCGACCCGCTGGCCTGGTTCCGCAGCAAGGGCCTGGACCCGACGTAACCCACCGCAGTCGTGACGAGCAGGGGCCCGCACCTCCACCAGGTGCGGGCCCCTGCTCGTACACGCGGCGCGTCTCCTACAGCTTCTCGACCGGCGCGTACCTCAGCAGCAGCTTCTTCGGGCGCTCGTCGCCGAAGTCGATGGTCGCCTGGGCGTCCGCCCCGGAGCCGGTCACCGTCATCACCGTGCCGAGGCCGAACTGGTCGTGGGTGACCCTGTCCCCCACCGCGAGGCTGATCACCGGCTTGTCGGAGGCGCGGCCGGTCGCGAAACCGGACGGGCCGCCCCGGTTCTTCTGCGCGTGGAGCGAGGAGGACAGCGAGGACGCCACCCCACCGGCGCCCCGGCCGCCGGAGGCCGACACGGGTCCGGCCGGGATCTGCGCGCCCGTCCGCTTCCAGGTCAGATGCGTCTGAGGGATCTCCTCCAGGAAGCGCGAGGCCGGGTTGTACGAGGGCTGGCCCCATGCACTGCGCAGGGTGGACCGGGTGAGGTACAGCCGCTCGCGGGCGCGGGTGATGCCCACGTACGCCAGCCTGCGCTCCTCCTCCAGTTCCTTGACCTGGCCGAGCGCGCGCATGTGCGGGAAGACGCCGTCCTCCATGCCGGTCAGGAAGACCACCGGGAATTCGAGGCCCTTGGCGGTGTGCAGCGTCATCAGCGTGATGACGCCGGAGCCGTCCTCGTCCTCGTCGGGGATCTGGTCGGAGTCGGCGACCAGGGCCACCTTCTCCAGGAACTCGGCGAGGGTGCCGGACTCTTCCCCTTCCTGCTCCTGCTCGAACTCCAGGGCCACGGCAGCCAGTTCCTGGAGGTTCTCGACGCGGGTCTCGTCCTGCGGGTCGGTGGACGCCTGCAGCTCGGCGAGATACCCGGTGCGCTCCAGTACGGCTTCCAGGACGACGGCCGGTCCGGCGCCGGACTCGACGATCGTACGGAGGTCCTCCATCAGCGTGTTGAACCGCTTGACGGCGTTGGCCGAGCGGGCGGCCATGCCGTACGCCTCGTCGACGCGGCGCAGGGCCTGCGGGAAGGTGATCCGCTCGCGCAGCGACAGGGCGTCGATCATCGCTTCGGCACGGTCGCCGATGCCGCGCTTGGGCACGTTGAGGATGCGGCGCAGCGGGACGGTGTCCTCGGGGTTGGACAGCACGCGCAGGTACGCGAGGACGTCGCGGACCTCCTTGCGCTCGTAGAAGCGGACGCCGCCGACGACCTTGTAGGGCAGGCCGACCCGGATGAAGATCTCTTCGAAGACGCGGGACTGGGCGTTCGTACGGTAGAAGACGGCGACGTCACCGGCCTTGGCGTCGCCCGCGTCGGTGAGGCGGTCGATCTCCTCGGCGATGAACTGGGCCTCGTCGTGCTCGGTGTCGGCGACGTACCCGGTGATCAGGGAGCCGGCGCCGGCGTCGGTCCAGAGGTTCTTCGCGCGGCGGTTCTCGTTGCGCTCGATGACGGCGTTGGCTGCGGTGAGGATCGTCTGGGTGGAGCGGTAGTTCTGCTCCAGCAGGATCGTCGTCGCGTTCGGGTAGTCCTCCTCGAACTGGAGGATGTTGCGGATCGTGGCCCCGCGGAAGGCGTAGATCGACTGGTCGGCGTCACCGACGACGCACAGCTCGCCGGGGGCGCGGCCCTCGCCGGAGGGTCCGACCAGCTCCCGTACCAGCGTGTACTGGGCGTGGTTGGTGTCCTGGTACTCGTCGACCATGACGTGCCGGAAGCGCATGCGGTAGTGCTCGGCGACGTCCGGGAACGCCTGGAGCAGGTGCACCGTGGTCATGATGATGTCGTCGAAGTCCAGCGCGTTCGCCTCGCGGAGGCGGGACTGGTACATCGCGTACGCCTGGGCGAGCGTCTTCTCGAAGCCGTCGGCGGCCTGGCCCGCGAAGGTCTCCTCGTCTATCAGCTCGTTCTTGAGGTTGGAGACCTTGGCGCTGAAGGACTTGGGCGGGAAGCGCTTGGGGTCCAGGTCCAGGTCGCGGCAGACCAGGGCCATCAGGCGCTTGGAGTCGGCGGCGTCGTAGATCGAGAAGGAGGAGGTGAAGCCCAGCTTCTTGGACTCGCGGCGCAGGATGCGCACACAGGCGCTGTGGAAGGTGGAGACCCACATGGCGCCGGCGCGCGGGCCGACGAGCTCCTCGACGCGCTCCTTCATCTCGCCCGCGGCCTTGTTGGTGAAGGTGATCGCGAGGATCTGGCCGGGGTGCACCCCGCGCGCGGCCAGCAGGTGCGCGATGCGGTGGGTCAGTACGCGGGTCTTGCCGGAGCCCGCGCCCGCCACGATGAGCAGCGGCGATCCGGCGTGCACGACGGCGGCACGCTGGTTGTCGTTCAGCCCCTCCAGGAGGGACGCGGCGTCGACCACCGGTCGGGGGGCACCGTCCCGGTAATGGGCGTCGCGGGGCGCCGGGGGTGCGTCGAAGGCACCCCCGAAGAGGTCGTGCGGAACCTCCTCCGGAGGGGCACCTTCTTCGGTGTCCTCCGGGGGCGGCGGGGCCGATTCGTCCTTGGGCTGGAGATCGGCCAGGAAGCTGTCGTCAAAGAGGCTGCTCATCGCCTACCGAGTCTAGGCGGCCCCACTGACAGCCGGTCCCGGATTCCGCCACAACCGGATCCGCCACCACCGTGGGTGACCGGCCGGACACCGCCGCACCCCTCCGGCATGAGGTAACGAAAATGTATCGGGCATATCGAACATCAGACTTCCCACCCGTCACGGGGATTGGCTACGGTGCTGCGCGAGCAGCCCGTACCCCCCTCGGCGATCCGCGCCGGAAGCGGGCCTCTCGCGCCGAATTCGCGCCGCCCGCACGGCGGTTCGGAACCGGGGACCCACACGCAACACCGGGGTGAATCGGCCCGTACCCCCACATTTTGGGCCGTAGGGCACCTTCCGTTTCCACCGCCCGAACCCGACAGCTAACCCGGTAGGCGGTCCACGGAAGGAATGCCTGTTTTGGCATCGCATCGCAAGCCGCGCCCGCGCGCCTCGTCGTTGATACGGTCCTCCGCCCCCGGCATCGGCGTCACGACCGCCGCCCTGGTCACGGTCGGCCTGGTCACCCAGTCCGCGCAGGCCGCTCCCGTCGCGCCGAAGCCGACGGTCGAGGACGTACAGAAGAAGGTCGACGACCTGTACCGGCAGGCGGGGGCGGCCACCCAGAAGTACAACCGGGCCAAGGAGGCCACCGCTCAGCAGCGCGAGAAGGTCACCGGCCTGCTGGACGACGTGGCCAAGCGCACCGCCAAGCTGAACGAGGCCCGGCGGGCGCTCGGCTCGTTCGCCGCCTCGCAGTACCGCAACGGCTCCGTCGGTCCGACGGCGGCGATCCTGCTGGCCAAGGACCCGCAGTCGTACTTCGACTCTCGGCGGCTGATGGCGCGGGCCACCGACCGGCAGAAGAAGCTGGTCGCCGACTACGGCAAGCAGCAGGAGTCGGCCGCGAAGCGGCGGGCCGAGGCGACCGGCAGCCTGGAGCGGCTGACCACCTCGCAGGCGTCGCTGCGGCAGTCCAAGCAGGAGGTGCAGGACAAGCTGGGGATGGCGCGCGGGCTGCTGTCGCGGCTGACCGCCGAGGAGAAGGCGAAGCTGGCGGAGCTGGAGCGCAAGCGCGAGGCGGAGGCCAAGCGCAAGGCGGACGAGCTGGCGCGCGAGCAGGCGGCGGCGGAGGAACAGCGGAGGAAGGACGAGGCCGCGCAGAAGGAGAGGGACAAGGAGGAGGGCGGGTCGGGCAGCGGGTCGGGCCCCGGATCCGGTACGGGTTCGGGCACGGGGACCGGCAGCGGCTCGGGCACGGGGACCGGCACCGGTTCGGACTCCGGGGCCGACAGCGCGTACGCGACGAAGGCCGCGAAGGTGCTGGCGTTCGCCCGCTCGCAGATCGGCAAGCCGTACGTCTGGGGCGCCACCGGCCCCGCGTCGTACGACTGCTCGGGGCTGACCCAGGCCGCCTGGCGCGAGGCCGGGGTGAAGCTGCCGCGCACCACCTGGGACCAGGTGAAGGTCGGCACGCGGATCGCGACCAAGGACCTCAAGCCCGGTGACCTGGTCTTCTTCTACGACGACATCAGCCACGTCGGCATCTACAAGGGCGACGGAATGATGATCCACGCCCCCAAGCCGGGCGCGAACGTCCGCGAGGAGTCGATCTACTACATGCCGATCTACGGGAGCGTCCGTCCGGCCTGACCTTCCGGCCTCCCGTCACACGACCGGAGTCAGGTCCACAGGACCGCGATGAAGATGTTGACGGCCGTCAGTGCGCCGACCGTGCCGAACAGCGCCTTCTCCACCTTCTCCTCGTCGCGCTTGACGTAGACGAGGCCCAGGATCACGACCAGGACCGCCAGCTTGATGCCGATCTTGATGTTGTTGACCTCGTGGTCCTGGGCCTGGTGGAGGCCGACCAGGAGCATGCCGGTGACCAGCATCGTCAGCGAGCCGTGCAGCATCATCGGGGTGAAGCGGGCGGTGCCCGCGCCCATTGCCTTCAGCTGGGTCAGGAAACCGCCCAGGAGGGCGGCGATGCCGATGATGTGCAGGCCTACGAAGACATGCGTGAGTATGTCCATGGGGCGGAGCCTAGGGCGTGTCTTTCGGATCAGGCCGGCCAGGGGGGCCTTGCCCTTTCGGGGTGGCCGAGCGGGGCTGGGTGCGTGCAGCTGCAAGGCGGAGGATTGAGGCGGATGGGGTCTCCCCTGCTCGAGCGAAGCCGAGAGCTTGGGGAAGGAGCGTCGTCGATTGACGACAACGCAGCAGATGTGCGTGACCAGCCCCGCGACCCAGGCCTGAGCCGAAAGACACGCCCTAGCCAGGCCTTAGCAGGCTTCTCGCGGCAGGGCGGGCACTTCCGCCCCATCGGTCACGTACTTACTGGAAGTAGAGATTCCGCCTCGGGCCGACCGATCGCGCTCAACCAGTGGCGTACCACTTTCGATCACTAGTGGTCATTCGAAGGCTGTGCCGTGACGCCCAGGTTTAGCGTCCCTCCCCAGGTGGCCGACTCCCCACGCCGTCCCGACCCCGGGCCGGCCGTCGACCGCCACCGCCGAGAGAATCCGGCGGCGGTTCCCGTCTCCCCCCTGTTCGGGGCCGCCGCCGGACGCGTACGGAACCCGCGTACGCGACGGACGTACCCGTGGAAGGACGTGAACGCCCTCGTGGCAGCGCACCGGAAGCCCAAGCCGCGCTCACTCACCGGCAGCACCGCTCGTACCGCCCGTACCACCGCCGTCACCCTCGCTCTGGCGGGGGCAGCGGGCACCACCGCACTGGAGGGCACCGCGCAGGCGGAGCCGGCCCTCACCCCGGCACAGCTCAAGTCCAAGATCGACAAGCTCTACCACGAGGCCGAGACCGCCACCGAGACGTACAACGGGGTCAAGGAGAAGTCCGAGCGCACCAAGAAGTCCCTGGACGCGCTCCGGGACGAGGCCGCCCGCAGGACGGAACGGCTCAACGCCGCCCGCAAGGCGCTCGGCCCGATGGCCGCCGCGCAGTACCGCACCGGGGGCATCGAGCCCGCGCTCCAGGTCGCCCTGACCTCGGACCCGGACCGCTATCTGGAGCGGGCGGCGCGGGCCGGCCGGGCCGGTGACCGGCAGAGCGTGAAGGTGGAGGGTGCCCGGAGGCAGGTCGCCGAGGTCGCCCGGCTGCGCGGCGCGGCGAGCCAGCGCTTCACCGAACTCGCCGAGGAACAGAGCGAGTTGAAGAAGCAGAAGGCGACGATCCAGGAGAAGATCGCCGGTGCCGAGGAGCTGCTGTCGCGGCTCGGCGCCGACGACCGCGCCCGGTACGCCGCCCAGGACGGCCACGGCGAGGCGGACGGCGACCGCGCCGACCGCTCGGCCCCGGGGCGTACGGAGATGCCGCGCGGTGGCACCCGGGCGCCCAACGCCCGTGCCTCACAGGCCGTTTCGTTCGCCTACTCGGCGCTCGGGAAACCCTATGTCTGGGGTGCCACGGGCCCCTCCTCCTTCGACTGCTCCGGTCTGACGCAGGCCGCCTGGCGCTCGGCGGGAGTGGCGCTGCCGCGGACCACGTACACCCAGATCAACGCCGGACAGCGGGTCTCGCGTTCCCAGCTCGCGCCGGGAGATCTGCTGTTCTTCTACTCCGGCATCACCCACGTCGGCCTGTACATCGGCGACGGCAGGATGATCCACGCGCCCCGGCCCGGCGCCCCGGTGCGGATCGCGCCGATCGACGAGATGCCGTGGGCGGGGGCGACGCGGCCGGCCTGATGCTTCAGCCGGAGCGGCCCGGGTACACGCCCGGCAGAGGCACGACCCCTTCTCCGAAAGGACTGGCCATGCCGGGCATCATCAGCAAACTCAAGAGTTACGCACGCAGTCCGCAGGGCCGCCGCACCATGGCCCGGGGCCGCCGCGAGGCCGCCGACCCGCGCAGGCGCGCCCAGGCCAGGCAGTTGCTGGGCCGGCTGCGCGGCGGCCGCGGCCGCAGGTACTGACAGGGCGACAGCAGGGAGTGGGCGCTACTTGCCGACCTGCTCGGAAAGCCACCGGAAGACCTCCGGCACCTGCTGCTTCCACACGCTGGTGCCGTGGGGTCCGCTCAGCTTCACGACCCGTACCGTCGTCGGCGCCTTCGCCTCGCCCTTCAGGGCGGTGCCGCTCTCGTAGCCGTCGCCCGCCGCACCCGAGACGAACAGTGCGGTGCGCGGCGGCTTCTTCGCCGCGTTCGCCGCCTTCAGCAGGAAGTACGGGTTGTTGGCGCGCCGCAGTTCCGGGGTGGCGGCGGTGAGCGAGGCGGGCTCGCCGTTGGGGTCGTTGAAGCCGGAGAGGCTGACCCCGGCCCGGTAGCGGTCGGGATGGGCGACGGCCAGCTTGGCCGCGCAGTGCGCGCCTGCCGAGTAGCCGCCGACGGCCCAGTCGGCGGCCTTGTCCGAGGCGCGGAAGGTGTCGGAGACCATCTTCCGTACGTCGACGCTCAGCCAGGTCTCGGCATTGACCTTGCCGGGGGTGTTGGTGCAGCCGGTGTCGGTCTGGTCGCCGAGCAGGGTGGTGCGCGGCGAGACCAGGATGAACGGCTTGACCTTGCCCTGCTTCATCAGCGGCTTCAGCTGCTTGTTGACCTCAAGGGTGCCGAACCAGGCCTTCGCGGAGCCGGGGTAGCCGGGCAGCAGCTGGACCACCGGGAACTTCTTGTCCTTGTACGCCGGGTCGTCGTACTGCGGCGGCAGCCACACGTACACCTCGCCCTCGACCCCGGAGATCCGGCCCTTGAGGTCGGTGACCTGCACGCCCTCGCCCATCCTGGCGTCCTTGACCGGCTTGAACTTCGCCGCGACCTTCGGCTGGTCGGCCAGCTTCTCGCCGCCTATGCCGTCGGGGCCGAGGTCGGCGGCGGTGCCCACGTGGTCACCGGTGCCGAGCAGGTCCTCCCAGGTGTCGTACAGGCCGTTGGCGTTGTTGACCGCGACGAAGACCACGGTGATGGCGGTGATCTGGGCGAACAGCAGCATCACCAGCCGTACGGCGCCGCGCACGACGGCGGGCCCGCGCACCCGGCTCCACAGCGCCAGCGGCAGGACGAACGCGAGCGCGAGCAGCGCGAGCGCGGTCGCGAAGAAGGGGGTCCCCGTCAGACTCATCACATGAGTACTAGAGGTGTGATCCCCCGTCCTCGTTCCCCCGTTTCACGCCACTGTCACGCGCCTCACACCCGCGCCGCACCCGCACCGGGCTACGTGTAACGGCCACGCGATGTGACCGGGTCACGTCCGACGGCCCACGCGATGTCACCGGGCGCGGCAGCGGTCAGACCAGCCGCCGTGCCGTCGCCCACCGGGTCAGCTCGTGCCGGTTGGAGAGCTGGAGCTTGCGCAGCACCGCCGAGACGTGCGACTCGACCGTCTTCACCGAGATGAACAGCTGCTTGGCGATCTCCTTGTACGCATAGCCCCGGGCGATCAGCCGCAGCACCTCGCGCTCACGCTGGGTGAGCCGGTCCATGTCCTCGTCGACCGGCGGCGCGTCCGTCGACGCGAACGCGTCCAGTACGAAACCGGCCAGCCGGGGCGAGAAGACCGCGTCGCCGTCCTGCACCCGGAACACCGAGTTGATCAGGTCGGCACCGGTGATCGTCTTGGTCACGTACCCGCGGGCGCCGCCCCGGATGACGCCGATGACGTCCTCCGCCGCGTCCGACACCGACAGCGCCAGGAACCGCACGGGCCGCTCGGCGTCCGACATCAGCGGCGCGCACCGGCGCAGCACCTCGACCCCGCCGCCGCCCGGCAGGTGCACGTCGAGGAGCACCACCTCGGGCCGGGTCGCGGTGATGACGGTGACCGCCTGGTCGACGTCGGCGGCCTCGCCGACCACCTCGACGCCGGTGGTAGCGGTCTGCCCGATCTCGGCCTGCACCCCGGTACGGAACATCCGGTGGTCGTCGACCAGCACCACCCGCACGTGCCGCTCGGGCGCCGCGTCCCCGGTGCCGCCCTGCTCGTTGGTGCCCTGCCCCGTCGTGCCGTGCTCGCTCATGCGTCCGCCGCCCTCTCCATGTCCAGCTCCACTACCGTGCCCCCGTCGGGTGCGGAACGCAGTCGCGCGCTGCCGCCGTTGCGCTCCATCCGGCCGATGATCGATTCTCGTACACCCATCCGGTCGCCGGGTATGGCGTCGAGGTCGAAGCCGGGCCCCCGGTCGCGTACGGACACGAACACCGAGCGGCCCTCGACCTCCGCGAAGACCTGCACCGCGCCGCCCTCGCCACCGTACTTCGCGGCGTTCACCATTGCCTCGCGTGCGGCCTGCATCTGTGCGGTCAGCTTCTCGTCGAGCGGGCAGTCGCCGACGACCACGACCTCCAGCGGCACCCCGTGCTTGTCCTCGACCTCGGCCGCCGCCCGCTTCACCGCTTCGGCGAGGGTGCTCGGTTCCTCGTCGGCGTCCTTGCCGGTGCCCTCCGGTTTGTAGAGCCAGTTGCGCAGCTCGCGCTCCTGGGCGCGGGCGAGGCGCCGTACCTCCGAGCCGTCGTCCGCATTGCGCTGGATCAGGGTGAGGGTGTGCAGCACCGAGTCGTGGACGTGGGCGGCGACCTCGGCCCGCTCCTGGGCGCGGATGCGCATCAGCCGCTCCTCGGAGAGGTCCTGCGTCATCCGGACGAGATAGGGCCCCGCCAGCATCCCGATCCCGGCGATCACCGCGAGCGCCGCCGTCAGTACGTTGCCCAGCTGGGCCGCCGAGCCGCGCACCACCAGGAAGACGGTCAGGCCGACGCCGACCAGGGCCACGCCCGCGATGCCCCGGAGGATCTGGAGCGTCCGGCGACGGCGGCTGTCGCCCTCGGTCCAGTGCGCACGGCGCGCGTTGTCCGCCTGGCGCCAGACGAGCACCACGCCCGCGCCGGTCAGCAGCAGCGGCCAGACGTACCGGCCCGAGCCGGCCGTGTCGACGTTGCCTATGAAGATGGAGGCGCCGACGCACAGGGCGATCAGTGCGACGACCTGCCCCTTGTCGGGCATCCGCAGTCTGCGCCGCCCGTCGGGACCGGTCTCGAAGGCGCTGCGCGGCTCGGCCCCGACCCCGCCGACACCCAGCGGCACGAAGAACCAGAACACCGCGTAGAGCAGCGCCCCGAGGCCCTGCATGAGGAACAGCGCGAAGAACGCGATCCGCACCCAGACGACCGGCAGCCCCAGATGCCCCGCCAGCCCCCGCGCGACCCCGCCGAGCATCCGCCCGTCCGCGCTGCGGTACAGCTTGCGCGGCGGCGGACCGGCCGGGTCCTGCTCGGAGACGGGTGTGCGGGCCGCTCGGCGGCCCGGGGCGATGGACGACATGCCTTGATGGTCACACGGCCGCCAGGTCCCGCACATGGGGGAAAACCCCATAATCCCCTGAGGGAAACCGCAGTGCGCGGCCCGGGGAAATCAGGGATCAGCCAGGGTCGTACCAGGTGCCGCGCGCCGCGAATGCCGGTCACCATGGGGCGTATGACAGAAGTCCACGACGACGAGGTGACGGACGCCCCCCGCCCGGACGGACGCCCCGGCCCGGACGGCCGCCCGGGCCCCGCCGGTGCGGCGGGCCCCGCCGATGCGGTGCCCCCGGCCGCCGATGGGGCCCCGTCCGGCTCCGATGCGGTGCCGCCGGCCGCCGAGGCCCGGCGGCCGCTGCGCCGCAGCCGCCGCCACAAGACCCTCGGCGGGATCTGCGGCGGTCTCGGCGAGTACTTCGACGTCGACCCGGTGATCTTCCGCATCGTCCTGGGCGTCACCGCCGTGACCGGTGGCATCGGCCTGATCGCGTACGGCTTCGCCTGGCTGCTGATCCCGCTGGAGGGGGACGAGGAGAACGAGGCGAAGCGGCTGCTGACCGGCCGGGTCGACGGTCCCGCGCTGATCGCGGTGCTCCTCGCGCTGGTCGGCTGCGGCATGTTCCTGTCGATGCTGCACAACGGCGGCGCCTTCGGCTTCTCCGTCATGCTCCTGCTGGCCGTCGGCGCCAGCACCATGTGGTCCCGGCAGCGCCGGGCCGCCGCCGCTTCCGACGAGCCGGGCGCCGCCCAGGCCGCCGACGTGGCCGCGCCCCCGGAGACCAAGGCCCCGCCCGTCCCCGGCGCCCCCTCCTGGTGGCGCGACCCGATCGTCAAGGACGGCACCACCGGCCCCGTCCCGCACGGCTACCTCTGGGGCCCCTCGGACTCGGTGTCCCAGGACGGCCGTCCCGCCGCCGAGCCGGGTTCCCCGGTACGGCACCACGACCCGCGCCCCCGGTCCTTCGGCGGTCTCACCTTCCTCACCGCCCTCCTCGCGGGCGGGGTGGGCACGTTCGCGACCTGGCACGACCACCCGCTGGGCACCAGTCTGGCGATCGGTCTGACCTGCGCGCTCGTGGTCTTCGGCGTCGGTCTCGTGCTCGCGTCGTTCCTCGGCCGGGTGGGCGCGGGAACGGTTTTCCTTGCGCTGATCACCGCCGGTCTGCTGACGGCCGCCACGGTGATCCCCAAGAACATCACCACGGACCTGGGCGTCACCAACTGGCACCCCGCCACCGCCGCGTCGGTCCAGCCCGTATACGAACTCGGCGCCGGTGAGGGCAATCTCGACCTCACCCGGGTCGCCGTACCGAAGGGGAGGATAGTGTCCACCGGCGTCGAGCTCGGCGCGGGCGTGCTGCGCGTCGTGGTGCCCAGGGACGCGACCGTACGGCTCGACGTGGAGGTCGGCATGGGCAACATCCGGCTGCCCGACCCTGGCCCCACGGACGAGGTCCTGCGCAGTGGCGCGCGGGAGTCCGTGACGCTGGATCCGCCGGCCGGTGCGAAACCGGCGGGCACTCTCTCGCTCACCCTCGAACTGGGTGTCGGACAGGTGGAGGTGCGCCGTGCTGCGTCATGAGTTCCAGCCCGGCCGGGCGATCCTCGGCCTGACCTTCCTGGGCGCGGCCGGGCTGTACGCGGCGGACGTCACGGGCACCTGGGACACCCCCTGGTGGGCACTGATCCCGCTGGTCTGCGCCGGTCTGGCGGTGGCCGCCTTCGCCGGGCTGATCACCTACAGCGTGCGGCGCCGCCGCAGGGCGCGCATCGCGTCCAGCGAGAACACGGTGGCCCCGGCCAGCACCAGCGGCAGCCAGGCCATCAGGTAGGCGAGGTCGTTGCCGTAGTAGTAGGGCGTGGTCTGCCAGCTGACGGTGAGCCACAGGCTGAGCGAGATCAGCGCCCCGCCGACCGCGGCCACGCGCGCGAAGAGGCCGAGCAGGGTGCCGATGCCGACGAGGAGCTCGCCGGTCGCGATGGCGTAGCCGAAGCCCTCGGGGGCCTTCAGCGCCAGGTCGACCAGCCAGGGGACGGCGGAGCTGTCGCGCACGGAGCGCATCAGCTCGCCGATCGAACCGGTGCCGCTCGCGGAGAGGAAGGCGCTGTCGGTGAGCTTGTCGAGGCCCGCGTAGACGAAGGTGATGCCGAGGAAGACGCGCAGCGGGAGCAGGGCGAGGCGGCTCGCGCTGTGCTTCCAGCCCCTCGGTTCGTTCGTCCCGTACGCGCGCGTGCCCGCTGTCCCGTATCCGTAAGCCATGGCCCGGCCCTGCCTTCCTCGTACCTCGCCCCGTCCGTCCCGTCACTTTGACCATACGTTCGAAGGACGGGCGGGACTCAGTCGGTGACGTCGATCCGGCAGCGGTTCGTCTCGACCCCGGCCGCCGTCACCACCTGCACGTCGACCTCCCCTGGCTCCACCTCGACGGGCACCGGCACGGTCAGCGCGCCGTCGGTCGGATTGGCGAACCCGCCCGGCACCGGCACCAGCGGCACATGGACGTGGACCGTCCCGATCCGCACCACCATCCGCGCCAGCCGGTCCGGCGTCCCCGCCCCCGGCGGTACGAACCCGGCGCCCCGGATCTCGATGTCGTCGCCGGTACGGATCGGCCCGTCGAGGTCGCCCGCCTCCCTGGCCCGTACGACGGACAGCACGACCGGACGGCCGCCCTCCGCGAACTTCCCTGCCACGTACGTCGCCGCCCCTGCCACCACGAGCAGGGCCAGCCCCCAGGGCAGGTCGGGCAACTGCTCCGGCCGCCTGGCCAGGCGTACGGCGGCGAAGACCACCGCCACGGCCGACACCAGCACATAGGTGAGGTCGCAGAAGTTCCCGCGCCCGGAGTCGTCGGTGAGCAGGTCGGCGGCGCGCGGCCGGTCCGCCCGTACCTTCTGCAGGGTCTGCTTCCGCACCCGTGCCCCCACCAACTGCCGTACGAGCACGGCAATCGCGCAGGTCAGCGCGAGGACGGTCAGCACACCAGCACCCCGGGCCAGATCCAGCCCGGCGATCAGCGCGTCGCGGTCGGCCGGGTCGGACGCCCCGGCCAGCTGCACCGCCAGCACCATGACGGCGAAGACGGCCAGCAGCACCCAGGAGGCGGCGACGGCGCGCGAGGTGGAGAGCCGGTTGTCCTCGCCGATCAGCGGCGCGAGCAGCCCGCCGCGCGCCCGGTGCACCCGTGCCGCGCCGGTCAGCAGGGCGCCGGTGACGAGGGCCGCGGCCAGCCCCGCGGTACGGGCGACGGTCCAGCCGGCCCCGATCGCGGTGAACGCCTCGACCAGCACCAGGAGCAGCACGGCTCCCCACACCACCACCAGCGTCCTGCGCCACAGCAGCCGGAGCCAGACCTCGCCCGCCTCGCGGGAGCGCTCGGCGACGGCCCTGGCGGACTGGGTCAGTTCGTCGGAGACCCACTGCCGGGACGCCCCGGCGGAGTGGACGACGGCGGACGGCAGGCCTTCGCCCGCCGCGAGTTCGTCGCGCTTGGCGAGGAAGGCGGCGACGGCGCGCCGGTGCCCCTCGCGCGCGCCGTGCGGGCAGTCGCCGCAGGTGCAGTTCCCGCCGTGCACCCCACCCTGCGCTCCGCCGTGCGTGCCCTGTCTCGCCTCTTGCACCGCCACGGCAAGTGCCGCCCTTCCCCGCCCGGTTCACCGTCAACCGTGAACACCCATGTGATGAAAGGGAATTGTGCCGCACGCACGGGCAACTCCGTGCCACGCCCACGCCCGCACGGGGTGACTTCCCGTACCCGGGTTGACGCCGGTATGCGCGGCTCGGTCCAGAAGCTCGGACTCAGTCCAGAAGCTCGGGCTCGGTCCAGCAACCCGGACTCAGTCCAGCAGCTCGGGCTCCGCCCTGCTGATCCGCCGCCACATCGACTGGTAGTTGATCCACGCCACCAGGTCGCTGCCGATCTGGTCGCGCGTCTCGACCGCCTCCTTGTGCCCGATCAGCACCGGCTTCCCGGCCGCCCGCGCCGCCAGCTGCACCTGGCACGAACGTTCCAGCGTGTGGAACCACCACGCCGCCGCGTCCACCGAGTCCCCCACCGTGAGCAGCCCGTGGTTGCGCAGCACCACCGCCTTGTGGCTGCCGAGCGCCCCGGCGATCCACCGGCCCTCGGTCGGGTCGACAGCGACGCCCGTGTACGCGTCGTACAGCGAGTGCGCCTCGTAGAAGGCGCACGCCTCCTGGGTGATCGGGTCGAGCAGCTCCCCCAGCGCGCTGAACGCCCGCCCGTGCAGGGAGTGCGTGTGCGCGACGGCGACCACGTCCGGCCGCGCCTTGTGCACCTGCGCGTGGACGGTGAACGCGGCCTGGTTGACGTGCCGCCGTCCCTGGACGACCTGCCCCTCCCCGTTGACCAGGATCAGATCGCTCACGGTCACCTCGGCGAAGGCGAGGCCGAAGGGGTTCACCCAGTAGCAGTCGGTGTACTCGGGGTCGCGCGCCGTGATGTGCCCGGACACGCCCTCCTCGTACCCGTACGAGGCGAAGATCCGCAGCGCCCCGGCCAGCCGTTCCTTGCGGTAGCGGCGTTCGTCCGCCGGATCGTCGTGGACGGGCGGCATCGCGAAGTCGAGCCGGTCGACGGGAACGGGCGGGGGCGCGGGTGTCTCGGCGGTCATGGGGCGGAAGCTACCTCCTGGTACGAACGGAAACCAGGGGTGCCCGCGAACGACGATGCCGCCGCCACCCCGGAAAGGGGTGACGGCGGCATCGACTACAGCGGGGGAGGCTTTACTCCCACTCGATCGTCCCCGGCGGCTTGCTCGTGACGTCGAGCACGACCCGGTTGACGTCGGCGACCTCGTTGGTGATCCGCGTCGAGATCTTCGCCAGTACGTCGTACGGCATCCGCGTCCAGTCCGCCGTCATGGCGTCCTCGGAGCTGACCGGGCGCAGCACGATCGGGTGGCCGTAGGTGCGGCCGTCGCCCTGTACGCCCACCGAGCGCACATCGGCGAGCAGCACGACCGGGCACTGCCAGATCTCGCGGTCCAGACCGGCCGCGGAGAGCTCCTCGCGGGCGATGGCGTCGGCCTCGCGGAGCAGGTCGAGCCGCTCCTTGTTGACCTCGCCGACGATACGGATACCCAGGCCGGGGCCGGGGAACGGCTGGCGCTGGACGATCTCGTCGGGCAGCCCGAGCTCCTGGCCGACCATCCGGACCTCGTCCTTGAACAGCTGGCGCAGCGGCTCGACGAGCTCGAACTCGATGTCGTCGGGGAGGCCGCCCACGTTGTGGTGCGACTTGATGTTGGCGGTGCCGGTGCCGCCGCCGGACTCGACGACGTCCGGGTACAGGGTGCCCTGGACCAGGAACGCGACCGCCGGACCCTCCTCCTGGAGGATCTCCAGCTGGGCCTGCTCGAAGACGCGGATGAACTCGCGGCCGATGATCTTCCGCTTGGTCTCCGGGTCGGAGACGCCGGCCAGCGCGTCCAGGAAGCGCTTCTCGGCGTCGACGACGACCAGACGGGCGCCGGTCGCGGCGACGAAGTCCTTCTCGACCTGCTCGGTCTCGCCCTTGCGCATCAGACCGTGGTCGACGTACACGCAGGTCAGCTGGTCGCCGATGGCCTTCTGGACGAGGGCTGCGGCGACTGCCGAGTCCACGCCGCCGGACAGGCCGCAGATGGCGCGCTTGTCGCCGACCTGCTCGCGGATGAGGGCAACCTGCTCCTCGATGACGTTGCCGGTCGTCCAGGTCGGCTCGATGCCCGCGCCCCGGTAGAGGAAGTGCTCCAGGACCTGCTGGCCGTGGGTGGAGTGCAGCACCTCGGGGTGGTACTGGACGCCGTAGAGCTTCTTCTCGTCGTTCTCGAAGGCGGCGACCGGGACCACGTCGGTGGACGCGGTGACGGTGAAGCCCTCGGGGGCCGCCGAGCAGGCGTCGCCGTGCGACATCCACACCGACTGCTCGTCGGGGGTGCCCTCGAAGAGGGTGGAGCCGGAGCGGGTGACCTTCAGCGGCGTACGGCCGTACTCGCGGGCACCGTTGTCGTCGACGGTGCCGCCGAGCGTGGTGGCCATGATCTGGAAGCCGTAGCACATGCCGAAGACCGGGACACCGGCCTCGAAGAGCGCGCGGTCGATGGACGGGGCGCCCTCGGCGTACACCGAGGAGGGACCGCCGGAGAGGATGATCGCCTTGGGGTTCTTGGCCAGCATCTCGGCCACCGGCATGGTGCTCGGGACGATCTCGCTGTAGATCCGGGCCTCGCGGACGCGGCGGGCGATGAGCTGGGCGTACTGGGCACCGAAGTCGACGACGAGTACGACGTCTGGCGCGGCAGCGGGGGACGCAGATGACACTGGCGGCCTTCCGGCGGTGGGAGCAAGGGGTCGGTTTTGTCGATTCTACCGGCGCTCGCGATACCCGGTTCCGTCTCACCGTACGAACCGGTTTGACGCCGCGCGCGGGCGTCGGGCGATACTGGGGCCATGCGCAAGCACCAGACCTTCGTCTTTACCTATGGCAACCGGCCCGTCCGGCTGCCACGGTCGTGCTGCTTGTAGCAACTGACAAGCGACTTCCCAGGCGCCCCGGGCCGAACAGGCCCGGGGCGTTCTGTCGTTTCCGGACCTGAGAGCCGGTAAAGGGGCGCACGCCCTCACTCCAGGAGTACGGACATGAACAGCACCACCACCGCCGCCCCCGCCACCGAGGTCACCGGCGCCCGCACCGAGGACGCCGCGGCCCTCATCACGGGCGCGCGGGAGCGCATCGACGCCCTCGACGACCGGATCATCGGCCTCGTCCAGGAACGGATGGCCGTCTCGGCCGTCATCCAGGAGGCCCGGATCACCTCGGGCGGCCGCCGGGTCAACCTCTCCCGCGAGATGGACGTCCTGGGCCACTACAGGGACGCCCTCGGCAAGCCGGGCACCACCCTGGCGATGACGCTGCTGGAGCTGTGCCGGGGCCGCGTCTGACCGCTCCGGCGGGAGCGCGGGAACGCCGGGACCCCGGGCCGGGCACGGGAGCGCGTGCGTTCCCGCACTCACCCGTACGGCGCGTGACCGGAGCGGAGGCGGCTTCGTTGGTCCCGGTGCCACGCGTGGCCCCGGTTGGGGCGTGTGACGTACGGGCTTCGGCCGGTGCGTCGTGGGACCTCGCCCCAGCGTGTGCGACCGGACGGCAGGGGACAGCCACTTCCGGTCGCCCAGACGGTCGGCTCCGGGGACGCCCGGAGCCGGTCGGCAGGACGTGACCCAGCTCACGTAAAGGTTTTGTTTGTACGCCTACAACCTTTGGCCATTGCCACTGGTCTCCCTTGCGTAACCACAGGGCTCTCCGGTGCGCACGCGCACCGCAGGACTCCTCACATCTCGCGCCGCGTCCCCCATGTCGGTGCGCCAGACTTTCTGAGGTCCCATGAAGCTCCGCCGTTCCCTGGCCCTCGCGGCCGCCACGGCTGTCATCGCTCCGGTCTCGCTGTTCTCGGCCTCGGCCGCGTACGCCACGACCACCCCGACCCCCAGCGCGTCCGTCACCGCGTCGCCGAGCGGCACGCCGTCGGCCACGACGACGCCGAGCAAGTCGCCGGAGACCACTCCCTCGACGGGCACGAGCGCCTCGCCGAGCGGCACCCCGTCGGCCACGGCCACGAAGTCCCCCAGCGGCACGCCGTCGACCGCCCCGACCAAGACGCCCTCCGGTAAGCCGAGTCCGTCGTCGCCCGAGGAAGAGCTGCCGGGCGAGTGCAAGGACGTCTCCATCGACCTGACGATCAGCGGCCTGCCCGGCAAGATCGCGGCGGGCAGCGGCTGGCACCCGTTCAACCTGAACGTCTACAACAAGTCCGACCGCGCGCTGGACGGCGTCGCCGTCTTCGCTGGCGCCGCCGCCGACAAGGACGGCTCCGACCTCTTCACCACGAAGCAGGTCCAGCTGGAGGCGTACGACGAGACCGGCAAGAGCTGGCAGCCCGTCAACATGGAGGACCTGGCCGCCGGTTACGTCGGCGAGACCGACACACTGGAGCCCGACTTCGAGATCGACATCAAGCTGCGTCTCAAGGTCGCGGCGGGCGCCCCGGTCGGCACCGGCTTCACCCTGGGCGGCGGCGTCTACGTCGACCTGGACAAGGGCTGCATAGGTGCCGGCGAGACCGCGTACAAGTTCCAGATCGTCAAGGCCGGTACGGACACCTCCGGCACCAAGCCGCAGGAAGGCGGCAAGACCCCGGTGTCCGTGCCCGGTTCCAAGCCCGCCCCGGGCAAGGTTCCCGCGGTGACCGGCAACCTCGCGGCCACCGGTGCGTCCTCGCAGGTGCCGGTCTTCGCCCTCGCGGGCGGCGCGGCCGTCGTGCTGGGTGCCGGTGCGCTGTTCATGGTGCGCCGTCGCAAGTCCGACGCGTAACCACCGCACCACGACGAAGAGGGCTGCATTCGGAGGGGGATGCAGCCCTCTTCGCGTGTGCGCGGGCTTGTTTGCGCACGCTCGCGCTTCTGCGCGGGTGAGCGGCTAAACCTACTTCTGAACCTTCTTCTTCGGCGGTACGGCCGGAACGGCCAGCAGCGGCAGCCGCAGCGCCCCGAACGCCTCCGCCGGTACGGCCGGGTTCTTCGGCTCGACCGCCGCCAGGCGCACGTAGGCGGCGCCCTGCTCGGGGCGGGTGTCCGGCTCGCCCTTGTTGGGCCACAGCGACATCGCCCGCTCCGCCTGCGCCGTGATGGTCAGGGACGGGTTCACGCCGAGGTTGGCGGAGACCGCCGAGCCGTCGACGACCGAGATGCCGGGGTACCCGTACAGCCGGTGGTACGGGTCGATGACGCCCTCCTCGGCGCTCGCGCCGATCGGGCAGCCGCCGAGGAAGTGCGCGGTGAGCGGGGTGCCCATCAGTTCGCCGATGTTGCTGCCCGCGAACCCGTTGATCTCCTTGGCGAGGAGGGAGGCCGCGCGGGACGCCTCGGGGATCTGCTTGGGGTTGGGTGCGCCGTGCCCCTGGCGGGCGGTGAGCAGGCCCTTCCCGATGCCTCCCGGTTTGCGGTACGTGGTCAGGGAGTTGTCCAGGGACTGCATGACGAGGCCGATGATGGTCTTCTCGGACCAGCGGTGGTTGGACAGGGAGCGGGCCGCCAGGGCCGGGTGCCGGACCACGTTCGCCACCCAGCCGAGCGCGCGCGGGAACTTCTCGGCGTACGGCACCTGGAGGATCGACATCGCACCCATCGCGTTGGAGCCGTGCCCGTAACGCACCGGCTCGATGTGGGTGTTGGCGTCCGGGTGGATGGAGGACGTGATGGCGACGCCGCGCGTGAAGTCGACCTTCTTGTTCCCGCCCGAGGTGCCGAGCTGCGCGCCGTGCGCCTTGCGGTAGCGGCGGTCGGTGGTCTGGGAGCCCACCAGGGCCTCGGAGTTGGTACGTGTCAGCTCGCCGAGCATCGCGGAGATGCGCGGGAGGTGGCCGCCGTCCTTCATGGTGTGCAGGAGGGTCTGGGTGCCGTACGTTCCGGCGGCGACCACGACGCGGTGGGAGCGCAGGATCCTGGCGGTGCCCTTGCGGCGGGCGTCGGTGGGGGCGGTGGCGACGCGGTAGCCGCCGTCGGGGTGCTCCGAGATGCCGAGGACGGACGTCATGGGGTGGATGACGGCACCGGCCTGTTCGGCGAGGTGGAGGTAGTTCTCGTTGAGGGTGTTCTTGGCGCCGTGCCGGCAGCCCGTCATGCACTCCCCGCACTCGGTGCAGGCCTTGCGAGCAGGGCCTTTTCCTCCGAAGTAGGGGTCGGGAACTTCGCGCCCGGGTCCGGTCGTTGAACTGCCGTCGGCGTCTCGTCCGTCGCCGTAGAAAACGCCCACCGGGGCGAGGTGGAAGGTGTCGCCCACTCCCATCGCCTCGGCGGTCGCCTTCAGGTGCACGTCGGACGGGGTCATGGTCGGGTTGATGCGCACGCCCAGCATCCGCTTGGCCTGGTCGTAGTACGGAGCGAGTTCGTCCTGCCAGTCGGTGATGCCCGCCCACTGCTGGTCCTCGAAGAAGGGAGCGGGAGGTACGTAGAGGGTGTTGGCGTAGTTCAGCGAACCGCCGCCGACGCCCGCACCTGCCAGGACCATGACGTTTCCCAACAGGTGCACCCGCTGGATGCCGAACAGGCCCAGCGCGGGAGCCCACAGGTAGTTCTTCAGGTCCCAGGAGTTCTTGGGCAGGGTCTCGCGGGTGAAGCGGCGACCGGCCTCCAGGACACCGACGCGGTACCCCTTCTCCGTGAGCCGGAGCGCGGAGACGGCACCGCCGAAGCCGGAGCCGACGACGATGACGTCGTAGTCGAACTCCCCGGCCTCCCCGGCCGCTTCCTGGTTTTGGGCAGAGCTCTCCTCGGACACGTGCACTCCTCGTTCCTTGAAAAGTGGATAGAGACGCAAAGCGCCCGAGCGGCCGGACCCGCGACCGCGAACGTGGCCGCGGTCGCAGCCGCGGCCACGGCCGTCAGCGCAGCCGGAACGCCTTCATGACCTTGAGGCTGGTGGTCATGAACGCGGCGTACTTCTCGTCGTCCATCCCGAAGGACGGCGCGAGCGGAAGGAGCCGCTGGTGGGCGACGGTCTGCGCCTCGGTGTACTTCAGGATGCCCTCGGAGCCGTGCCTGCGGCTCAGTCCGGACTCCTTCATTCCGCCCATCGGGGCGCGGACGCTGGCGTACGCGGGACCGTAGCCCTCGTTGATGTTGACGGTGCCGGTGCGCAGGCGGGACGCGACGGCGTGACCGCGCTTGCCGTTCTTGGTCCAGACGCTCGAATTCAGGCCGTACGGGGTGGCGTTGGCCTCCGCGATGACCTCGTCCTCGTCGCGGAACCGGTAGATCGAGACGACCGGGCCGAAGGTCTCCTCGCCGCAGACCGCCATGGGAGCCTCCACGCCCTCCAGGATGGTCGGCTCGTAGAAGTACGGGCCGACGTCGGGGCGGGCGGTGCCTCCGGCGAGGACGGTGGCGCCCTTGTTGACGGCCTCGTCGACGTGCCGGGTGACGGTCTCCAGCTGGCGCGGGCCGACCAGCGAGCCCAGGTCGGCACCGTAGGCGAGGGCGGTGCCCAGGCGCATCGCCTTCGTACGGGCGACGAAGCGCTGCACGAAGTCGTCCGCGATCGACTCGTGGACGTACAGCCGCTCGATGGAGATGCAGAGCTGTCCGGCCGAGGCGAAGCAGGCGCGGACGGCTCCGGCGGCGGCCTTCTCGACGTCGGCGTCCTCAAGGACCAGCATGGCGTTCTTGCCGCCGAGTTCGAGGGAGACGCCGACCAGGCGGGCGCCGGCGCTCTGGGCGATCTCGCGGCCGGTGCGGGTGGAGCCGGTGAAGGAAACGTAGTCGGCGTGCTTGACGACCTCGGGGCCGACGACCGGGCCCTCGCCGAGGACGACCTGGAAGACCTCGGGCGGCAGCCCCGCCTCGACCAGCAGGTCACGGCCCCACAGGGCGGACAGCGCGGTCTCCGTGTCGGGCTTCATCACCAGGGCGTTGCCCGCGACCAGGGCGGGCAGGCAGTCGCCGACGGAGAGCTCGAAGGGGTAGTTCCACGGCGAGATCTGGCCGACGACGCCGCGCGGGTGGCGCTGCTCGGTGACCTTGGTGAGGGTCGGTACGGCGCCGGTGTGCCGCTTGGGCCTGAGGTACGAGGGTGCCTGGCGGCCGTAGTGGCGGGCGGCCATCGCGACGGCCTGGATCTCCTCGTGCGCGTGCAGCCGCGCCTTGCCGGTCTCCAGCTGGACCAGGTCGAGTATCTCGGCCTGCCGCTCCAGCACCAGGTCGTGGAAGCGCAGCAGCACGGCGGCCCGCTGCCTGACGGGGACGGCCTCCCAGGCGGGCTGGGCGGTGCGGGCCCGCTCGAAGGCGACGGCGACGTCCTCGGGGGTGGACTCCGGCAGATCGGCCAGCTTCTCGCCGGTCAGCGGACCGTGGTTGGCGGTCCGGCCGGATCCGACCACTCCACGGGTCAGCTGGGCCACCACTTCCGGGGTGATCACGTCCGCCGCCGTGCGTGCGCCTGCCGGCGGGGTGGCCACGGGGTTGCTGCCGAGGGGTGCCGTGAGAGCCTGCGAGTCCGTCATACGGGCGAGCGTATTGCCCGTCGGGCGGATTTGGTACCCGTCGGTAATGCCTTTTCACCGGGCCCTCACGACCGCGCCAGCGATCACTGGCACATAAGGCCTGATCAGGGGCGCTTCCCTGGAACTTCCCTGGATTCGGTCAGAGATCCAGGATCTTCAGGTGTTTGACGACGTCCGCGAAGAGCTGGTCCCCCTCGGCCCGGAACTTGCCCTCGGACGGACCGTCCACCTCGATCCGCCAGTACGCCTTCTTAGCCTCGCTGACCACCACCCGCTCGCGCCGGCGCTCACGCACCGGGGCGGCGCCGCTGTCCGAGTAGTTGGTGTAGTCGACGACGGTGTCGAACGCGGGCCTGCCCTGCTGGGTGCTGTCCGTGACGACGGTCTTGGCGTCCTTCATCTCGGTCTTGTCCTTGCCGCCGGCCCTGTAGTACTCCTCGCGCGTCTTCCGCTGCGGCGGCTGGTTGTCCTTGTCGATGGCCACGCGCACCACGTAGACCTGGAAGACGTTGCCCGGCTCGTAGAAGCTCTCGGTGTTGTCGGCGCTGTCGTCGTAGGACTTGTAGTCGCTGGGCAGGTAGATGTCGGCGGTGACGCTCTGGAGCGCCCGGTGCAGCTTCCAGTTCTCCGGCGGGCCGTCGCCCGCGAAGGGGTTGACCAGCACCAGCACGAGGGCGAGCGCCACGGCCAGCGCACCGCCGAGCAGCCCGAACCGCGCCGCCCTGCTGCGCCGGAGCACGGGCGGCACCCAGTCGGAGCCGGTGCTCCGCCCCATCACCCTGGTGTACGCGACGGGGGGCGGCGCCTGGCCCGCCGCCTTCTCCAGCTCGGCGCGCACCGTCGCCGCGTCGGGGCGGGCCGCCGGGTCCTTGCTCAGCAGCCGCATCACCAGCGCGCCGAAGGCGCCGTTGCCCCGGGCGGGGTTCTGCGGCTCGGCGGACAGCACCGCCTGGAGGGTGGCGGGGGTGTTGGAGCGCCGGTAGGGGGACATGCCCTCGACGGCCGCGTACAGCACCACACCGAGCGACCACAGGTCGGACGCGGGTCCTGGGCGCTGCCCCAACACCCGCTCCGGGGCGATGAATTCGGGCGAGCCGACGAAGCCGCCGGTGTCGGTGAGGCCCTGTTCGCCCTCGATCTGGGCGATGCCGAAGTCGCTCAGCACCACCCGGTCGTTCTCACCGAGCAGGACGTTGTCGGGCTTGACGTCGCGGTGCAGTACGCCGGCCCGGTGCGCGGCGTCCAGCGCGCCGAGCACCGCGAGGCCGATCCGGGCGGCGTCGCGGACGTCGAGGGTGCCCTCCTGGAGGCGGTCGCCGAGGGAGTGCCCGGGGACCAGCTCCATGACGATCCACGGCTTGCCGTCCTCGACGACCACGTCGTGCATGGTGACCACCGAGGGGTGGGTGATGCGGGCGGCGGCCCGTGCCTCGCGCTGCATCCGCAGGTAGACGGTCTGCCGGTCGCGCTCGGGCAGGTGGTCGGGGACGCGGGGCTCCTTCACCGCGACGTCCCGGTCCACCACCTGGTCGTGCGCGCGCCAGACGGTGCCCATGCCGCCGTGGCCGAGCCGCGAGACCAGCCGGTAGCGGCCGCCGATGACACGGCCGGCCACCGGGTCCGTCACCCGGGTCTCCTGCGTGGGCACTTGGACCTGGGTGGGCTGCTCACCCGGCGGTCCTTCGTGGTGCGGCTGCTGCGGTGCGTGTGGCGGTCGGAGCCCGTAGCTGGTGGGCTCGTACGCCGGTCCCCCGTCGTTCGTCATGCACCCATCCTGACGCGCACGGCACGGCCGTCACCCCCCGGGACGTCGAGCGATGCAGAGCCGTAACAGTCCCCACACACGTCACTCGAAACGCCTGCCGCACGGCGGCGACCTGCGGACGGTGACCGCTACCCGTCGTTCTGCCAGCCGCGCTGCACCACGTTGAACCGCTCCCGCGTCTTCTCCCGGTCCTCCAGCGGACCCGACACGTAGATCGCGTACTCGGGTCCGCCGTTGCCCCCGAAGTGCATCTGGTCGATGGCGAATCGCATGCCGGGGTTATCCGTCTTCTCCCGGTACGTGAACTCCAGCAGCCCGCTCTCCCGGTCCCGGTAGGTGTCCTTCACCAGCTTCAACTGGCGGTACTCGGGGAGGGAATCGGAGATCGAGGCCGCCAGGGCGGACAGATGCCGGAACGGGGTGGAGTAGTCGGGATTCGGGTCGACGTTCACCCGGATGCGGTGCCGGCCGTTGTTGGGCGTGTAGTCGAACTGGCCCGTGCCCTTCTGCTCGCGCTGCCAGCCCTTGGGGACCGGGATGTCGAAACCGGCCTCCTTCACCATGTGCCAGCCGTCCGGCAGACCGCCCTCGCCATCCGGCTTCTTGTCCGGATCCGGCTTCGGCTTCGGCGTGCCGTTCCCGCCCTTGGGGTCGCCGTTCCCGCCCTGACCGGCCGAACTCTGGGGCAGGCTCCCCAGGTGGGGGTCGTTCTGGTCCATCAGCTGGATCGCGCCGAACACGGCCCCGCCCCCGATGACCGCCGCCGCGACGATGCCCAGCACGGTCCTGCCGCGCCGCTTGCCCGGGGCCCGGCCGCTCGCCGGAACCCCCGCGGTCACCGACGGGTACTCGTCCGGCTGCGGATGCACGCGCGCGTGGACCGCCACCTCCGGTCCCGGCGGCGGCACCGGCAGCGGGGTCGTCGGCCCTGCGGGCACGGCGGTCCGCAGCTCCTCCTGGCTCACCTGCCGGGTCGGTACGTGCGCCTGCGCCTGCCGGGGCGGGCGCCCCTCCATCGCCTGGAGCAGCATCCGTTCGGCCTCGGCGGCATCCGGCCGGTCCTCGGCCTCCTTGCGGAGCAGCGCCACGATCACGGGGCCGAGCGCTCCCGCGTGGTACGACGGCTCGGGTTCCTCCGCGATCACGGCCTGGAGCGTGCCGATCGGCGAGGTACGGCGGAAGGGCGAGCGCTCCTCGACGGCCGTGTACAGGGTGGCACCGAGGGCCCAGAGGTCGGAGGCGGGGCCCGGGTCCTCGCCGCGTATCCGCTCGGGCGCCAAGTAGTCGATGGAGCCGACCAGTTCACCGGTACGGGTGATGGTGGAGTCGCCCTCGATGGCGGCGATGCCGAAGTCGGTGAGCAGTACCCGGCCGTCCCTGGCCAGCATCACGTTGCCCGGCTTGACGTCCCGGTGCAGTACGCCGACGGTGTGCGCGGCACGCAGAGCGCCCAGGACGTGCAGGCCGATCCGGGCGGCCTCGCGGGCGTCGAAGCTGCCGGTCTGCTTGAGTGCGTCGGCCATCGAGGGCCCGTCGACGTACTCCATGACGATCCACGGGCGGTCGTCGTGCTCCAGCACGTCGTGGACGGTGACGACACCGGGGTGGTTGATCCGGGCGGCGGCCCGCGCCTCCTTCTGGGTGCGCGCGTGCAGTACGGCGCGGTCGGCCTCGGCGGCGTACAGACCGGCCCGCAACTCCTTGACGGCGACGGTCCGGTGCAGCACCTCGTCGTGGGCCCGCCAGACGCGGCCCATGCCGCCGCTGCCGAGGACGTCACCCAGCCGGTACCGCCCGGCGAGCAGGTGCCCCTCGCCGGTCCCGCTGCCTGTACCACCGGTCGTACTGTTGCTCGCGTTCTCCACTGTCCAGCCCACCGCCCCGTGTCTCAGGGGACCCAGGTTACGGATCAGGGTTGCGGAGGTGGCACACAGGGGCGATCACGAGACCGCACTGTGACTTCACTTGGTGGCGCGGTAGTGCAGCACCGCGGCGTCGTACACCCGCGTCACCTCGTCGCGCTGCGAGTCGGGGCCGATGACCTGAATGATGTGGTACGTCCCGTCCACGATCATCGCCCTGTTGCGTACGAAGACATCGCGCCCGCTGCTGTCCTTCCAGGTGAACTGCCCCTCCGCCATGGCCTGCTGGCCGACGCTGATGCGTCGCAGTCCGCCCGAGGAGGCCCAGGTGGAATCGCGCAGCGGCTGCAGTTCGCGCTCCTCCTTGAGCTGGTAGTTCATCGGATCGCCGCCCTTGTCCTTGACGCTGTCGCGGCCGGGAACCACCACGAGCTCGATGTCGTTCCCCTGGAAACGGACCTGGCGGCTGTCGTTGATCGGGGAGCGCCGCCAGTTCTTGTCGACGGCGATCTGGAAGCCGTCCCGGTCCTTGGCGAGGGTGTACCCGGGCGGCAGGTCGGACGCCGGGTTCTGCTGGGCGGGCGGCTGCCCGGTGGCGGACGGGGTGCCGCCGGACGCGTCGTCGTCGCCCTTGCCGTCGTCGGCGGGCGGCTGTCCCGCCGACGGGTCGTCGGTGCGCTCGGGCGCCGGCTGCTGCGGCTGACCGGACTGCTGTCCGGACGGCACGGGCTGGCCGCTGCCCGTGTTCTGCCCGCCGGGTGACGTGCCGTCGTCCTTCGGCAGGAACACCAGGGCGTAGGCGACGGCCGCCGCCAGTCCCACCATGATGAGCCCGAACAGCCACTTCCCCAGGGAGCGCGGCTGCCGCGCCCCGATCCGGGGCTCGCGCTGCACCCGGGGCGGACGCGGCGGCTTCGCCGGTTTCGCGGCCCGCTCCCGCCCCTTGCCCTGCTTGTGCCGGTGCCGTCCGTGCTGCGAGCCGCCCTTGCGCTTGCGGACCAGCTCGCCCCGGCGCCGTACGATCGGCAGCCGCGTCGCGTCCGGCGGCGACGTCGGCAGCGGGACGACCTTGGTGCCCGCGTCCGGCTCCGGCGCCGAGCGCACCAGGGAGCGCAGCCAGCCGCGCAGCTCCTCGAAGTCGGGCCGCTCGGTGGGGTCCTGGCGCAGCAGCGACTCCACGACGGGCCGCAGCGGACCGCACTCCTCCGCGAACGCGGGCGGCTCGGCGCACACCATCTGCACCAGCTCGGCGGTGTTGTCCTCCGGATAGGGCGCATGTCCCTGTACGACGCGGAACAGCAGCGCGCCGAGCGCCCACAAGTCGGTGGCGGGTCCGATCGGCGGCGCCAGCTGCCAGTTCTCGTGCACCGGTCCGGCCTGCTCGGGCGCCCACCGCTCGGTGACCGCCCCGACGACGGCGATACGGGTCTGCCGGGCGCGCTCGGCGGCCAGCGGGGAGCTCGGGCCACGGTAGGGAAGGCCGGCGATGACGTCGTCCCAACGGCCGCTGCCACCGGCCGGCTTGGGGACGGCCAGCTCGGCGGGCGGCTCGGGCACGGCGAGCTGCCGCCCCTGTCCCTGGGGGCGGTCGTGGGACAGCCGGTCCTGGGACAGCCGGTCCTGGGGGCGGTCCTGGGCCTGGTCCGGCTGCTGGCTGTGCCGCAGTCCGTCGGCGCGCAGCGCCTCACCGCCGGCTCCGCCGCCCCGGGGCAGCGCACCGTGCCAACTGGTCGCGGGCGTCTGCCCGCCGACCCGCTCGACTCCTTCGCCGCGTTCGCCGCGATCAGCGCGGGCCGGGCCGGTTTCCTCGCCGTACGGGGAGATGGCCCTGGTCCGGCTGCCGTACGGGGAAACCGCGCCGTCGCCGTACGGGGACACCGGGCCGGTACCCGCCGCTGCCGCACCGTACGGCGACACCGCACCTGCCGCACCCGCCGCGCCGCCGGAACCCGTTCCCGTACCGGCGCCCGAGCCGCTGCCGGAGTCCTGGACGTACGGGCCGCGCGACGACTCGACGGACTGGCGGCGCTGCTCCTCGGTCGCCTTGGCCGCCGCCCGCGCGCCCGCGCGGTACGCGGCTATCGCCCCGGCACGGGCCGCCCGCGCATCCGCGGTGGGGGTCTGCGCCTGCCGGGCGTCCGCCTGTTCGGCGGGCCTGCCGAGGAAGTCCGTCGGCAGTGCGGGCAGCCCGGTGCCCGGCGTCTTCCCCGTACCCCCGAAGTCCCCGTCGCCCGCCGCCACATGACCGCGCGGCACCGGTACTCCCGTATCGCCCGCAGCGCCTCCGGGCCCGCCCGCCACTCCTCCACCGGCCGCCCCGGCCGCCCCAGCAGCCCCGGAAGGCACCGGGCCCCCACCGACCGTCCCGGGTATCGGCGCGTACCCGCAGAGCGCCTCCTCCGCCGCGCCCGCCGCGAGGCCGGTCAGCACGATGCGCCCGTCGTCGCAGACGAGCACGGTGCGGACGGTGATGTTCCGGTGGGTCCAGCCGTGCGCGTGCAGCACCCGCAGCGCGGTGAGCACGTCGGAGGCGACCTCGGCGGCCCGGTACGGGCTGAGCGGTGCCTCGGCGAGCAGCGCCGCCAGCGGCCGCGCGGCCACCAGCTCGCTCACTATCCAGAGGGAGCCGTCCTCCTCGAAGACGTCGAAGACCTGGTCGAGCCGGGGGTGGTCGGGAATCTGCGCGGCGGCCTGGGCCGCCTCGATCGCCCGCCGTACGGCGGGATCACCGGACCGGCGCGGCGCGCCCCGCCCGGGGCCCGGCCGCCGGTGCACGGGGCCGCCCTCGCTGTCGAGGAACTCGGCGTCCACCACCTCGGGCAGCGGCACCTGCCGCACCAGGACTTCCTGGCCGCTGTACCCGTCGAAGGCCCTGGTCTCCACCAGGTCGTACTCGTCGGACGGCGGCAGGGGAAGGCGGTAGCGGTCGGCAAGCACCCGACCCGCGTAGTCGTCCACGTCGCCTCCCCGAAGCGCGCTCGTCCCCGCTGTCCCCGGTCATCGGAGCCGGCCCTCGGGGCCTGCCCTCGATCCGCGGGGCTGACCCACGGAAGTACTCGAAACCATCAATTCCGGTCGTTTACCGGCGTATTGCGGCTGCGTACGGTCCGCGAGGTCTCACGATACGTGGCAATACCCCGTCGCGAGGCAGTGTCAACGCATCCCGGTCAGTCAGTCGGCTTGAACGTGGCGAACGCGGTCTCGCGCAGCTTCACGCACTCCTCGCCCTGCCAGGCGTCGGCCGGGCAGCTCACCATGATCGAGTAGCCGCGGCCGGCGTCGACCTTGAACCCCCGGTTGAGGACCCGCATCCGCCGGCCGTCCTGCATGCGCGTGAACTCCCAGTCCGCGACGGTGGGGTAGCCGTTGTAGCTGACCGGAGTGATGCCGATGTGCTGGTAGCCGTTGCTCTGGGCGGCGGTCACGGTGACCGCGGCGGCCCAGGCGGCCTTCGCGTCGTCCTTCGGACTGTTGTTGAAGTCGACCTGGACGCGCGGGAACGCGCCCTTGCTCTTGTTGTATATCCCGCCCGAGTTGCTGCCCGCTATGTTCGTCTTCCTGAACCCCGCGGGCATCGCCATCGTGAAGTGGAACTGCGAGTCGGTGACCGTCTGGAACCCGGCGGGCACCGCGCCGCCGCCCGGCTTGTTGGTGGCCGGGTCGCCGGAGGGCTTGGCTCCGGAGTCGCCGGAGCCGCCCGTCTCCTTGCCCGTGCTCGTGCCCTTGTCCGGATCGGTGCCCTTGCCGGAGTCCTTGCCCGGGTCCTTGCCGCCCGCACCGGCCGTCGCCCCGCTCGAACTCGAAGAGGTGCCGTTCTTGCCCGTCTCCTTGCCCGGTTCGTCCTTGTTCAGCGCGATCGCGAGGACCGTGCCGAGCACGGCGAGCGCCGCCACCAGCGCGACCACGAGCAGCGCCCGCTTCCGCACGGCCGGCGACATCCCGCCGACGGTCCCCGGCGACGTACCCCCGCCGGAACCCGAACCCGCGCCCGATCCCGAACCAGAAACGGAACCAGAACCGGAACCCGAGGCAGGACCAAAACCGGAACCGGAACCAAAACCGGCACCCGCCCCCGGACCGGCCGCCGACCCGGTGCCCGTACCGGCGGACTGCACCGCCGTGACAGCCGCCCCCGCCGCGGCCGGACCGGCCACCGCCGCACTGGCGCCCGCCGTCGCCGCCGCGGCCGGCAGCGCCTTGCCCGGCTTGCCCGCCTTCCCCGGCTTCTCCCGCTTCGTCTTCTTCAGCGGCCCGTCCTGCCCGTCCTGCCCGTCCGGCAGCGGCGGAAGCGGAACCACCTTCGTGGCGTCCGAGCGGGCCAGTTCGTCGCCCGCCGCGTCCGCCTCGTCGAGCTGGTTCAGCACGTCGTTGAGGAGCGCCCGCGCGCCCGCGTCGTCGAGCCGCTGCGCCGGGTCCTTGGCGAGCAGCCCGTAGATGACCTCCTCCAGCGGTCCCGCGTTCTTCGGCGGGTCCACCGGTTCGGTCATCACGGCGGTCAGCGTCGCGATGGCGGATCCCTTGTCGTACGGCGGAACTCCCTCCACCGACGCGTAGATCAGCCCGCCGAGCGACCACAGGTCGGCCGCGGGTCCCGGCTTGTGGCCGCGGGCCCGCTCCGGGGAGATGTACGAGGGGGCGCCGACGAGCATCCCGGTCGAGGTGATCGAGGGGTCGCCCTCCACCTGGGCGATGCCGAAGTCGGTCAGCACGACCCGGCCGTCCTCGGCGATCAGTACGTTGGACGGCTTCACGTCACGGTGCAGGATGCCCTGCCGGTGGGCGGACCTGAGGACGTCGAGGATGGCGAGGGCGACCTCGGTGGCGCGACGCGGCGTCAGCAGACCGTCCTCGCGGACGGCTTCGGCGAGGGACTTGCCCTCGATGAGCTCCATCACGATCCACGGCCGGTCGTCCTCGTCGACGACGTCGAAGACGGTGACGGCCCCGTGGTTGCGGATCCGGGCGATGGCCTTCGCCTCGCGCAGGGTCCGGGTGATCAGACGGCGCTTCTCGTCCTCGTCGATGGCGGTCGGAAAGCGCAGTTCCTTGACCGCGACGGTCCGGCCCAGCGTCTCGTCGACGGCCCGCCAGACCGTGCCCATGCCGCCCCGGCCGAGCACGTCGCCGAGCCGGTAACGGCCTGCCAGCAGCCGTCCCTCGACCTCCGCGGAGGTGTCCGACGCGGCGTCCTTGGCGGCTTCCACAGCTTCGGATTCGGCTGCCGCGGCTGCCTTCCCCGTGCCCGTCTCGTCGTCGGACACGGCGTCCTGCGTGCTGTTCGGCGACTGCTCCCGCTCGTCCGACATGCGTCCCCTCTGCGATCCCTGATCTTCGCCTCGCGCCCCGGCCGTGCGCGCATGTCCGTCCATGGACGTCCATGTACGTACATGACGTAGGTCGTTTCGGCGGTTTCCCCGGCGATGCGGCAACCCGCCCTGGCAGAGCCCCCATTGTCCCCCACGCGCGGACCGCCAACACCCCCGGGGCAGGACGCGTGACCCCGCCGCGCCCCACCCGCCCCGCGCCCACCCCCCTGTCACCGCACGATCACAACGGCGCGATGTCCGGCGCCCCCAGCCGCGCGGCGTCGGCCGTCAGATCGTCGGGCTGGCGCTGCGACTCGCGCTCCGCCTCCACCCTCTTCTCGTAGTGCTCCACCTCCCGCTCCACCTGCCCCTTGTCCCAGCCCAGCACCGGTGCCATCAACTCCGCGCACTCCAGGGCGCTGCGCGTGCCCCGGTCGAACGTCTCGATGGAGATCCTCGTACGGCGGGTCAGTACGTCGTCCAGATGGCGGGCCCCCTCGTGCGAGGCGGCGTAGACGATCTCGGCGCGCAGATAGTCCTCGGCGCCGGTGAGCGGGTCGCCGAGTCCCGGGTCCTGGGCGATCAGTTCGAGGAGTTCCTCCGCGAGCGACCCGTACCGGTTCAACAGGTGCTCCACGCGCACCACGTGAAGCCCCGTCCGGGCCGCGATCCCGGCGCGCGCGTTCCACAGCGCCTTGTAGCCCTCGGCACCGACCAGCGGGATGTCCTCGGTGACGCACTCGGCGACCCGTACGTCCAGCGCGTGCACCGCCTCGTCGACGGCGTCCTTGGCCATCACCCGGTACGTCGTGTACTTGCCGCCCGCGACGACGACGAGCCCCGGCACCGGGTGCGCGACCGTGTGCTCCCTGGACAGCTTGCTGGTGGCGTCCGACTCCCCCGCCAGCAACGGCCGCAGGCCCGCGTAGACGCCCTGCACGTCGTCCCTGGTGAGCGGAACGGCCAGCACCGAATTCACGTGCTCCAGCAGATAGTCGATGTCCGCGCTGGAGGCCGCCGGATGCGCCTTGTCCAGGTCCCAGTCGGTATCCGTCGTACCGACAATCCAGTGCCTGCCCCACGGAATGACGAAAAGCACCGATTTCTCGGTACGGAGAATCAGTCCGGTGGACGAATGAATCCGGTCCTTGGGCACCACCAGGTGAATTCCCTTGGACGCCCTTACGTGGAACTGCCCGCGCTCCCCGATCAGCGCCTGGGTGTCGTCCGTCCACACCCCGGTCGCGTTGACGACCTGCTTGGCCCGGATCTCGTACTCGCCCCTCGCCTCCACGTCCTCCACCCTTACGCCGACGACCCGCTCGCCCTCGCGCAGGAAGCCGACCACCCGCGCCCGGTTGGCGACCTTCGCCCCGTAGGCGGCGGCGGTCCGCACCAGGGTCGCCACATAACGGGCGTCGTCCATCTGGGCGTCGTAGTACTGGAGGGCGCCGGTCAGCGCGTCCTTCTTCAACGCGGGTGCCACCCGCAGCGCGTGACGGCGCGACAGATGACGGTGCATCGGCAGCCCGCGCCCGTGCCCCGAGGACACCGACATCGCGTCGTACAGCGCCACGCCCGAGCCCGCGTACCAGCGCTCCCACCCCTTGTGCTGGAGCGGATAGAGGAACGGCACCGGCTTCACCAGGTGCGGTGCGAGGCGCTCCAGGAGCAGCCCGCGTTCCTTCAGTGCCTCCCGTACGAGGGCGAAGTCGAGCATCTCCAGGTAGCGCAGGCCGCCGTGGATCAGCTTGCTGGAGCGGCTGGACGTGCCGGAGGCCCAGTCCCGCGCCTCGACGAGCCCGGTGGACAGGCCCCGGGTCACGGCGTCCAGCGCCGTCCCGGCACCGACCACGCCCGCGCCCACCACCAGCACGTCCAGTTCCCGCTCGGCCATCGCGGCGAGCGCCTGTGCGCGCTCGGCCGGTCCCAGTGTCGCTGTCCTCACTTGCTGCCTCCCGTGGGTGCGGTGCGGTCGGGCTCGTGCGGTCGTACTCGTGCGGTCGTACGTGTGACGTCGCACGCGTGGGTTCGTACGCGTGCGGTCGCAGGGGACGGGGTCTGCCCCCGGCCACTCCACCGATTCTCGCCGCAGGTCCGCATCTCAGCCACCGCCTGTGGACAACCAGGGGAAGGAGTCGCTCCGCGGGACGTCCGCGAGCCACCCGGAACCCGTGCCGCAAATCCCCAATAACGGTCATATTTACGCCTAGTCTGACATTTCTTCGGCTCTAACTGTCCACAGGGCTTGCGCACCGCCCCCTTTCCGCTTATAGCGGGCACCGGGCGAAAGCGCAGGTCACAGCGGACTCAAGGGAAGGACGGCTCACGCCATGCCCGCAGATCTCGCCGTCATCGGACTCGGCCACCTCGGTCTCCCTCTCGCCCAGGCCGCCGTCGCCGCCGGCATCGCCACCATCGGCTACGACACCGACCCCCGTCCGGTCGCCGAGCTCGCCGCGGGCCGCCCACCGGTGGAGGGCTCGCTCTCCGCGGCCGAGATCCGCCGGATGCTGGCGGGCGGGTTCCGCCCCACCACCGATCCCGCGGAGCTGGGCCGGGTCCGTACCGCCGTCATCTGCGCCCCCACCCGGCTCGGCCAGGACCGCACCCTGGACCTGTCCGCCGTCGAGGCCGCCGCCCGCACCCTGGCCGCCCGGCTCCGCCCGCACACCACCGTGCTGCTGGAGTCCGCCGTCCACCCGGGCGCCACCGAGGACATCCTGCGCCCCCTCCTGGAGACGGGCTCCGGACTGCGCGCGGGCCGCGACTTCCACCTCGCCTACTCCCCCTCCCGGCTCGACCCCGGCCACCGCAGCCACGGCTACGCCCACACCCCCAAGGTCATCGGCGGCCTCACCCCCGCCTGCACCGAGTCCGCCGCCGCCTTCTACGCCCGTCTCACCGACAAGGTGGTACGCGCGCGTGGCCCGCGCGAGGCGGAGACGGTCGGCGTCCTGGAGACCAACTACCGCCACGTCAACATCGCCCTCGCCAACGAGATGGCCGTCCTCTGCCACGACCTCGGCGTCGACCTCTGGGACGTCATCCGCTGCGCCGAGACCAAGCCGTACGGCTTCCAGGCCTTCCGCCCAGGACCCGGCGTCGGCGGCCACAGCGTCCCCCTCGACCCCAACTACCTCTCGTACAGCAGCCGCACCCCGGGCCACCCGCTGCGCATGGTCGGCCTGGCCCAGGAGATCAACGGACGGATGCCCAGTTACGTCCTCCAGCGCTGCGCCACCCTCCTCAACGAACACGGCAAGTCCGCCCGGGGCGCCCGCGTGCTCCTCCTCGGCGTCACCTACAAGGCCGACCTCGCCGACCAGGAGAACTCCCCCGCCCCCGAAATCGCCTCCCGGCTGCGCGACATGGGAGCCCACCTCACCTACCACGACCCGCACGTCCCGCACTGGCGCGTCCGCGACATCCCGGTCCCCCGCGCCGACTCCCTCTACGAGGCCGCCGCGGCGGCCGATCTGACGATCCTGCTCCAGCACCACCGCACCTACGACCTCCAGGGCCTGGCCGTGAAGGCCCAACTCCTGCTGGACACCCGGGGCGCGAGCCCGGCGGGGGCCACGTACCGGCTGTGACGGCACGCCGGGCACGCAAGTCCCGCAGGAGTCACCCCGGGAATCTCCACGCCCAACCGTCCCACCCTGCTGCTACCGTCATGCCGCACAACCGAACTTATGCGCGCTTTACGCAGCTCCCAGGGGGGAACCACCCATGTCTTTCTCCAACCAGCCGCCCCAGCAGCCCGGCGGCAACCCGTACGCCCAGCAGCCGCAGGGCTACCCGCAGGGCCAGCCGGGCCAGTTCCCCCAGCAGCCGGGGCAGTTCCCGCAGCAGGGCCAGTTCCCGCAGCAGCCGGGCCAGTTCGGCGGGTTCCCGCCGCAGCCCGCACCGCGGCGCGGCAACGTCGGCGCCGGTGTGCTGATCGCCTTCGTGGTCGCGCTCGTCGCGGGCGGCATCTACGGCGCCGTCATAGGCATGCTGGAGGCCGAGGTGGGTTACGCGGCCGTCGGCGTCGGCTTCCTCACTGGTCTGGCCGCGGGCAAGCTCGGCGGCCGCAACCCGGCGATCATGGTCGCCGCCTCGGTCTTCTCGCTGATCGGCGTGTACGTCGGCCAGATGCTCGGCATGGCGATCCTGGTGAACAAGGCCCTGGGCGCCGGCGTCATGTCGATGCTCACCGAGCACTTCGACCTGCTCCACGAGGGCTGGACGAAGGAACTGGACCCGCTGACCTTCCTCTTCTTCGCCCTCGCCGTGGTCGGCGCCGTCGCGGGCGCCAAGAAGGCCGCGTAAGGCGCGACAAGGCCCGGCAGGCCCCGCCAGGGCCACGGAGACAGGGCCACGGAGAGGGGCCCCGCACCGATCACCCGGTGCGGGGCCCCTCTTCGTACGTACCTCTTCGCACCTTTTCGCAAGGTGCGACGGATCAGCGGCGGTGCTGCGAGTCCGCGACCGTCACCTCGACGCGCTGGAACTCCTTGAGCTCGCTGTAGCCCGTGGTGGCCATCGAACGGCGCAGGGCGCCGAAGAGGTTCATCGAGCCGTCCGGGATGTGCGCCGGGCCCGTGAGGATCTCCTCGGTGGTGCCGACGACGCCCAGGTTCATGCGCTTGCCGCGCGGCACGTCCTCGTGGACGGCCTCCATGCCCCAGTGGTGGCCCTGGCCGGGCGCGTCCGTGGCACGGGCCAGCGGGGAGCCCATCATGACCGCGTCCGCACCGCAGGCGACGGCCTTGGGCAGGTCGCCGGACCAGCCCACGCCGCCGTCGGCGATGACGTGCACGTACCGGCCGCCGGACTCGTCCATGTAGTCGCGGCGGGCGGCGGCCACGTCCGCGACGGCGGTCGCCATCGGGACCTGGATGCCCAGCACGTTGCGGGTGGTGTGCGCGGCGCCGCCGCCGAAGCCCACCAGCACACCGGCCGCGCCGGTACGCATCAGGTGCAGGGCCGCGGTGTACGTGGCGCAGCCGCCGACGATGACCGGGACGTCCAGCTCGTAGATGAACTGCTTGAGGTTGAGCGGCTCGGCCGCGCCGGAGACGTGCTCGGCGGAGACGGTGGTGCCGCGGATCACGAAGATGTCCACGCCCGCGTCCACGACGGCCTTGGAGAACTCGGCGGTGCGCTGCGGGGAGAGCGCGGCGGCGGTGACCACGCCCGAGTCGCGCACCTCCTTGATGCGCTGCCCGATCAGCTCGGCCTTGATCGGCTCGGCGTAGATCTCCTGGAGGCGGCGGGTGGCCTCGCCCTCGTCGTCCAGCCCGCGGATCTCTTCGAGGAGCGGCTCGGGGTTCTCGTACCGCGTCCACAGGCCTTCGAGGTTCAGTACGCCCAGGCCGCCGAGCTGCCCGATGCGGATGGCGGTCTCCGGGGAGACGACCGAGTCCATGGGGGCGGCCAGGAACGGCAGCTCGAAGCGGTAGGCGTCGATCTGCCAGGCGATCGAGACCTCCTTCGGGTCCCGCGTACGCCGGCTCGGCACGATGGCGATGTCGTCGAACGCGTACGCCCTGCGGCCGCGCTTGCCGCGCCCGATCTCGATCTCAGTCACGTTGTGTGGCCTTTCCCTCTTGGTCTGCCGTTCCAGTATCCCCGACACGCACGCGAGGGGCGGTCCCGGTGACTCCGGGACCGCCCCTGCCAGTCGCTTCGGGCTGTTACTTCCTGCTGTAGTTCGGCGCCTCGACCGTCATCTGGATGTCGTGCGGGTGGCTCTCCTTGAGACCCGCCGAGGTGATCCGGACGAACCTGCCGTTGTCCTGGAGGTCCGGCACGGTGCGGCCGCCGACGTAGAACATCGACTGGCGCAGACCGCCGACCAGCTGGTGCACGACCGCCGAGACCGGGCCCCGGTAGGGCACCTGGCCCTCGATGCCCTCGGGCACGAGCTTGTCGTCGGTGCGCACGCCCTCCTGGAAGTACCGGTCCTTGGAGTACGACTTGTTCTCGCCGCGCGTCTGCATGGCGCCCAGCGAGCCCATGCCCCGGTACGACTTGAACTGCTTGCCGTTGATGAAGAGCAGCTCGCCCGGGGACTCCTCGCAGCCCGCGAGCAGCGAGCCGAGCATCACGGTGTCGGCACCGGCGACGAGCGCCTTGGCGATGTCACCGGAGTACTGCAGGCCGCCGTCGCCGATGACCGGGACGCCGGCCGCCTTGGCCGCGAGGGAGGCCTCGTAGATGGCCGTGACCTGCGGGACGCCGATGCCGGCGACGACGCGGGTGGTGCAGATGGAGCCCGGGCCCACGCCGACCTTGATGCCGTCGACACCGGCGTCGATGAGCGCCTGGGCGCCGTCGCGGGTGGCGATGTTGCCGCCGATGACGTCGACGCCGGAAGAGTTCGACTTGATCTTGGCGACCATGTCGCCGACCAGCCGCGAGTGGCCGTGCGCGGTGTCGACGACGATGAAGTCGACGCCCGCCTCGATCAGGCCCTGGGCGCGCTCGAAGGCGTCGCCCGCGACTCCGACGGCCGCGCCGACGAGGAGACGGCCCTCGGCGTCCTTGGCCGCGTTCGGGTACTTCTCGGCCTTGACGAAGTCCTTGACCGTGATGAGGCCCTTGAGGATGCCGGCGCCGTCGACCAGCGGCAGCTTCTCGATCTTGTGGCGGCGCAGCAGCTCGACCGCGTCCACGGCGGAGATGCCGACCTTGCCGGTGACCAGCGGCATCGGCGTCATGACCTCGCGCACCTGACGGCTGCGGTCGGTCTCGAAGGCCATGTCGCGGTTGGTGACGATGCCCAGCAGCTTGCCCGCCGGGTCGGTGACCGGGACGCCGCTGATACGGAACTTGGCGCACAGCTGGTTGGCCTCGGCCAGCGTCGCGTCCGGGTGGACGGTGATCGGGTCGGTCACCATGCCGGACTCGGAGCGCTTGACCAGGTCGACCTGGTTGGCCTGGTCGGCGATGGAGAGGTTGCGGTGCAGCACACCGACGCCGCCCTGCCGGGCCATCGCGATGGCCATCCGGGACTCGGTGACCTTGTCCATGGCCGCGGACAGCAGGGGGATGTTCACCCGTACGTTCCGCGAGATCAGGGAGGAGGTGTCGATCTGGTCGGGTGCCATGTCGGACGCGCCGGGAAGCAGCAGCACGTCGTCGTAGGTCAGCCCGAGCGTCGCGAATTTCTCCGGCACTCCATCGACGTTCGCAGTCATGACACCTTCCCAAATGGTCTTGCCCGGCGCGGATGTCCATGCTAACGGGAACCGGAGGTGTCGGATTCCACGATCATGACAAGCGGCTGAGTTCGTACGAATCTCCGGCACGCCTTCCCTGCGCGCGCGGCAGCTGTGGGGGACCTACTGCTCGGCGAGGGCGCGCAGCCGGCTCAGTGCCCTGTGCTGTGCAACGCGCACGGCCCCCGGGGACATTCCGAGCTTCTGGCCGGTCTCCTCGGCGGTCAGCCCCACGGCGACGCGCAGCACCAGCAGCTCGCGCTGGTGCTCGGGGAGGTTGGCCAGAAGTTTCTTCGCCCAGGCCGCGTCGCTGCTGAGCAGCGCGCGCTCCTCGGGGCCCAGTGAGTCGTCGGGCCGCTCCGGCATCTCGTCGGAGGGCACGGCGGTCGATCCGGGGTGGCGCATCGCGGCGCGCTGGAGGTCGGCGACCTTGTGCGCGGCGATGGCGAAGACGAAGGCCTCGAAGGGCCTGCCGGTGTCCTTGTAGCGGGGCAGTGCCATCAGCACCGCGACGCAGACCTCCTGGGCCAGGTCCTCCACGAAGTGACGAGCATCACCGGGCAACCGGGACAGTCGTGACCTGCAATAGCGCAGGGCCAGGGGGTGGACGTGGGCGAGCAGGTCGTGAGTGGCCTGCTCGTCACCCTCGACAGCGAGGTGCACCAGGGCACCGACAACCCCCTGGGCCGCCACTGTCTCGTCGTCGCGCATCGGTCCATGGTGCCTTGACGTTCCGGCATCCGCGCCGCCGCGCCCGTAGTTGTGCACTGAAGCGTTATGAGCAGGTACGCCAGGCCTCATCTCCCGCGCCCTCCCCTTCCGCTCGACCGATCCGTTCCCGAGGAACCCCATCCCTCAAGGATGCGGCATCGGCCGCCGAACCGGGATCGGGCGTCCTGCACCCCGTCCGCACGAGGCGGACGGGGGACCTTCTCACGCGTGGTGGTTCACACCGGGCACGGGTCCTAGCGGACCAGGCCCCAGCGGAACCCGAGCGCCACCGCGTGGGCCCGGTCCGAGGCGCCGAGCTTCTTGAACAGCCTCCTGGCGTGCGTCTTCACCGTGTCCTCGGAGAGGAAGAGCTCGCGGCCGATCTCCGCGTTGGAGCGGCCGTGACTCATCCCCTCCAGCACCTGGATCTCGCGCGCGGTGAGCGTGGGAGCGGCGCCCATCTCGGCCGACCGCAGCCGGCGCGGGGCGAGCCGCCAGGTCGGGTCGGCGAGTGCCTGGGTGACGGTCGCGCGCAGCTCGGCGCGGGACGCGTCCTTGTGCAGGTAGCCGCGGGCTCCTGCGGCGACCGCGAGCGCGACCCCGTCGAGGTCCTCCGCGACCGTGAGCATGATGATCCGGGCGCCGGGGTCGGCCGACAGCAGACGCCGGACCGTCTCGACACCGCCGAGACCGGGCATCCGTACGTCCATCAGAATCAGGTCCGAACGGTCGGCGCCCCAGCGGCGGAGGACTTCCTCGCCGTTGGCGGCCGTCGTCACGCGCTCGACGCCGGGCACGGTCGCGACCGCGCGGCGAAGCGCTTCTCGGGCAAGCGGGGAGTCGTCGCAGACGAGGACGGATGTCATGACCGACCTCCGCCGCTCGCACAGCTGATGCGCGTCACCTTGGGCCTCCAGGCTGAATACAAGTCGTCACCTGTGCGGTTGACGCTCTCGGACACCTGCCCGATCGCTCTTTCCTTCAACCGCCTCAGCCAACTCAACGACGGTCACTCGAAAGAGTTACGGCCCAGGAATCGGACTCTCGTGGCCTTAGTGCCCCATTTAGTCGGTTTTCTTCCTTTTTGCTGGTGTCTAGGGCTAGATTCCCAATGAGTCATATTTTCATCTACTCACACCGTAGATGTACGGGCTCGCTCAAGTTTCCGCCTCAGCACAGACGCAAGGGGACAACCAATGGCAGATTTCTCCCGCCTTCCCGGACCCAACGCCGACCTGTGGGACTGGCAGCTGCTGGCCGCCTGCCGCGGAGTCGACAGCTCGTTGTTCTTCCACCCGGAGGGCGAGCGCGGGGCCGCGAGGAGCGCACGTGAGAACTCGGCGAAGGAGGTCTGCATGAGGTGCCCGGTGCGCGCGCAGTGCGCGGCGCACGCGCTCCAGGTACGCGAGCCGTACGGAGTGTGGGGCGGCCTCACCGAGGACGAGCGCGAGGAGCTGATGGGCCGGGCCAGGCACCGTCTGGTCCCGGCGGGCTCGGCAGCGGCGGCAGCGGCCGCGAAGAAGACCTCCGGGCCGGGACACACACCGCTGAAGGGCGGCGGCGCGGGGCATTCGCGCCGCGTCACCCTGGTGAAGTAACCGCCGGATCAAACCTCCGAAGGAACGTTTCTGCACCAGGAGCACCCGCCCGGCGGGCGCCCGCTCAGCGGGTCGCCGCCAGGGCGAGCTGGTCGAGGGTGGCCGCCACGGCGGGCACCTGGGCCAGGTCCGGCAGGGTGAGCGCGACGATCTCGCGCTGCACGGCGGGCTCGACGGCGACGGTGCGCACGGACTTGTGCCGTACGGACTCCATGGCCAGCGCGGGCAGCACGGCGACGCCCAGCCCCGCGCCGACCAGGCCGATCACGGCCGGGTAGTCGTCGGTGGCGAAGTCGATCCGGGGGGCGAAGCCGGCGCTCTCGCAGACCTCGACCAGTTGCCTGCGGCAGCGCGGGCAGCCCGCGATCCAGGGCTCCTCGGCGAGCTCGCCGATGCCCACGGTGCCGGCCCCGTCGAGCCGGTGGCCCTCGGGGACCAGGCCGACCAGGCGGTCCGTGAGCAGCGGGCGTACGACCAGGTCGGTCCAGTCCTCGGTGGCGCCGCCGGGCCCGTAGCGGAAGGCGAGGGCCACGTCGCAGTCGCCCTCGCGGAGCATCTCCACCGAGCGCGGCGGCTCCGCGTCGACGAGCGAGACGCGGGTGCCGGGGTGGGCGGCGCGCAGGGCGGCGAGCGCGGTGGGGACCAGGGTGGAGGAGCCGGAGGGGAAGGAGACCAGGCGCACCCGGCCGGCCCGCAGGCCCGCGATGGCGGCGACCTCCTCCTCGGCGGCGGTGAGTCCGGCGAGGATGCCCGCCGCGTGCCGCACCAGGGCCTCCCCTGCCTGGGTCAGGCGCATTTCGCGGCCGGTGCGGATGAGCAGCGGAGTGCCCGCCGACTGCTCCAGCGCCTTCATCTGCTGGCTGACGGCCGGCTGGGTGCAGCCGAGCTCGCGGGCGGCGGCGGAGAAGGAGCCGGTGGAGGCGACCGCGCGCAGGACGCGGAGGTGGCGGGCTTCGATCATGGAACCGAGTATAAGGCTGACTTGGATCAGCGGGCCAATTATTGGCGGCGGCTTTGAGCTGGACTGGGCTAGCGTTCCGGCCATGGAACTACTCAGTGTGAATACGGGGCGGGCGACGGCCAGCGAGCACACCTCGTACCCGGGCAAGGTGACCGGCTCGGGCAAGCGGCCCGTGGAGGGGCCGGTGCGGGTGTCGGAGCCGGGGCCGAAGGGGACGGGCGGCAGCGGGGTCGCCGGGGACGACGTGTGCGACCTGCGGCATCACGGCGGGACCTACCAGGCGGTCTACGCGTACGCGCGCGAGGATCTGGACGCCTGGGAGAAGGAGCTCGGACGGCCGTTGCGCAACGGGGAGTTCGGGGAGAACTTCACCACCGGGGGCCTGGACGTCAACGGTGCCCGGATCGGCGAGCGCTGGCGGGTGGGCCCGGAGCTGCTGCTCGAAGTGTGCAGTGTGCGCATCCCGTGCCGTACGTTCGCGGGCGCGGTCGGCGAGAAGGGGTGGGTGAAGCGGTTCACCGAGGCGGGTGTCCCGGGGGCGTACCTCAGGGTCGTCGAGCCGGGTTCCGTACGGGCCGGGGACGCGATCGAGGTGGTGCACCGGCCGGAGCACGAGGTGACGGTGAGCACCTTCTTCCGGGCGTACCTCAAGGAGAACGCGCTGCTGCCGAAGCTGCTGGAGGCGGGGGACGCGCTGGCGCCCGAGACGCGCGCCCATGTCCTCAAGTACCTGGAGAGGCAGGCCGGGCAGGCCTGACGAGGGGGCGGTACGGCTCGCGCCGTGGGTGAGAACCCCGAGGTGCTGCGGGGGCCGGTTCGGGGGCGGCCGAGGGGCCGTCCCCGATGTGCCGGGACGGGCCCCGGCACGAGGGTCGGGGCATGTCCCGATTCAAGCGCGTCCTCATCGTTCTCGGCTCGGCCGCGGTGGTGTTCGCCGTCGCGGTGGGCGGCCTGTTCGTGTCGCTGTGGACCGGCGCGGAGGTCAGCACCGCCGGGAAGACGGAGTTCCGCAATCGGTTGAAGGTGCCGCCGCTCGCGAAGTCCGTCGTGGAGAAGGGCCGGCGGGCCGGGGCGAGGGTCGGCGGCGGGGCGTCGGGCGATCATGCCGGGCACTAACGTGGGCCGCATGACGACTGCACTGATCACAGGAGCGACCGCGGGCATCGGCTCCGCCTTCGCGCGGCGGCTGGCCTCCGACGGGCACAACCTGGTGCTGGTGGCGCGCAACACCGCGCGGCTGAGGGAGCAGGCGACGGAGCTGCACGACAAGCACGGGGTCGAGGCGGAGGTGCTCTCCGCGGACCTGGCGACGGAGGACGGCATCGCCGCGGTCGAGGCACGGCTCGCGGACCGCACCCATCCGGTGGACCTGCTGGTGAACAACGCCGGCTTCGGCAACAAGGGCGAGTTCCTCGACGTACCGATGGAGGACGAGCTGGCGATGCTGAAGGTGCACTGCGAGGCGGTGCTGCGGCTGACGTCGGCGGCGGTGTCCGGGATGAAGGCGCGGGGGCGCGGCGGGGTCGTCAACGTCGCCTCGGTGGCCGCCTTCGTGCCGCGCGGGACGTACGGGGCGAGCAAGGCGTGGGTGGTGCAGTTCACCCAGGGCGTCGCGAAGGACATGGCGGGGAGCGGGGTGCGGCTGATGGCGCTGTGCCCGGGGTTCGTACGGACCGAGTTCCACGAGCGGGCCGGGATGGGGACGGACAACATCCCGTCGTGGATGTGGCTGGACGCGGACAAGCTGGTGGCCGAGGCGCTGAAGGACCTGGCGCGGGGCAAGTCGCTGTCGATCCCGGACCCGCGCTACAAGGCGCTGATGGGTGTGGTGAAGGTGGCGCCTCGCGGCCTGCTCGGGGGGATCACTTCCCGGACAGGCCGCAAGTACGGGCCTCAGTAGACGCCTCGGCAGCTGCGGGAGCCGCTTCGGCAGCTGCGGGTCAGCGGCCGCTTCCCGCGTAGGCGCCCAGGTTCGGGGCGCCGGCCGGGATGCGGTTGCCGAAGTAGTCCTTGCCGCCGTTGCCGGGGATGGGCACGCCCGCGCCGAGGGCCGGTGAGCCCTTGCCGAGGCGGAAGTCGGGGCGGACCTTCGGGTCGGTGGTGATGCCGCCGGGGTTGGGGCGGGTCATCGGGACTCCGTAGAAGGCGTTGTGGTCGAAGGCCAGTCCTGCGGTGGGGTTCTTGAAGGCGTAGCCGCCGGTGCCGATCCCGACGAACACGTTGTTGCGGAGGGTCAGTTCGTGCTGGGTGGTCTCGGGCTTGGTGGCGTCGTCCTGCACGAGGAAATTGGGCACCTTGGCGCGGTTGACGAAAGTGTTGTTGTAGATCTGGGTGTTCAGGATGGGGCCCCAGCAGTTCTGGATGAGGCGTTCGCCGTCGTCCTCGCTGATGTTGTAGCGGACGGTGGTGTCGACGGTCTTCGCGCCGCTGTACGGGCAGATCAGCAGGAAGCCGCCCATGTTGTCGTGGCTGTAGTTGTACTGGAACGTGGTGCGCCGGGAGGCGCCGTCGGCATCGAAGGACATGCCGTCGCGGGTGCCGCCGCCGCCCGAGACCTCGTTGTACTGGACGAGGGTGTCGTCGGTGTTGAAGGTCCACAGGCCCGCGTTGGCTTCCTTGGAGCGGAGCTGGAAGCCGTCGATCCGGTTGTGCTCGACGACCGCGCCCGCCGTGGTGTCGAGCTTGATGCCGTCGCCCGCCATGGACTTCAGGGTGTTGTGGTGGACGTGCACGCGGGTGGAGGGGGTCCACTCGCCGGGGTAGGCGGCCGGGTCCTGCTGGTTGCCGACCAGGTCGCGCTTGGAGTACGTCGATTTGAAGTAGATGCCCTCGCGGTCGACGTCCTCGATGCGGTTGTGGTGGATGTTCAGTCCGTCGTACTTGCTGGCCTTGGCGGTGCCCTCGACGGCGATGTGCAGGGCGCTGGAGCCGGTGAGCTTCTTGGCGTCGCCGCCGCGTACGTCGTGGATGTAGAGGTTGCTGATCTCGAAGTTGCTGGCGGTGCCGTAGTCGGTGAGGCGGAGGCGGACGCCGTTGCGCTCGGAGTTGGTGTTGGGGATGGTCGCGTTGGTGATTTCGAGGTTGTTGAGCTTGATGTGCTGGGTGTTGCTGAGGAGTACGACGTCGTGGGCGCCGTTGCCCGCCAGCTTGGCGCGGTTCTTGGCGCGGCCGTAGTCGGAGATGGTGAAGGGGGCGGTGGCCGATCCGGCGCCCTTGGGTTCCAGGGAACCTTCGCAGGTGGCCCCGCGTTGGAAGAGCAGGCGGTCGCCGGGGCCGAAGGTGTGGGCGTTGGCTTCGGCGAGGGTGGTCCAGGGGGCGGTGCGGGTACCGGAGTTGGGGGTGGAGCCGGGGGTGGAGGTGGAGCCGGGGGTGGCGGAGCAGTCGACGTAGTAGGCGGTGCCCGGGGACTTGGCGGCGGGCGCGATGTCGGCGCGGGCGGCGCCCTGGGTGAGGGCGGCCAGTCCGGCGGTGGCGGTCAGCGCGGCGAGCGTGGCGAGGGTCGGGCGGTGTCTCACAGTTCCTCCGGGGTGAGGCGGAGCAGGGTGGTGGTGCCGTTCTGCCAGGTCACGCGGACTTCGGCGCCGGGTGACCGGACGTGTGTGGCGACCGTGGCCAGCTCGGCCACGGGGGCCGGGTCCGGGTCGGCCGTGAGGGAGGCGAGGGCGACGAAGAGGGATGCGGCTGCGTCGTCCGTGGTACGTCCGTGGAGGGCGAGCGCGGTGGCCGAAGGGCCGAACTGGGTCGGGCCGCACGGGAGTTGTGCCGGGCTGCCGTCGTAGCCGTGGGCCGGGTGGAGCTGGGCGGCGGGCCCGTCGGGGGTGGTGGCCCAGCCGGTCTGGCGTACCGGGGTGCCCGGTGGGGCGCCGACGACCAGGTGGGCGCGGACCTCCGTGCGGCCGGAGGCGGCGGTGGCGGACACGACGCGGATGCCGGGAGCCGGGGTGTGCTCGGAGGCCGCCCAGTCGGGGCCCTGGCCGAGCGGCCGGGCGGGGCCGCGCCTGGTCTCCGTACCGTCGAGGAGGAGGGAGAAGTGGTTGTCGGGGGTTTCGTGGGCGGGGCCGGTGCGGGTGGAGTAGGCGAAGCGGGCGTAGCCGGGGTCCTCGTCGGGGCCGACGTGGTTGCTGCCGTGGTTGTGCAGGCGGACCAGGCCGTCCGAGGCGGTGGACTGGACAAGGAAGTTGGGCGGGCCGACCGGGGTGACGGCGTCTGCCGTCTCGGCGGGGAGGGGTTCTTCGGGGGCCGTCCAGGCGGGGTGGCCGGCGGGGAGCAGCAGGCCGAGGAAGCCCTTGGAGGCCCAGTACGGGGAGCCGGGGCCGGAGTAGTTCTGGATGACCGGGTTGTACGGGCCGTACCAGCCGAGGGTGAGCAGGCCTTCGGCGTCGGTGGCGCCGCGGTCGAGGAAGTGGCGCAGGGTTCCCGAGGCGAGGCGGCGGGTGGCGCCCAGGGTGAGCGGGGTGTGGCCGGTGAGGGCGCCGAGCCAGGGGGCGGCCGCCGCGGCGAAGCGGTAGGTGAGGGAGCGGCCGTAGGGCATGGGGGCGCCGTTGGTGTCGAACAGGCGGGTGGCGGTGGTGAGTTGTTCGTGCAGGCGGGGGCCGTAGCGGGCCAGTTGCTCCTTGCCCGCGTCGCCGCTGAGGTGGGCGTGCAGGACGGGATAGAAGTGCATCGCCCAGGCGTTGTAGTGGTCGAAGGAGCGGTTGGGGCCGTCGCTGTACCAGCCGTCGCCGAGGTGCCACTCCTCGATGCGGGCGAGGGCGGTGTCGATGGTGACGGCGGCCCGGTCGGTCTCGATGCCCGCGTCCTGGAGGAATCCCGCGACGGTGAGGCCGAAGAGCCACCAGTTGTTGTTCACCGGGGACGGGCCGAGGGCGGGCAGCAGCCAGTCGACGGTGCGCTGCTGGGTGGCGTCGTCGAGGGTGTCCCAGAGCCAGGGGCGGGTCAGCCGCAGGGACAGGGCGACGGACGCGGACTCGACGACGGCCTGGCGGACGTCGGTCGTACGCGGCCAGGACTCGGGGTCGACGGCGCTCAACTCCCCACTGGGGGTGGGGTGTTCGGTTCCGGCGGCGAGGCCCTCGGCGTAGCGCGGGAGGTGGCCGTGCGGGTCGTCGCCGTGTGCCCCGGCGACCCGGAGCGCGGCAAGCAGGAAGGTACGGGCGTAGCCTTCGAGGCCGTCGGAGCGGGGGCCGGAGACGCTGGGGCGGGGGCCCGGAAGGTGGATCATGCCGTTGCGGGGCGTGCTGTACGGGCGTACGGCGAGCAGGAGCCGGTCGGCCGTGTGCTCCCAGTGGGCGCGGGTCCAGCCGGTGTACGGGCTGAGCTCACGGTCTTCGGGCGGCGTGGGCATGCTGCTCCCTGGGGCGTACGGCTTCGGCGGCGTCGCCGGGAATCATCAACTTCCGCTGATCGAAGGTCAATGGATCGCGTTCGAATGATCGAAACTTCTGTCGTTCGATCACGACTGCTGGTCTAGGGTCGGACCCGGTCGCATCACCGATGCGCACCGCACAGACACGTCCCCGGGGGAGGCAGCCGTGCGCGAGAGCGCAGCGACCCGTCATGACCGACTGCTGGAGCTGGTCCGCCGGCACGGCACCGCACGCGTCTCGGACCTGGCAGGACTGCTCGGGGTCTCCCCCGTGACTGCCCGCCGGGACGTCGAACTGCTCGCGGGCCGGGGCCTGCTGGACCGGGTGCACGGGTCGGTGTCCTGGCCCCAGGCACCCGGAGGAGGGCCGCCGGAGCGGACCGACGGGCTGATACTCGGGCTGCTCGCGCCCTCGGCGACGTACTACTTCGCCGAGGTGATCCGGGGTGCGCACGAGGCGGCGGCGCGGGCCGGGGCGCGGCTGATCCTGCGCATCTCGGACTACCGCCCCGAGGAGGACCACGCGCGCGTGGAGGGACTGCTGGCCGCCGGGGCGCAGGGGCTGCTGGTGGCGCCGGGCTGGCGGCGTCCGCAGGATCCGGCGGAGCACGGGGAGTGGATCGCGCGGCTGCCCGTGCCCGCGGTGCTGCTGGAGCGGCAGCCCGAGCCGGGGACGCCGCCCGACGCGCTGGACCGGGTCTGCTCGGACCACCGGTACGGGGCGCTGCTCGCGGTGCGGCACCTGGTGGGGCTCGGGCACGGGGCGCCGGTGCTGGTGGCGCGGGCGGACAGTCCGACCGCGCTGTCGGTACGGGCCGGGTACGCGGCGGCGCTGGGCTCGCTGGGGCTTGCCGCGCCGCGCGCCGCCATCGACTCCGTACCGGCGGAACTGGACCCGGAGGGGTTCGAGGCGGCGGTGGGGGACCTGCGGGCGGCGGTGGCGGCCGGGGCGACGGCGGCGCTGGTCCACAACGACGTGGACGCCATCCAGATCGTGCAGCGGCTGGCCGAGCTGGGGGTGCGGGTGCCGGACGACCTGGCGGTGGTGGCGTACGACGACGAGGTGGCGGCGCTCGCGGACACCCCGCTCACGGCGGTCGCGCCGCCCAAGCGGGAAGTGGGGCGGCACGCCGCGGAGTTGCTGGTGGAGCGGCTGGGCGGGGAGGGGGTGCCGGAGGCGGCGCGGCGGCATCTGACGCTGCTGCCGAGGCTGCGGGTACGGGCCTCGTGCGGGGCCGCGCCGCACCTTGCGGGCCAGGTGTCCACCACGTCCGGCTGAACGCCTGGCCGAACGCCTGCGCACCATCCAGTTGAACATCCGGCTGATCTGATTTCGATCAATCGATCATTCGCTCTTGACTTCGGTCATGGCTGGTTCCAGGATCGCGGCCATCCCCACACGTCAGTGTCGCCTTCCGTACAGGAGCCGTGCCGTGAGCCGCAGTTGGAACCGTACGACCCATGCCATAGCCGGTGCTGCCACCGCCCTCGTCGTCCTTACGGCGTGCGGCGGCGGTGACGGCGACGCCGCCGCCCCGGGGGCCGACGGCAAGCCCGTCGAGATCACCTTCTGGGGCTGGGCGAAGGGGACGAAGGACGTCGTCGACGCCTTCAACGCCGCGCAGAAGAACATCAAGGTGAAGTTCGAGGAGATCCCGTCCGGCAACGCGGGCGGCTACGCGAAGATCTCCAACGCGGTGAAGGCGGACAACGCCCCCGACCTGGTGTCCATCGAGTACCCGATGCTCCCGGAGTTCGTCAGCCAGGGCTCGGTGCAGGACATCGGCGAGCTGGTCGGCGACGACGTGAAGAAGAAGTTCCTGCCGCAGGCGGTCGAACTGACCACGCTGGGTGGCAAGACGTGGGCGGTGCCCTTCGACGCGGCGCCGCAGGCCTTCTTCTACCGGAAGGACCTGTTCACCAAGTACGGCGTCGCGGTGCCGAAGACCTGGGACGAGTTCCGGGCGGCGGCCGAGAAGGTGAAGAAGGCCGACGCGAAGGCCAGGATCGGGACGTTCTTCCCGGACGACCCGACCACCTTCCAGGCGATGGCCTGGCAGGCGGGCGCCCAGTGGTTCAAGGCCGAGGGCGACACCTGGAAGGTGAACACCACCGACGCCGCGACCGCCAAGGTCTCCGCGTACTGGCAGAAGCTCCTGGACGACGACCTGATCCGCAACAACGCCTCCTTCAGCCCGGAGTGGACCAACTCCCTCAAGAGCGGCGGCACCGTCGGCTACCTCGGCGCGGCCTGGGGCGCGGGCGTGCTGAAGGGCACCCTCGCCGAGCAGGACGGCAAGTGGGCGGTGGCCCCGATGCCGAGCTGGGACGGCAAGGCGGCCAGCGGAATGCTCGGCGGCTCGACCTTCGCGGTGACCAAGAGCAGCAAGAAGGCCAAGGCGGCGGTCGAGTTCGCCCGGTGGATGACGACGACCGAGGCGGGCGTCAAGGCCCGTATCGCGTCCGGCACTTCGAGCGCGTTCCCGGCGGCGACCGAGCTGCGGCCGGTCGCGAAGAAGGCCTTCGACGCGAAGTTCTACGGCGGCCAGGACATCTACAGGGTCTTCGAGGACGCGGGTACGTCGATCAACCCGAACTGGTCGTGGGGCCCGAGCACCGGCACCACCAACAGCATCATCAAGGACCAGTTCGGCAAGGTCTCCGGCGGCGGCACGACCATCGCCGACGCGGTCAAGGCCGGGCACGACGCCACCGTCGCCGAGCTGAAGAAGCGCGGGCTGAAGGTAGAGGGCTGAGCAGCACCATGACCACCACGAAGGCCGGACCCCCGGCCGGCGGCCGGGCCCGCCCGGGCACCGGGGACCGCCCGGGCGCCAAGGGCCGCCCGGCCGCCCGGACCCGCTCGGGCGCCAAAGCCCGCACCAATGCCGCCGCCACCCTCCTCCTGACCCCCTTCTTCGTACTGTTCGTGCTGGTGATGGTGGTGCCGATCGGATACGCGGTCTGGCTCAGCCTCTTCAGCGAGAAGCAGTCGGGGCTGGGCTTCGGCGGGGCCGAGACCGTCTTCAGCGGACTCGGCAACTACACCACCGCACTGGGGGATCCGGCCTTCCGCGAGGGCTTCGCCGTACTCCTCGGGTACTGCCTGCTCTACATCCCGCTGATGATCGGCGGGGCCCTCGCTCTGGCGCTGCTGCTCGACTCGGCACTCGCCAGGGCACGCCGGTTCTTCCAGCTCGCCCTGTTCCTGCCGCACGCGGTGCCCGGCATCATCGCCGCGCTGATCTGGGTGTACCTCTACACGCCCCAGCTCAGCCCGGTGGTCGACGCGATGGAGGCCGGCGGGATCGGCTTCGACTTCTTCTCGCCCTCGGGCGCACTGCCCTCGGTGGTGAACATCGCGCTGTGGGAGTGGCTCGGCTACAACATGGTGATCTTCTACGCCGCACTGCAGGCCGTCGACCGGTCCGTCCTGGAGGCGGCCACGGTGGACGGGGCCGGGGCCTGGCGGACCGCGTTCAGCATCAAGGTGCCGCTGATCAGGGCTTCCGTGGTGATGGTCGCCCTGTTCACGGTGATCGGCTCGCTCCAGCTGTTCACCGAGCCACTGATCCTCAACAAGGGGACGGGCTCCGCCGTCTCCTCCACCTGGACGCCGAACATGTACGCCTACACCGCCGCCTTCGACCGCAACGACTACGGGCTCGCCGCGGCCGCCTCCGTACTCCTGGCCCTGACGGCGGCACTGCTGTCGTTCGTGGTGACGCGGCTGTCGGCGGGACGCAAACCCAAGCAGCAGAAGGCCGCCGCGCGGCAGACCACGAAGGAGAGCACGGTATGACGACGACCGTCTCCCCCGCCGCCGAAGCCACCCCCGGAGGAGTCACTCCCGTCTCCCCCACCGCCCCCTCCGGTCCCGCGAGCCGCTGGCTGTCCCGTACGGCGGTCAACGGCGCACTCGTGCTGGCCACCCTCTACATGCTCTTCCCCCTGGTCTGGCTGCTCACCGCCGCCACCAAGGACGCCGGCGGACTGCTCGCGGGCAACGCGTTCTCCTTCGAGGGCTTCGACCTCGGCGCCAACCTCTCCGCACTGGCCGAGCACGGCGACGGCATCTACTTCCGCTGGTACGCCAACTCCCTCCTGTACGCGGGCGTCGGGGCCGTCCTCAGCTCGCTGGTGAGCGTCGCGGCGGGCTACGCCTTCGACAAGTACGCCTTCCGGGGCAAGGAGAAGCTGTTCTCCACGGTGCTGCTCGGAGTGCTGGTGCCGACCACCGCCCTGGCCCTGCCCATGTACCTCCTCGCCAGCAAGATCGGCCTGGTCAACACCTACTGGTCGGTGCTGCTGCCGGTCCTCGTCCACCCCTTCGGCGTCTATCTCTCCCGGGTCTTCAGCGCGGGCTACATACCCAACGAGGCCCTGGAGGCCGCCCGTATCGACGGCGCGGGCGAGCTGCGGATCTTCGTGTCGATCGGGCTGCCCATGATCATGCCGGGCTTCGTGACCGTCTTCCTCTTCCAGTTCACCGCGATCTGGAACAACTTCTTCCTCCCCCTGGTGATGCTCTCGGACCAGAAGCTCTTCCCGCTGAGCCTGGGCCTGTACTCCTGGAACTCCAACGCCCACGCCGAGCCGACGTACCTCCCGATGGTCGTCACGGGCTCGCTCCTCGCCGTCATCCCCCTGATCGTCGCCTTCGTCTCCCTCCAGCGGCACTGGAAGGCCGGACTCACCGCCGGCAGCGTCAAGTGACGGGCACTTCCTTAGCGCCGAACGACCCGATGAGGAGCCCGAGTTCCACCATGCACCACGCCACTGACAATCGCCCCGCGACCCTGCTCGCGATGGCCCCCGGCATCGCGAAACGCCTGCTCAGCGACGACCAGCGGACCCGCCTCGCCCAGCTCGCCCGCACCGACCCCCACCTGGTCGCCCACGATCTGCACGCCCCCGAGTTCGCGGCGGCACTCGCCGAGGCCGAGGTGCTCCTCACCTGCTGGGGCGCCACCCCGCTCACCCCCGACGTCCTGGCCCGGGCCCCGAAGCTGCGCGCCGTCGTGCACGCGGCCGGATCGGTCAAGCACCACATCACCCCGGCCTGCTGGGAACGCGGCCTCACGGTCAGCTCGGCCGCCGGGGCCAACGCCCTGCCCGTCGCCGAGTACACCCTCGCCGCGATCCTGTTCGCCGGAAAGCACGTCGCCAGGGCCGCCCGCACCTACCGCCGCCTCGACGGCTCCGCCCACGACTGGCGCACCGACCTGCACACCTCCGGCAACTACCGCCGCACCGTCGGCATCGTCGGCGCCTCCCGGATCGGCCGCCGCGTCATCGAGCTGCTGGCCCCCTTCGACGTACACACACTGCTGTACGACCCGTACGTCACCCCGGCCGAAGCGGCCCGCCTGGGCGTCGAGCCGACGGACCTGCTGACGCTGTGCACCCGCAGCACGATCGTCTCCGTGCACGCCCCCCAGCTCCCGGAGACCCGGCACATGATCGGCGCCGCCCAGCTCGCCGCCATGCCGGACGGAGCCACCCTGATCAACACCTCGCGCGGCTCCCTCGTCGACGAGTCCGCGCTGCTCCCGCATCTGGAGTCCGGCAGGCTGGACGCCGTACTCGATGTCACGGACCCCGAGGTCCCGCCGCCCGGCTCGCCGTTTTACACGCTGCCCAACGTGCTGCTCACCCCGCACCTGGCCGGGTCCTTCGGCAACGAGCTGCACCGAATGGCCGACCACGCGCTGGCCGAGCTGGAGCGGTACGCGGCGGGGGTCCCCTTCGCGGAGGCGGTACGTCCGGACGTACTCGGCCACTCGGCGTAGCCCCTGCGTGAAACGCACCGAGGCCCGGCACCCCCGAAGGGGCGCCGGGCCTCGGCGTTCGACCGGCTACTGGTTCGACCAGCTACCGGTTCGACCAGCTACTGACGGAGGTCAGTGGGAGTGGCCGTGGCCACCGTGACCGGCGTCGGCCTCTTCCTCGGCCGGCTTCTCGACGACCAGGGTCTCGGTCGTGAGCAGCAGGGAGGCGATGGAAGCGGCGTTCTCCAGCGCGGAGCGGGTGACCTTGACCGGGTCGATGACGCCGGCCTTCACCAGGTCGCCGTACTCACCGGTGGCGGCGTTGAAGCCCTGGCCGGCGTCGAGGTCGGCGACCTTGGAGGTGATGACGTAGCCCTCAAGACCGGCGTTCTCGGCGATCCAGCGCAGCGGCTCGACGGCGGCGCGGCGGACGACCGCGACACCCGTGGCCTCGTCGCCGGTCTTGCCGAGGTTGCCCTCCAGGACCTTGACGGCGTGGACGAGCGCGGAGCCACCACCGGAGACGATGCCCTCCTCGACCGCGGCGCGGGTCGCGGAGATGGCGTCCTCCAGACGGTGCTTCTTCTCCTTGAGCTCGACCTCGGTCGCGGCGCCGACCTTGATCACGCAGACACCGCCGGCGAGCTTCGCCAGGCGCTCCTGCAGCTTCTCGCGGTCCCAGTCGGAGTCCGTGGACTCGATCTCGGCCTTGATCTGGTTGACGCGGCCCTTGACGTCCTCGGCGTTGCCGCCGCCGTCGACGATGACCGTGTCGTCCTTGGTGATCGTGACGCGGCGGGCGGTGCCCAGTACGTCCAGACCGGCCTGGTCGAGCTTGAGGCCGACCTCTTCGGCGATGACGGTGGCACCGGTGAGGGTGGCCATGTCGCCGAGCATCGCCTTGCGGCGGTCGCCGAAGCCCGGGGCCTTGACGGCCACGGCGTTGAACGTGCCGCGGATCTTGTTGACGACGAGGGTGGAGAGCGCCTCGCCCTCGACGTCCTCGGCGATGATCAGCAGCGGCTTGGAGCCACCGGCCTGGATGACCTTCTCCAGGAGGGGCAGCAGGTCCTGGATCGAGCCGATCTTGCCCTGGTGGATCAGGATGTACGGGTCGTCGAGGACGGCCTCCATACGCTCCTGGTCGGTCACCATGTACGGCGACAGGTAGCCCTTGTCGAAGGCCATGCCCTCGGTGAAGTCGAGCTCCAGGCCGAAGGTGTTGGACTCCTCGACGGTGATGACACCGTCCTTGCCGACCTTGTCCATCGCCTCGGCGATGAGCTCGCCGACCTGGGTGTCCTGCGCGGAGAGCGCGGCCACGGCGGCGATGTCGGACTTGTCGTCGATCGGGCGGGCGGTCGCGAGGAGCTCCTCGGACACGGCCTTGACCGCGGCGTCGATGCCCTTCTTCAGGGCGGCCGGGGAGGCACCCGCGGCTACGTTGCGCAGACCCTCGCGGACGAGCGCCTGGGCGAGCACGGTGGCGGTGGTCGTACCGTCACCCGCGATGTCGTTGGTCTTGGTCGCCACCTCCTTCACCAGCTGGGCACCGAGGTTCTCGTACGGGTCGTCGAGCTCGACCTCACGCGCGATGGTGACACCGTCGTTGGTGATGGTCGGGGCGCCGAACTTCTTGTCGATGACGACGTTGCGGCCGCGCGGGCCGATCGTCACCTTCACGGTGTCGGCAAGCTTGTTGACGCCGCGCTCAAGGGCGCGACGGGCGTCCTCGTCGAACTTCAGGATCTTCGCCATGGAGCTTTTCAAGTCCTCTCGGAATTACGAACTGCGCAAAATGAAATACGCCCCCAGCCGCCCGGCGTGTGAGCGGGGGCCAGGGGCGCAGTTCAACAAATGCGGGAAGTGAGTTACTTCCCGGCCTGCTTACTTCTCGACGATGGCGAGAACGTCGCGGGCCGAGAGGACGAGGTACTCCTCGCCGCTGTACTTCACTTCGGTGCCGCCGTACTTGCTGTACAGCACCACGTCGCCGACGGTCACGTCGAGCGGAAGGCGCTCGCCGTTCTCGAAGCGGCCCGGGCCCACGGCGAGGACGACGCCCTCCTGGGGCTTCTCCTTCGCGGTGTCCGGGATGACCAGGCCAGAGGCCGTGGTCTGCTCGGCGTCGAGCGGCTGGACCACAATGCGGTCCTCAAGCGGCTTGATGGCAACCTTGGAGCTTGCGGTCGTCACGATCCGGTCTCCCCCTTCGGAGATCTCACGGGGTTAACAGTCTGGGGTGGCGACCAGGTGGATCCGTCGTCGCGGGTGCCGGACCTGCCCGTCGCTGTGTTGGCACTCTCCAGTGGTGAGTGCCAGAGCCGAGACTATGACGCGGTTAGCACTCGGTCAAGCGGAGTGCCAATTGAGGACCGCCGGGGGTGACGGATTCCTTGCGGGGAGCGGGGCCGGGGAACGTCGCGGTACGGGGCCGGAAGGGTCTCGGTACGGACAACGCACCGGCCGCCCCGCCGGTTCCGTACGACAGTGCGAGCCATGGCATCCGACTCCGCACCTCCCCTGTCTGCGCGCTGGAGGAAGGGCCGCCGTCCGGATCGCGGCCCCGATCGCGACCCCGATCGCGACCGCCCGAGCCGGTGGGGCGATCTGGCACTGGCCGTGCTGTTCCTCGTCGCGGACGCGGTCGTACTGGCCGGGACGGTCGTGTTCTTCGTCTTCCGGTCCCTGCCGGGACTCGGGGAGCGGCGGACGTCCACGGGGCCGATGCCCACGGAGTCGCTCAGGACGGTGGACTGGGCCCCGGTGATCACCTTCGGCGTCGTGGCCGCGGTCGTCCTCGTGACCGGCTGGGTCTGCCTGCGCGGCAGGCTGGTGATCACCGGCGCCGTCCAGATCGTGGTGGCGGTACTGGTCGCGATCGGCACCGTCTACGGCGCCACGCACTCCTGGCGGACCGTCCACCCCGACCCCAACCCTGCCCCCGTCTTCCAGCCGACCTGCGTCTGCCGCAGCGCGGGAGGCAGTTGCAACTGCCCCGGCGGGTAGTGGGGGCCGGGGCCCGGGCGGGAGGGCCGGGGCGCCCTAGAGGTAGTCCTCCAGCCGGGCCACCGTGAAGCCCTGGTCCTGGATGCGGCGGAGCATGCGGGTGGTCATCTCGGTGATCGTCGACCCCTTGAGCTCACTGGGGCCGCGGAAGTGCGCGAGGACGATGTCGCCGGGCTTGAGGCGCTTGCCCTCGGCGTACTGCATGTTGTGGATCTGCATGGACTCCCGCCACAGGACGAGCGCCTTCACCCCGCAACTGCCCGCCGCGCGCACGGTGTCCGCGTTGTAGTTGCCGTACGGCGGGCGGAAGAGGGTGGGCCGGGCGCCGAACTGGGCTGCGAGGCGGTCCTGCTGGCCGCAGATCTGGGCGCGCTGGCCCTCGTACGGGAGGGTGCGCAGGTTCGCGTGCCCGGTGGTGTGGTTCTGGATGGTGCCGCCGCCCGCGTCACGGAGCTGCTTGAAGTGGCCGTAGTCGCTCCCGGCGACGCTGTCGGTCAGGAACATGCTGATCGGCAGCTTCAACTCCCGCACCATCTCGACGAACCGGGGGTCCTTCTCCGCCCCGTCGTCGAAGGTCAGGAAGACCACCTTGTCGCGGGTCCGGACCCGGTCGAGGACGACGGGCGGTCCGGAGGCCTTGAGGACCGGAGTACGGTCCGGCTTCGCCGGCAGCGGGGCCAGCGGCTTCGGCAGACCCCAGCGGCTGTACGCCTTGAGCGGTACGCCCCGGGCGTCGGTCTGCGGTGCGGCGGGGGGTGCGCCGAGGGGGGCTGCGGGGTCGGGGGTGGTGGGGCCGGAGGGCGAACGGTCCGCTCCCGTCGAGGGCCCTCCCCCCACCCCCTCCGCCGCTGTCCCGGAATTCCCGCCGGAACACCCGCTCACCCCCACGACGAGCACGCCGACCGCCACTACCCCCGCCGCCCATACCCCGGGCCGGCGTACTCGTCCAGGTCTCACACGTAATCCTCCAGCTTGGCCACGGCATAACCCTTGGCGGTGATCGTCTTCATGACGCGACGAATCATGTCGGGCATCGACCCCTTCCAGTCACCCGGCCCCCGGAAATGCGTGAGGACGATGTCACCGGGGTGCAGGTCGCGGTCCCATTCGCGCCACTCCATCCGGTCCGGGAACGCCTCGGCCGCCCACAAGGGCACGGCCTTCACGCCACACGACTTGGCGGCCAGGAGCGTGTCCTTGTTGTAGTTGCCGTAGGGCGGGCGGAAGAGCGGGGGCCGCTTGCCGTACCGCTTCTCGATGTTGACCTGCTGCCCGCAGATCTCGTACCTCTGCTTGCGGTACGAAAGCCCCGGCAGGTAGCGGTGGTTGAGGGTGTGGTTGTGCAGGGAGACTCCCCTGTCCTGCATCTTCTTGAAGTAGGCGTAGTCCTCCTTCACGAGGTAGTCGGAGAGGAACGCGCTGTAGGGGATCTTCAGCTCGTCCATCATCCGGAGCAGTTCGGGGTCCTTCTCGGCCCCGTCGTCGATCGTCAGGAAGACGACCTTGTCCTTGACCGGGACGGTCGTGAAGACGGGGGGCAGCCCCTCGGACAGCTGCCCGTCCACCTCGAAGCCCGGCCGGGCCTTGATCTTCGGCTTGACCTTGGGCGGCTCGGGCGCAGTCAGCGGCACCTGTACGAGACCCCAGCGTTTGGCGGCGGCGACCCGGGCCGCCTTCGCCGCCCTGGCCGCGATCCGGTCGCGCCGCAGCTTCTCCGCCGGCGAGAGCAGGGAGCCCGCCGCACCGTCCACCCCTTGTCCCTCACGTGCCTCCTTCTCCCGGGCGGACCCGCCCTGCCCGCCCGTCTCCTCGGCCGGGGTAGCGCACCCCGAGGCGATTGCGGCCACCACCAGAACCGCGATCACCATCGTCCCCCGTCGGCGTCCGCCTGCTCCCGAGATATCCACAGACAGCCCTCTTTCTTCTTTTTGTCGTACAAGTCGCATGGCGCCGCATCCTGTCAGCGGGGCGCCCCGCTGCCCCGCCGACACCGCGACCGGGGCCGTCCCGTCCCCCACTCGGCCCACACCCGCTCCCGGGCTGGCCCACAATGGACCGGGTGACGAACCACCCCGGCCCCACCGACGCCTTCCGCGCCCTGCTCTCCCCCGAGGGCCAGGCCCTCCTCGCCGAGCTCCGGGACTACGACCCCGCCCAGGAGCTGGCGGTGGCGACCCGCCTGCGCCGGGACCACGCCCCCGAGCTGGTCTCCGCCGCGCTGGCGCAGGCGCGGCTGCGGCAGCGGGCGGCGGCGAAGTTCGGGGCCGAGGACGCGCAGCGGATGTACTTCACGCCCAACGGCGTCGAGCAGTCGACCCGCAAGTCCGTCGCCGAGTACCGCGCGGCCCGCTTCCGCACACTAGGCCGCGCACCGGGCCACCCACCGGTCGGCGCACCCACCCCCGCACCGGGCCACGCCCCCTCGGGCACACCGGGCACACCGGGCACCGCCCCCCTCTCCCAAGTGGTCGACCTCTGCGGCGGCATCGGCGGCGACGCCCTCGCCATGGCCCGCGCGGGCCTGGCCGTCGAGGCCGTGGACCTCGACCCCGCCACCTGCCTGGCCGCCTGCGCCAACGCGGAGGCCCTGCTCCCCGACCCGGCCGCGCTCACCGTCGTCACCGCCGACGTCCTGACCCACGACCTCTCCGCCGCCGAGTCCGTCTTCATCGACCCGGCCCGCCGCTCCGGCGCCCGGGGCAGGATCTTCGACCCCGAGGCCTACTCACCGCCGCTCTCCTTCTCGATCGAGGCGGTACGGGGCGTGGGCACCGGCGCCATCAAGATCGCCCCCGGCATCCCGCACGAGCTCGTCCCCGACGACTTCGAGGCCGAGTGGATCTCCGACAACGGCGACGTGAAGGAGGCCGTCCTCTGGCACGCCCCGCACTCCCCCGTCCTCACCCCCGGCGGGCGCCGCGCCACCCTCCTGCCCTCCGGCGCCTCCCTCCTCGGCCGCGGCCTGCCCGACCCGGACGTACGGAAGGTCGGCCGCTACCTCTACGAGCCGGACGGCGCCGTCATCCGCGCCCACCTGGTCGCGGAGGTCGCCGAGGAGCTCGACGGCGGACTGATCGACGAGACGATCGCGTACATCACCTCGGACGAGCTCCGCCCCACCCCGTACGCCACCCCGTACGAGATCACCGACCAACTCCCCTTCGGCGTGAAGAAGTTGAAGGCCCTGCTGCGGGAGCGCGGGGTCGGCATCCTCACCGTCAAGAAGCGCGGCTCGGCGGTCGAACCCGAGGAGCTCCGCAAGAAGATGAAGCTGTCGGGGAAGAAGTCGGCCACCGTCTTCCTGACCCGCGTGGCCGGCGCCCCCACCATGCTGATCGGCCACCCGGTCCCCCCTGTCACCCCGGCCCGCCGGACGGCCCCGGAATAGCCCGGCATGGCCGGCACGACCCGGCATGATCCGACGATCACCGGGTAAGGCCACCCCCATGTCCCCCATCGACGACGCACTCACCGAGCTCCTGAAGGTCCTCGGCCCGCCCGCCGACGACGACCGCACCGACTGGTCCGTCCCTGCCGGTTCCCTGGAGTGGAGCTGCTGGGAGACGGCCGTGCACATCGCGCACGATCTGACCGCGTACGCGGGCCAGTTGGCGGCCCGGCCGACGGACGGCTACCTCCCGATGGACCTGACGGTGCCGCCCGGCACGCACCCGCGCGACGTCCTGCGCGTGATCAGCGCCGCCGCCGGAATGCTCGGCAGCACGCTCGCCACGGCGGGACCCGAGGTGCGGGCGTTCCACTGGGGCGCGTGCGACCCGAGTGGGTTCGAGGCGATGGGGGTGGCGGAGACGCTGTTGCACACGTACGACATCACCCAGGGCCTGAAGGTGGAGTGGCTGCCCCCGGCCGGGCTCAGTGCGGCCGTCCTGGAGCGACTGTTCCCCGAAGTGCCGCTCGCGGGCGAGGATCCGGCGCGGGTGCTGCTGTGGTGCGTGGGGCGCGGTGAGCTGCCGGGGCGCGAGTTCCGCGAGGAGTGGGTGTGGGCGGCGGCCCGGGAGGGGTTCGGAGAGTAGGACCGGGGGCCCTCAGCGCGCGTTCCGCAGCGCCCACCGGTAGTGCCCCACCGCCTTCACCATGCCCAGCAGTCCCACCAGCCACAGCACGCACCCCATTCCGATGAAGTACGCCGCGTCGGCATAGCTGTCCTCGCCGGGCAGTGCCCGCGCCGACCACCCCAGCGAGGTCCACAGGCCGACCGCCGCCAGCAGGAAGGACGGCAGCAGCCAGCCGAGGCTCCTGCCCGGTGCGCGCAGCCGCGCGTCCACCGCCGGGTCGGGGCCCAACTCGCCCCAGGCGCGCAGTCGTTCGCGTATCACCCGGTCGCGTCTGACGCCCATCCCCAGCAGGATCGCCGCGGGCACGATCGCGCCGACGCCGAGCAGCAGGAAGACCACGCCGATCACCACGTCGGGGAACATGCCCTCGTCGAAGGTCTGCATGGCCACTCCCACGCACCCCCAGCCCACCGCGAGCAGCAGCGCGTACGACCAGAAGGCGACCACCGCGGGCACTCCGAGCGCCCGGCGCGCCAACTCCCGCATGGCGCGGGCCCGGTCGGCCAGCAGTGCGGTCCGGTCGGGCCAGGCCCGGATCCCGGGGGGCGGCGGTGGCGGCGGCAGGGTCGGGCGCGGCATCGCGGGCTCGGATTCCTTCGTACGTACGGTGCAGGGGCACGCCGACGCTACCGCGCGGGCGGCCGCGCACCACCCACGGGGTCGGTCACCGCCCCGCCGCAGGCCAGCGACCGACAGAGCCCGCTCGGAGCCCGATCAGAGGTCGGTCAGTTCCTCCGCGTACACCTGCGAGAGGGGCTGCGGGCCCACGTACTGCTGGCAGTTGCAGGTCCCGGCCTCGAAGCGGATCGGCTTCTTGTCCTCGTCCCAGGCGGTCGGCTTCTCCACCGACTCATGGCACTTGCCCGCCTTGTCGTGCTTGGCGAGGTGGTGCGTACAGCCGCAGATCGGCTCCGGCGGCTTGCCGGCCGCCTCCAGTGCCTGGCGGTCCTTGCGCTCCGCCTCGATGCGCTCCATCTGCCGTGCGTGCCGGGTGGCGAGCGCCTGGCGGCCCATGTTCGCGATGCCGCCGAAGCCACCCATCATGAAGAAGATGAACAGCCACCAGTACCAAGCCATTCGACGATCCTTCCCCCGGTTCCACGAATGCTGTCCCCAGGGTACGGCGGCTTCGTCGAACGGGGCCTACAGGCCCAGCAGTTCCACCGCGTTCCCGTCCGGTACGAGTGCGTGGTCCGCCGTCTCCGTGCCGTACGGGAATCCGCTGCCGAGCAGCAGCCGTCCGGGCCCGAAGGTCACCGCCGCGCGGCGCAGCGCGTCCGCGTCGGACACCGCGTGGTGGTGGAGGGGGCTGAGCGGGCGGGGCGGCGGGGTGTCGCCGGTGGTGATGAGGCGGATGCCGGGGTACGGGGTCAGGTCGAGCCGCTCGTAGGCCTGCCGGGCGTCCTCGCCGTCCGCCGGGTGGATCAGGAGGACGGCGCCGCGCAGTTCCAGCGCGTCGAAGAGGGGGACGAACTCGGGGTCCCAGAGCGGCCGTCCGAGCACGGTCGCCGTGACCGCGGCTCCCAGGAAGCCCAACTCGTCCATCGCGCGCCCGAGTTCGTCACCGGCAGCGAGCCCGTTGGGCAGCGGGAGCGCGGCGAGTGCGCGGAAGCGGGTGGGGTGGGCCTTCAGGAGGTCGGTGTACGCGGCGTTGGCGACGCGGGACGCGCCGAGCGACTGCCAGGCGTCCGCGAAGTACGGGGTCAGCGGTGGCACGGAGAGCAGCTGTACGTCGACCCCGGCGGCGTCCATCGCGGCGAGCCGGGCCTCGATCTCCGCCTCCGTACCGCCGCCGGCGCTCTTGCGTGCTTCGGCGGTGACGTCCGGGGAGCCGTGGAAGTCGTCGAGCATGGCGAGGTAGAGCTCGGGGAAGTAGTGCGCGTGGACGTCGACCCTCATAATCGGTTCGCTCCTTATGCCCTATTTGCCGGGTCTTCCGAGCGTACCCCGGTTGCGCCGCCGAGGGAGGGTGCGGACGCCCGGGCGACTAGTCCTCCACCGACTCGAACCGCCACCTGTGCACGGCCCGGGTGATCAACTCGGCGTCCGGCTCGGGCAGTTCGGGCAGCTCCGCGTCGAGCGGGGACTGCCACCAGGTGATGACCAGGACCCGGTCCTGCTGCGCCCGGAGGATCTCCCGGCGCAGCGGGACGGCGGCCAGCTCGTCGGCCCTGGCGCGGGCCCACTCCAGCAGTTCGGGGCCCTTGCCCTGGACGGCGCGGGCTTCCCACATCAGCGCGACGGTCATGAGTACAGGTTGTCCTTGCTGATCTCGTGGACGTGGTCGTGATCATGTGCATGACCGTGGTCATGGGCGTGACCGTGGTCGTCGCCGTGGTCGTGCGCATGGCCCGGTACGTGCGGCTCCGTCACCGGGAGCGAGGAGTCCGCGGAGAGGTCCCAGTCCGAGGACGGCCTGCCCCGGGCCACCATCTCGGCGCCGAGGGCCGCGACCATCGCCCCGTTGTCCGTGCACAGCCCGGGCCTCGGGACGCGCAGCTTGATGCCCGCCCGCTCGCAGCGCTCCTGGGCCAGTGCCCGCAGCCGGGAGTTGGCCGCGACGCCGCCGCCGATCATCAGGTGGTCGACGCCCTCGTCCTTGCAGGCCCGTACGGCCTTCTTCGTCAGCACGTCGACGACCGCCTCCTGGAAGGACGCGGCGACGTCGCGCACCGGGACCTCCTCGCCCGCGTTGCGCTTCGCCTCGATCCAGCGGGCGACCGAGGTCTTCAGGCCGGAGAAGGAGAAGTCGTACGCCGGGTCGCGCGAGCCCGTCAGTCCGCGCGGGAAGGCGATCGCCTTGGGGTCGCCCTCCTTGGCGAGCCGGTCGATGACCGGGCCGCCGGGGAAGCCGAGGTTCAGCACGCGGGCGATCTTGTCGAAGGCCTCGCCCGCCGCGTCGTCGATGGTCGCGCCCAGCGGACGTACGTCGGAGGTGATGTCGGGGGCCAGCAGCAGGGACGAGTGCCCGCCGCTGACCAGCAGCGCCATCGTGGGCTCGGGCAGCTTGCCGTGCTCCAGCTGGTCGACGCAGATGTGCGAGGCGAGGTGGTTGACGCCGTAGAGGGGCTTGCCGAGTGCGTACGCGTACGCCTTCGCCGCCGTGGTGCCCACCAGCAGCGCGCCCGCCAGGCCTGGACCGGCGGTGACCGCGATGCCGTCCAGGTCGGAGGCGGCGATCCCGGCCTCCTTGAGCGCCCGCTCGATGGTCGGAACCATCGCTTCCAGGTGCGCGCGGGAGGCGATCTCCGGGACCACGCCGCCGAACCTGGCGTGCGTGTCGACGCTGGAGGCGACCGCGTCCGCGAGCAGCGTCGTGCCCCGGACGATGCCGACGCCGGTCTCGTCGCAGGAGGTCTCGATGCCGAGGACCAGGGGCTCGTCGATACCGCTGGTGAGGTTCATGGCTGGATCTCTTCTGTCTCTTCGGTCGTCGTACGCCGCATCACGAGCGCGTCGATGTTGCCGGGCTGGTAGTAGCCGCGGCGGAAGCCGATCGGCTCGAAGCCGAAGCGTTCGTAGAGCTTCTGCGCGCGCGTGTTGTCGACGCGTACCTCCAGCAGCACCTCGGTGCACTCGAAGGCGGTCGCGTGCTTGAGCAGGTCGCTGAGGAGGCGGGCACCGAGGCCGGTGCCCCACTGGTCGCGGGCGACCGCGATGGTCTGCACGTCGCCGAGGTCACCGGCGGCGGCGAAGCCCGCGTACCCGACGATCCGGCCGGTGGCCTGTTCCTCGGCGACGACGTAGCGGCGGGTGGCGCGGGGGCCGCGCGCGTACGCCAGCTCGGACCAGAACATGCCGGGCGACCAGGCGTCCTCGGGGAACAGCTCGTGTTCGAGGGCGAGCACGGGGTCGATGTCCCACCAGCGCATCTCGCGCAGGACGGTCGTCGACGGCTTGGCTGCGGCGGTGGCGGTCACTGCGGAGTGACCACCTTGTAGTTCTTGGGCACCTGGGCGTCGGGGCGGCGCAGGTAGAGGGGCAGCGGCGGCAGGAAGCCGCTCACTGCGGCCTGCTTCCCGGCAGCGGGCCCGGCGGCCCGCTCCCCCGCCGCCAGCTTCTCGGCCGCCAGCGAGGCGAGCGCGCCGGCCGACACGTGCTCGGGGCCGCGCGCGTCCGGGAAGGCCTCGGGGTAGAGGACCGCGCCCGCGCCGACCACGGGCAGGCCCGCGAGCTGCTCGGCGATCTCGGCCGGGCGGTCCACGGCGGGCTCGGTGGTACGGGTGCGGGCGTCGTCGTAGCGCGCCCAGTAGACCTCTTTGCGGCGGGCGTCGGTGGCGACCGCGAACGGGCCCTCGATACCGGCCTGGGCCTGGGCCGCGTACGCCAGCGCGTCCAGCGTGCACAGCCCGTGCACCGGGACGCCGAGCGCGAAACCGAAGGTCTCCGCCGTCGCGAGTCCCACCCGCAGTCCGGTGTACGGGCCGGGGCCGACGCCCACGACGATGCCGGTGACGGCATCGAGTTTCACCCCGGCGTCGCGCAGGGTCGCGTCGATCAGGGGCAGCAGCAGTTCGCCGTGCCGGCGCGCGTCGACCTGTGTGGTCTCGGCGACGACGGACGTACCGTCGTGGAGGGCGGCGGTGACGGCGGGGGTGGCGGTATCAACAGCGAGCAGGAGCACGCAAACAGCCTACGGCCCGCACAGCGGAAGCACGGCGTCCGGACGGCGCGCCAGGCGGCTGCTACCGTCACGACAAAGTCCTGCGGGGCGTCGTGCGGGCCGGTGTTCACAAGGGTCCGCCCGGTATCCGCGAGTGGGAAACGAAAGGTGCAGCAAGGTGGCTAGCAGCAGCTCGGGAATCGTGGCCGGGCTCACCGCCGGGGCTCTCGCCGTCGTCGGCTTCCTCGCCTACCAGGCATCGGCGAACGCGCCGGAATCGGTGTCCATGCCCAGCGCTTCCGCCTCCCCGACCGGGCCCAAGGACAAGGGCAAGGTCACCCCGCCCTCGCCGCTGGCCCTGCCCGCCAACTCCGGCAAGGGCACCCGGGTCGTGTACTCGCTCTCCGGCAAGCGGGTGTGGCTGGTGGACTCCGACGCTCCGGCGCCGAAGCAGCAGAAGCCGCCGACGTACGCGGTCGCGCCGAGCGCGGTCAGTCCCACGCCGGACACCTACCGGGTCTCCACCCGCTCCCTGAAGGTCACCGGATCGGACGGCAAGCCGGTGGAGCACGTGGTGCGGTTCGCGAGCGTGGACGGGGTGACGGTCGGCTTCAGCGCGGCGGTGGACGGCACGATGCCCAAGCCGGGCGCCACGCCTCAGGAGGGCACGGGCGCGGTGCGCATGACGCGGGCGGACGCGGCGCGGATGTGGGAGTTCGCGACGGTCAACGTCAAGGTCGTGGTCGTGCCGTAACCCCGGCAACCCCGGTCTGCGTCCCGCCACCCCGGGGGCTGTCTAAGCGGCGTCGCGCCGCTCGACGGCCCCCTTTTCGACGTGCTCCGCGCCTGCCGGTCCTGCCGCGTCTCCCGCGTCGTCCCTCGGCGGCGTGGAGACCGCCGTGGCCGCCGCACACGACGCCAGCAGCGCACGCATGCTCACGGGGCCCGTGCTCGTCGACGCCGGGACCGTACGGGCAGGCGTCATGGGCTTCTCGACTTCTCGTTCCGGTGCCGACATGGACGCCTCCTGGGGCGACGGGGGGCAGGCGCGACGGGAGCTGGCGCAGCGAGACTCGTGGTTAGGTAGACCTAACCAAGGACTCCGATCCCATGTGACCATGTCCGGTACCCCCGACGCAACATCTTCCCGACAGCTTGTCGGAATGTACTGGGAGAACGCACGGCGGGGCGCCGGAGTTCCCGCCCCCGGCGCCCCGCACCCCACTCACGCGGACCCTCAGCCCGCAGTACCTGCCGCTCCCGCCGATCTCGCCGAACCCGCCGCCCCGGCCAGTCCCGCCAGGTCCACCCCCGCCCAGCGCGCCCCGATCCCGTCCAGCCGCACCTTGCGCACGTCGTCGGTATCGGTACCGGGATCGCCCGTGGCGCGGTCGATGACCACGTGCAGCCGGTCGTCGGAGAGCTCCTCGACCTTGCCGTCGCCCCATTCCACGACGATCACCGATTCGGGCAGCGAGACGTCGAGGTCGAGGTCCTCCATCTCGTCCAGCCCGCCGCCGAGCCGGTACGCGTCGACGTGCACCAGCGCGGGCCCGTCCCCGAGCGGCGGGTGTACGCGGGCGATGACGAAGGTCGGCGAGGTCACGGCGCCGCGCACGCCCAGGCCCTCGCCGAGGCCCCGGGTGAGCGTGGTCTTGCCCGCGCCGAGCTCCCCGGTGAGCATCACCAGGTCGCCGGGGCGCAGCAGCTTGGCCAGCGAGCGCCCCAACCCGCCCATTTCCGCTGGCGAGTTGACGATGAGGGAGGACGAGTTGACCGGGTCGGTACCGGGGGCGTGCTCAGCCGCCCCGCTGTGCGGTGCTTCCATGCCGGTCAACGTTAGAGCCTGTCCGGGCCAGCAGTTCCGCGAGCCGCCCGTTCACCAGCTCCGGATGCTCCAGCATCACGAGGTGACCGGCGTCGGCAACGATCACCAGCTCCGCGTCGGGAAGCAGCTCCGCGATGGCCTCGCTGTGCGAACTGGGGGTGACCAGGTCCTTCTCCCCGGCCAGCACCAGCACCGGCAGCTCCCCGAAGACCTGGAGCGCGGCCGCCTTGTCGTGGTCCTGGAACGCCGGGTAGAACTCGGCGACCACGTCGATCGGCGTCCCCTCGATCAGCCGCTCCGCGAACCTGGCCACCGCCGGGTCCACGTCCCGTGACCCGAACGAGTACCGCTTGACGATCCCCGCGAACAGGTCGGCCGTCGCCCGCCGCCCCCGCTCGACCAGCTCCGCCTGCGAGCCCAGGGTGCGCAGCACGCGCGGCAGGATGCGGCGCACCGCGTTCATCCCGGCGACCGGCAGCCCGAAGTTCACTTCGCCCATGTGCCCCGACGACGTACCGACGAGGGCGACGGCGACAACGCGCTCGCGGATCAGCTCCGGGTACTGGTCGGCGAGCGCCATCACCGTCATGCCGCCCATCGAATGCCCCACCAGCACCAGGGGGCCCTCGGGTGCCGCCGCGTCGATGACGGCCCTGAGGTCGCGGCCGAGCAGGTCGATGTCGACGGGTACGCCGTCGGCCTGGGCCATCCCGCGCCCGGAGCGGCCGTGGCTGCGCTGGTCCCAGTGGACGGTGCGCACGGCGCCGCGCAGGGCGTCGCGCTGGAAGTGCCAGGAGTCCTGGTTGAGGCAGTAGCCGTGGCTGAAGACGACGGTGACGGGGGCGGCGGCCCGGCGGCCCAGGCGCTTGCGGCGCTGCTTGGCCGACTCCTCGTCCGGCTCGTCGGTCTCGTAGTAGAGCTCGGTGCCGTCGTCGGCGAGGGCGGTGCCGGGGGTGCCGCGCAGCGAGCCGTACGGGCCGGCCGCGTCGAGGGCCAGGCGGGCCTTCTTGCGCATGCCCCGGCCGACGGTGAGCCGCTCGATGGCCACGCCGGCCGCGGCGCCCGCGGCGACCACGCCTATGGCGGCCCCGGCCAGTCCGGCCCGGCGCCAGGTGCCCGCCGAAGCGGAATCGGCCGCATCGGCCGCGGCCTTCGCCACGGCGACGACGCCCTCCGTGCTGCTCTCGCTCACGTGCCGCTCCTAGCTGGTGCCTGGCTACTGCTCTTCGTCGGGCTCGGTGTTCCGCTGTGCGTTCGGCTCTGGGTCCGGCTTTGCGTTCGGCTGTGCGTTCGGCGCCGCGCCGGACTCTTCGTCGGGCTCCTCATTGACGTAGACGCGCGGAACCCGCGTACCGATGCGCGTGACGATCTCGTACGCGATGGTGTCCGCGGCCCGCGCCCAGTCCTCGGCGGTCGGCTCGCCGCCCTCGCCCGCCCCGAACAGGACCGCCTCCGCGCCCGGTTCGACGCGCTCGCCGCCGAGGTCGACCACGAACTGGTCCATCGCGATCCGGCCGCGGGCCCGCCGCCACCGGCCGCCGACCAGCACCGGGCCGCGCCCGGAGGCGTTGCGCGGGATGCCGTCGCCGTACCCCACCGGGATCAGCGCGAGGGTGGTGTCCCGCTCGGTGACGTAGTGGTGCCCGTAGCTGACGCCGTGGCCCGCCGGAACGTCCTTGACCAGGGCCACCGACGCGGCGAGCTTCATCACCGGGCGCAGCCCCAGCTCGGCGGGCGTGCCCAGCTCGGGGCTCGGCGAGACCCCGTACATCGCGATCCCGGTCCGTACGAGATCGAAGTGCGCGTGCGGCAGGGTCAGGGTGGCCGGGGAATTGGCGAGGTGGCGGACCTCGGGGGTCAGGCCGTGGGTCTCGGCGTACGCGACCAGCTCGCGGAAGACCGTGAGCTGGCGGTCGATGGACGGGTGGCCGGGCTCGTCGGCGCACGCGAAGTGCGACCAGAGGCCGGTGACGCGCACGGCGCCCTCGATCTCGGCGGCGCGTGCCTCCGCGACCAGTGCGGGCCATTCGGCGGGCTGGCAGCCGCCCCGGCCGAGGCCGGTGTCGGCCTTGAGCTGGATCTTCGCCGTACGTCCGAGGGCGCGGGCCGCCTCGATGACCTCGCGCAGCGCCCACATGTCGCTGATCCCCATGTCGAGGTCGGCCTCGATCGCCTCGCGCCAGGGCCCGCCGGTGGTCCACAGCCAGCACATCACGCGGGCCTGCGCGGGGGTGATCCCGGCGGCGCGCAGGGCGAGGGCCTCCTGCGGGGTGGCCGTGCCGAGCCAGGTCGCACCGGCCTGGAGGGCGGCGCGGGCGCAGGGCACCGCCCCGTGCCCGTACCCGTCCGACTTCACGACGGCCATCAGGGCGGCGTGCGGGGCGCGCTCGCGCAGGAGACGGACGTTGGCGCGCAGCGCGGCCAGGTCGATCTCGGCACGGACGCGCAGGGGGGCCGGCGTGGTCGCCGGGGTCGCCGGTGTTACTGGCCGGCCCGTCGCCATGCTCATCACGTCGCTCGCCACTGTCTCGTCTCTCACGGTCATCACGCCCAGTCTCGCAGAGGGGTACGACAGGCCGGTCCCGGGCGACGCCCCCGGTGATCGATCCCACGCGGGGCGCGCCACCGCCACGTTCCTGTGCGTATGCGCGACTTCACGCCACGTCACACATTTGGCCCGGGCGTTCACCCGCGCGGCAGAGCATGCGTGGCGCGCGGGGCGGCGGGGCCGCCCGATGGGACAACAGAGGCGGGCTCGTGCCGGGCGCCGCCGCACGCCGGAGGAGCTGAGGAACCATGAAGCCCGCCCGTCATGCCCGTCCCGCCATTCCCGAACGGCCCGCCCGTCCCACCCGTACCGCCCGTATACCCGCTCTGGCCGGTCTCATCGCCGTGGCGATCACGGCACTTCCCATGGCCTCGGCGACGGCCGCCGCGCCGCCCGCGCCCGAGCCACCGTGCACGGCCTCCACCGGCCCGTACCAGAAGGAACTGGAGCGCAAGCTGCGCCTCCCGGTCGACGGCAAGCAGTCGAACGCCGACTGCATCGCCATCCGCAAGCTCCAGCGCCAGCTGGGCATCGACCCCGCCGACGGCCGGGCCACCGCCAAGACCCACGGCCTGCTCCTGGTCCGCGAGGCCCGCAGGAACCCCAACGCGGCGGGCAAGTGCCCGATCCGCTACGGCTACTCGGTGACCTGCGTGGACCTCCCCCGTCAGCTCCTGTGGGTGCAGGTCGGCCGGAAGGTCACCTTCGCCCCGGTCCCGATCCGCAGCGGAATCCGCGGGCTGGAGACCCGTACCGGCTGGCACCGGGTCTACTGGCGGCACAAGAACCACTTCTCCACCCTCTACAACAACGCCCCCATGCCGTACAGCCAGTTCTTCAGCGGCGGGCAGGCGCTGCACGGCACGTACGGTGACCTCTTCGAGGCGGGCTCCGGCGGTTGCGTGAACCTCTACGTCCACGACGCGGCACGCCTCTGGAAGAAGCTCGGCGTCGGCAGCCGGGTCTACGTCTGGGGCGCCAAGCCGGGCACCAACATCCGGGGCCTGCAGCCGGACGACCGCCGCCTCACCGACGACGAGCTGATCATCAAGGGCTTCGGCGGCGAGAACATCCCGATCGAGTGGAACCTCGACACCCCGCTGGACCCCCGACTGGCACAGGGCTAGCCGGCCTGACTGGCCTGACCCGCCATGACCGGCCTGACCTGCTTGACCGGTCTGGCCGGCGGGCCTCCCCGCGCTCCCGGATCCCGGGGGCGCGGGGAAGTGGCCCCCGCCGTCACCCGGCCCTCACCCCCGTACGACCCCCCGCCACGCCTCCCCCAGCCCCTCCGCCACCTCTCCCGCCGAGACCGGCGCCCCCCGTGCCGCCCCGCGCCCCGCCAGCCCGTGCAGGTACGCGCCGACGGAGGCCGCGTCCGCCCCGTCGAGCCCCGCCGCCAGCAGCGCCCCGACCAGCCCGGACAGCACGTCCCCGCTCCCGGCGGTGGCCAGCCAGCCCGTCCCCGTCGGGTTGACCCGTACCGTCCCCCCGTCCGCCCCCGCGACCAGGGTGGTGGATCCCTTCAGCAGTACGGTCGCCCCGTAGAGGACCGCCAACTTCCTTACGGAGTCCAGCCGTTCGGCCTCCACCGCGGCCCGCTCCACCCCCAGCAGCCGTGCCGCCTCCCCGGCGTGCGGCGTCAGTACGGTGGCCGCGTTCCGGCCCCGTACCACCGCAGGATCGAGCGCGCCCAGCGCATCCGCGTCCACCAGCACCGGCACGTCCGAGGCGAGCACCTCGTCGAGCGCGCCCGCGACCCCGTCGTCGAGCCCGGGCCCGATCACCCAGGCCTGCACCCGCCCGGCCTCTCCCGGTGCACCCTCGCTGACCAGCACCTCCGGGTATCGCGCGAGCACCGCGTCGCCGCCCTCCCCCACGTACCGGACCGCGCCCGCCCCGCCCCGCAGCGCCCCGCCGACGGCCAGCACGGCCGCCCCCGGGTACTTCGCCGACCCGGCGACGATCCCCACCACGCCACGCCGGTACTTGTCGCTCTCCGCGCCCGGCACCGGCAGCAGCGCCGCCACGTCCGCGTGCTGCAGCGCCTCCGCGTCCGGGGGTACGGAGGCGAGGTCGAGCCCGATGTCGACGAGCCGCACCACGCCCGCCTGCGCACGCGCGGGGTCGATCAGCAGGCCCGGCTTGTACGTCCCGAAGGTCACGGTCGCATCGGCCTTCACGCACTCCCCTGCGACCTCACCGGTATCGGCGTCCACGCCACTGGGCAGGTCGACGGCGACCACCGCGGCCCCGGAGTCCCGGGCCGCCCGCACCAACGGCACGGCCGGTGCCCGCAGTCCGCCGCGCCCGCCGATGCCGACGATGCCGTCGAGCACGAGGTCGGCGCGGGCGAGCACCTCGTGGGCACCGTGCCGCCCGACGACATCGCCCGCGACCACTTCGCCCGCCCCCGAACCGGCCTCCGGGCCCGCCTCCGAGCCCGCCTCCGCGCCGGCCTCCTCGTGCGGCCCGGTCAGCACGCGTCCGCCGGCCCTCCGCAGCGCGTCCAGGCCCTCCGCGTGCACCCGCTCGGGCGCGAGCAGCACCGCCGTCACACCCGCTCCGCGCCGGGCGAGCCTGGCCCCCGCGTACAGCGTGTCGCCCCCGTTGTCGCCACTGCCGACGAGGAGCACGACCCGTGCCCCGTACACCCGCCTCCCCAGCAGATCGGCGCAGGCGGCGGCCAGCCCGGCGGCGGCGCGCTGCATCAGCGCACCCTCCGGAAGCCTGGCCATGGCTTCCCGCTCGGCGGCCCTGACGGTCTCAACCCGGTGTGCAGTACGCATGCCCCCGAGTCTGCCGCACGAGACCTCGCGAACCACGCACCCCAATTCCCCTCACATTCCCGAGGGTTGACGCACGATCATTCTTTTACTTAGGTTTGCCTAACCTAACAAGCCCGTGCTTTCGCCCTGCCGAAAGGTGCTCCGCCATGCGCTCCTCCCGCCCGTCCCTCTCCCGCCTCTCCCGCCTCGCCCGCACCAGATCCGCCCGCGCCGCCGTTCCCCTGGTCGGCGCCCTGGCCCTGACCGCCGCCCTCGCCTCCCCCGCCGCGGCAGCGACCGCGAACCGCACCACCGTCGAGGGCGGCCAGACGTACAACCTCTCCCTGACCGCCCCGAACACGGCTGCCGCCTCCGGCGCCAACGTGACCGTCTCCGGCACCGGATACAACCCGGACCAGGGCGTCTACGTCAGCCTCTGCGCGATACCCGCGGGCGTCGACACCGCCAACCCGGCCACCTGGAACAGCAAGCCCACCCCCTGCCTCGGCGGCCAGGACGAGTCGGGCACCACCGGCGCCTCGCACTGGATCAACACCGACTGGTACTGGCTCTCGCCCAACAACTCCTCCCCGTACACCGAGGCCGCGGGACGGGGTTCCTTCTCCGTGCAGATCCACGTCAAGGCCAAGCTCTCCGACACCGTCACCTGTGGCCAGGCCGGTGTGAAGTGCGCGATCGTCACGCGCGCCGACCACTACGACAGCGCGGACCGCAAGTACGACGTGTACGTCCCGGTGACGTTCTCGTAGCTCCGCACACCACTCCTCACCCCACCAGCCCCATCCCGCCCCGCCCCCGTCACCGGAGGTACGACGCCCCATGCGCCCCGCGCCCCACACCCGTGCCGTGCGACGAAGACCGGCACGGGTCCTGCTCGCGACCGCCTCGGCGGGCCTGCTGACCACCGCCCTCACCGGCATCGTCCCGGCCGCCTCGGCCGCCGAAGGCCCCGCGCCCGGGCCCGCGCCGACTCCCGGCACGGCCACCGGCCCCACCGGCCAGACGCTGACCGTCAACCACACCAAGGACCTGAACCCCAAGGGCGAGAAGGTCACGGTCACCGGCTCCGGCTACGCCCTCGACAAGGGCGTCTACCTCGCGGTCTGCGTACTGGGCAAGCAGGGCGAGGCACCCTCCCCGTGCCTCGGCGGCGCGGATCTCTCCGGCTCGTCGGGATCCTCGTACTGGATCTCCAACAACCCGCCGGACTACGCCAAGGACCTGGTGAAGAAGTTCACCGAACAGCCCGACGGCAAGGGCGGGTTCGCCCTCGACCTGACCGCCCGGGTCAAGGACAGCGGCGCCGACTGCAGCAAGCTCCGCTGCGCGATCGTCACCCGCGCCGACCACACCCACGCCGGTGAGCGCGACCAGGACGTCATCGTCCCGATCACCTTCGGCGAGGGTACGGGTGAGACGCCCGAGGTCCCGGCCGGCACGGTGAGGCACACCACCGTCCGCGCGTACCCGACCACCGAGGGCGGCGCCAGGGACGCCGAGGCCGACCCCGCCAACGGCCGCGTCCACATAGCCCGTTCCGGCGACAAGGCGCTCCTCACGACGTACGACTCGACGACGGGCCAACCGGTCGGCGCACCGGTCGCCCTGCCGTCCGGCCCCCAGGTCACGGCGTTCGACCCGAAGACCGGCACCCTGTACCTCGCCTTCGCCGACCGGATCGGCACGTACGACACGAGGACCGGGAAGCTGAACGACACCTGGGCGCCCGTCACCGGCAATGTGAACCACCTCGCGGTCGACCCGAACCGGGGCCGCCTGTACGTCGCCAACCAGACGGGCAAGTCGGTCACGGTGTACGACACCGCCACCGCCGAGCCCGTCGGCACCCCGGTCGTCCTGCCGGTCTTCCCGGCGGGCCTGGCCGTGGACACGGCCACCGGAACCGGCTACTCCACCCATGTCACCAGCGAAACGGTCGACGGCGAACGCGTCTTCCTCAACGTCCTGACCGCGATAGACGGCACCACCGGCGCGGCGACGGGCTCCCTGAACCTCGGCAGGACGGCACTCGGCAGCATGGGCGTCACCGTCGACCCGGCCACCGGCACCGGCTACGTCGCCAACCTCGCCGCAGGCAGTGTCTTCGCCGTGGACCTCAGGGCGAACAAGGTCGTCCGCACCCTAGAAGTCGGCGGCAACCCGAAGGCGATGGTGCACGACGCACAGACCGGCACCCTGTACGTCGCCCAGACGACCGCCGGGACCGTGGCCGCCGTCGACCTGAAGGAAGGCAAGGTCACCGAGACCTTCACGACGGGCGCCCAGCCCGGCGCACTGTCCCTCGACACCCGGACCCACACCGTCTTCTCGGTCGCCTCGGGCACGGTCACCCAGACCACCCGCCAGACAGCGGCGACCCTCACCAGGAACCCCGCCCCGCAGACGGTCGAGGAGGGCCAGGAAGCCACCTTCACCGCAGCCGCGACCGCGTCCCCACCCCCGACGGCCACCTGGGAAGCCAGCCCCGACCAGGGCAAAACCTGGACCCCCCTGAACAACCCACCGGGCCCGACCCTGACCCTCACCCCCACAAAAACCCAAACCGGCCACCTCTTCCGAGCCGCCTTCACCAACCCGGTAGGCACGGTAAGAACACCCCCGGCCCCCCTGACAGTCACCCCCAAACCCCTCCCCCCGGACCCAGCCCCCGGAACGGACCCAGGCGCGGATCCAGGCACAGACCCCGGCACAGACCCCGGAACGGACCCCGGCACAGACCCCGGCACAGACCCCGGAACGGACCCCGGCACAGACCCCGGAACGGACCCCGGCACAGACCCGGGGACGGACCCCGGCACCGGTGACCCTGCCCCTGACCCCGGCAACAGCGACCCAACCGCCCCGGGCGCCTCCGGCGGCGAGTCAGTCACCGGCGGCAACAACAGCACCGGCACCACGGGCGACACCAGCACAGGCGACACCACCAGCTCCGGCTCCGGCTCCGTTTCCGGTGGCGGCACCGGCTCTGCGGGAACCGTCGGCGGCTCCACCGCCGAAACAGTCGGCGGAAGCTCGGTCGGCGGCACCCCCAGCGGTACGAACAGCCCCCTGGCCTCCACCGGCAGCGCAGCCCTGCCCCTGGCCACCACCGCAGCGGCCCTAACTGCCCTGGGCGCCCTCGCCCTCGCAGCCCGCCGCCTCAGAAAGGCCTGACCCCGCCCCCTCGGGCGGCGGGGCAGCGCGCCGAGCCCCCTTGGGCGGCGGGGCCGCCCCCCGGGGGCGGAACGGGCGGGCAAGGGGGCGGCCCCCGGCGGAGCCGAACCCCACGCCCCGCCCCACCTCCGCCTTGGCCCCCGCACCAGACCGCTCCCCCTACCCCTCCGCAATCACCACCGCCGACGCCACCCCCGCATCATGGCTGAGCGAAACATGCCACCCCCGCACCCCCAACACCTCCGCCCGAGCCGCCACCGTCCCCGAAACCCGCAACCTCGGCTGCCCCGTCTCCTCGACCCACACCTCCGCGTCCGTCCACAAAAGCCCGGCCGGCGCCCCCAGCGCCTTGGCAAGCGCCTCCTTGGCTGCGAACCTCGCCGCCAAGGAGGCGATCCCCCGCCGCTCCCCGCTCGGCAGCATCAACTCCCGCTCCACGAAAAGCCGTTCGGCCATCTGCGGCGTCCGCGCCAATGCCGCCCCGAACCGCTCGATCTCCGCGACATCGATCCCAACCCCAACAATCACGCGCCCACTCGCCCACTCACTCGAAACTCACACTCACTCGACCGTCACGGACTTCGCCAAATTCCTAGGCTGATCCACCTCATTGCCCCGCGCCGTCGCCAACTCACAAGCAAAGACCTGCAACGGCACCGTCGTCACCAACGGCTGAAGAAGCGTAGGCGTACACGGCACCCGGATCAGATGGTCGGCATACGGCACGACCGTCTCGTCCCCCTCCTCCGCGATCACGATCGTCCGCGCCCCCCGCGCCCGGATCTCCTGGATGTTGGACACGATCTTGTCGTGCAGCACCGACCGCCCCCGCGCCGAAGGAACGACCACCACCACCGGCAGGTCCTCCTCCACCAGCGCGATCGGCCCGTGCTTGAGCTCGCCCGCGGCGAACCCCTCCGCGTGCATGTACGCCAGCTCCTTGAGCTTCAGCGCACCCTCCAGCGCCACCGGATACCCCACGTGCCGCCCGAGGAAGAGCACGGTGTTCTTGTCGGCCAGCGACCTCGCCAGCTCCCGCACCGGCTCCATCGTGCCGAGCACTTCCTCCACGGCCCCGGAGATCTCCGACAACTCCCGTACGACGTCCCGCACTTCGTCGCCCCACTTGGTCCCCCGCACCTGCCCGAGGTACAGCGCCACCAGGTAACAGGCAACCAGCTGCGTCAGAAACGCCTTCGTCGACGCGACCGCCACCTCGGGCCCCGCATGCGTGTAGAGCACCGCGTCGGACTCCCGGGGAATCGTCGACCCGTTGGTGTTGCACACCGCCAGCACCTTCGCACCCTGCTCCCGCGCGTGCCGCAGCGCCATCAGGGTGTCCATGGTCTCGCCGGACTGGGAGATGGCGATCACCAGCGTCCGCGAGTCCAGGATCGGGTCCCGGTAGCGGAACTCGCTCGCCAGCTCCGTCTCGCAGGGCAGCCTGGTCCAGTGCTCGATCGCGTACTTGGCGATCATCCCCGCGTGGAAGGCCGTCCCGCACGCCACGACGACGACCTTGTCGACCTCCCGCAGCACCCCCACGGGAATCCGCACCTCGTCGAGCGTCAGCTGCCCACCGGCGTCGATCCGCCCCAGCAAGGTGTCCGCGACCGCCTTGGGCTGCTCGGCGATCTCCTTGAGCATGAAGTAGTCGTAGCCCCCCTTCTCGGCCGCCGAGGCGTCCCAGTCCACGTGGTACGCCCGGACCTCCGCCGGGGCACCGTCGAAGCCGGTGACGGTCACCCCGTCCCGCCGGAGCTCCACCACCTGGTCCTGCCCCAGCTCGATCGCGGAGCGCGTATGGGCGATGAACGCGGCCACGTCCGACGCCAGGAAGGACTCACCCTCTCCAACGCCCACCACCAGCGGGGAGTTCCGCCGCGCCCCCACCACCACGTCCGGCGCGTCCGCGTGCACCGCCACCAGCGTGAACGCCCCCTCCAGCCGACGGCACACCTGCCGCATCGACTCGGCCAGGTCCCCGTTCACCGAGAAGCTCTCGGCCAGCAGGTGCGCCACCACCTCGCTGTCCGTCTCGGAGGCCAACTCCCGTCCCCGCTCGACCAGTTCGGCGCGCAGCGAGGCGAAGTTCTCGATGATCCCGTTGTGCACGACCGCGACCCGCCCGGCGTTGTCCAGGTGCGGGTGCGCGTTGGCGTCGGTGGGGCCGCCGTGGGTGGCCCACCGGGTGTGCCCGATGCCGGTCCCCCCGACCGGCAACGGCCGCCCCACCAGCGCCTTCTCCAGATTGACCAGCTTCCCGGCCTTCTTCGACGAGGCCAGCCCCCCGTCCGCGAGCACCGCGACCCCCGCCGAGTCGTACCCCCGGTACTCCAACCGCTTCAGCCCCGCGACGACGACATCAAGTGCCGACTGACCACCGACGTAACCCACGATTCCGCACATACTCGGCAGCGTAAGCCGCCGAGCACCTGCCACCGGGGAACGCCGGGGAGCGTCAGCCCGCCTTCTTCGGCCGAGCGTCAGCCCAGCTTCTTCAGCTGCGCCTCGATGACCCCGGTCGGCTGGGCCGTGACCGTACCGCCCAGGCTGATCGTGGAGAAGGTGGCCAGCGTGCCGCCCTTGCGCACGGCCGCGAGCTTCATGATGACGTCGCCGCCGCCCTCGCCGCCCTCACCGGCCATGGTGATCGTCCAGCCCTGCGCCTCGTCGCCGCCGGTCACCTGGTCGGGAGCGACCTTCTTGATCTTGAGCTTCTCGCCGGCCTGCTCGCCGTTGAAGCCGCCCGCGCACGCCGTCGCCGACTTGCCGAGGGCCGCGTAGGCCTCCTGCGCGCCCTTGTCCGCGTACGACGCCAGCACATCGGCGGTGACCGGCGCGCTGAGCGCTTCGAGGCCGGCCTTGGCCTTCTCCTCGGCCGAGGCCTTCGGGTCGGTCTTCATCTTCGCGGGCTTCTCGATCGCCTTGCGCAGCACCTGGGCGCTCGGCTGCCCCAGCGGCAGGGCGGAGAAGGTGTCCAGCAGCGGCTTGCACTCGGGCTTCTCGGTCTTGACCGATCCGGCCGCGGCCTGGTCCTCCTTCGTGCCGTTCTTCACCATGTGGGTGGTCAGATCGGCCTGGGTGAGGGCCAGCTTCTCCAGCTCGGCAGCCGTGAGGGCCTTCGCCGCGGGCGCCGCGGCCTCCGCGGGAGCGCTGGGCGCCTCCTTGCCGTCCTTCTTGGCCCCGGTGTCGGCGGGCTTGTCGGCCCCGCACGCCCCCACCAGCAGGGTCAGCGAGAACGCGGACACGACGGCGACAGCGGCACGACGACGGAACACGGTACGGCGCATGAAAGGTTTCCTCCGGAAGGAAAAGAAAGGCAAGAAAGAAAAAAGAAGGAAGGAAGAGAACGACGGTCCCCCCGCGCGCAGTTCGCTCGACCCTGTCTCACGCGGAATCCGTGGTGCTCATGAAATGTAGGGCCCGCCCCGGTCCCGCCCAACCGAATTACCCCTGCCCCCGCGGATCGTGACCCCCGCGCGACCCCACCTCCCCCCAATCGAGACGTACTCCCGTACAACCCCAGGTCAACCCCCGTACCGCCCCTCGCGCACCCCTCCCCCGGAGCCACCCCACGTGACCGAGCCCACCACCCCGCAGCGGCCAGAACCGCCGGACAGCGCCGACAATGATGTGGTGATCACTTCGCCGCCACGAAGCTCCCACCGCAGGGCCGAGACGTCCCCGTACCTGGACCTCACCCGTGCCGAGTGGAGCGCCCTGCGCGAGAAGACGCCGCTGCCCCTCACCGCCGAGGAGGTCGAGCGGCTGCGCGGTCTGGGCGATGTCATCGACCTCGACGAGGTGCGCGACATCTACCTCCCGCTCTCCCGCCTCCTCAATCTGTACGTCGGAGCCACCGGCAACCTGCGCGGCGCCCTCAACACCTTCCTCGGCGAGAACGGCACCCAGCGCGGCACGCCCTTCGTCATAGGGGTCGCGGGCAGTGTCGCCGTCGGCAAGTCCACGGTCGCCCGTCTCCTCCAGGCGCTGCTGGCCCGCTGGCCGGAGCACCCGCGCGTCGAGCTCGTCACCACGGACGGCTTCCTCTACCCGATGAAGGAGCTGGAGAAGCGCGGTCTGATGGCCCGCAAGGGCTTCCCCGAGTCGTACGACCGCCGGGCCCTGACCCGCTTCGTCGCCGACGTGAAGGCCGGGAAGGACGAGGTCACCGCCCCCGTCTACTCCCACCTGATCTACGACATCGTCCCCGACGAGCGCCTCACCGTGCACCGCCCCGACATCCTGATCGTCGAGGGCCTCAACGTCCTCCAGCCGGCCCTCCCCGGCAGCGACGGCAAGACCCGGGTGGGCCTCGCCGACTACTTCGACTTCTCGGTGTACGTCGACGCCCGCGCCGAGGACATCGAGCAGTGGTACCTCAACCGGTTCCGCAAGCTGCGCGCCACCGCCTTCCAGAACCCCTTCTCGTACTTCCGCAAGTACACCCAGGTCTCCGAGGAGGAGGCGATGGCGTACGCCCGCAACACCTGGCGCACCATCAACCGCCCCAACCTCCTGGAGAACGTGGCCCCCACCCGCGGCCGCGCCACCCTGGTCGTCCGCAAGGGCCCCGACCACAAGGTCCAGCGCCTCTCCCTGCGCAAGCTCTGAGGGTCTTTCGAGGCATACGAAGAGGGGCCCGGCCGGAGTCACATCCGGCCGGGCCCCTCTTCGTACCGCCCAGAACCCTTAGCCCAGCGCGGACTTCACCACGTCGGCCAGCCGCCCCGCGACGGCCTTCGCCTGCTCGGTGTCGGCGGCCTCGACCATCACGCGGACCAGCGGCTCGGTGCCGGACGGGCGCAGCAGCACCCGGCCGGTCGAGCCCAGCTCACGCTCGGCGTCGGCGACGGCGGCGGCCAGCTCCGCCGAGGTGCCCACCCGGGACTTGTCGACGTCGGGGACGTTGATGAGGATCTGCGGCAGCCGCGTCATGACACCCGCGAGGTCCGCCAGGCTGCGGCCGGTGGCGGCGACCCGGGCGGCCAGCATCAGGCCGGTCAGGGTGCCGTCGCCGGTGGTGGCGTGGTCCAGGACGATGACGTGCCCGGACTGCTCGCCGCCGAGCGCGTACCCGTTCTCCTTCATCGACTCCAGCACGTAGCGGTCACCGACACCGGTCTGGACGACCTCGATGCCTTCGGCCTCCATGGCCAGCTTGAAGCCGAGGTTGGACATGACGGTGCCGACCACGGTGTTCTTGCGGAGCTGACCGGCCTCGCGCATGGCGAGCGAGAGGACGGCGAGGATCTGGTCGCCGTCGACCTCGTTGCCCTGGGCGTCGACGGCCAGGCAGCGGTCGGCGTCACCGTCGTGCGCGACACCGAGGTCGGCGCCGTGCTCGACGACGGCGGCCTGCAGCTTCTCCATGTGGGTGGAGCCGCAGCCGTCGTTGATGTTGAGGCCGTCGGGCTCGGCACCGATGGTGACGATCTCGGCGCCCGCCCGGGCGAAGGCCTCCGGGGAGACCCGGGAGGCAGCGCCGTGCGCCTCGTCGAGGACGATCTTCAGTCCGTCGAGGCGGTTGGGGAGCACGCCCATCAGGTGGGCGATGTACTTGTCGAAGCCCTCGTCGTAGTCCGTGACACGGCCCACGCCGCCGCCGGTCGGACGGTCCCAGGCCTCACCGCTGCGGTGCTGCTCGTAGAGCTTCTCGATCCGCACCTCCAGCTCGTCGGCCAGCTTGTGGCCGCCGCGCGCGAAGAACTTGATGCCGTTGTCGGGCATCGCGTTGTGGCTCGCCGAGAGCATCACGCCGAGGTCGGCGCCCAGCGCACCGGTGAGATACGCCACCGCGGGGGTGGGCAGCACACCGACGCGCAGGACGTCCACGCCCGCGCTCGCCAGACCGGCCACCACGGCGGCCTCCAGGAACTCTCCCGAGGCTCGCGGGTCGCGGCCGACCACGGCCGTGGGCCGATGGCCCTCAAAAGTGCCGGCCTCGGCGAGTACGTGTGCCGCCGCGACCGACAGGCCGAGCGCCAGCTCCGCCGTCAGGTCCGCATTGGCCACGCCGCGCACACCGTCGGTGCCGAAGAGTCGTCCCACAGCTGTCCTCCGAAATACTCCGAAAAAGCAAACCCCTGAGCGTTTTCTGCCCGTTATACGCCCGAGGGGATCGATAAGGATCTATCCGAACTAAACGAACGCCCCGGTGGCACGAAGAGTGCCACCGGGGCGAACGGTGAAGCGTGTGCAGCGGCCAGCAGGCGCGTGATTAACGCTTGCTGTACTGCGGCGCCTTGCGGGCCTTCTTGAGACCGGCCTTCTTGCGCTCGACCGCACGGTCGTCACGCGAGAGGAAGCCGGCCTTCTTCAGGATGGCGCGGTTGTTGTCGACGTCGGCCTCGTTCAGCGCACGGGCGACACCGAGACGGAGCGCACCGGCCTGGCCGGACACGCCGCCACCCGCGATGCGGGCGATGACGTCGTAGCGGTCGTCGAGCTCGAGCACCTTGAAGGGCTCGTTGACTTCCTGCTGGTGGACCTTGTTCGGGAAGTAGTCCTCGAGCGTACGCCCGTTGATCTTCCACTTGCCGGTGCCCGGAACGATCCGGACGCGGGCGATGGCGTTCTTGCGACGGCCAAGGCCGGCGGCGGGCTGCGGGTCGCCGAAGCGGCCGGCGAGCGACTCGCTGGTGTACTCGCCCTCGACGGGAACCTCCGACTCGAAGGTGGTCACCTCAGCGAAGGTCTCTTCGCCCTCGGTGCCCTCGACGGGGGTCTCAACAGTGGTCTCGGCCACGATTCTCCTCAGATCTTTCTGTACGTCTTAGGGGGTGGCCGGAACTACTGCGCGACCTGGGTGATCTCGAACGGGACCGGCTGCTGAGCAGCGTGCGGGTGCTCGGAGCCCGCGTAGACCTTCAGCTTCGAGAGCATCTGACGGCCCAGGGTGTTCTTGGGGATCATGCCCTTGATGGCCTTCTCGACGGCCTTCTCGGGGCTCTTCTCCATGAGCTCGTCGTAGCGCATGGAGCGGAGGCCGCCCGGGAAGCCGGAGTGGCGGTAGGCCATCTTCTGGGTCTTCTTGTTGCCGGAGAGGTGGATCTTCTCGGCGTTGATGATGATGACGAAGTCACCCATGTCCATGTGCGGGGCATAGGTCGGCTTGTGCTTGCCCCGGAGGAGGTTCGCTGCCGTGGTCGCCAGACGACCCAGGACGATGTCCTGAGCGTCAATGATGTGCCACTGGCGAGTGACATCGCCGGGCTTGGGGCTGTACGTACGCACTTCGTAGCCTTCGCTTCTTCAGTGGATGGGATCCAGACACACCTGAAGCGATCATGCAGCTGGGGCCCGCACTGCCGGGAACACCGCCCGTATGCGAGCCACTGGTAACTGCTCCAGGGAACCTACGCAGGGCCCCTTCACACAAAAGCGAGGAAGCCCATACGTATAACAACACCCGAGGCTACCCGCCCCACCCCGCCCGGGTCAAAACGCCCCCGAGCCCCCGAGCCCCCTTGGGCGGCGGCCCCACCCCCACCCGTTGCCCCGCCCCCTTGGGCGGCGGGGCCGCCCGCCGAGCCCCCTTGGGCGGCGGGGCCGCCCCCCGGGGGCGGAACGGGCGGGCAAGGGGGCGGCCCCCGACGGAGTCGCACCCCTCGCCCCCGCCCCACCTACGCCCCGGCCCCACCTGCGCCACGGCTCCCCCCAACACCCACCTCAACGCACCCGCTCCACCCTCCTCTCATCCCACACCGGCTCCACCGTCTCCCGCACAACCCCATCCGACCCGAACACCAGATACCGATCGAAGGACTTCGCGAACCACCGGTCGTGGGTGACCGCCAGCACCGTCCCCTCGTACGCCTCCAGCCCCTCCTGCAACGCCTCCGCCGACTCCAGGTCAAGGTTGTCCGTCGGCTCGTCGAGCAGCAGCGCCGTCGTCCCCCGCAGCTCCAGCAGCAGAATCTGAAAACGCGCCTGCTGCCCACCCGACAGCCGGTCGAAGCTCTGGTCCCCCTGCCGCTCCAGCTCGTACCGCCGCAGCACGGACATCGCGCCACCCCGGTCCTTGGAGTGCTCGCTCCACAGGATGTCGACCAGCGTCCGCCCCATCAGCTCCGGATGCGCGTGCGTCTGCGCGAAGTGCCCGGGCACCACCCGCGCCCCCAGCTTCCACGCCCCGGTGTGCTTGACGTCCTCGCCGGCCAGCAGCCGCAGGAAGTGCGACTTCCCGGACCCGTTCGACCCGAGAACAGCCACCCGCTCCCCGTAGAAGACCTCAAGATCAAAAGGCTTCATCAGCCCCGTCAGCTCCAGCTTCTCCACGGTCAGCGCGCGCACCCCGGTCCGGCCGCCCTTCAGCCGCATCCGGATGTCCTGCTTGCGCGGCGGCTCCGGCGGCGGCCCGGCGTCCTCGAACTTCTTGAACCGCGTCTGCATCGCGTGATACCTGGACGCCATGTCCGGGCTGATCGCCGCCTGCCCGCGCAGCCGCAGCACCAGCGCCTTGAGCCGCGCGTGCTCCTCCTGCCAGCGCCTGAGCAGCTCCTCGAACCGCTCGAAGCGCTCGGTACGGGCCTGGTGGTACGTCCCGAACCCGCCGCCGTGCACCCACACGTCGGAGCCTGCGGGGCCCGGCTCCATGCTGACGATCTTCTCGGCGGCCCGCGACAGCAGCTCCCGGTCGTGGCTGACGAAGAGCACCGTCTTGCGGGTCTCCTTCAGCTTGGCCTCCAGCCAGCGCTTGCCCGGCACGTCCAGGTAGTTGTCCGGCTCGTCGAGGAGCAGTACTTCGTCGGGCCCGCGCAGCAGCGCCTCAAGGACGAGGCGCTTCTGCTCACCGCCACTGAGCGTGCGCACCTCGCGGAACTGCGCCTTGTCGTACGGCACACCGAGCGCGGCCATCGTGCACATGTCCCAGACCGTCTCGGCCTCGTACCCCTGCGCCTCGGCCCAGTCGCTGAGCGCCTGCGCGTAGGACATCTGCGCGGCCTCGTCGTCGACCGTCATGATCAGGTGCTCGGCCTTGTCGACGGCCGCCGCGGCCTCCCGGATCCGGGGCGGCGACACCGAGACCAGCAGGTCCCGTACGGTCCTCTCGTCGCGCACCGACCCGACGAACTGCCCCATCACGCCGAGCCCGCCGCTGGCCGTGACCGACCCGCCGTGCGCCTGCAGCTCGCCGCCGATGATCTTCAGCAGGGTGGTCTTGCCCGCCCCGTTCGCCCCGACCAGCGCCACCACGGCGCCCTCGCCCACCCGGAACGAGACGTCGCCGAGCAGCACCCGCCCGTCCGGCAAGTAGTACTCGACGTGTCCGACCTCAAGATGTCCCATGCCAGCCATTCTCACCGCCCGCGCAACCACACCCCAACCGGATTACAGTGCGCGGGGCCCCGGCCCGCCCCGCACCCCCTGCCCCAGCAGCCGTACGTCGCCCCGGCCCGGGTGGCTAGGATGCGCGGCATGAGCTTCGGGCATGGGGGACCCACCGGCGGCCCCGCGGGACAACCCCCGCACGACGACAACCCACCGCAGCAGCAGGGCAGTTACAGTGCCACGCCCGCGCCGGACCCCTCGGCCCCCCAGCCGGAGCCGAACCCGTACGCGGCGGCGCCCGCCCAGCACGGCCCGTACGGCACCCCCCAGCCGCACGCCTACGGAACCCCGCCCCAGGGCCCGTACAACGGCGCACCACACCCGCAGCAGCCCACCGCGAACCCGTACCTGAACGCCCCGCCCCCACACACCCAGCCGGCCCGCCAGCCCGCAGCGCCGATGCCCCCGGTCCAGCTGGTCCAGGACAACTCCGTCCAGGCAGCACCGGGCCACGCCGCACCGGGCCAGGCCCCGGCAGGCCAGGGCACGCCGCCGCTACCGCCCAGCCCGCTCTCGCCGGGCACACCCGGCATCGGCACCGGCACCGGCCCTGGCCAGGGCCCCGGCGCGGCCCCGAGCTCGGGCCCTACCCCCGACTGGGCCGCCCTCGCCGACGCCGCCGCGTCCCGCACCCGCCGCAAGCGCCTCCTCTACGTGGGCGGCGGCGTGCTGGCCACCCTCGTCGTGGGCGCCCTGGTCGCCACCGCGGTCGTCTCGGCCGGCAACTCCTCGTCGTCGGACGGCAAGAACTCCGCCCTGCCCTCCCCGGAGAGCCTGCCCACCGAGTCCACCGCGCCGAAACCCTCCTTCTCGCCGGTGGCACCGCCGCCCCCGCCGGACCCCAAGGAGTTCATCTCCAGCGCGGAGAAGGACAAGGCCCCGCTCAGCGCGGACACCCTCTTCCCGGGCAACTCCCTCACCCTGGAAGGCCGTTCGTACACCAAGGGCGCCACGAACCGGACAACCGACTGCGCCGCCGCCTCCCAGGGCGCCCTCGGGGGCATCCTCACCCGCAACGGCTGCGACCAGGTCATCCGCGCCACCTTCCACAAGGGCGGCACGGCGGTCACCGTCGGCGTCGCGGTCTTCAAGACCGAGGCCCAGGCGCTCAAGGCCAAGAACCAGGTGAAGGACGGCATCGCCTCCCTGCCCGGCTCCGGCGTCCCCACCTTCTGCCGCAACGGCACCATCTGCCGCAAGACCGCCAACTCCTACGGCCGCTACGCCTACTTCACCGTCGGCGGCTTCACCAACAACAAGACGGACGTCACCACCAAGGACAAGCCGGTCTTCGCACTGGGCGACGACACCGCGAAGTACACCTTCCTGCGCATCGTCGAACGGGGCCGCACCCAGGCCTCCGCCGCCGCCTCCTCCGGCACCCTCAACGGCTGACGTCCCCGCAGCCCCGCCTCCCCCGCCCCTGGCGGCCCACCCACCCCCTGACTAACCTGTCCGCCGGGGCGGCGCCGGTCCGCCACGGTCGGGGGGCTGCACCACATGGACAAGAAGAACGACCAGCAGCACTCCACACCCCCGGCCCCGGACTCCCGCCCGGCCACCCCGGACCAGCCGGCCACCCCCGAAGAACCCCCCACCCCCGCCAAGGGCACCCCCACGCCGACAACCCCCCGCCCCACCCCGGACGAGGACCGCCCCCGCTCCCCCTGGCCCAGCCTCCCGGCCCCCACCTTCACCAAGGACCCGCCCACCACCGCCCTCCGCACAAACCCGGGCACGAGCCCAGGACGAGCCACAAGCACCGCCGCGAACGCCGACGCCGACACGGACCCCAGCACCGGCACCGCCCCCGGCCCCGGGAAGCCCTCCCCCGCACCCACGGCACCCACAGCACCAGCGGCCCCCACCCCCCGCCGAGCCAAGGCCCAGTCGTCCCCCCACGACCCGCCCACCACCTCCCTGCGCTCGCGCACCCCAAGCGCCCCCGGCGCCTCCCGGCCCCGGCCCGCCACCCCCAACGGCCCGGCCCCCGCCCGGGCCCGTGCCCACACCGGACCCAACCCGGCAGTCCCGCAGCCCGCTGCCGCGCCCTTCCACCAGCACCGCCAGTACCCGGACGACGAGCCCCCCGCCCCGCACCGGCCTGACCTCGACGACGACGCGCTCCAGGCCGCCCGCCGCCGTCGCGCCACCGGCTTCACCACCGGCGTCCTGCACGCCCTCGGCTTCACCCTGCTCGCCGTCTACGAGTACTTCCGGGCCGCGGTCAGCAACCTCTCGCCCGCCCAGCTCGCCGCGGGCGGTACCACCGAGCTCCGCGAAATCGCCCGCACCCAGGCCGACTTGATGAAGCAGAACTGGTACGAGGCCTTCAGCGAGCTGGCCCGCATCCTCACCTTCGACCAGCCCCGCGCCGTCCTGTGGGCAGCGGTCCTCATCGCGATCGTCGTGCGCTTCAACCGCAGCGGCCCCGCGCTCCTCCAGATCGGCCTCTCCGTCCTGGCCGCGGGCTACTGCCTCCTGCTCGCCCTCGTCTGGTTCCCCTTCCTGTACGGCCTCGGCGGCGCCAGCTTCGCCGCGCTGGCCGCGTCGGGCGCCCTGCTCTGGGCCACCACCCGCCGCTGACCACCCTCACCGACACCCACAGCGCAAGCCCCGCCCCGCCCGGCCGCTACCCCTGATAAACCATCGTGCAGAGCAACGTCCCGCCCCCGTCGACCTGCCACGACCAGTAGTACGTCCGGTCCCCCGAGGCCCGCGCGCACTCCCCCGGCCCCCGCCCCGACCCCGGCCCGTACACCCCGGTGATGTGCAGGATCGTGTTGTACGGGGCCGCAGGCCGCTTCGCGCCGCAGTCGACGGCCGTCATCGCCCCGAGCCGCATGCTCGTACTGCCGCCGTCGGTCTTCTTCTCCGCCAGTACGCAGTACCCCGGCTTGTACTGCCGGGTCAGGCACAGCACCCGCTTGCGCTCGTCGGTCACACTCACCACGTACGACAGCCCGTCGCCCGTCGGACAGGCGCTCCAGCCGGTGCGCACCGCGCTCACCCGGCTCAGCCCCGCTTCCCCGGAACAGCCCGCCTTCTGCGGTATTCGGGTGTTCCAGCCCTTGCCCGTATCGAAGAGGGCGAGACAGTCCCCGGCCCGTATACCGGCGAAGGCCGCAGCCCGCTCCTCCGCGTCGGGCTCGTCCTCCCGCTCGCCCCCGTCGGGCTGGTCAGCGCCGGCCCCTGCCCCTGCCCCGGCCGAAGCGGCCCCCGCGGACTTCCCGGAGGCCCCGCCCGAAGGCACCGTCCCCGACGCTCCCGAGGTCCCGGACCCACCGGGGGCCTCCGCCACCCGCGGAATGCCCAGCGCGGCCCCCACCGAGCCGACCCGCTGCTCGCCGCCGCCCTTCTCCAGCACGCGCGGCAGCACCCCCACCACGAACAGCAGCACCGCGACGAACAGCACCCCCAGCCCGCGCTTCTCCGCCCCCGTCATGAAACCCGCCCCCTCAGAGCCCCCGTACCTCACCCGAGTCGCTGTCCAAAAACACCATCGCACAGCCCACTGACAATGCCCCGTGCCAAGTCACCCCAAGCCCAACAGGCCACACAAGCCCCACCCGACCCCCTCCCTCAGCAACAACCACCCGAAGCCCCGGAGCCCCCGGCAGCCCCCGAACTCCCCGGCAAGGTCCGCACGTTCCGCGCCTCCACCGCCCGAGCCGCCAGCAACTCATCGGCCGGGTAGGCCACTTCCTCCAACGTCAGCCCGTGCGCCTTCACCACATGCACCGACGAATCCCGCACCCCCGCGCCCAGCACCTTCGCCGGCCACTCCACCCCCCGGTGCCCGTCGCCCACGTACAGCAGCGCCCCCACCAATGACCGCACCATGTTGTGGCAGAACGCGTCGGCCCGCACTGTCCCGACGACCACCCCGTCGTCCCCCCTGGCCCACCAAAGCTCCTGGAGCGTACGGATCGTCGTCGCCCCCTCGCGCTTCTTGCAGTACGCCGCGAAGTCGTGCTCCCCGAGCAGCCGCTCCGAAGCCGCGTTCATGGCGTCGACGTCCAACTCCCAGTCGTGCCACAGCACATGACTGCGGATCAGCGGGTCCACACCGCCCGGGTGGTCCGACACCCGGTACTGGTAGCGCCGCCAGATCGCCGAGAAGCGCGCGTTGAAACCCTCCGGCGCCCGCGCCACCTTCCACACCCGTACATCGTGCGAAAGGCGCCCCGCCAGCCGCCGCAGCAGCTTGTCCTCGTGCTCCGCCCACACCTCCTCCGGCAGGTCCACGTGCGCGACCTGCCCGCGCGCGTGCACCCCGGCGTCGGTCCGCCCGGCCACCGTCAGGTCGAAGTTCGTCTCCGACCGGGTCACCGTCCGCAGCGCCGCCTCGATCTCCCCCTGTACGGTCCGCCGCCCGCTGGGCTGCTTCGCCCAGCCGGAGAACTCCTTGCCGTCGTACGAGAGGTCCAGCCTCACCCGTACGAAACCGTCCGCCACCTCGTCAGCCACCGCAACCTCCACACTCACCCGAACCCACACAACAGACGCACCCGCGCGCGCACCACACAGCAGAACGGGCCCGCCCCCAGAAAACTGGGAACGGGCCCGTCCATGTACTACCAGGTACTACTTGGACTCGTCGCCCTCGGGCTTCGCGTCCTCGACGACCTCGGCCTGCTCGGCCTTGGTGGCGTCTTCCTTCACGGCGTGCTTCGTGGCGGCCTCGGCCTCGCCCACAGCGTTCTGCTGCACGGTGAGGGCCTCGACGAGCTCGATCACGGCCATCGGGGCGTTGTCGCCACGACGGTTGCCGATCTTGGTGATGCGCGTGTAACCACCGGGGCGGTTCTCGTAGCGCGGCGCGATCTCGGTGAAGAGCGTGTGGACGACGCTCTTGTCCGTGATCGTCTGGAGCACCAGGCGACGGTTGTGGATGTCGCCCTTCTTCGCCTTGGTGACGAGGCGCTCGGCGACGGGGCGCAGGCGGCGGGCCTTGGCCTCGGTCGTCGTGATGCGACCGTGCTCGAAGAGCGACTTCGCCAGGTTGGCGAGGAGCAGCTTCTCGTGCGCGGCGCTGCCGCCCAGACGGGCACCCTTTGCGGGACGCGGCATGGTGTTTCTCCTAATGTCTGCACCGGCCGTATCAGGTACCGGTGACAGGGCCCCACGAGCGGACGCTCACGGGCAGTCTGTGCCGGGCGCGCTCCACGCGTTCGGGGAGCGCACCCGGGGTAAAGCCGTAATGCCTAGTACTGCGCGGTGTCGACGTTGCGACCCTCTGGGGTTTCCCCCAGCCACTTGCTAGTACTGCTCGGTCTCCACGAAACCGGCATCCGCGTCGTCGTCGGCGCCGAAGGCGTCGGCAGCGGCGGTCGGGTCGAACCCGGGAGGCGAGTCCTTGAGGGCCAGGCCCATGCCGTTGAGCTTCATCTTGACCTCGTCGATCGACTTCGCACCGAAGTTGCGAATGTCGAGCAGGTCCGCCTCGGAGCGGGCCACGAGCTCGCCCACCGAGTGGATGCCCTCGCGCTTGAGGCAGTTGTACGACCGAACGGTGAGCTCCAGCTCCTCGATCGGCAGCGCCAGATCGGCGGCCAGGGCGGCGTCCGTCGGGGACGGGCCCATGTCGATGCCCTCGGCGTCGATGTTGAGCTCGCGCGCCAGACCGAACAGCTCGACCAGGGTCTTACCGGCCGACGCCATGGCGTCACGGGGACGCATGGCCTGCTTGGTCTCGACGTCGACGATCAGCTTGTCGAAGTCGGTGCGCTGCTCGACACGGGTCGCCTCGACCTTGTACGTGACCTTGAGCACCGGGGAGTAGATGGAGTCGACCGGAATGCGACCGATCTCCTGGCCCACCTGCTTGTTCTGGACGGCGGAGACGTAGCCGCGACCGCGCTCGACGGTCAGCTCCATCTCCAGCTTGCCCTTGCCGTTGAGCGTGGCGAGGACCAGGTCCGGGTTGTGCACCTCGACACCGGCCGGGGGCGCGATGTCGGCAGCGGTGACCAGGCCGGGACCCTGCTTGCGCAGGTACATCACGACCGGCTCGTCGTGCTCCGAGGAGACGACCAGCTGCTTGATGTTGAGGATGAGGTCGGTGACGTCCTCCTTGACGCCCGGCACGGTGGTGAACTCGTGCAGGACACCGTCGATCCGGATGCTGGTGACAGCGGCACCCGGGATGGACGACAGGAGGGTACGACGCAGGGAGTTACCGAGCGTGTAACCGAAGCCCGGCTCCAGCGGCTCGATCACGAACCGGGAGCGGTACTCGTCGACGACCTCTTCGGTCAGCGACGGACGCTGAGCAATAAGCATGGGGTTCCTTCTTGTTCTTGGCGCCCACTATTTGACGCCAACTACCACAAGGGTACGGGCGATACGGCCCCGAAGAGCTGTACCGCCCGAAACGCGAAGCGAGCGCCGTAGGGAGGTCGGTCTCCGTACGGCCACTCACGACACGAGGTATTGCGGATACGACGCCCGGAGACCGGGCGGCGAATCAGACGCGGCGACGCTTCGGCGGACGGCAGCCGTTGTGCGGCGTCGGGGTGACGTCCTGGATCGAACCGACCTCAAGGCCGGTGGCCTGGAGGGAGCGGATCGCGGTCTCGCGGCCGGAGCCGGGACCCTTGACGAAGACGTCAACCTTGCGCATGCCGTGCTCCTGCGCGCGGCGGGCGGCCGACTCGGCGGCCATCTGCGCGGCGAAGGGGGTGGACTTGCGCGAGCCCTTGAAGCCCACGTGGCCGGCGGAGGCCCACGAGATCACGTTGCCGGTCGGGTCCGTGATGGACACGATCGTGTTGTTGAACGTGCTCTTGATGTGCGCGTGGCCGTGAGCGACGTTCTTCTTTTCCTTGCGGCGCACCTTCTTGGCGGCGCCCTGACGTCCCTTGGGGGGCATGTCTTAACTCCAGATGGAGAGGGAGGTGGTCGGTCCTACAGCGAAGACCGCTTGGAAAGCGTGTCCGCTAAGGACTACTTCTTGCCCGGCTTCTTCTTACCGGCGATCGCGCGACGCGGGCCCTTGCGGGTACGCGCGTTGGTGCTGGTGCGCTGACCGTGGACCGGGAGACCGCGGCGGTGACGCAGACCCTGGTAGCAGCCGATCTCGACCTTGCGGCGGATGTCGGCCTGCACCTCGCGACGGAGGTCACCCTCGGTGCGCAGGTTGGCGTCAACGTACTCGCGGATCTTGACGAGGTCCTCTTCGGCCAGGTCACGAACGCGGGTGTTCGGGTTCACGCCGGTCTCGGCGAGAATCTCCTTGGACCGGGTGCGCCCGATACCGAAGACGTAGGTGAGTGCGATCTCCACACGCTTTTCGCGCGGGATGTCAACACCTGAAACGCGTGCCATTCAATGGCTCCAGTTGTTATTTCGGGGGTCTTCCACAGAGCTGCTCCCGACCGCCGACCGCACCGCGATGGATGAGGTGGTACGTCCGGGTCCCCGGCCCCCGCCGGAGGTGCCGCCAGTCATCACAGGAGAGGACTGGACGTGCCCTGCGTATGTACGAATTGCTTGCGTCGCGCGAAGAACTGCGAGATGCAGGAAAGGTCGTGCGTCAGCCCTGGCGCTGCTTGTGGCGCAGGTTTTCGCAGATGACCATGACCCGGCCGTGACGGCGGATCACCTTGCACTTGTCGCAGATCTTCTTGACGCTCGGCTTGACCTTCATGGGATGTCAGGTTCTCCGGGTCAGTGCCACATGCCCCCCGGAAGGGGCGCGGCAAGATCTACTTGTACCGGTAGACGATCCGGCCACGCGTCAGGTCGTACGGAGAGAGCTCCACGACGACCCGGTCATCCTGCAAAATACGGATGTAGTGCATACGCATCTTGCCGCTGATGTGCGCGAGGACTTTGTGACCGTTCTGAAGTTCCACCTTGAACATGGCGTTCGGGAGGGACTCGATCACGGTGCCCTCGATTTCGATGGCACCTTGCTTCTTGGCCACGCTTCGCCCTTCGAATCGGCTACCTTGATCAACTCTCGCATCAGAATGCAGGCACACGGATGCACGAGAGCCGACGAGTCAGTCTACGTCAGGCCACTCGAAAAGACGAATCCGTCAAGTTTGCCCAACACTGATGATCGTTACGCGGCTTTCACCCGAGCAGCGGCCCGGCCGCCCCACCACGGCAAACCCGGCCCTACGCCAACGGATCTGCCACCCTCTCGACGCAGCCCTCTCGGGCCCTACGCCAAGGGGTCCGGCGCCGCCACGACCCCGTACTCCGCGAGCTTCGCCTTGCCGCCGTCGACCGCGGTCAGGACCAGCGGGCCGTTCTCGGTGAGGGCGATGGAGTGCTCCCAGTGCGAGGACCAGGTGCCGTCCGTGGTGATGACGGTCCAGTCGTCGGAGAGCACCTCGGTCTGGGCGGTGCCCAGCGAGACCATCGGCTCGATGGCGAGGCAGACGCCGGGGACCAGCTTGATGCCCTTGCCGCGCTTGCGCGTGACGTAGTTCAGGACGTGCGGGTCCATGTGCATCTCGGTGCCGATGCCGTGCCCGCCGTAGTCCTCGATGATCCCGTACTTGCCGGTCGCCGGACGGGGCTGCCGGCGGATGTAGCCCTCGATGGACTTCGAGATGTCGACCAGCCGGTTGCCGGTCTTCATCGCGGCGATGCCCGCCCACATCGACTCCTCGGTCACCCGCGAGAGCTCCAGGAGCTCGGGCGCGTGCCCACTACCGACGAAGGCGGTGTACGCCGCGTCGCCGTGCCAGCCGTCGATGATGGCGCCGCAGTCGATGGAGATGATGTCGCCGTCCTTGAGGACGGTCTTCTCGTCGGGGATGCCGTGCACGACGACCTCGTTCACCGAGGTGCAGATGGTCGCCGGGAAGCCCCCGTACCCGAGGAAGTTGGACTTCGCGCCGTGCTCCGCGAGCACCTTGCGCGCGACCTCGTCGAGGTCCTTCGTGCTGGCGCCCGGAACGGCCGCCTCACGGGTCGCCGCGTGAATGGCGGCGACGACCAGCCCCGCCTCACGCATCTTCGCGATCTGCTCGGGAGTCTTGATCTCCACCATGGATGTGCCTTCCACGCTCGTATGACGTCAGCTTCAACAGTACGGCCGAACCGGTGCGGCCGAACGGTGACGGCCGCGGTGCCCCAAGGACACCGCGGCCGTCACCGTCGTACGTATAGGAGAACCGGGCCAGCGCCTAGCCCTGGTCCTCGTCCCTCTTCAGGGCGTCCATCGCGCGCGCGGTCACCTCGGCGACCTTGCCTTCCGCGGAGAGGGTGACCACCAGGCCCTGCGCCTTGTAGTGGTCGATGATCGGCTCGGTCTGCGTGTGGTAGACGTCGAGCCGCTTGCGCACGGTCTCCTCGGTGTCGTCCGGACGCTGGTAGAGCTCGCCGCCGCAGACGTCACAGACGCCCTCGGTCTTCGGCGGGCTGTACGTGGCGTGGAAGACGTGCGCGGAATCGTTGCGGCAGATGCGCCGGCCGGCGATCCGCTTCACGACCTCTTCCTCCGGGACCTCCAGGTCCAGGACCGCGTCCAGCTTCTGCCCCTGCTCCTTCAGCGCCTTGTCCAGCGCCTCGGCCTGGAAGACGTTGCGGGGGAAGCCGTCCAGCAGGAAACCGTTCTCGGCGTCGCTCTGGGCCATGCGGTCCAGGGCCATGCCGATCGTGACCTCGTCGGGGACCAGATTTCCGGCGTCCATGATCGCCTTGGCCTGCAGCCCGAGCTCAGTGCCCTGGCTGATGTTGGCCCGGAAGAGGTCACCCGTCGAAATGTGCGGGATCGACAGGTTCTGGGCGAGGAACGCGGCCTGCGTTCCCTTGCCCGCGCCCGGCGGCCCGACGAGGACGATACGCATCAGCGGAGGAACCCTTCGTAATTGCGCTGCTGGAGCTGGCTCTCGATCTGCTTCACGGTCTCCAGACCCACACCCACGATGATGAGGATGCTTGTGCCGCCGAACGGGAAGTCCTGGCTGGCACCGAAACCTGCCAACGCCATCGTCGGCACGAGAGCGATCAGACCCAGGTACAGCGATCCCGGCCACGTGATGCGGTTCAGCACGTAACTCAGGTACTCAGCAGTAGGTCGACCTGCCCGGATGCCCGGGATGAAGCCACCATACTTCTTCATGTTGTCAGCGACTTCTTCGGGGTTGAACGAGATCGCCACATAGAAGAAGGCGAAGAACACGATCAACAGGAAGTACGTGACGATGTAGTAGGGATGGTCGCCCTTGACCATGTTGTTCTGGATCCACTGGGCCCAAGGGGCAGTTGACCCGGAGAACTGGACGATCAGGGCGGGGATGTAGAGCAGCGAAGAAGCGAAGATGACGGGGATCACACCCGCCTGGTTCACCTTCAGCGGGATGTACGTCGAGGTCCCGCCGTACGACTTCCGTCCGATCATGCGCTTCGCGTACTGAACGGGAATGCGGCGCTGAGCCTGCTCCACGAACACCACGAGCCCGACCATCGCGAACCCGACCAGGATCACCACGGCGAACTCGATCCAGCCGTCGGCCAGCTTGCCCGACTTCTTGATGGCCCAGAGCGAGCCGGGGAAGCCGGCGGCGATCGAGATGAACATCAGGATGGACATGCCGTTGCCGATGCCGCGGTCGGTGACGAGCTCACCGAGCCACATGACCACCGCGGTACCGGCCGTCATCGTGATGACCATGACCATGGTGGTGAAGATGGACTTGTCCGGGACGATCTGCGAACGGATCGAGTCGGGGCAAGCGCTGAACAGCGCACCGGAGTTGGCGGTCGCCACGAGGCCGGTGCCCTGGAGGACGGCCAGCGCCACGGTCAGATAACGCGTGTACTGCGTGATCTTCGCCGTGCCGGACTGCCCTTCCTTCTTCAGGGCTTCCAGCCGGGGGATCACCACGGTCAGCAGCTGAAGGATGATGCTCGCCGTGATGTACGGCATGATGCCGAGCGCAAAGATCGTGATCTGCAGCAGCGCGCCACCGCTGAACATGTTGACCAGCCCGAAGAGGCCGCCGGCCCCGTCCTTGGACGCGAAGTCGATACAGGTCTGAACGTTCTTGTAGCTGACGCCCGGGACAGGAATGTGCGCTCCGAGCCGGAACAGCACAATGATGCCGAGAGTGAAGAGCAGCTTCTTGCGCAGGTCGGGCGTCTTGAACGCCCGGGCGAACGCGGTGAGCACGGTGCCTCCTGCGACCCCCGCGCTACTGCGTCGAAGGGTGACGGTATTGAGGATCGACGAATACGTATCAGTCAAAAAACGAGCGGACAGCGTTGTAGGCACACCGCACGAGAGTTAACAGTGCACGCCACCATACCGGCGGACCCTGCCCCCTAGGAACGACCAACCGGGGATGCCCCATATGAGAGGCATCCCCGGTCGGATGTTCAAGCCAACGAACCGTCTTAGACGAGCTCGGTGACGCTGCCGCCAGCGGCAGCGATCTTCTCCTTGGCGGAGGCGGAAGCGGCGTCAACCGAAACCGTCAGTGCCACGGAGATCTCGCCCTGGCCCAGGACCTTGACGAGGTGGTTGTTGCGCACGGCGCCCTTGGCGACCAGGTCGGCCACCGTGACCTCTCCACCCTCGGGGTAGAGCTCGGCCAGCTTGTCCAGGTTCACGACCTGGAACTCCGTGCGGAACGGGTTCTTGAAGCCCTTCAGCTTCGGCAGGCGCATGTGGAGGGGCATCTGGCCACCCTCGAAGCGCTGCGGAACCTGGTAGCGGGCCTTCGTGCCCTTGGTACCACGGCCTGCCGTCTTACCCTTCGACGCCTCACCACGACCCACACGGGTCTTGGCGGTCTTGGCGCCCGGAGCCGGACGGAGGTTGTGGACCTTCAGCGGGTTGTTCTCCGCCATGTCAGTCGACCTCCTTGACCGACACGAGGTGGCGGACGGTGTGCACCATTCCGCGGAACTCGGGGCGGTCCTCCTTGACAACCACGTCGTTCAGGCGCTTGAGCCCGAGCGAACGCAGGGTGTCGCGGTGGTTCTGCTTGCTGCCGATGTACGACTTCGTCTGCGTGATCTCGAGACGGGCCATTACGCACCCGCTCCCGCACGCGCACGGAGCAGAGCCGCCGGGGCGACGTCCTCGAGGGGCAGACCACGGCGAGCCGCGATCTCCTCGGGACGCTGCAGGCCCTGAAGGGCCGCGACGGTCGCGTGCACGATGTTGATCGCGTTCGAAGAACCGAGCGACTTCGACAGGATGTCGTGAACGCCGGCGCACTCGAGTACGGCACGCACCGGGCCACCGGCGATAACGCCGGTACCGGGGGAAGCAGGCTTGAGCAGGACGACGCCCGCGGCCTTCTCGCCCGTGATCGGGTGCGGGATGGTGCCCTGGATACGCGGGACCTTGAAGAAGCTCTTCTTGGCCTCTTCAACGCCCTTGGCGATGGCCGCGGGAACTTCCTTGGCCTTGCCGTAACCGACACCTACGGTGCCGTCACCGTCTCCGACCACGACGAGCGCGGTGAAGCTGAAGCGACGACCACCCTTGACAACCTTGGCAACGCGGTTGATCGCGACAACGCGCTCAACGTAAGCGGTCTTCTCGGCGGCAGCGCCACCGTCGCGACCCTTCCGGTCCCGCCGCTCGCCGCCACCGGCACCGCTTCCGCGGCGCTGGGGTCCAGCCATTGGATTTACCTCTCTCTGTTACGTCCGTTAGTCCCGGAACCGGGGCTTAGAACTTCAGCCCGGCTTCGCGGGCGGCGTCAGCCAGAGCGGCAATGCGCCCGGCGTACCTGTTGCCACCACGGTCGAACACGACGGTCTCGATACCGGCGGCCTTGGCGCGCTCGGCAACAAGGGCGCCGACCTGCTTGGCCTGGGCGCTCTTGTCGCCCTCGCCACCGCGGATCGAAACGTCCAGGGTCGACGCCGACGCGAGCGTGTGGCCCGCGATGTCGTCGATGACCTGGGCGGTCACGTTGCGGTTGGACCGCGTCACGACCAGGCGAGGACGCTCCGGCGTACCGGAGACGTGCTTGCGGATGCGGATGTGGCGACGCTTGATGGCAGCGCGCTTGTACGCGTCGCCCTTGGCAATCTTTACACCGTATGCCATGGCTTACTTACCCGCCTTTCCGACCTTGCGGCGGATGACCTCGCCGGCGTACTTGACGCCCTTGGCCTTGTACGGGTCGGGCTTCCGCAGCTTGCGGATGTTAGCGGCGACCTCGCCGACCTTCTGCTTGTCGATGCCCTCGACGCTGAGCTTCGTGGGCGACTCGACCTTGAAGGTGATGCCTTCGGGGGCCTCGATCACGATGGGGTGGCTGTAGCCCAGGGCGAACTCCAGGTTGGAGCCCTTCGCCTGGACGCGGTAACCGACACCGCTGATCTCGAGCGCCTTGCTGTATCCCTGGGTCACGCCGGTGATCATGTTCGCCACCAGCGTGCGGGACAGGCCGTGCAGGGCCTTGTTCTGACGCTCGTCGTTGGGGCGGTTGACGTTGAGCACGCCGTCCTCGCCCTTAACAATCTCGATCGGCGCGGCAACAGTGTGCGTGAGGGAGCCCTTGGGGCCCTTCACGGCAACCGTGCGGCCGTCGATGGTGACGTCCACACCAGCGGGAACCTGGATGGGGAGCTTGCCGATTCGCGACATGAGCTTTCCTTCCTTTCCCGACTACCAGACGTAGGCGAGGACTTCCCCACCTACGCCCTTCTTGCCTGCCTGCTGGCCGGTCAGAAGACCGTGCGACGTGGAGATGATCGCCACGCCGAGGCCGCCGAGGACCTTGGGCAGGTTGGTGGACTTCGCGTACACGCGCAGACCCGGCTTCGAAATACGCTTGATGCCGGCGATCGAACGCTCGCGGTTCGGACCGAACTTCAGGTCGAGAACGAGGTTCTTGCCGACCTCGGCGTCCTCGACCTTCCAGCCGGTGATGAAGCCCTCCTGCTGGAGGATCTCCGCGATGTGCGACTTGATCTTGCTGTGCGGCATCACGACGGTGTCGTGGTACGCCGAGTTCGCGTTACGCAGACGCGTGAGCATGTCTGCGATGGGATCAGTCATGGTCATGAATTGGCCTTCGGCCTCTCTCGCCGGGGTTTCCTGTATGCGCCATCCCTCTCCCCACTCAGAGGCGGGACGGGTGCGGTGCGGGGACCTACGGCGTAGTAAGTCGTTATGGGCGGCAGGCGCCCAACCCTTCTAGCCTACGGCATTCGGGGTGGGGCTCCTGCCGACCAGATACTTACCGAGAGCCCTGGAAAATCCGTACGCCCAAAGGGCAGTACTGACTACCAGGAGCTCTTGGTCACGCCCGGCAGCTCGCCACGGTGAGCCATCTCACGAAGGCACACGCGGCAAAGGCCGAACTTGCGGTACACGGAGTGGGGCCGGCCACAGCGCTGGCAGCGCGTGTAGGCACGCACGCCGAACTTCGGCTTGCGAGCGGCCTTAGCGATCAGAGCCTTCTTCGCCATCTCGGTTACGCCTCCTTGAAGGGGAAGCCGAGGTGACGGAGGAGGGCGCGGCCCTCGTCGTCGTTCGTCGCCGTGGTGACCACGGTGATGTCCATTCCCCGGACTCGGTCGATCTTGTCCTGGTCGATCTCGTGGAACATGACCTGCTCCGTGAGACCGAACGTGTAGTTGCCACGGCCGTCGAACTGCTTCGGCGACAGACCACGGAAGTCACGGATACGCGGCAGCGCGAGCGACAGCGTACGGTCCAGGAACTCCCACATGCGGTCACCGCGGAGGGTGACGTGGCAGCCGATCGGCTGACCCTCGCGCAGCTTGAACTGCGCGATGGACTTCCGGGCCTTGGTGACGGCCGGCTTCTGACCCGTGATGGTCGTCAGGTCCTTGATGGCCCCGTCGATCAGCTTGGAGTCACGGGCGGCGTCGCCGACACCCATGTTGACCACGATCTTGACCAGGCCGGGGATCTGCATGACGTTCTCGTAGGAGAACTCTTCACGCAGCTTGCCCGCGATCTCCTCGCGGTAGCGCAGCTTGAGGCGCGGTGCGGTGGTGGCAGTCATCAGATGTCCTCACCAGTCCGCTTGGCAACGCGGATCTTGTTGCCCTCGTCGTCAAAGCGGTAGCCGACGCGGGTAACGACCTTGTTGCCGTCCTTCTCCACAACCAGCTGAACGTTGCTGACGTGGACCGGAGCCTCGGTCGTCACGATGCCGCCGGCCTGGTTCTGGCCGGCCTTCGTGTGCTTCTTGACCCGGTTGACACCCTCGACCAGGACGCGGTCCTCGCGGGGGAAGGCCTGAACGACCTTGCCCTGCTTGCCCTTGTCCTTACCGGTGATGACCTGAACCAGGTCGCCCTTCTTGATCTTCATGCTTACAGCACCTCCGGCGCGAGCGAGATGATCTTCATGAACTTCTTCTCGCGCAGCTCACGGCCCACCGGGCCGAAGATACGGGTGCCGCGGGGGTCGCCGTCGTTCTTGAGAATGACAGCGGCGTTCTCGTCGAAGCGGATGTACGAGCCATCCTGGCGACGACGCTCCTTGACGGTGCGAACGATGACCGCCTTGACGACGTCACCCTTCTTCACGTTGCCACCGGGGATCGCATCCTTGACGGTGGCGACGATGACGTCACCGATGCCCGCGTAGCGGCGACCCGAGCCACCGAGAACACGGATGGTGAGAATTTCCTTCGCACCCGTGTTGTCGGCGACGCGAAGTCGCGACTCCTGCTGGATCACGTCTATCTCCTGATCGTCTGCCGGTTCCCGGCGGGGGCCGTATTTCTACGGCCCCCGCCGAGCCTGGCGGAACTTCCTAAAGGGAAACCCCTTTAGGGAATTACTTGGCCTTCTCGAGGATCTCGACGATGCGCCAGCGCTTCGAGGCCGACAGCGGACGCGTCTCCATGATGAGGACGCGGTCGCCGACACCGGCAGCGTTGGACTCGTCGTGAGCCTTGAGCTTGTTCGTACGGCGGATGACCTTGCCGTACAGCGCGTGCTTCACGCGGTCCTCGACAGCGACGACGACGGTCTTGTCCATCTTGTCGCTGACGACCAGACCCTCACGGGTCTTGCGGAATCCGCGCTGCTCAGTCGTCTCAGTCACATTCTTCTCGCTCATCAGGCGCTCTCCACCGTCTCGATGCCGAGCTCGCGCTCGCGCATCAGGGTGTAGATCCGGGCGATGTCCTTACGGACGGACTTGAGCCGGCCGTGGTTCTCGAGCTGTCCGGTCGCCGCCTGGAAGCGGAGGTTGAACAGTTCTTCCTTGGCCTCACGGAGCTTCGCGACGAGGTCCTCGTCGTTCAGCTCGCGCAGCTCAGTCGCCTTCGTACCGGCCACCATCACGACTCACCTGCCTCGCGCCGAACAATCCGGCACTTCATCGGAAGCTTGTGAGCAGCGCGGGTAAGCGCCTCACGAGCAATCTTCTCGTTCGGGTAGGACAGCTCGAACATCACCCGACCGGGCTTGACGTTCGCGATCCACCACTCCGGGGAACCCTTACCGGAACCCATGCGGGTCTCGGCGGGCTTCTTCGTGAGCGGACGGTCCGGGTAGATGTTGATCCAGACCTTGCCGCCACGCTTGATGTGGCGGGTCATCGCGATACGAGCCGCTTCGATCTGGCGGTTCGTCACGTAGGCCGGGGTCAGCGCCTGGATGCCGTACTCGCCGAATGCGACCTCAGTGCCACCCTTGGCCATACCACTGCGCTTGGGGTGGTGCTGCTTGCGGTGCTTGACCCTACGAGGGATCAGCATGTCGGTCAGGCCTCCGTTCCGGTGCTCTCAGCCGGAGCAGCGGCGGCGGGAGCGTCGGCCTTGGGGGCCTCGGCTGCCGGCGCGGACTGCTGCGGCTTGCGGCCGCGGCCGCCACGCTCGCCGCCACGGCCACCACGGGCCGGACGGTCGTTCGCACCTGCACCACGGGCCGGGCGGTTACCCGCACGGGCCGCGGCGTTCTCGGCACGAACCTCGGCGATGTTCTTGACGTCGCCCTTGTAGATCCAGACCTTGACGCCAATACGACCGAAGGTCGTCTTGGCCTCGAAGAAGCCGTAGTCCACGTTCGCGCGGAGCGTGTGCAGCGGCACACGGCCCTCGCGGTAGAACTCCGACCGGGACATCTCGGCGCCGCCGAGGCGACCGCCGCACTGGATCTTGATGCCCTTGGCGCCGGCCTTCATGGTGCCCTGCATGCTCTTGCGCATGGCACGACGGAAGGAGACGCGGGAGGAGAGCTGCTCGGCAACGGCCTGGGCAACCAGCTGAGCGTCCATCTCGGGGTTCTTGACCTCGAGGATGTTCAGCTGGACCTGCTTGCCCGTGAGCTTCTCGAGGTCACCGCGGATGCGGTCGGCCTCGGCGCCACGGCGGCCGATGACGATGCCCGGACGAGCGGTGTGGATGTCCACACGCACGCGGTCACGGGTGCGCTCGATCTCCACCTTCGAGATGCCGGCGCGCTCCATGCCGGACGTCATCATCCTGCGGATGGCGACGTCTTCCTTGACGTAGTCCTTGTACAGCTTGTCGGCGTACCAACGGGACTTGAAGTCCGTGGTAATGCCGAGCCGGAACCCGTGCGGGTTTACCTTCTGGCCCATTACCGGGTTCCTTCCTTGCTGCTGACGACCACGGTGATGTGGCTGGTCCGCTTACGGATCCGGTAGGCACGGCCCTGAGCACGCGGACGGAACCGCTTCAGGGTCGGGCCCTCGTCCACGTACGCCTCGCTGATGACCAGCGAAGAGGCGTCGGTGTGGTCGTAGTTGTGCGCGGCGTTGGCAATGGCGCTGTCAAGCACCTTGCCGACCGGCACGCTCGCGGCCTGCGGGGCGAAGCGCAGGACCGCCTGAGCCTCCGTGGCATCCATGCCACGGATAAGGTCCACCACTCGGCGGGCCTTCATGGGCGTGACGCGGATGTACCGCGCCTGGGCCCTGGCTTCCATGGTTGTCCCTTCGGTGTCGTTCATAGTCATCGCACCCCGCCTTAGCGGCGCTTCGACTTGCGGTCGTCCTTGACGTGGCCGCGGAAGGTGCGGGTCGGCGCAAACTCGCCGAGCTTGTGGCCGACCATCGACTCGGTGACGAACACCGGGACGTGGATCTTGCCGTTGTGCACCGCGATGGTGTGACCCAGCATGCTGGGGATGATCATCGAGCGCCGGGACCAGGTCTTGATGACGTTCTTGGTGCCAGCTTCGTTCTGGACGTCCACCTTCTTTACGAGGTGTCCGTCGACGAAGGGCCCCTTCTTGAGACTGCGCGGCATCTAAACCCGCTCCTAGCGCTTCTTGTTCGACTTGCGGCGGCGGACGATGTACTTGCTCGAAGCCTTCTTCGGCGAGCGAGTACGACCCTCCTTCTGACCCCACGGGGAGACCGGGTGGCGACCACCGGAGGTCTTACCCTCACCACCACCGTGCGGGTGGTCGACCGGGTTCATCGCAACACCGCGAACGGTCGGGCGAACGCCCTTCCAGCGCATGCGGCCGGCCTTGCCCCAGTTGATGTTCGACTGCTCGGCGTTGCCGACCTCGCCAATGGTGGCGCGGCAGCGGGCGTCGACCAGGCGGATCTCTCCGGAAGGCATACGAAGGTGGGCCATGACGCCCTCCTTCGCCAGCAGCTGCACGGAGGCACCGGCGGAGCGGGCGAACTTCGCACCGCCACCGGGCCGCAGCTCGATGTTGTGGATGGTGGTACCCACCGGGATGTTGCGCAGCGCGAGGTTGTTGCCCGGCTTGATGTCGGCCCCGGGGCCGTTCTCGATCCGGTCACCCTGCGACAGGCCACGCGGGGCGAGGATGTAACGCTTCTCGCCGTCCGCGTAGTGCAGCAGCGCGATGCGCGCGGTGCGGTTGGGGTCGTACTCGATGTGCGCGACCTTGGCCGGCACGCCGTCCTTGTCGTGACGACGGAAGTCGATCACGCGGTAGGCGCGCTTGTGGCCACCACCCTGGTGGCGAACGGTCACACGACCGGCGTTGTTACGGCCGCCCTTGCTGTGCAGGGGGCGGACCAGCGACTTCTCCGGCGTGGACCGCGTGATCTCGACAAAGTCGGCTACGGAGGAGCCACGGCGGCCCGGCGTAGTCGGCTTGTACTTGCGGATTCCCATTTCTCAGTCCTCGTCCGATTCCGGACGATCCAGACCGCCGTTAGGCGGTCGGACCGCCGAAGATGTCGATACGGTCGCCCTCGGCGAGGGTCACGATGGCCCGCTTGGTGTCGGCACGCTTGCCGAAACCGGTGCGGGTGCGCTTCCGCTTGCCCTGACGGTTGATCGTGTTGACTCCGGTGACCTTGACCGAGAAGACCGCTTCCACGGCCTGCTTGATCTGGGTCTTGTTGGAGCCGGGGGCGACGATGAACGTGTACTTGTTCTCGTCGAGCAGCGCGTAGCTCTTCTCCGAGACGACCGGCTTGACAAGAATGTCGCGGTGGTCCGTGAAGGTCTTGCTGGTAACGGCGCTCATCAGGCGTCGCTCCCTTCGGTCTCATCGGCCTTGGGGCCAGACACGAAGGACTCGAAGGCGGCCTTGGTGAAGACCAGGTCGTCCGAGACGAGCACGTCGTACGTGTTCAGCTGGCCCGGCTCCAGGATGTGCACCTGGGGCAGGTTGCGGGCGGAGAGCCACGCGGCCTCGTCCGAACGCTCGGCGACCAGGAGCACGTGCTTGCGCTCGCTGACCTTGCCCAGCAGGGACTTGGCGGCCTTCGTGGAAACCGCACCGTCGACCACGCCAGTGACGACGTGGATGCGCGCGTTGCGGGCCCGGTCGGTGAGGGCGCCACGCAGAGCGGCGGCCTTCATCTTCTTCGGGGTGCGCTGCGAGTAGTCACGCGGCTGCGGGCCGTGGACAACGCCACCGCCGGCGAACTGCGGGGCGCGGGTCGAACCCTGACGGGCGCGGCCGGTGCCCTTCTGGCGGTAAGGCTTCTTACCGCCACCACGGACCTCGCCGCGACGCTTGGTCTTGTGCGTGCCCTGGCGGGCAGCGGCCAGCTGAGCGACAACGACCTGGTGGATCAGCGGAATGCTGACCTTGGCGTCGAAGATCTCCGCGGGGAGTTCGACGGTCCCGGCCTTGTCACCTGCCGGCGAAAGGATGTCAATGGTGCTCATCGGTTCCTCAAACCCCCTTGGCCGCAGTGCGGACCAGGACGAGGCCACCGTTGGGGCCGGGGACGGCGCCCTTGATGAGCAGCAGACCCTTCTCGGCGTCAACGGCGTGGACGGTCAGGTTCTGGGTGGTGACCCGCTCGTTACCCATGCGACCCGCCATGCGCATGCCCTTGAAGACACGGCCGGGGGTGGCACAGCCACCGATGGAACCAGGCTTGCGGTGCACGCGGTGGGCACCGTGGGAAGCCTTGCCACCGTGGAAGTTGTGGCGCTTCATCACACCGGCGAAGCCCTTGCCCTTGCTCTTGCCCGTGACGTCAACCTTGACGCCGGACTCGAACACCTCGGCAGTGATCTCCTGGCCCAGCGTGTACTCGCTGGCGTCCGGGGTGCGCAGCTCCACGAGGTGACGGCGCGGGGTCACGTCGGCCTTGGCGAAGTGACCCTTGAGGGGCTTGTTCACCTTGCGCGGGTCGATCTCGCCGAAGGCGATCTGGACCGACTCGTAGCCGTCGTTGTCGTTCGTACGTACCTGCGTCACGACGCACGGACCGGCCTTGACGACGGTCACCGGGACAACCCGGTTGTTCTCGTCCCAGACCTGGGTCATGCCGAGCTTCTCGCCCAGGACGCCCTTGATGTTCTTGCTCATCTCGGCCCGTCCCTTCAGAGCTTGATCTCGATGTCGACGCCCGCCGGCAGGTCGAGACGCATCAGCGAGTCAACCGTCTTCGGCGTGGGGTCGAGGATGTCGATGAGGCGCTTGTGCGTGCGCATCTCGAAGTGCTCGCGAGAGTCCTTGTACTTGTGCGGCGACTTGATGACGCAGTACACGTTCTTCTCAGTGGGCAGCGGCACCGGGCCTGCGACCGACGCACCAGTGCGGGTCACCGTCTCGACGATCTTCTTCGCCGAGGAGTCGATGACCTCGTGGTCGTAGGCCTTGAGCCGGATGCGGATCTTCTGTCCCGCCATGGCTACTAGTAGTCCTGTCTCTCATAACGCTCTGGAACCCGGGGAGCTGCGCTCTGAACGCTCAGCACCGCTCTTCTCCGACCCACGCGGTCGGGCGTGTCGCATCCTCGCCAGCGAGAAATCCCAAGGAATTTCCCTGCTCTAAGGGATACGGTCCGCGACCGCAAGCCGGGGGAGAACACCCACCGGGTGCCTGGTCAGCACCGCACTAACACTTCCCGAAAGATTCCCGTACGTCCGCCTCAGCGCTGCCCGGAGGGCAGTTGGGGCGACGAGTACTGTGGGACTCGCTTCCGGTCCTCCCGGCGGGAGGCGTGCAGCATCGATACTCAACCGAGCAACCCCGACAGTCTGCCATACGGGGCATGGTGCACGCCAATCGGGCGGAAGAGATTACCCGTGAGACGGCCCACGTCAAACCGGCCGCGCCCGCACCGGTGCTCCTAGCGCCCCAGCACCCTCCGCCACCGTTCGGGTAACACCCCGCCGCCGCAGGCAACCCCCACCGCCCCGCACCCCTCTCCTCCCATGGACGCGGCACGACAACGGGATGCCGCCCGGGGGTACGGATGGAGTGCAAAGCGTGAGTACGAGCGCACAGGCGGGCAACAGAGGGCTGCCGAGGCGGACCCTGCTGGCCGCTGCCACCACTGCGGCAGGGGCCCTCGCCCTCAGCTCCTGCAGCAGCGTCCCCGCGCCCCGCCGCCGCGAGCCCGTGGCCAACCCCGCGCCCGGCCGGGCCATCGCGAGCAACGGGCGCTCGCTGCTGATGCAGTTCCTGGCGCACCCGGACGACGACCTGTACTTCATGAACCCGGACTCGCGCCGGATGCTGGAGGCCGGCACCCCGGTCGTCTCCGTCTACGTCACCGCGGGCGAGGCCAACGGGGTCAACCACCCGCCCGGCCGCCCGCGCCCCAAGCCCGACAAGTCGGCGTACGTCTCCGCCCGCCAGCAGGGCCTGCGCCAGGCGTACGCGACGCTGCTGGGGCTGCCGAAGTTCACCCCGTGGCAGCGGACCGTGCTCCCCCTGCGCGGCGGCAAGCAGGCCGAGCTGAACACTCTCCACCACGGCGACCGCCGCGCGGAGCTGGTCTTCGTGAACGTCTCGGTGAACGCCTCCCGCAACCGGCCCGCCATGACCGCGCTCTGGGCGGACCGCGGGATGACCCAGCGCACCATGGTGGCCGACAACTCCCCGGTGAAGAAGGCGACTTCGTACGACTACGACGAACTGGTGGACGCCCTCACCGGGCTCCTCGACCACTACCGTCCCACCGTCGTACAGACCCTCGACCCCGACCCGGACATCCAGAACAGCCCCGAGCGCTTCCGCAAGAAGGACAGCGAGCAGGCCGGCTACTCCGACCACCCGGACCACACCGCCGTCGCCTGCTTCAGCTGGGCCGCGCTGATCCGCTGGGTCGCCGAGACCGCCGAGCAGGACAAGCCGCTCCCTCGCTTCGCCGCCACCGCCTTCCGCGGCTACTACAACCACCACTGGCCCAAGAACCTCCCCAAGAGCGTCATGGAGAAGAAGGCCGAGACGCTCGTCGCCTACGGCGGCGACGTCGACTGGGAGTGCGGGAACCCGGCCGGATGCGGCGACTACGGGGTCGGCCAGGGCCGGGCGCCGGAGAACTGGAAGGGCTGGGTGAAGTCCACCAACTACCGTTACCCCGGGGCCCAGTTGATGATCCATCAGCACGGCGGAGCACTGACCGCCTACGGTGTGCTCGGCCTGCGCCTGGCCCGCTGGCGGGCCGCCGGGAACGGCACCTGGAGCGCGCCCGAGGACCTCGGCGGCGGCCCCCTCGCCCCCGTGCTCGGGCAGGCCGTCCTCAAGGACGGCGGCCAGCTCCTCTTCGCCCTGCGCTACGCCGCGCTCGGCGGGCACGGAGGCCCGAACGACCGCGAGATCGTCCAGCACGACGGCCGCGTCTGGACCAGCCTGGGCTCGCCCGAGAAGCTCCCGGACCGCTCCCGCCGCCTCGGCGTCCCGGTCGCGGTCACGGCGGGCGACGGCCGCGTCCACCTCTTCGTACGGAACGCCGCCAAGAGCGTCTCCACGCGCGTACGGGAGACCAATGGCACCTGGGGCCCGTGGCGCACCCTGGAGGGCCCCGACGGGGACGGCCCGAGCCTGCCCCGTACCGACAAGCGCGGCCTCTCCCCCATCGACGGCATCGGCCCCAGCAACGGCAACGGCATCCAGGACGGGCTGTCCGCCGTCACCGACGCCAAGGGCCTGGTCCACCTCTTCGCCGCCGCCCGCACCACCGTGCGGCACTGGTCGCAGACCGCCGCCGGCGCACCGGTCACGCTGCGCCCGGAGAGCCGCATGCCCGCCCCCGGCGCACTCCCCCGCGCGCTCGCGTACCCGGACGGCTCGCTGGGCGTCCTCTACCGGGGCCCGGTGAAGGCCCCGCTCACCGCCGTACACCCGGACGGCAAGCCGATTCCCGGCCTGGCCTTCCCCGGGTACGGTCCGGTGGCCGCGCTCCCCGACCCCGCGGGCAAGGCCGCCCCGGTCCTGCTGGGCCGCGACGAGGCGGGAGTGCTCCAGGTCCGCGGCGCCAAGAGCGGGGCGAGCAGCCACCGCGGCACCTGCGTGGGTGCGCCCACCCTGCTCCGTACCCCCTCGGGAGGGCCGGCGGTGGTCGGGCTGGGGTCGGACGCGGCGCCGTGGCTCTGGCGGCCGTAGGCCCGTACCCAAGGGCACACGAGCCCCGAGGGCACACGAGAAGGGCCCCGGTCCCACCGCTTGCGCGGCGGGGCCGGGGCCCTTCCCTTGGAACATGGAGCTCAGTTCAGCGAGCTACCAGGTCGAACCACCAGGTAATTACTTGGTGATCTTGGTGACCTGGCCGGCGCCGACGGTCCGGCCACCCTCACGGATGGCGAACTTGAGGCCCTCCTCCATGGCGACCGGCTGGATCAGCGCGACCGACATGACGGTGTTGTCGCCCGGCATGACCATCTCGGTGCCCTCGGGCAGCGTGACGACACCGGTGACGTCCGTGGTGCGGAAGTAGAACTGCGGGCGGTAGTTGTTGAAGAAGGGGGTGTGACGGCCACCCTCGTCCTTCGACAGGATGTACGCCTGCGCCTCGAACTCCGTGTGCGGGGTGACCGAGCCCGGCTTGATGATGACCTGGCCGCGCTCGACGTCCTCGCGCTTGATGCCACGGAGGAGCAGACCGACGTTCTCACCGGCCTGGCCCTCGTCGAGCAGCTTGCGGAACATCTCGATGCCGGTGACCGTGGTGGTGGTCTTCTCTTCCTTGATACCGACGATGTCGACGGTCTCGTTGACCTTGAGGACACCACGCTCGATACGGCCGGTGACGACGGTGCCACGACCGGTGATCGTGAAGACGTCCTCGATCGGCATCAGGAACGGCTTGTCGACGTCGCGCTCGGGCTGCGGGATCGACTCGTCGACGGCGGCCATCAGGTTCAGGACCGACTGGCCCCACTCCTTGTCGCCCTCGAGCGCCTTGAGCGCCGAGACCTTGACGACCGGAAGGTCGTCGCCCGGGAACTCGTACTCGGAGAGGAGCTCACGCACCTCGAGCTCGACGAGCTCCAGGATCTCCTCGTCGTCCACCATGTCGGCCTTGTTCAGCGCGACGACGATGTAGGGGACGCCTACCTGGCGGGCCAGGAGGACGTGCTCCTTCGTCTGCGGCATCGGGCCGTCGGTGGCCGCGACCACGAGGATGGCGCCGTCCATCTGCGCCGCACCCGTGATCATGTTCTTGATGTAGTCGGCGTGACCCGGGCAGTCGACGTGCGCGTAGTGACGCGACTCCGTCTGGTACTCGACGTGCGCGATGGAGATGGTGATACCACGCTGGCGCTCTTCCGGCGCCTTGTCGATCTGGTCGAAGGCCGAGGCCTCGTTCAGGTCCGGGTACGCGTCGTGCAGCACCTTGGTAATGGCGGCCGTGAGGGTCGTCTTACCGTGGTCAATGTGACCGATGGTGCCGATGTTGACGTGCGGCTTAGTCCGCTCGAACTTTGCCTTCGCCACTGGGTCCTCCTGCGGAGTGGTTCTGTACGCCTTGCTTCATCGGCGCCAGGTGATCTTTGCTGGGATGCCGGCGCCCGGGGCACTCAGCACGGATTGCGCTGAATGCCCCAGTGGCTCCGGTGATAAGCCTAAAGCGTGTGCTCATACGGGTCGCAGCCCGCACTCGCGATGAGCAACTCTCGACGAGCCGCCCGGTTGAGTGACTCGGGGAGTTACTCGCCCTTGGCCTTCGCGATGATCTCCTCGGCGACGTTCCGCGGAACCTCGGCGTAGGAGTCGAACTGCATCGAGTAGCTTGCGCGACCCGAGGTCTTGCTGCGGAGGTCTCCGACGTAGCCGAACATCTCCGAGAGGGGCACGAGGCCCTTCACGACGCGAGCGCCGCTGCGCTCCTCCATGGCCTGGATCTGGCCACGGCGGGAGTTCAGGTCGCCGATCACATCGCCCATGTAGTCCTCGGGCGTGGTGACCTCGACGGCCATCATCGGCTCAAGGAGCACGGGAGAGGCCTTGCGGGCACCCTCCTTGAAGGCCTGCGAACCGGCGATCTTGAAGGCGAGCTCCGAGGAGTCGACCTCGTGGTAACCACCGTCGAGAAGGGTGACGCGGACGCCGACCATCTCGTAACCGGCCAGGATGCCGAACTGCATGGCTTCCTGAGCACCCGCGTCCACCGACGGGATGTACTCCCGGGGGATGCGGCCACCGGTGACCTTGTTGACGAACTCGTACGACGCGTCGCCACCCTCGATGGGCTCAAGGGCGATCTGCACCTTCGCGAACTGGCCGGTACCACCAGTCTGCTTCTTGTGCGTGTAGTCGATGCGCTCGACGGTCTTGCGGATCGTCTCGCGGTACGCGACCTGGGGCTTGCCGACGTTCGCCTCGACGCGGAACTCGCGCTTCATGCGGTCGACGAGGACCTCAAGGTGAAGCTCGCCCATACCACCGATGATGGTCTGGCCGGTCTCCTCGTCCGAGTGGACCTGGAAGGACGGGTCCTCCTCCGAGAGACGCTGGATGGCTACACCCAGCTTCTCCTGGTCACCCTTGGACTTCGGCTCGATGGCGACCTGAATGACCGGCGCCGGGAAGTCCATGGACTCCAGGATGACCGGGTTCTTCTCGTCGCACAGCGTCTCACCGGTGGTGGTCTGCTTGAGACCCATCACGGCGATGATGTCGCCGGCGCCCACCGACTCGATCTCCTCACGCTTGTTCGCGTGCATACGGTAGATCTTGCCGATGCGCTCCTTCTTGCCCTTGACGGAGTTCAGCACCGAGGTGCCGGACACCAGGCGGCCCGAGTAGACCCGGACGAAGGTGAGCTTGCCGAGGTGCGGGTCGCTCATGATCTTGAACGCGAGGCCCGAGAAGGGCTCCTCGTCCGAGGGCTTGCGGGCGACGACCTTCTCCGGGTCCTTCACGTCGTGGCCTTCGATGGCCTCGACGTCCAGGGGGGAGGGGAGGTAGCGCACCACGGCGTCGAGCAGGGGCTGAACGCCCTTGTTCTTGAACGCCGTACCGCAGAACACGGGGCTGACGGTCACCGAACCGGCGCCGCCCTTCGACGCGAGGGTGATGCGGCGGATGGCCGCCATCAGCTGCTCCTCGGTGGGCTCCTGGCCCTCCAGGTACAGCTCCATCATCTCTTCGTCGTGCTCGGCGACGGTCTCCAGGAGCTTCCCGCGCCACTCGTCGGCAGCCTCGGTGTGCGTGTCCGGGATGTCGACGACGTCGTACATCTCGCCCTTGGCGGCTTCGGCGGACCACACGAGCGCCTTCATCGACACGAGGTCGACGACGCCCTTGAAGTCGGCCTCGGCGCCGATCGGGAGCTGCATGACGAGCGGGACCGCACCGAGGCGGTCGACGATCATGTCGACGCAGCGGTGGAACTCGGCACCCGTACGGTCGAGCTTGTTGACGAAGCAGATACGCGGCACGCCGTAGCGGTCCGCCTGACGCCACACGGTCTCGGACTGGGGCTCGACACCGGCGACACCGTCGAACACGGTGACAGCGCCGTCGAGGACGCGGAGCGAACGCTCCACCTCGACGGTGAAGTCGACGTGACCCGGGGTGTCGATGATGTTGATCGTGTGATCGACATCGTTGAGCGGCCAGTGACAGGTCGTCGCGGCAGACGTGATCGTGATGCCGCGCTCCTGCTCCTGCTCCATCCAGTCCATCGTGGCAGCGCCGTCGTGGACTTCACCGATCTTGTAAGACACACCGGTGTAGAACAGGATCCGCTCGGTGGTGGTCGTCTTGCCCGCGTCGATGTGGGCCATGATCCCGATGTTGCGGACCTTGGCCAGGTCAAGCGAAGTGGTGGCCATAAGGCTCAATCTTCTCTCGGTCTCGAAGTGGGTAACGACTACCAGCGGTAGTGCGCGAAGGCCTTGTTGGACTCGGCCATCTTGTGCGTGTCCTCACGCTTCTTGACGGCAGCGCCAAGACCGTTCGAGGCGTCGAGCAGCTCGTTCATGAGGCGCTCGGTCATGGTCTTCTCGCGACGGGCGCGGGAGTAACCCACGATCCAGCGGAGCGAGAGGGTGGCGGCGCGACCGGGCTTGACCTCGATCGGCACCTGGTAGGTGGCGCCACCGACACGGCGGGACTTGACCTCAAGAGACGGCTTGACGTTCTCAAGCGCGCGCTTCAGCGTGATGACCGGGTCAGCGCCGGTCTTCTCGCGGAGGCCTTCCATGGCGCCGTACACGATCCGCTCGGCGGTGGAACGCTTGCCGTCGAGCAGGATCTTGTTGATCAGCGACGTGACAAGAGGAGATGCGTAGACCGGGTCAATGATGACCGGGCGCTTCGGGGCGGGGCCCTTACGAGGCATTCTTACTTCTCCTTCTTGGCGCCGTAGCGGCTGCGAGCCTGCTTACGGTTCTTGACGCCCTGCGTGTCGAGGGAACCGCGGATGATCTTGTAACGAACACCCGGCAGGTCCTTCACACGACCGCCACGCACGAGCACGATCGAGTGCTCCTGCAGGTTGTGGCCCTCACCCGGGATGTAGGCCGTGACCTCGATGCCCGAGGTCAGACGCACACGCGCGACCTTACGGAGCGCCGAGTTCGGCTTCTTCGGGGTGGTCGTGAACACACGCGTGCAGACGCCACGGCGCTGGGGCGAACCCTCAAGCGCGGGCGTCTTGCTCTTCTCGACCTTGTCCTGCCGGCCCTTCCGGACCAGCTGCTGGATCGTAGGCACTACTTCTCCGGTTTCTGTGTGCCGATCACTGTGAAACTAACCTGAAACAGCTCCCGACCCACGCGGTCGGGTGTGTCGGACCCGGCACGCTTCCACGGAACGGAAGGATGACGCGGATCGCGGTGGCCCACATAAAGACGAGCTCGCTCTGCGGCTGTAAACACGCACAGGAGCCCAGGCACACCCCAGGCACAAGGTCTGAGCGTACCTACCTCATCGACCTGGGTCAAAACAAATGCTGTCCACCCCCGGCGCGGCCCGGCACGAGACGCCGCCACGCCGCCGCCTGACCGCCCCGGGCCGGCGTGACCAGGTCCTGTGGGCGCTCTGCCCTCGGCTCCCGCGTCAAGGGCGCCGGCACGGCATCGCGGGCCGTTCACGGCGGCGTCACGCGTGTGGGCCGTGACACGCCGGAGGGCGGCCACCCCCACAGGGGTGACCGCCCTCCACACATACAGCTACGCGCTCTTACTGGTTGTACGGACCGTAGTCGTAGTCCTCCAGCGGAACGGCCTGGCCGGAGCCCGTGCCGAACGGCGAGTAGTCGATGTCGTCGTAGCCGACGGCCGAGTACATCGCGGCCTTGGCCTCTTCGGTCGGCTCGACCCGGATGTTGCGGTAGCGGGAGAGACCCGTACCGGCCGGGATGAGCTTACCGATGATGACGTTCTCCTTGAGGCCGATCAGGGAGTCGGACTTGGCGTTGATCGCCGCGTCCGTCAGGACCCTGGTCGTCTCCTGGAAGGAAGCCGCGGACAGCCACGACTCCGTCGCCAGCGAGGCCTTGGTGATACCCATCAGCTGCGGACGGCCGGAGGCGGGGTGACCGCTCTCCTGGACCACACGACGGTTCTCGGTCTCGAACTTCGAGCGCTCGACGAGCTCGCCCGGCAGCAGTTCCGCGTCGCCGGACTCGATGATCGTCACACGGCGGAGCATCTGCCGGATGATGATCTCGATGTGCTTGTCGTGGATCGACACGCCCTGGCTGTTGTAGACCTTCTGGACTTCGCCGACCAGGTGGACCTGGACCGCACGCTGACCGAGGATCCGGAGCACGTCGTGCGGGTTGGTCGCACCGACGGTGAGCTTCTGGCCCACCTCGACCGCGTCGCCCTCGCCGACCAGCAGACGGGCACGCTTGGAGATCGGGAACGCCGTCTCCTCGCTGCCGTCGTCCGGCGTGACGACCAGCTTCTTGGTCTTCTCGGTCTCCTCGATCCGCACGCGGCCCTTGGCCTCGGAGATCGGGGCGACACCCTTGGGCGTACGAGCCTCGAAGAGCTCGACGACACGGGGCAGACCCTGGGTGATGTCGTCACCGGCCACACCACCGGTGTGGAAGGTACGCATCGTCAGCTGGGTACCGGGCTCACCGATGGACTGGGCGGCGATGATGCCGACCGCCTCACCGATGTCGACCAGCTTGCCGGTGGCCAGCGAGCGTCCGTAGCAGAAGGCACAGGTGCCGACCGCGGACTCACAGGTCAGGACCGAGCGGGTCTTGACCTCCTCCACGCCGTGCATGACCAACTGGTCGATGAGCACGTCACCGAGGTCGACGTTGGCAGGCGCGATGACCTTGCCGTCGATCACGACGTCTTCCGCCAGCATGCGGGCGTAGACGCTGGTCTCGACGTCGTCGGTCTTGCGGAGGATGCCGTCGGCACCCTTCTCCGCGATCTTCAGCTTGAGGCCGCGGTCGGTGCCGCAGTCCTCCTCGCGAATGATCACGTCCTGCGAGACGTCCACCAGACGACGGGTCAGGTAACCCGAGTCGGCGGTACGCAGGGCGGTGTCGGCAAGACCCTTACGGGCACCGTGGGTGGAGATGAAGTACTCCAGCACGGACAGACCCTCGCGGAACGATGCCTTGATCGGCCGCGGGATGGTCTCGTTCTTGGCGTTGGACACCAGACCACGCATACCGGCGATCTGACGCATCTGCATCATGTTTCCTCGGGCACCCGAGTCAACCATCATGAAGATGGGGTTCGTCTTGGGGAAGTTCGCGTTCATCGCCTCGGCGACCTCGGCCGTGGCCTTGGTCCAGATCGCGATGAGCTCCTGCGTGCGCTCTTCCTTGGTGATCAGACCGCGCTCGTACTGCTTCTGGACCTTCTCGTCCTGCGCCTCGTAGCCCTGGACGATGGCCTTCTTGGCCTCGGGCACGACGACGTCGGAGATGGCCACGGTGACGCCCGAACGGGTCGCCCAGTGGAAGCCGGCCGCCTTCAGGTTGTCGAGCGTCGCCGCCACGATGACCTTGGGGTAGCGCTCCGCCAGGTCGTTGACGATCTCGGAGAGCTGCTTCTTGCCCACCGAGTAGTCGACGAACGGGTAGTCCTCGGGCAGCAGCTCGTTGAAGAGCGCACGGCCCAGCGTCGTACGGAGACGGAAGGAGTCACCGGTCTGCCACTCGGGCTCGCCCTCCTCCGCCACCGGCGGGGTCCAGCCACGCGGCGGGACGGTGCCGATCGGGAAGCGGATGTCGACCTTCGCCTGGAGCGAGAGCTCCCGGTTGTCGAACGCCATGGTCGCCTCGGCGGAGGAACCGAAGGAACGGCCCTCACCGATGACCTTGCGCTCTTCCTCGTCGGTCGTGAGGAAGAACAGGCCCAGCACCATGTCCTGGGTCGGCATGGTGACGGGACGACCGTCGGCCGGCTTCAGGATGTTGTTCGAGGACAGCATCAGGATGCGGGCCTCGGCCTGCGCCTCTGCCGACAGCGGCAGGTGCACGGCCATCTGGTCACCGTCGAAGTCCGCGTTGAACGCGGTGCAGACGAGCGGGTGGATCTGGATGGCCTTGCCCTCGACCAGCTGGGGCTCGAAGGCCTGGATGCCGAGGCGGTGCAGCGTGGGCGCACGGTTCAGCAGAACCGGGTGCTCCGCGATGACCTCTTCCAGCACGTCGTACACGACCGTGCGGCCGCGCTCGACCATGCGCTTGGCCGACTTGATGTTCTGCGCGTGGTTGAGGTCCACCAGGCGCTTCATCACGAACGGCTTGAAGAGCTCCAGCGCCATGGCCTTCGGCAGACCGCACTGGTGCAGCTTGAGCTGCGGACCGACGACGATCACGGAACGCGCGGAGTAGTCCACACGCTTGCCGAGGAGGTTCTGACGGAAGCGGCCCTGCTTGCCCTTGAGCATGTCGGACAGCGACTTCAGCGGACGGTTGCCGGGGCCCGTGACCGGGCGACCACGACGGCCGTTGTCGAAGAGCGCGTCGACGGCCTCCTGAAGCATGCGCTTCTCGTTGTTCACGATGATCTCGGGGGCACCGAGGTCAAGGAGTCGCTTCAGGCGGTTGTTGCGGTTGATCACGCGGCGGTACAGGTCGTTCAGGTCGGAGGTCGCGAAGCGGCCACCGTCCAGCTGCACCATCGGACGCAGGTCCGGCGGGATGACCGGGACGCAGTCGAGGACCATGCCCTTGGGGCTGTTGGAGGTCTGCAGGAACGCAGACACGACCTTCAGCCGCTTCAGCGCACGGGTCTTCTTCTGACCCTTGCCGGTGCGGATGATCTCGCGGAGGCGCTCGGCCTCCTCCTCCAGGTCGAAGGACTCCAGGCGCTTCTGCAGTGCAGCCGCACCCATCGAACCGTCGAAGTACGTGCCGAAGCGGTCACGCAGCTCGCGGTAGAGGAGCTCGTCGCCCTCCAGGTCCTGGACCTTGAGGTTCTTGAAGCGGTTCCACACCTCGTCGAGGCGGTCGATCTCGCGCTGGGCGCGGTCACGGAGCTGCTTCATCTCGCGCTCGGCACCTTCGCGCACCTTGCGGCGCACGTCGGCCTTCGCACCCTCGGCCTCAAGCTCGGCGAGGTCGGTCTCAAGCTTCTTGGCGCGGGCTTCGAGGTCCGAGTCACGACGGTTCTCGACCTGCTGACGCTCGACGGAGACGTGCGCCTCCAGCGAGGGCAGGTCGCGCGTCCGGCGCTCCTCGTCCACGAAGGTGATCATGTACGCGGCGAAGTAGATGACCTTTTCCAGGTCCTTCGGCGCGAGGTCGAGCAGGTAACCAAGGCGCGAGGGAACGCCCTTGAAGTACCAGATGTGGGTGACGGGAGCGGCCAGCTCAATGTGGCCCATCCGCTCACGACGCACCTTGGCGCGAGTGACCTCGACGCCGCAGCGCTCGCAGATGATGCCCTTGAAGCGGACACGCTTGTACTTGCCGCAGTAGCACTCCCAGTCCCGGGTCGGACCGAAGATCTTCTCGCAGAAGAGTCCGTCCTTCTCGGGCTTGAGCGTGCGGTAGTTGATGGTCTCCGGCTTCTTCACTTCGCCGTGGGACCAGGTCCGGATGTCGTCCGCGGTGGCGAGGCCAATCCGCAGCTCGTCGAAGAAGTTGACGTCGAGCACTTGTCGTCAATCCCTCTTTCGGGGGTTCGAGCCCCTCGCGTGAGCGAGATTCATGGGCACTTCAAATGGTCTGAACGGGTCCGGGGAGGGCCGGGAGACCTGCCTCAGCAGGTCTCCCGGCCGGCCCGTCAGACCTCTTCGACGCTGCTCGGCTCGCGCCGGGACAGGTCGATACCGAGTTCTTCCGCTGCGCGGAAGACGTCCTCGTCCGTGTCGCGCATCTCGATGGACATGCCGTCCGAGGACAGCACCTCCACGTTGAGGCAGAGCGACTGCATTTCCTTGATGAGCACCTTGAAGGACTCGGGAATGCCGGGCTCCGGAATGTTCTCGCCCTTGACGATGGCCTCGTAGACCTTCACGCGGCCGGTCACGTCGTCGGACTTGATCGTCAGGAGCTCCTGGAGGGCGTACGCGGCGCCATAAGCCTCAAGCGCCCACACCTCCATCTCACCGAAGCGCTGGCCACCGAACTGCGCCTTACCACCCAGCGGCTGCTGCGTGATCATCGAGTACGGGCCGGTCGAACGCGCGTGGAGCTTGTCGTCGACCAGGTGGTGCAGCTTGAGGATGTACATGTACCCGACCGAGATCGGGTCCGGGAACGGCTCGCCGGAGCGGCCGTCGAACAGGTTGGCCTTGCCCGAGGGCTGGACCAGCCGGTCACCGTCGCGGTTGGGGATCGTGGCCTCGAAGAGGCCGGTGATCTCGTCCTCGCGCGCACCGTCGAACACCGGGGTGGCGACGTTGGTGCCCGGGGCGACCTGGTCGGCGCCGATGACCTGGAGGCGCTGCGCCCACTCGTCACCGAGACCGGAGACGTCCCAGCCGCGGCTGGCGAGCCAGCCGAGGTGGATCTCCAGGACCTGTCCCGGGTTCATTCGGGACGGCACACCCAGCGGGTTCAGGATGATGTCGACCGGCGTGCCGTCCTCAAGGAAGGGCATGTCCTCGATCGGAAGGATCTTGGAGATAACACCCTTGTTGCCGTGACGGCCGGCGAGCTTGTCACCGTCGGTGATCTTGCGCTTCTGGGCCACGTAGACGCGGACCAGCTGGTTCACGCCCGGGGGAAGCTCGTCGCCCTCTTCGCGGTCGAAGACGCGGACGCCGATGACCTTGCCGATCTCACCGTGCGGCACCTTCAGCGAGGTGTCGCGCACCTCGCGCGCCTTCTCACCGAAGATCGCGCGGAGCAGGCGCTCCTCCGGCGTCAGCTCGGTCTCACCCTTGGGCGTGACCTTGCCGACGAGGATGTCGCCGGCGACGACCTCGGCACCGATACGGATGATGCCGCGCTCGTCGAGGTCGGCGAGGACCTCTTCGGAGACGTTCGGGATGTCCCGGGTGATCTCCTCCGGGCCGAGCTTGGTGTCACGGGCGTCGACCTCGTGCTCCTCGATGTGGATCGAGGAGAGGACGTCGTCCTGCACCAGCCGCTGGCTGAGGATGATCGCGTCTTCGTAGTTGTGGCCCTCCCACGGCATGAACGCCACGAGGAGGTTCTTGCCGAGCGCCATCTCACCCTGCTGGGTGGCGGGACCATCGGCGAGGACCTGGCCCTCGATGACCCGTGCGCCCTCGTTGACGACAACCTTCTGGTTGACCGAGGTGCCCTGGTTCGAGCGGGAGAACTTGGCGATCCGGTACGTGGTGTACGTGCCGTCGTCGTTGGCGACGGTGACGTAGTCCGCGGATACCTCCTGGACCACACCCGCCTTCTCCGCCTTGATGACGTCACCGGCGTCGACCGCGCAGCGGTACTCCATGCCGGTGCCGACGAGCGGCGCCTCGGACGTGATCAGGGGCACGGCCTGACGCATCATGTTCGCGCCCATGAGGGCACGGTTGGCGTCGTCGTGCTCCAGGAAGGGGATCATCGCGGTCGCGACCGACACCATCTGGCGCGGCGAGACGTCCATGTAGTCGACGTCGTCGCCCGGGATGTAGTCGATCTCTCCGCCACGACGGCGGACCAGGACGCGCGACTCGGTGAAGCGCATGTCCTCACCGAGGGTCGCGTTCGCCTGGGCGATCACGAAGCGGTCTTCCTCGTCGGCCGTCAGGTAGTCGACCTCGTCGGTGACGACACCCTCGGTGACGCGGCGGTACGGGGTCTCGACAAAGCCGAAGGCGTTGACGCGGCCGTACGAAGCCAGCGAACCGATCAGACCGATGTTCGGGCCTTCGGGGGTCTCGATCGGGCACATGCGTCCGTAGTGGGACGGGTGCACGTCACGGACCTCGAAGCCTGCCCGCTCACGGGACAGACCACCGGGACCCAGTGCCGAGAGACGACGCTTGTGCGTCAGACCCGACAGCGGGTTGTTCTGGTCCATGAACTGCGACAGCTGCGAGGTGCCGAAGAATTCCTTGATCGACGCCACGACCGGGCGGATGTTGATCAGGGTCTGCGGCGTGATCGCCTCGACGTCCTGGGTCGTCATGCGCTCGCGCACGACGCGCTCCATACGAGCCAGACCCGTGCGGACCTGGTTCTGGATGAGCTCGCCGACGTTGCGCAGACGACGGTTGCCGAAGTGGTCGATGTCGTCGGTCTCGACGACGATGTTCCGGCCCGACTCGCCGACCGTCTCGGTCTCGCCCGCGTGGAGCTTCACCAGGTACTTGATGGTGGCGATGATGTCGTCGGTGGTCAGCACGCCGGCGTTCAGCGGCTCGTCCGCGCCGAGCTTCTTGTTCACCTTGTAGCGGCCGACCTTCGCGAGGTCGTAGCGCTTCGGGTTGAAGTAGAGGTTCTCGAGCAGCGTCTGAGCGGCCTCACGGGTCGGCGGCTCGCCCGGACGCAGCTTGCGGTAGATGTCGAGCAGCGCGTCGTCCTGGCCCTGGGTGTGGTCCTTCTCCAGGGTGGCGCGCATGGACTCGTACTCGCCGAACTCCTCCAGGATCTGCTCGGTCGTCCAACCGAGAGCCTTCAGGAGAACGGTGACGGACTGCTTGCGCTTGCGGTCGATGCGGACACCGACCATGTCGCGCTTGTCGATCTCCATCTCCAGCCAGGCACCCCGGGACGGGATGATCTTGGCGGAGAAGATGTCCTTGTCGGACGTCTTCTCGATGGAGGAGTCGAAGTAGACACCCGGCGAGCGGACCAGCTGCGACACCACGACACGCTCGGTGCCGTTGATGACGAAGGTGCCCTTGTTGGTCATGAGCGGGAAGTCGCCCATGAAGACCGTCTGGGACTTGATCTCGCCGGTCTCGTTGTTGGTGAACTCCGCGGTGACGAAGAGCGGGGCGGCGAACGTGAAGTCGCGGTCCTTGCACTCGTCGATGGAGTTCTTCGGCGGCTCGAAACGGTGGTCGCGGAACGTCAGCGACATCGACCCGGAAAAGTCCTCGATCGGGGAGATCTCTTCGAAGATCTCTTCCAGACCGGACTTGGTGGGGACGTCCTGTCCACTCTCGAGAGCGGCCTCGACGCGACCCTTCCAAGCGGCGTTGCCGAGCAGCCAGTCAAAGCTCTCGGTCTGCAGCGCGAGGAGGTTCGGAACCTCGAGGGGCTCCTTGATCTTTGCAAAGGAGATGCGCAGCGGGGCGGTGCTGGCGCCGTTGTTCGTATTGGAGGTCGAGGCGTTGCGCGAGGCGGCCAAGAGGGGGTCCTTCCGAGGGCTCGGACTCACTACGCGCGTACCGGTCCCACGTTGGACACAGAGACAGAAAAGCCCTGATCAGGGCGGATCATTCCTCGGTGCTCAAGCATGGGCATGCCCCTGGTGACGGGCAGGAGGCAGCTAACAGGCAGCGCAAAGGGTCAGTGTAGCCACTTGGCCCACTGATGTCCAGAGCGGGTTTTTTGGGACCCTCATCGGCCTCTTTGTTCTTCTCAACGCCACTGCCAAGACTGCTGCTGCATCAACGTCACGGGCGAGCCCTCCGCGCCCAGCGAGCGCACCTCGATACTGCCCTCTTCGTCATCGATCCATGCCTCGGATGCGGATCGATGTGACGACGCGTCCTGAGAATTGCGCGCCGCGTGCCGTTCGTCAAGGCCCCCCGCCCCCTTGGAGGTTTGTCACCTGCCCGGGCCGTCTCAGCGGCGTACAACGGGCGCACAGTGGGCTGCGGGGCGCACAACGAAGATCACCTTACTCGTCGCGGAGCCCTGAGCCCAGTTGTGCGGGAGAACGCCGAAGGGCGACCACCCCATTGGGTGATCGCCCTTGGCTGTGCCGGTGTTACACCTCGCGGCTAACTTCCGGCAGAAGAGTCCTTAGGACTCAAGAAGTCACTTGACCTCGACGGACGCGCCGGCGGCCTTGAGGGACTCGGCAGCCTTCTCCGCGTCCTCCTTCTTGACCTTCTCGAGGACCGGCTTCGGGGTGCCGTCGACGAGGTCCTTGGCCTCCTTCAGGCCGAGGGAGGTCAGCTCACGCACGACCTTGATGACCTGGATCTTCTTCTCGCCGGCGCCGGTGAGGATGACGTCGAACTCGTCCTGCTCCTCAACGGCAGCGGCGTCGCCGCCACCCTGGGCCGGACCGGCAACGGCGACGGCCGCGGCGGCGGTGACGTCGAACTTCTCCTCGAAGGCCTTCACGAACTCGGAGAGCTCGATGAGGGTCATCTCTTCGAACTGCGCGAGCAGGTCGTCCTGGGACAGCTTCGCCATGATGGCGTCCTTCCACTAATTCGGCAGGTGCCGGATGTAAATGTCGGCGGGCGTACGATCGGCCCGCTGCGGCCGTCTCCCTAGTGGGCTACGACCATTGCGCGAGCCGAGTTACTCGGCACCGCCCTGCTCATCACGCTTGACGCGAAGAGCCTCCGCAGTGCGGACGAACTTCGACGGCAGCGCCTGGAAGAGCTGAGCAGCCTGAGACTGCTTGCCCTTGAAGGCACCGGCCAGCTTGCTGAGCAGAACCTCGCGGGACTCAAGGTCCGCGAGCTTCTTGATCTCATCGGCGGACAGCGCCTTACCGTCAAGGACACCGCCCTTGATGATGAGGTTCGGGTTCTCCTTGGCGAAGTCACGAAGACCCTTCGCCGACTCCACCGGGTCACCGGTGATGAAGGCAACCGCCGTCGGACCAGTGAACTGGTCGTCCAGCGAAGTGATCCCGGCCTCGTTGGCCGCGATCTTGGTCAGCGTGTTCTTCACCACGGCGTACTGGGCGTTCTCACCGAGCGAACGACGCAGCGTCTTGAGCTGCGCAACGGTGAGACCCCGGTACTCGGTCAGCACGGCGGCGTTCGAGCTGCGGAACTGGTCCGCGAGCTCGGCTACCGCGGCAGCCTTGTCGGGCCTTGCCATAGAGCGTCGGCCTCCTTCCGGGTGATGAGGACCGCTCAGAAGGGGCTGAAAAATACGAAACGCCCCGGCGCAAGCGCACGGGGCTGAGCTCAACCAGAATGAACCGGGAACTTTCCACGAACACCTGCGCAGGTCGTCCGCATCTTTCAAGCGGATCCTTCGGCCACCACGTCCTCTTACGAACACGCAGCAACGACCAGCGGTCTTTGGCTTCCTCGGAAGAGTACGCGACGCCGTACGAATCGAGCAAATCGCTGTTGGGGCCCCCGTTCCCGGCGCGGGGACCCCGTCGTGGAGGGACGGGCTAGGAACCGGCCCCGCCGGCCGCTGCGGCTCCGCCCGCGGCCTGCTGCTTCTTCAGGATCTCCTCGAAGTCCGCGGTGTCGGAGGCCGCGGGCTTCTCGACCTGGGCGGGGGTGCCGTAGTCGGAGTAGTACGCGGTCGAGTTGAGCGGCCCGTTCTTCGTAGCGGCCTTCTCGACCTTCTTCACCAGCAGGTCGTTGCTGTCCACCCAGATGTCGATGGTCTCGGTGGTGATGCCGGCGTCGGTGAGCTGCTTCTTGTAGGCGTCCAGCTGCGCCTTGTCGAGCGTCTGGTTGTTCTTCTCGGCCAGCTTCGCCGCGTCGACGGTGCCGGAGTAGTGCGTCGCGCGTACGCCCCGTACGTCCTCCTCGCCGACCTTCTTGACGTCACCGGAGGCCAGCAGGCCCTTCAGGCTCTTGTCGGGGCTGGAGTTCTGCAGCTGGTCCTTCAGCACCGCGCCGGACGGGCCGAGCAGCTTGGCCATGGCGTCGTAGGAGTACCAGATCCAGTGCTTGCCGCCGAGGCTCGCGGCGACCTGGTCGCCCATCCTGGCGTAGTAGCCGTCGCGCACGTAGCGGGCGTCGGAGGTGGCGGGGTTGCCGGCCTTCTTCTGGGCCTCGGCCATCTGCCCGCCGGTCTGCGTGACCTGCATGGTGCCGGTGATCCCGTCGGACCAGTCCAGCACGCCCTTGCTGTTGGTCCCCATGAGGGTGCCGACGGTCATGGTGGTCTCCACCTTGGCCGACTTCGCCTCGTTGGTCTTCTTCTCGACCGTACGGAGCATGCTGAGCGGATTGAAGGTGTTGCCGCCGTCCCCGGCCGCCTCCTTGCCGCCCCCGCCCTTGGCGGCGCTTTCCTTCGCGCCGCCGTCCTTGGGCTCCGTACCGCCGCCACAGGCAGCCGCACCGACCATGACCGCGGCGGCCGCTGCCGCGATGCCCGCACGCCTGAAGACGTAGCTCTGCATGCTGAAACCCACACCCCTCGCTCTTCACCGGACTCACCGAAAACTCACAGCACCGTAACGCAGCCAGGCCCCCACCCCTCCGGAGAGGGGTGGGGGCCTGGCTGACTCAGTGCGCGAAACCCGCGACTGCCGTCAGGATCAGACGGCGGCCGGGTCCTCCTCGACGAGGAGGTTGCGGGTGCGGTTGGCGTCCAGCGGGATGCCGGGGCCCATCGTGGTGGCCAGCGTGGCCTTCTTGATGTAGCGGCCCTTGGCGGCGGACGGCTTCAGACGGAGGACTTCCTCCAGCGCCGCTGCGTAGTTCTCCACCAGCTTGGTCTCGTCGAAGGAGACCTTGCCGATGATGAAGTGCAGGTTCGAGTGCTTGTCGACGCGGAACTCGATCTTGCCGCCCTTGATGTCCGTGACAGCCTTCGCCACGTCCGGGGTGACCGTTCCGGTCTTCGGGTTCGGCATCAGACCACGCGGACCGAGCACGCGGCCGAGGCGGCCGACCTTGCCCATGAGGTCCGGGGTGGCGACGACGGCGTCGAAGTCCAGGCGGCCCTTGGCCACCTCGTCGATCAGTTCGTCGGAGCCGACGATGTCGGCGCCCGCGGCTTCCGCGGCCGCTGCACGGTCACCGGTCGCGAAGACCAGGACCCGGGCGGTCTTGCCGGTGCCGTGCGGGAGGTTCACGGTGCCACGGACCATCTGGTCGGCCTTGCGCGGGTCGACGCCCAGACGCATGGCGACCTCGACGGTGCCGTCGAACTTGACCGAGCTGGTGTCCTTGGCGATACGGACGGCCTCAAGCGGGGCGTACAGACGCTCCCGGTCGATCTTGGCGTCCGCAGCGCGGAGAGACTTGCTGCGCTTCACTGCTGCTCCTGTGTCAGGTATTCACCATGCGGCTTCCGCCGCGTGGCTGGTGTGGAGTCGTGGTGCGGGCCGGCGCGTGGCCCTACCACTGTTCGTACGAAGGGGGCTGATCAGCCCTCGACCGTGATGCCCATGGAACGGGCGGTGCCGGCGATGATCTTGTCGGCGGCGTCAAGGTCGTTGGCGTTCAGGTCGGGGAGCTTGACCGTGGCGATCTCGCGCACCTGAGCGGCGGTGAGCTTCGCGACCTTGGTCTTGTGGGGCTCGCCCGATCCCTTGTCCACACCCGCGGCCTTGAGGATCAGCTTGGCGGCCGGCGGGGTCTTCGTCACGAAGGTGAAGGAGCGGTCCTCGTAGACCGTGATCTCCACCGGCACGACCATGCCACGCTGCGACTCGGTCGCGGCGTTGTAGGCCTTGCAGAACTCCATGATGTTGACGCCGTGCTGACCGAGCGCCGGGCCGACCGGCGGGGCCGGGTTAGCGGCGCCCGCGTTGATCTGGAGCTTGATAAGCCCCGTGACCTTCTTCTTCTTGGGAGGCATTGCTCTCTCCGGGTCCTAGTGAGAGTTTCGGCCATCCATCCGATCATCCGGATGGAGGCATACCGCACAACGATAACGGGTATAGGTGCGCGGCTAAAAACCGAGCAGGTCAGACCGGCTTTGGGAGCCCGATCTGACCTGTTCGGAAGCTGTTGTCCGGAAGCTCTTAGTTCTTCTGGATCTGGTCGAAGCTGAGCTCGACCGGGGTCTCGCGGCCGAAGATCTCGACGAGGCCCTTGACCTTCTTGGAGTCCGGGTTGATCTCGTTGATCGTGGCCTGGAGGGTCGCGAACGGGCCGTCGGTGACGGTGACCGCGTCGCCGACCTCGAAGTCCAGGACCTCGACGGTGAGCTTGCGGGCCGGTGCGGGCTTGCCCTCGGCCTCGGCCGCCTCGCGGGCGGCCTTCTCCTCGGCCTCCGGGGCGAGCATCTTGACGATCTCGTCCAGGGTCAGCGGGTACGGGTCGTAGGCGTTGCCCACGAAGCCGGTGACGCCGGGGGTGTTGCGGACGACGCCCCAGGACTCGTTGGTCAGGTCCATGCGCACCAGCACGTAGCCGGGGAGCTTGTTCTGACGGACGTTCTTGCGCTCGCCGTTCTTGATCTGAACGATTTCTTCTTCCGGCACTTCTGCCTGGTAGATGAACTCTTCGACGTTCAGGGAGACGGCGCGCTGCTCCAGGTTGGCCTTCACGCGCTTCTCGTAACCGGCGTACGTGTGGATGACGTACCACTCGCCGGGCAGGGTGCGCAGTTCCTCGCGGAGGGCCACGATCGGGTCGACCGGCTCGGCGGGCTCCGCCTCGGCCGCGGCCTCTTCGGCGTCGGCCTCGTCCTCGGCGACGGCTTCGTCGATCTCGTCCGACTCGGCGACGTCCGCGGCGGCTGCCGCGTCCTCGTCGGTCTCGGCGATGGCGACGGCGTCGTCCTCGACGTGCACGGCGGCCTCTTCGGCCGGCTCGCCCGCGGCGGCGTCGGCCGCTTCGGCCTGGTCGGGCTCCACAGCGTCCGCCGCCTCAACGATGGCGGTCTCGTCCTCTACGGACTCGACAGAGCCCGCCGCCGGCTCGCCGGCATCGTTCAGGTTCGGGTCAGACACGGTGGCTGCTTCTTCCTGGATACACAAATGGGTGGAACGCGCGAAAGGGGCGCCCAGTGATGGAGGCGCCCTACGCGAGGTTTTTAGCCGAAGACGTACTTCACCGCGGCGGAGAAGCCCTGGTCGATCACGGTCACGATGCCGATCATGATCACGACGAAGACGATGACGACGGTGGTGTACGTCGTCAGCTGGCTGCGAGTGGGCCAGACGACCTTGCGGAGTTCCGCGACGATCTGGCGATAGAACTGCGCGAGGCGGCCGAACGGGCCCTTCTTGCCCCGCTTGCCGCCCTTGCGTGCCTTCTTCGGTGCTTCGTCCTGGGCATCAGGCATGTCGATGGAGCCCACGGCGTCCGTCACGCTACTCACCTGATTCCGGGTCGTGGCCGTGCCGCGCCCGGTGGAGCCGCACGACAATGCAGAGAAGTACGTACATGCGCACACATCCCGGCGAAGGAGTGTGTAGCAGGGCCGGAGGGACTTGAACCCCCAACCGCTGGTTTTGGAGACCAGTGCTCTACCAATTGAGCTACGACCCTTTGTGGTTCCCCCAACCTACCGCATCCGACCGGGTGCACGGAGTGCGCACGGTGGCGTGGTCTGCTGTGGGCCAACGACAGGTGAGTGTACGTGCTCCCAGGCCCGACGTCGAACAGATAGGACTCGGGCGAGCTCCCCGCCCTCCTCCGGCCGGTCTTCGAAACCCCTGTACCGGGGGCCTCCCCTGTCTGGGACGATGGGCCGTATGAGCGCTGCTACCCCTCCGACCGAGCGCAGGGTGTCCGCCCGCGTAGGTGCAATCTCCGAGTCCGCCACCCTGGCCGTCGACGCGAAGGCGAAGGCCCTCAAGGCCGCCGGCCGTCCGGTGATCGGCTTCGGTGCCGGTGAGCCCGACTTCCCGACGCCGGACTACATCGTCCAGGCCGCGATCGAGGCCTGCTCGAACCCGAAGTACCACCGCTACACCCCGGCCGGCGGGCTGCCCGAGCTGAAGAACGCGATCGCGGCGAAGACGCTGCGCGACTCCGGCTACGAGGTCGACGCCTCGCAGATCCTGGTGACCAACGGCGGCAAGCAGGCCATCTACGAGGCCTTCGCCGCGATCCTCGACCCGGGCGACGAGGTCATCGTCCCGGCCCCGTACTGGACGACGTACCCCGAGTCGATCCGGCTCGCGGGCGGTGTCCCCGTCGAGGTGGTCGCGGACGAGACGACCGGTTACCGGGTTTCGGTGGAGCAGCTGGAGGCCGCTCGTACGGAGAACACCAAGGTCGTCCTCTTCGTCTCGCCGTCGAACCCGACCGGCGCGGTCTACAGCGAGGCCGACGCCGAGGCGATCGGCCGCTGGGCGCACGAGAAGGGGCTGTGGGTCCTCACCGACGAGATCTACGAGCACCTGGTCTACGGGGACGCGAGGTTCACCTCGCTGCCGGCGATCGTGCCGGAGCTCCAGGACAAGTGCATCGTGGTCAACGGCGTCGCCAAGACGTACGCGATGACCGGCTGGCGGGTCGGCTGGATCATCGGCCCCAAGGACGTGGTGAAGGCCGCGACGAACCTCCAGTCGCACGCCACCTCCAACGTGAGCAACGTGGCGCAGGTGGCGGCGCTGGCCGCCGTCTCCGGGTCGCTGGACGCGGTCTCGGAGATGCGGACCGCCTTCGACCGGCGCCGGCAGACCATCGTGCGGATGCTGGGCGAGATCGACGGCGTCGTCTGCCCGACGCCCGAGGGCGCGTTCTATGTGTACCCGTCGGTGAAGGGGCTGCTGGGCAAGGAGATCCGCGGCAAGCGCCCGCAGACCTCGGTCGAGCTGGCCGCGCTGATCCTGGAGGAGGTGGAGGTCGCGGTGGTTCCCGGCGAGGCCTTCGGCACCCCGGGCTACCTGCGGCTTTCGTACGCGCTGGGTGACGAGGATCTCGTCGAGGGCGTGTCCCGGATGCAGAAGCTGCTCGCCGAGGCGCGCGACTGACGGCTGTTCCCGCAGGTGACGGTCCTCCGGCCAGATGGCCGGAGGACCGTTTCTGCGTTCGGGGGCGCACCCGTTGGGGAGAAGCCACTTCCGGGCGCCACCTGCGTACGGCAAGATCGGGCGATGGAACGTGTACGTGATCTGACCCTGCTTCCCAAGGCCCATCTGCACCTGCACTTCACCGGCTCGATGCGGCCCACCACTCTGCTGGAGCTGGCCGACAAGCACGGTGTGCATCTTCCCGAGGCGCTGACCAGCGGTGAACCGCCGAAGCTGCGGGCGACCGACGAGCGGGGCTGGTTCCGGTTCCAGCGGCTGTACGACGCGGCCAGGTCGTGCCTGCGTACCCCCGAGGACATCCAGCGGCTGGTCCGTGAGGCCGCCGAGGAGGATGTGCGGGACGGGTCGGGCTGGCTGGAGATCCAGGTCGATCCGACGTCGTACGCGCCGCTGCTCGGCGGTCTGATCCCGGCGCTGGAGATCATCCTGGACGCGGTGGACAGCGCGTCGCGGGAGACCGGGCTCGGGATGCGGGTGCTGGTCGCGGCGAACCGGATGAAGCACCCGCTGGACGCACGCACCCTGGCCCGGCTCGCGGTGCGGTACGCGGACCGCGGGATCGTCGGTTTCGGACTGTCGAACGACGAGCGCCGGGGCATGGCCAGGGACTTCGACCGCGCCTTCGCCATCGCCCGCGAGGGCGGCCTGCTGGCGGCCCCGCACGGCGGCGAGCTGACCGGTCCCTCTTCCGTACGGGACTGCCTGGACGATCTGGACGCCTCGCGGATCGGGCACGGGGTCCGCGCCGCCGAGGACCCGAGGCTGCTGCGGCGGCTCGCGGAGAAGGGCATCACCTGCGAGGTGTGCCCGTCCTCGAACGTGGCCCTCGGGGTGTACGAGAAGCCCGAGGACGTGCCGCTGCGGACGCTGTGGGACGCCGGGGTGCCGATGGCGCTGGGGGCGGACGACCCGCTGCTGTTCGGGTCGCGGCTGGCCGCGCAGTACGAACTGGCGCGGGAGCACCACGGCTTCACCGATGCCGAACTGGCCGAGCTGGCACGGCAGTCGGTGCGGGGCTCGGCCGCGCCGGTGGACGTACGGGAGAAGCTGCTGGCCGGGATCGACGGGTGGCTGGCGGGGTGACTGTCAGCCGCTGATGCCCGCGAGCAGGGTGGCGGCCAGGGCGGCGGCGAAGTCGTCGACGGACTGCGGGGGCGGCTTGCCGGCGAGTCCGTCCTGGCTGTAGGCGAAGGCGCGCTGGGCGCAGGCGCCCATGAGGAGCGAGGCGGCGGCGAAGGTGTCGGTGCGGGCATCGATGCGGCCTGCCGTCTGTTCCACCCTCAGATAGGCGTCCAGGCCCTCGATGGGCATGTGGGGTCCCGTGCCCATCTCCTGCATGGCCTTGTCGTGGCGGCTCTTGAGTTTGGTCTCGGCGTAGAGGGAGGCGCCGATCGGGAAGCTCTCGGCGTAGAAGAGGGTCGCCTGGCGGGCGATCTCGGTGAGGTTCTGCTCGACGGTGCGCTCGCCGGGGTCGAGCACGAGGCGCTGGAGCAGCGGGGTGAGCCGGGGCAGCCGCTCGGTCAGGACCGCCACGAAGATCTCGTCCTTGCCGGTGAAGTGCTTGTAGAGCGCCGCTTCCGAGCAGTCGGCGGCCCGCGCGATCTCCTTGGTGGTGGCGCGGGCCAGACCGAGGGAGCGCATCAGCTCGTGGGCGGCGTCGAGGATGCGTTCGCGGGTGGGTTTCTGCATGGGGACTCCGGGGCGGTGCGGGCTTCGGAAACGGATTCGGGGAGAGGGCTTGACGGGTGGGTGAGTGTTCACTCACCCTCGTAGTGAGTGAATACTCACCCACTTTGGAGGGATCCGCAATGAAGCTCACGGTATTCGGGGCCACGGGCGGCATCGGGCAGGAGATCGTCAAACAGGCGCTGGCCGCAGGGCACGAGGTCACGGCGGTCGTACGGGACCCCGCGCGGTTCGCGGTGACCGGTGAGGGGCTCACGGTGTTCCGGGCGGACCTGCGGGACCCCCAGGAGCTGCGGGCGGCCGTGGCCGGACGGGACGCGGTCCTCTCCGGCCTCGGCGCGCGCAGCCTCAAGGACGCCGGGATCGCGACACCGCTGACCCGCTCGGTGCTGCGGGCCATGGAGGCGGAGGGCACCCGGCGGCTGGTGGTCGTCAGCGCTGCCCCGGTCGGCCCGGAGCCGGAGCGCCAGCCGCCGTTCGACCGGCTGGTGGGGCGCGTGATCAGCACGGTCCTGAAGAAGGTGTACGACGATCTGCGGCTGATGGAGGGCGAGTTGGCGCGCTCGGCGACGGACTGGACGTCGGTGCGCCCGCCGAAGCTGCACGACAAGCCCCTGACCGGCAGGTACCGGACGGTCGTCGGCGGCACCCCGCGCAGCGGCCGGAACATCGCGCGGGCCGATGTGGCCCACGCGATGCTGGCGGTGCTGGACGATCCGTCGACGGTGAAGCAGGGCGTCGGCGTCGCGTACTGAGGCCCCCTCGGGGGACGTGCACGGTCAGAGGGCGCAGCCGACCGTCACGGGCTCGTTGACGAGAGTGACGCCGAACGCTTCCCGTACGCCCTCGACGACCTCGCGGGCCAGCGCGAGGAGGTCCTCCGTGCTGGACTCACCCCGGTTGGTGAGGGCGAGGGTGTGCTTGGTGGAGATGCGGGCGGGGCCGGTGCCGTACCCCTTGGTGAAGCCCGCGCGGTCGATCAGCCAGGCGGCCGAGGTCTTGGTCAGCCCCTCCCCCGCCGGGAAGGCGGGCGGGGCGGTGTCCGGGCCGAGGCGGCTGTGGACGCGGCGCAGGAAGTCCGCGAACTGTGCCTCGTCGAGGATCGGGTTGGTGAAGAACGAGCCGGCCGACCAGGTGTCGTGGTCCTCGGGGTCGAGGACCATGCCCTTGCCCGCGCGCAGCGCGAGGACGGTCTCGCGGGCGGTGGCGGCGGGGACCCGCTCCCCCGCCTCGACGCCGAGCGTGCGGGCGGTCTCCGGGTACTTGACCGGCGCGGAGAGCCCGCCGGCGTCCTCCAGCTCGAAGCGGACGCGGAGCACGACGTAGCGCTCCGGGTTCTCCTTGAAGCGGCTGTGGCGGTACGAGAACGCGCACTCGGCGTTGGTGAGCGTGACGCGCTCGCGGGTGCGGCGGTCGTACGCGTCGACCTCGGTGAGGGTGCTGGAGACGTCCTGGCCGTACGCGCCGACGTTCTGGATCGGGGTCGCACCGGCGGAGCCGGGGATTCCGGCGAGGCATTCGATGCCCGCGAGGCCGGCTGCGACGACCTTCTCGACGGCGTCGGTCCACACCTCGCCCGCGGCCAGCTCCAGCTTGGTGCCTTCGAGGCGGAAGCCCTGGGTGGCGATGCGCAGGGCGGTTCCTTCGAAGCCCTTGTCGCCGATGATCAGGTTGCTGCCGCCGCCGATGATCAGCAGGGGGGTGCCGGTCTCGTCGGCCGTGCGGACCGCGGTGATGACTTCGTCGTCGGTGGTGGCGGTGACGAGGTGGGTGGCGGGGCCGCCGAGGCGGAAGGTGGTCAGGGGGGCGAGGGGGGCGTCTTGGAGTTCCTGCACGGGGTCCAGCGTACGAGAGTGCGAGGGGTGGGGTGGGGGCCACTCGTCTGTGGTGGGGGCCATGGCGGAGGTGGGGCGGGGTCGGAGGGCTCGGCTCCGCCGGGGGCCGCCCCCTTGCCCGCCCGTTCCGCCCCCGGGGGGCGGCCCCGCCGCCCAAGGGGGCTCGGCGGGGGCCGCTGCCCGAGGGGGCTCGGCGGGGCCGCTGCCCGAGGGGGGTGGGCGGCGTAGGCGCTCGGTTAGGTGAGTTGGACTACGGCTCGGGACATGCCGAGGACTTTTTGGCCGGCGCTCATGGCGGTCAGGTCCACCCGGACCCGGTTGTCGTCGAGGAGGGCGGCGACCTTGCCGGTGACCTCGATCAGGGCGCCCGTGCCGTCGTTCGGGACGACGACCGGCTTGGTGAAGCGGACCCCGTACTCGACGACGGCGGCCGGGTCGACCGTCCAGTCGGTGACCACGCGGATCGCCTCGGCCATGGTGAACATGCCGTGGGCGATGACGTCCGGCAGGCCGACCTCGACCGCGAACTTCTCGTTCCAGTGGATCGGGTTGAAGTCGCCCGAGGCACCCGCGTACTGCACGAGCGTGGCGCGGCTCACGGGAAAGGACAGGGCGGGCAGCTCGGTGCCGACCTCGACGTCGCCGTACGCGACCTTGGCAGCCATCTCACGCCTCCTCGGTGGCGGCACGCGCCACCAGCTTCGTCCAGGCGGTCACGACGTGCTCACCGCTCTCGTCGTGGACCTCGCCACGGATGTCCAGGATGTCGTTCCCGGCCATCGACTTGATCGCCTCGATGGTCGAGGTGACCGTCAGCCGGTCGCCCGCCCGCACGGGGCGGGTGTACGCGAACTTCTGGTCGCCGTGCACCACGCGGCTGTAGTCGAGCCCCAGCTGCCGGTCCTCGATCACCTGGCGCGCGGCCTTGAAGGTGATCGCGAACACGAAGGTCGGCGGCGCGATCACGTCGCAGTGGCCGAGTGCCTTGGCGGCTTCCTGATCGGTGTACGCGGGATTGCTGTCACCGACGGCCTCGGCGAACTCGCGGATCTTCTCCCGGCCGACCTCGTACGCAGAGGTGGGCGGATAGGTCCGCCCCACGAAGGACTGGTCGAGCGCCATGGACTCGTACCTCCTGTGAAGTGAAGTGAATTGCAGTGACAAACGACACGAGGCCGCCCCCCGAATAAGGGGACGGCCTCGTGTACGAGCCTGTGCTTAGCGCGTTTCGCGGTGCGCCGTGTGCGAGTTGCAACGCGGGCAGTGCTTCTTCATCTCCATGCGGTCCGGGTTGTTACGCCGGTTCTTCTTGGTGATGTAGTTCCGCTCCTTGCACTCCACGCAGGCCAGCGTGATCTTCGGGCGGACGTCGGTGGCAGCCACGTGAGTGCTCCTTGGACGGACGGATGTACGGATGAACGCAAAAAAGAGTAGCCGATCGGAGGACCGACCCTACAATCGGCTACTGCGCGTAGCGGTGACCGGACTTGAACCGGTGACACAGCGATTATGAGCCGCTTGCTCTACCGACTGAGCTACACCGCTTTGATGTCTGGATCACCTCCCCCGAGGGGGAGGATCTCCGAACACCAGAGCCCCAATGCGGAATCGAACCGCAGACCTTCTCCTTACCATGGAGACGCTCTACCGACTGAGCTATTGGGGCGAGCGATGAAGACATTACACGGGTGTGCGCCGATCCCCCAAATCCATATCGAGGGCCCTGATCGACCGCCTCGGGACGCACCCCCACCACCCGTCACGTAGGCCACCTGAGGTCACTCCGGTACGACTATTTCGCTCCTTCTCGAAGCCTCGGAAAGGGGCACCTAGGCTCGAACGCACGCTGCGCGATCTTGGGTTCCGGCCGCTCCCCCGGGCGCCTCCCGCTCCCCGCCGCGCCCTTTCCGCCCGAGCCCCCGCCAGGAGCGCGATGTCCGACAGCGCGACGTCCGACAGTCAGCCGCAGCCGCCCCGCCGTCCTGGCAGCCCGGGCAGCTCGGGCAGCTCCGACGGCGCCGCCGGGAGCGCCGGGGAGGGCGCCACCGCCCTGCTGCTGAGCGGCGCCCGGCTCACCGACGGCCGCACGGTCGACGTACGGCTGAGCGAGGGGCGCATCGAGGCGGTGGGTACGGCGGGGAGCCTGCCGGCGCACCGGGCCGCCCGGGTGGACCTCGACGGCTTCCTGCTGCTGCCCGCCCCGGCCGAACCGCACGCCCACGGGGACACCGCGCTGACCGCGGACGCCGAGGGCCCCGTCTCGTATGCCGGACCGGATGTCCAGCGGCGGACCACGGACGCGGCCCTGCTGCAGCTCGGGCACGGGGCCACGGCGCAGCGTTCGCACGTACGGATCGGGGACGTGCACGGGCTCGGCCCGATGGAGGCGGTGCTGCAGGCCAGGCGCTCGCTGCGGGGGCTGGTGGACCTGTCCGCGGTGGCGGTGCCCCGGCTGCTGACCGGGATCGCCGGGGCGGACGGGCTGGCGATGCTGCGGGACGCGGTGAAGATGGGCGCCTGTGTGGTGGGCGGGAGTCCGGACCTTGATCCGGATCCGGCCGGGTACGTGGAGCGGGTGCTCGAAGTGGCGGCGGAGCACGGCTGCCCGGTCGATCTGCATACGGACGGTGACGATCCGGCGCGGCTCGCGCGGCTCGCGGCGATGGCCGGCGGGCTGCGGACCGGGGTGGCGATCGGGCCGTGCGGCGGGCTTTCGCGGCTGCCGCTGGAGGTGGCCACCCGGGCGGCCGGCCAGCTGGCCGCGGCGGGCGTGAGCGTGGTGTGCCAGCCGCAGGGCGGGTGCGGCGGGGTGGACCAGCGGGGGGTGGCGCCGGTGCGGCTGCTGCGGGCGGCCGGGGTGCGGCTGGCGGCGGGCAGCGGGGCGCTGAGGGACACGGCGAACCCGGTGGGCCGGGGGGATCCGCTGGAGGCTGCCTATCTGCTGGCGTCGCAGAGCGGGATGCGGCCCGGGGACGCGTACGACGCGGTGGCGACGGTGGCCAGGGCGGCGATGGGGCTGCCCGAGGTGCGGCTGGAGGCGGGCTTCCCGGCGGAGCTGGTGGCAGTACGGGGTGAACGGCTGGCCGGGGTGCTGTCGTTGGCGTACAGCCGGATCGTGGTGCACCGGGGGCGGGTGGTGGCGCGGACGAGCGCGGTGCGGGAGTACTGCGATTCGGTGGGGGCGGCGGGCGAGCTGGAGCTGCCGAGGCAGGGGCGGGCGGGGGCCTAGCCGCCGAGGGGGCGCGCGAGGGGGCCTGCGGCGTACGGCGGCGTGAGGGGGCTTGCGGCGTACGGCGGCGCGGTGGGGTTTGGGGGCGTACGGTCGGTGATATGCGCATTGTCATCGCTGGTGGACACGGTCAGATCGCGTTGCGGCTGGAGCGCTTGCTCGCTGCGCGCGGGAGCGAGGTCGCGGGGATCATCCGCGATCCGAAGCAGGGCGAGGACCTGCGGTCGGCAGGGGCCGAACCGGTCGTGCTCGACCTGGAGTCGGCGTCCGTTGAGGAGGTCGCGGCGGTGCTGAAGGGTGCCACGGCGGCCGTCTTCGCGGCAGGTGCGGGCCCGGGCAGCGGCGCCGGGCGCAAGGACACGGTGGACCGGGACGCGGCCGTGCTGTTCGCCGACGCGGCGGAGCGTGCGGGCGTACGGCGCTATGTCGTGGTGTCCTCGATGGGCGCCGACCCGGAGCACGCCGGGGACGAGATCTTCGACGTGTACCTGCGGGCCAAGGGCGCGGCGGACGCGGACGTACGGGCCAGGGAAGGGCTCGACTGGACGATCCTGCGGCCCGGCTCGCTGACGAACGACGCGGGCACAGGTCTGGTCTCCCTGGGGGCCTCCACCGGGCGCGGTCCGGTGTCCCGCGACGACGTGGCGGCCGTACTGGCGGACCTGCTGGAGACGCCGTCGACGGCGGGGCTGACGCTGGAGCTGATCGGTGGCAGCGTGCCCGTGTCGGTGGCCGTGAAGGACGTCGCGGGGAACTGAAGTCGTGCCCGGCCCGGGAACTGACGGGCAGTGAGCGGGGCGCGGGTGGCGCGAGGGAGAGGGAGTCGTATGCAGCACAAGGTCGAACCCGTCGTCGTGGAGCGGGCGGAGCAGCCCTACGCGTCGATCCTGGGGCGGGTCAGGGCGGACGGTTTCGCCGAGATCGCCGACCGGATCCCGGAGCTCTTCGGATGGCTGGCGGCGCGGGGAACCGAACCGCTCGGCGGGCCGTTCTTCCGGTACAACCTGATCGGCGCGGACGGGGAGTTCGAGGTCGAGGCGGGCGTGCCGGTCGCGCGCGCGCCCGAGCCCGAGGGCGACGTCCTGTCCGGCGTGCTGCCCGCGGGGAAGTACGCGACGGTGACGCATTTCGGCCACCCCGACCAGCTCTTCGGGGTCACCTCGGCGCTGCTCGCGTGGGCGCGTGAGCAGGGGCTGGCGTGGGACATGACGGAGGCGGCCGACGGCGAGCACTGGGTCGCCCGGCTGGAGACGTACAAGACGGATCCGCGCGTGGAGCCCGATCCGGACAAGTGGGAGACGGAGCTGGCCATCCGGCTGGAGGGCTGACCGGCGGGACACGGTCGGTCCGGGCACGGCCGGGCGGGGAAAACCCGAAGGCCCCTGAGCTGCGTTTCCGCAGTTCAGGGGCCTTCTTTTGTGGCGGCGCCAGGATTCGAACCTGGGTAGGCTAAGCCGACGGATTTACAGTCCGTTCCCATTGGCCACTCGGGCACACCGCCATGGGATGTCACCGTGGATCTTCGCCTCGCGGCGCTTTTCCCTGGGGACGACGTAAACGATACCCGATGACCAGGGGTGCTTCGCCACTCGATTGATCCGCGCCCGTCATCCGCACGGGTGGCTAGGCTTTGCGACGTATCGCAGCGGCTTCACGCCGTCACCCGTCACCCACACCAAGGAGCCACAGGACATGGCCGACTCCAGTTTCGACATCGTCTCGAAGGTCGAGCGGCAGGAGGTCGACAACGCCCTCAACCAGGCCGCGAAGGAGCTCTCGCAGCGCTACGACTTCAAGAACGTCGGCGCCTCGATCGCCTGGTCCGGCGAGAAGATCGTGATGGAGGCGAACTCCGAGGAGCGCGTCAAGGCCATCCTCGACGTCTTCGAGACCAAGCTGGTCAAGCGCGGGATCTCGCTGAAGGTACTGGACGCGGGCGAGCCGCAGCTGTCCGGCAAGGAGTACAAGATCTTCGCCTCCATCGAGGAGGGGATCTCGCAGGACAACGCCAAGAAGGTCGCCAAGATCATCCGCGACGAGGGCCCCAAGGGCGTCAAGGCGCAGGTGCAGGGCGAGGAGCTGCGGGTCAGCTCCAAGAGCCGGGACGACCTCCAGGCCGTGCAGGCGCTGCTCAAGGGCAAGGACTTCGACTTCGCGATCCAGTTCGCGAACTACCGCTGAGGCCGTGGCCGAAGCGGGCGTGACCTTGCGGTAGCGCTTCGAACGGGGGCGGTGGGCGGCTTCGGGCCGGCGCCGCCCCCGTCGCATGTCCGCGCCCCGGAACCGGATCCGGGCGGGGATCCGCATCCGGGCAGGGATCCGCATCCGGGCGCGGGCCCGCTGCCCTCAGTGCCGTGTCCGAATTCCGCCAGCTTCGGGGTGGCCGGGCGAGCAGACTCGTGGGTGGAGAGCGTGGCGTGTGCCGCGCGGAGAGGATGGGGTCATGACGACGGTGCACGCGACCCTGGACAGCCCGCTGGGCGAGTTGCTGCTGGTCGGGGTGGAGTCGGCGGCGGCGCCCGGTGGGGTCGCGCTGAGTTCGCTGTCCGTGCCGGGGCAGAAGGGCGGGGTGGTCGTACGGGACGGCTGGCGGCTCGCGCCGGAGCTGTTCGGCGGGGTGGGTGAGCAGCTGAAGGCGTACTTCGCCGGGGAGCTGACCCGTTTCGAGGTGGCGTACGCGGAGGGTTCCGGTACGGAGTTCCAGCGGCGGGTGTGGGGTGCGGTCGACGCGGTGCCGTACGGGGAGACGACGTCGTACGGGAAGCTGGCCGAGTCGATCGGGGCCTCTCGGGCGGCGGTCCGGGCGGTCGGTACCGCGATCGGGCGCAATCCGCTGCTGGTGCTGCGGCCCTGCCACCGGATCGTCGGCGCGGACGGCTCGCTGACCGGGTACGCGGGCGGGCTGGAGCGCAAGCGGCTGCTCCTGGAGCTGGAAGGCGGCTCCCGGGGGTGAGCGGGCTCTTCTCGCTGCCCAGGGCGGAGGTGGCGCCGGGGGCCGTGCACGTTCCCGGGTGGCTTTCGCTCCAGGAGCAGCGGGAGTTGGTGGTGGCGTGCCGGGAGTGGGCGCGGGGGCCCGTGCCGCTGCGGCGGACGCGGCTGCCGGGCGGCGGGGTGATGTCGGTGCGGTCGGTGGGGGTGGGCTGGCACTGGGAGCCGTACCGCTACGTGCGTACGGCCGACGGGGTGCCGGTGGCCGAATTCCCCGGCTGGCTGGGCGATCTGGGGCGCCGCGCGCTGGTCGCCGCGTACGGGAAGGACCGTGCCGGGCACGTGTGCGCGCCGGGCGGGGACGCGTACGCACCGGACATGGCGCTGGTCAACTTCTATGACGGCGAGGCCCGGATGGGCATGCACCAGGACCGGGAGGAGCGGTCGTCCGCGCCGGTGGTGTCGCTCAGCATCGGTGACAGCTGTGTCTTCCGGCTGGGCAACACCGAGGGGCGTGGACGGCCTTACCGGGACGTGGAGTTGGGGTCGGGCGACCTGTTCGTCTTCGGGGGCGCGTCGCGGTTCGCGTACCACGGGGTGCCGAAGGTGCGGCCGGGGACGGGGGATCCCGCGACCGGGCTGGCGGGCGGCCGGCTGAACATCACGCTGCGGGAGACCGGGCTGGGCTGACCGCGGCCGTCGTCGGCGTCGGTCCGGTCAGCGGTGGCTGCGGGAGTTGCCGAAGAGGATGCGGTACGCGATCAGCAGGACGAGCGAGCCGCCGATGGCCGCGAGCCAGGTCGGGCCGTCGTAGAACTGGTTGGCGATCTCGCGGTCGAAGAAGCGCGTCGAGATCCAGCCACCGAGGAACGCGCCCGCGATGCCGATCACCGTGGTGCCGACCAGGCCGCCCGGGTCGCGGCCGGGCAGCAGGACCTTGGCGATGACTCCGGCGATCAGGCCGAGGACTATCCAGCCGAGGATGCTCATTGGGACTCCCCCTGTGTGCTGTGGGTGTGCTGTGCATATATGCGTCTTCCTGGGAGGACGCATCCGGAGTCGCGAGGGTTGCGCAGCTCAGCGGGGGTTCTGCTCGGTCAGCGGGCGGCGAAGGGCTGGTCCGTGGGGACGATTTCCTTGCCGAGGGGCAGCAGGGAGACCGGGATCATCTTGAAGTTGGCGATACCGAAGGGGATTCCGACGATGGTGACGCACAGGAGGACGCCGGTGACGATGTGGCCCAGGGCGAGCCACCAGCCCGCGAGGACCAGCCACAGGACGTTGCCGACGCAGGAGGGGGCGCCCGCGTCGCGGCGGTCGACGACGGTCTGGCCGAAGGGCCACAGCGCGTACAGGCCGATCCGGAAGGCGGCCAGGCCGAACGGGATGCCGATGACGGTGATGCACAGGATGAGGCCCGCGACCAGGTAGCCGAGGAAGAGCCAGAAGCCGCTGAGGACCAGCCATATGACGTTCAGGATTGTCTTCATGGGCGGTGTCCTGCCATCTGTTCGAGTCGGGCGATGCGTTCCGCCATGGGCGGGTGGGTCGAGAACAGCTTCGCGGTGCCCTGGCCGGGCCGGAAGGGGTTCGCGATCATCATGTGGCTCGCGGTCTCGATCCGGGGCTCGGGGGGCAGCGGCAACTGCTTGGTCCCGGCGTCGAGTTTACGGAGTGCGCTGGCCAGCGCGAGGGGGTCGCCGGTGAGCTGGGCGCCCGAGGCGTCGGCCTCGTACTCGCGGGAGCGGCTGACGGCGAGCTGGATGACGGAGGCGGCGATCGGCCCCAGGATCATGATCAGCAGCATGCCGAAGATGCCGGGGCCCTCGTCGTTGCTGGATCTGCCGCTGGGGATCAGCCAGGCGAAGTTGACCAGGAACATCACGACGGAGGCGAGGGCTCCGGCGACCGAGGAGATGAGGATGTCGCGGTTGTAGACGTGGCTCAGCTCGTGGCCGATGACGCCGCGCAGCTCGCGCTCGTCGAGGATCTGGAGGATGCCCTCGGTGCAGCAGACGGCCGCGTTGCGCGGGTTGCGGCCGGTGGCGAAGGCGTTGGGGGCCTGGGTCGGCGAGATGTAGAGGCGGGGCATGGGCTGGCGGGCGGCCGTGGACAGCTCGCGGACCATGCGGTAGAGCGCGGGGGCCTCGAACTCGCTGACCGGGCGGGCCCGCATGGCGCGCAGTGCCAGCTTGTCGCTGTTCCAGTACGCGTAGGCGTTGGTGCCCAGCGCCACGAGGAGCGCGACCAGCAGTCCCGTACGGCCGAAGAAGCTGCCGATGAGGAGGATCAGCGCGGACATTCCCCCGAGGAGTACCGCTGTCTTCAGTCCGTTGTGCCGGCGGTGCACGGTGCGCCCTCCAAATGGTGCGGCAGGGGAACTGCTTGCTCTGGTGCTTCCACTGTTCAGTGGACCCTCCCTTACTGGTCAACGCCAGGCGGGGGGAGCTAGTTCCCTTGTGCACCGGGGAGGGCGGTTAGGCCGTCCGGGGTCGTGCCGTACCGCTACTGGAAGAGGTTGCCGGTGGCGAAGCGGAGGATCAGCTGGGGGGCGCCGGAGAGGGCGATTCCGGCGATCAGGGTGAGGACGATCGCGGTGGCGAGGGGGGCGGGGACGCGGCGGGGGGCCTTGGCGGTCACGTCCTTGGTGTCCGTGGCGTCCTTGGGGGTGCGGAAGAGCAGGGCCGTCCACTGGAGGTAGTAGTAGAGGGCGATCACGACGTTCACGGCCATGACGGCGGCCAGCCAGGCCAGGCCCGCGTCGACGGCCGCCGAGAAGACGGCGACCTTCGCGAAGAGGCCGATGATGCCCGGCGGCAGGCCGGCCAGGCAGAGCAGGAAGAAGCCGAGGGCGAGCGCCGCCAGGGGGTTGGTGGCGTACAGGCCGCGGTAGTCGGCAATGCGGTGCAGGGGCTTGGTGCGGGCGACGAGGGCGGCCACGGCGAAGGCGCCGAGGTTCACGACGGCGTACATCAGGGCGTACGCGACGGTCGAGCCGATCTGGTTGTCGCTGGTGTACGCGGCGGCGGCGATCGGGACCAGGAGGTAGCCGGCCTGGCCGACGGAGGACCAGGCGAGCAGGCGGACCGCGCTGTACGCGCGCGTGGCCGACTGGCGCAGGGCGGCCAGGTTGCCGACGGTCATGGTGAGGGCGGCGAGTACGGCCAGTGCGGGGCCCCAGACGTCGGCGTACGACGGGAAGGCGACGACGGTGACCAGGATGAGGCCGGAGAAGCCGACCGCCTTACCGATCACCGAGAGGTACGCGGCGATCGGGAGCGGGGCGCCGACGTAGGTGTCGGGGACCCAGAAGTGGAAGGGTGCGGCGGCCGTCTTGAAGGCGAAGCCGACCAGGGTGAGGGCGACGCCCGCCTGGGCGAGGGTGTCCAGCTGGGCGGGTACGTCGTCGAGGCGGGTGGCGATCTCGGTGAGGTGCATGGTGCCGGTGGTGGCGTACACGAAGCTGACGCCGAGGAGCATCACGGCGGTCGCGGTGACCGAGGAGAGGAAGAACTTCAGGGCGGCTTCCGAGGACCGCTTGTCGCCGCGTCGCAGGCCCACCAGTGCGAAGGCGGGGAGGGAGGCGACTTCGAGGGCGACGACGAGGGTGGCGAGGTCGCGGGCGGCGGGCAGCAGGGCCGCTCCGGCGGCGGAGGACAGCAGCAGGAACCAGTACTCGCCGGCCGGGAGCCTGTCGGCCTCGTCCTTGGTGGCGGTGATCGACAGGAGTGCGGTGAGGAGGGCGCCGCCGAGCACCAGGGCCTGGATGACCAGGGCGAAGTAGTCGGCGGTGTAGCTGCACACCGTGGCGTCGTCGATCAGGCAGAAGGTCTTGTGGGTGCCCTTGCGGAGCGGGACCAGGGCGACCAGGGCGGCGGCCAGTCCCGCGACGGCGGCCAGGCCCAGGAGGTGCTTGCGGCCCTCCCGTACGAACAGGTCGGCGACCAGGATCAGCAGTGCCACGGCCGCCGCGATGACGGGCGGGGCGATGGCGAGCCAGTCGACGGACTGGACCAGGGACGGGGCGGCTGCGGCGGCCACGGTCACGACTTGCCTCCTGCGAGGAGCTTCTGGACGGCCGGGTCGGTGAGGCCGAGGAGGGCTGCGGGCCAGAGGCCGGCGAGGACGGTGAGGGCGACGAGCGGGGTCCAGGACGCGTACTCGTAGCCCCGGACGTCGGCGACGGGCTCGGCGTTCTCGCGGCGCTCCCCCATGCAGACGCGGCGTACGACGATCAGCAGGTACGCGGCGGTGAGCAGCGTGCCGAGGCCGGCGATCGCCATGAAGGTGAGGAAGGCGGGGCGGCTGAGTCCTTCGGCGGGGTCGAAGGCGCCGAACATGGTCAGCATCTCGCCCCAGAATCCGGCCAGTCCCGGCAGGCCGAGGGAGGCGACGGCGCCGAAGGCCAGGAGGGCGCCGAAGCGGGGGGCGCTGCCGTAGAGGGCGGCGCCGGTGGCTCCGGCGAGGGTGTCGAGGTCGGCGGTGCCGTAGCGGTCCTTGAGGGCGCCGACCAGGAAGAAGAGCAGGCCGGTGATGAGGCCGTGGGCGATGTTGGCGAAGAGCGCGCCGTTGATGCCGGTGGGGGTCATGGAGGCGATGCCCAGGAGCACGAAGCCCATGTGGCCGACGGAGGAGTACGCGATGAGGCGCTTGAGGTCGCCCTTGTTGCCCTTGCGGGCGAGGGAGAGGCAGATCAGCGACCCGTAGATGATGCCGACGACGGCGAAGGCGGCGAGGTACGGGGCGAAGGTGTGCATGCCTTCGGGGGCGATGGGGAGGGCGATCCGGACGAACCCGTACGTGCCCATCTTGAGCAGGACGCCGGCGAGGAGGACCGAGCCGACGGTGGGGGCGGCGGTGTGGGCGTCCGGGAGCCAGCTGTGCAGGGGCCACATCGGGGTCTTGACCGCGAGGCCGACGGCGATCGCGAGAACTGCCGTGACCTGCACGGACGTTGTCAGTCCCCGGCCGTTGTCAGTGGCGAGTGCCACCATGTCGAAGGTGCCGGACTTCAGGCCGATGAGGAGGAGGCCGAGCAGCATCACGACGGAGCCGAGCAGCGTGTAGAGGATGAACTTCCAGGCGGCCTGCGTCTTCCGGGCGCCGCCCCAGCGGGCGATCAGGAAGTACATCGGGATGAGGACCATCTCGAAGGCCAGGAAGAACAGGACCAGGTCGAGGACGGCGAAGGTGGCGAGGGTGCCGGACTCCAGGACGAGGAGGAGTGCGACGAATGCCTTCGGGGACGGGCCCGCCGGCATCTTGAAGTAGCTGTAGAGCGCGCAGAGGAAGGTCAGCAGCGCGGTCAGGACCAGGAGGGGGAGCGAGATGCCGTCGGTGCCGAGGTGGATCCGGATGTCGAACGCCGGGATCCAGGCGATGTCCGTGGTGGCCTGCATCTTCGCCGGGTGGCTGTGGTCGAAGCCGAGGGCCAGGACCAGGGTGGCGAGCAGGATCACGCCGGTGACGACGATGCCGTGGCGGAGCACGGCCTGGTCGGGCGACTTCCCCTTCAGCCCGGGCGGGGCCGGGAGGAGGGCTGCGGCGGCGCCGATGAGCGGGCCGACGACGATCAACGCGAGAAGGAACTGCATCACGGATTCGCTGATATCGATCATGGCTCACGCTCCGGCGGCGGCGACGAGGACGGCGGCGATCGCCAGGACGACGGAACCGGCGAGCAGCGCGGCCAGGTAGGTCTGCACGTTGCCGGTCTGGGTGAAGCGGACGGCGGTGCCCAGCCAGCGCGGAAGGGTGCCCGCGGCCCGGACGTACGTGTCGATGACCTCCCGGTCGAGGAAGCGGGCCAGCTCGGCGCCCGCCCGGACGGGGCGGACGAAGAGGGTGCGGTAGAGGGCGTCCAGGTGGAAGCCGGTGGCCGCGTGGCGGTACAGGGGGCCGAGGAGGAGGCGGCCGGGGTCGGCGGGGTCGGGGGCGGAGGCGATGTCGCCGTAGGCCGCCTTGTGGGTGGCGATGGCTTCCTCTTCGGAGGTGGCCGGGTCGGAGTCGGGGTGGGCGGCCACCGCGCCAAGGGGGATGTTGCTGCCGGCCCGGTAGCGGAGCGCGCGCCAGGCGGCGTACGTCATGATCCCGCCGACGGCGGCGACACCGGTGCCGAGGATGGCGGTGGTGACGGTCGGGGTCAGCGAGTGGACGTCGAACCAGCCCGCGAGCTGTCCGACGGCCAGGCCGAGCGCGAGCGAGGGGACGGCCAGCACCCAGAGGGTGGCGGTCATGGCGACCGGCTGCTTGCCGTGGTCCGGGGCGGTGGGGCCGTGCCCCCGGAAGGCGAGGAGCCAGAGGCGGGTGGCGTAGGCGGCGGTGAGGAGGGCGGTGAGCAGACCGGAGACCAGGACGATCCAGCCGGCCGTTCCGGGGGCGGTGGCCGAGTTGCCGAAGGCGGTGTGCTCGGCGGCGACCAGGACGGCTTCCTTGGAGAAGAAGCCCGCGAACGGGGGGATGGCGGCGAGCGCGAGGAGCGCGATCGTCATCGTCCAGAACGCGTCGGGGACCTGCTTGGCGAGGCCGCCCATGCGGGACATGGCGGCCAGGGAGTTGGTGCCGGCGGCGTGGATGATCACGCCGGCGCCGAGGAAGAGGAGCGCCTTGAAGGCGCCGTGGGACAGGAGGTGGAAGACGGCGGCACCGGCGTCGCCGACGGCGAGGGCGCCGGTCATGTAGCCGAGCTGGCCGATGGTCGAGTAGGCGAGGACCCGTTTGATGTCGTCCTGCGCGAGCGCGGCGAGGGCCGAGCCGACCATCGTCACGGCGGCCATCACCGCGAGGACGGTCATGGCGGCCGCCGAGGACGCGAAGACGGGGAGGAGGCGGGCCACGAAGTAGATACCGGCGGCGACCATCGTCGCGGCGTGGATCAGCGCGGAGACGGGGGTCGGGCCCGCCATCGCGTCGGGCAGCCAGGTGTGCAGCGGGAACTGGGCCGACTTGCCCGCGACTCCGACGGTCAGCAGCAGGGCGATGAGGGTCGGGTGGGCGAGGCCGTTCTGGTGGACGTGCTCGATGATGTCGGCGATCCGGAACGTGCCGGTGTCTCCGGCGAGGACGAACAGGCCGAACAGGAAGGGGACGTCGCCCAGCTTGGTGACCAGGAAGGCCTTGAGGGAGGCGGCGCGGGCCTCGGGCGTCTCCCAGTAGTGGCCGACCAGGAAGTACGAGCAGATGCCCATGATCTCCCAGCCGACCAGGAGCACCATCAGGTCGCCGGAGTAGACGACGAGGAGCATCGCGGCGGTGAAGAGGGAGACGAGAGCGGCGTACGAGGCGTAGCGCGGGTCGTCGCGGAGGTAGGCCGTCGAGTAGGCCTGGACGCAGGTCGCGACGACGGTCACCAGGACGGCGACCAGGGCCGCGAAGCCGTCGATGTGCAGGGCCAGGTCGATGGGGATCGAGCCGGTCGGGGTGAGTTCGGTGGCGGCGTCGATGGGCTGCCCGCCGCCCTGGCGTACGGCGACGGTGACCGCGAGCGCGAGGGCCGCCACGGTGGGCAGCAGGGCCAGCGGGCGTACGAAGCCGGGGGTGTTGCGGCCGAGCAGCAGGCCCGCGACGGCGCCCAGGAACGGGAGGAGGGGGACGAGGACGGCGAGGGTCGTGGTGGTCACGCGGCGGCCTCTGCCTTCTGTGCCGGGTCGTTGCCGGTGGTGGGTCCTTCGGTCCCGTCATCGGTTCCGTCTTCGGCCGCTGACTCGGCGGTGTCACGGAGCTTGTCGATGTCCGAGGTGCCTCGGTTGCGGTAGACCATCAGGACGATCGCCAGGCCGATGCCGATCTCGGCGGCGGCGATGGCGATGGTGAAGAGGGTCAGGGCCTGGCCGCCGTGCAGGGTGTCGCGGAGCCAGACGTCGAAGGCGACCAGGTTGAGGTTGACGGCGTTGAGCATCAGCTCGACCGACATCAGGACCAGGATCGCGTTGCGGCGGGCGAGGACGCCGTAGAGACCGACGCAAAAGAGGAGGGCGGCGAGCACTGCGGGATAGGCGAGGTGCATCAGCTCTGCTCCTTCTTCGGGCTGGTGTCGGCCTTCCGGTTGCTGTCGGCCTTCCGGCTGCTGTCGGCTGCTGCGGCCGCGTTCTTGCGGGAGAGGACGATCGCGCCGACCAGGGCGGCCAGGAGCAGGACCGAGAGTGCTTCGAAGGGCAGCACCCAGTGCTGGAAGAGGAACTCGCCGGTGAGCTTGGTGGAGCCCTGGACCGGTCCGTCCAGGTCGATCCAGGTGTGCCGGAACGCGTCGACGACCACCCAGACCAGGGCCGCGGCCGCCGCGACGGCCACCGCGACGGCGACCGGGCGGTTGCCCGAATCGGCGTCCGGGGAGCGGCCGATGGGGGCCCTGGTGAGCATGAGCCCGAAGAGGAGGAGCACGACGACCGAGCCGACGTAGATCAGTACCTGGACCCAGGCGATGAACTCGGCGGTGAGCAGGAGGTACTCGACGGCCAGACCGCCGAGGGCGACGACCAGCCAGAGGGCGGCGTGCACCAGCTGCTTGGTGGTGACCGTGATGACGGCCGCGCCGAGGGTGACGAGGCCGACCAGCAGGAAGGCGATCTCGACGCCGGTCGGGGAGAGGAAGCCGTGGGAGGCGGCGGCGAGGTGCGGGGTGGTCATGCCGGACCCTCCTGCTGCTGGGCCTCGGCTGCCTGCTGGGCCTCGGCTGCTTGCTGGGCCGCTTCGAGCTTTTCGGCGGCCTTGCGGGCTGCCGCGATCTCCTTCGGCTCCTCGGCGCCGGGGTCCAGGGCGGGCGGCTCGGGGACGGTCCACATCCACTCGCGGAGCTTGTCGCGCTCGTGGGTGAGTTCGTGGATGTCGGTCTCCGCGTACTCGAACTCCGGCGACCAGAAGAGGGCGTCGAAGGGGCACACCTCGATGCAGATCCCGCAGTACATGCACAGCGAAAAGTCGATGGCGAAGCGGTCGAGGACGTTCCGGCTGCGCTCGCGGCCGCCGGGGGCGGCGGCCGGCACCGTCTCCTTGTGGGAGTCGATGTAGATGCACCAGTCGGGGCACTCGCGGGCGCACAGCATGCAGACCGTGCAGTTCTCCTCGAAGAGACCGATCACGCCGCGCGTACGGGGCGGGAGTTCGGGCTGCTTGTCGGGGTACTGCGCGGTGACGGTCTTCTTCGTCATCGTGCGGAGGGTGACGGCGAGGCCCTTGGCGAGGCCACTCCCTGGGATGGGTGCCATGACTACTGGATCGCCACCTTCACGATGCCGGTGAGCGCGATCTGCGCGAGTGCGAGCGGGATGAGTACGGTCCAGGACAGCTTCTGGAGCTGGTCCTCGCGGAGGCGGGGATAGCTGACGCGGAGCCAGATCACGACGAAGGCGAGGACGGCCGTCTTGAGGAGGGTCCAGACCCAGCCGAGCCCTTCCGCGCCCCACGGGCCGTGCCAGCCGCCGAGGAACAGGACGGTGGTCAGGCCGCAGACGATGACGATGCCCGCGTACTCGGCGAGCAGGAACAGTGCGAAGCGCAGTCCCGTGTACTCGGTGTACGCGCCGAAGATGATCTCCGAGTCGGCGATCGGGGCGTCGAACGGGGGGCGTTGGAGCTCGGCGAGACCGGCCGTGAAGAACACGAACGCGCCGATCAGCTGCCAGGGCAGCCACCACCACTCCCACGCGTCCAGGATGCCGCCGAGCGAGACCGTGCCGGCGGCCATCGCCACCGAGGCGGCAGCCAGCAGCATGGGCAGCTCGTACGCGAGGAGCTGAGCGGCCGTGCGCAGGCCGCCGAGCAGCGAGAACTTGTTGGCCGATGCCCAGCCGGCCATGAGCGAGCCGAGGACTCCGACGCCCATGACGGCGAGCACGTAGAAGATGCCCGCGTCGATGGACTGGCCGACCGCCGTCTCGCTCGGGCCGATCGGGATGACCAGGAGGACCAGGAGGTAAGGGAGGAGGGCGACGGCGGGCGCGAGCTGGAAGATCCGGCGGTCGGCGCCGTTCGGAACCACGTCCTCCTTCTGCGCGAACTTCACGCCGTCGGCGACGAGCTGGGCCCAGCCGTGGAAACCGCCCGCGTACATGGGGCCGAGGCGGCCCTGCATGTGCGCCATCACCTTGTGCTCGGTCTGGCCGACCACCAGGGGCAGGACCAGGAAGAGGACGAAGACGAGGATCAGCCGGAGGGCGACGTCGAGTACGTCGTTCACGCGGTATCGCCTCCGGCGGGGGTGGGGTTGTCGGGGTCAGCGTCAGGGTTGGGGTTCGCGTCGGAGCCGGGGGTGGCGTCGGAGCCGGGGTCGCTGTCGCGTGCCGCCTCGGCGGGCGGGTTCGCGGGGGCCGCGTCCGGGTCGGGGGCGAAGGCGGGCTTCGGGTCGTGCCAGGGGGCGTCCGAAGCGGGGGCGGGACGAGTCGGCCGTGCATTGCTGCCGGTTCCGCTTTCCGGCGACGCCACTGGGGCAGCGGGGGGCTCGGGGGCCGCAGGTGCCTCCGGGGCTGCCGGTGTCTCCGGGGCTGCCGGGGCCGCCTGCTGGCTGGCTGAGCCGTCTGCCGCGCTGCGGGAGCGGCGGGGCCTGGGTGTCGGGGCCGCGGGCGCGGCGGGTGCGTCCGTTGTGGCGGGTGCGGCGGGTGCGGCGGGAGTCTCCGTCGTGTCCGGAGTGGGCTCCGTCGCCTGGGACGCCGAGCCCTCGGTCACGCTGCGGCTGCGGCGGGGCGGCCGGTCGGTCGCGGCCGTGCCTGCCGCACCTGCCGCGCGGGCTCCCCTGGCCGGGCGGTCGGCACCGGCACCGGCACCGGCACCACCCGCCGCACGGGCGCCCCTGGCCGGGCGGGCCGGTGCGGGTGGGAGCTGGCCCTTGAGGGGGCCCCATTCGTTCGGGTCCGGGACGCCCGGCGGGAGCATCTGGCGGCGCTTGGGGCCGCCGTGCTCCGACTCCCCCGGCTCCTTGGCGCCGGGCCACGCCTTGGCCACGCGGGCGGCCAGCACGAAGTCCTTGCGGAGGGGGTGGCCCTCGAAGGTGTCCGGGAGGAGCAGGGGTACGAGGTGGGGGTGGTCGGTGAAGTCGATGCCGAACATCTCGTGCGTCTCGCGCTCGTGCCAGGCGGCACCGGCGTAGATCTCGACGGCCGTCGGCAGCACGGCGGCCGAGTGCGGGACCGTCGTACGGACCAACAGGCGTCGCACCGCACGGCCTTCGAGGGCGACGACGTGTGCGGACACCCGGAAGCCGCTGCCGGGCTCGTCGACCGCGCTCAGCCAGTCGAAGTAGGTGCAGCCCAGCTTGTCGCGGGAGATCTCCAGCGCGGCGATCCACGAGCCGGCGGGCACGTCGACCGTCAGCAGGTCGTACGTCCGCTCGGCGGTGGCCTCTTCGCCGAAGATCTCGGTGACGTTGTCGGGCAGGGCGTCGTAAGCGTTCACCGGTCGGCTCCCGTGACGGGCGGGGGCGGGGGCGTGACCAGTCCGCTCTGCAACGAGGAAACGGACGGCCGGGCCCCGGAGTTCCCGTACCGCTCCCCCAGCGATTCGCGGGCGATCTTCTCCTGGAGCTTGAGGATGCCCTGGAGGAGGGCCTCCGGGCGGGGCGGGCAACCCGGGACGTACACGTCGACCGGGATGATCTGGTCGACGCCCTTGGTGACGGAGTACGAGTCCCAGTACGGGCCGCCGCAGTTGGAGCAGGCGCCGAAGGAGATCACGTACTTGGGCTCGGGCATCTGCTCGTAGAGCCGCTTCACGGCCGGGGCCATCTTGTCCGTGACCGTGCCGGACACGACCATCAGGTCGGCCTGGCGCGGGCCGGGCGCGAAGGGGATCACGCCGAGCCGGATGAAGTCGTGGCGGGCCATCGAGGCCGCGATGAACTCGATGGCGCAGCAGGCGAGGCCGAAGTTGAACACCCAGAGGCTGTAGCGGCGGCCCCAGTTGAGGACCACCTTCATCGGCTCGGGCGCGAGGCGGGAGAGGACACCGAGTCGCTGCGGGGTGGGCAGGTCCACCGGGGCGGCGGCCGGAGCGGTGTCCGGGGCGGCTGCCGAAGTGGCCGCCCGGGGAGCGGGGGTCACGTCCATTCGAGGACGCCCTTCTTGTATGCGTACAGCAGACCGACGGCCAGGAAGCCGAGGAAGATGAACATCTCGATGAGCGTCGTGGCGCCGTAGCCGGCCGCCGCGAAGACCGTCGCCCACGGGAAGAGGAAGATCGAGTCGACGGCGAAGATCACGTACAGGAACGCGTAGACGTAGTAGCGGACCTGGGTGTGTGCCCAGCCCTCGCCGACGGGGTCGACTCCGCACTCGTAGGTCAGGAGCTTCTCGGGCGTCGGCACCACCGGGCGCAGCAGCCGTCCCGCGCCGAAGGCGACGGCGACGAAGAGCACGCCGATGACGGCGAGCAGTCCGACCACCGAGTAGCTCTGGAAGTAGTCCGCGGCCAAGTGCGCTGGTGACGAATGTGCGGACGCCGGTTGCGCGGCGGCCCATTCGATCGGCACGGTCGGTTCCGGCACGCCCCGTCCCTCGCTCCCCGGCCTTTCGGCGCCCTGTTGTGTTCGTCTTGACGGTCGTCGATCTGTACCCAGGGGAGTCTAGGGCCTGGTAAACCGGCGGTAGGCAGTCCTGCCCCAGGAGAAACGGGGCGGCGGGGGTGGGGTTGTCCCCACCCCTGGTCGCTGGCCCACCCCATGGCGTCGGGGTGCGCGGCCGGGCAGGCTGGGGCCCATGACCGCCAGCTCCGGTGCACACAGGCCCGGCTCCGACCTGCCTCCGCCCCACAGTTTCGCCTTCGGACGGCATACGTGGAAGGAGGTCGCGCACCTGCTGCTCAACCTTCCCGCCGCGCTGTTCGGCTTCCTGGCCACGGTGATCGTCATCGTGCTCGGCAGCGGTCTGGCGGTGACGGTGGTCGGGCTGCCGCTGCTGGCGGCGGGGCTGTGCGGGGCGCGTTTGATCGGGCGCTCGGAACGGGCACGCGCGCGTGCGCTGCTCGGGGTGCGGGTGGACGAGCCGAGTCCGCTGCGTGCCGCCCAGGCGCAGGAGGGCTTCTTCCCCTGGCTGTGGACTGCGCTCAAGGACCCGGTGGGCTGGCGGTCGGTGCTGTACTCGGTGATCAGGCTGCCGTGGGGGGTGGTGACGTTCGCGCTGGCGCTGGTGAGCGTGCTGGTGCTGTGGCCGGTGCTGGGTTACGTGGCCCGGGGGCTGGCCAATGTGGACCGGGTGATGGTGCGTGGGCTGCTGTCGCCGTCGGGCGAGTTGGAGCGTCGGATCGCGGAGCTGGAGTCGGACCGGGGCGTGGTGGTCGACACCGCCGCCGCCGACCTGCGGCGCATCGAACGCGACCTGCACGACGGGGCGCAGGCCCGGCTGGTCGCGCTCGCCATGGGTCTCGGGCTGGCGAAGGAGAAGCTGCTCGACGATCCGGAGACCGCCGCGCAGATGGTCGGCGAGGCGCACGGCGAGGTGAAGCTGGCATTGCAGGAGCTGCGTGACCTGGCCCGGGGCATTCACCCGGCGGTGCTCACCGACCGGGGCCTGGACGCCGCGCTCTCGGCGATCGCCTCCCGGTGCACGGTGCCGGTGACGGTGACCGCGCAGCTGGGCGAGCGGCCGGCGGAGGCCATCGAGGGGATCGCGTACTTCACGGTGTCCGAGCTCCTGCAGAACGTCAGCAAGCACAGCGGTGCGCGGACGGCGTCGGTGGACGTGTGGCGCTCGGGGAACCGGCTGCTGATCCAGGTACGGGACGACGGGCGGGGCGGCGCCCAACTGGACGGGGGCACGGGGATGTCCGGCCTCGCGGACCGGCTGGGCGCGGTGGACGGCCTCTTCACGGTGGACTCGCCGGTGGGTGCGGGCACGACGGTGACGGCGGAACTTCCCTGGCGGGAACGGGCGGAGAAGGCCCGCACCCGCATCTGAGGTCCGTCGGGCGGTTCCCCGGGGCCGTCGGGGGTGGGGAAAACCCCAGGACAAGACTGCGCTTTACCGCATGGTGGCGGAAGGCGCGAGGCCGCAGGCTTGAAGAACACAGAAGAACCCATGAAGTACACAGAAGAACCACGGAAGAACCTCAGCAGGCCTCGCAGCTCGCATGGAAGAACGGACGGCATCATGGCCACGGATTACGCACCTCGGACCCGGGAGCACCGGGTCCCGGCGGTACTGCGCGCGCCGCTCGCGGCCCGCACCTGGCGCGAATTCGGCTACCTCCTGCTCAGCCTGCCGATCAGCCTCGTCGTCTTCGTCACCGCGATCTTCACGATCACCCTCGGGGCCGGCCTGCTGATCACCTTCCTCGGCATACCGATCCTGGCGGGCGGCCTCGCCCTGCTGCGCGGCTTCGGTGCGATGGAGCGGGCCCGCGCCCGGGCCCTGCTGGACCTGGACGTGCCGTCGCCCCGCCCGCTGCTCGCTTCCGAGACCGGGCTGATGGGCTGGGTGGGGACGCTCCTCAAGAGCGGGGTGTCCTGGCGGCACCTGCTGTACGGGCTGTTGCACATGCCGTGGGCGATCTTCGCCTTCACCGTCTCGGTGGTCTTCTGGATGTACGGGCTGGCGGCGCTGACCTACCCGCTGTACCAGTGGGCGTTCTCCTCGCCGAACGGCGGCGGCATCCAGTTCTACGGAGACGCCGAGCACCAGATGTACCTCGACTCGCCCCCCGAGATAGCCCTGGTCAGTGCGATCGGCCTGGTGATCGTGCTGGTGTGTCCGTGGGTCACCCGGGCGCTGGTGTCGGTGGACCGGCTGATGGTGGCCGGGCTGCTCGGCCCGTCCGCCCTGGACAGCCGGGTGAGCGAGCTGGAGTCGGACCGGGGCGTGGTGGTCGACACCGCCGCCGCCGACCTGCGGCGCATCGAACGCGACCTGCACGACGGGGCGCAGGCCCGGCTGGTCGCCCTCGCCATGGACCTGGGGCTGGCGAAGGAGAAGCTGACCGACGACCCCGAGGCGGCGGCCCGCATGGTGGACGAGGCGCACGGCGAGGTGAAGGTGGCCCTCCAGGAGCTGCGCGACCTGGCCCGGGGCATCCACCCGGCGGTGCTCACCGACCGGGGCCTGGACGCCGCGCTCTCGGCGATCGCCTCCCGGTGCACAGTGCCCGTGAAGGTGGAGGTGGACCTGCCGGCCAGGCCGGCCGCCGCCATCGAGGGCATCGCGTACTTCACCGTCTCCGAGCTCCTGCAGAACGTCAGCAAGCACGCCCGGGCCACGCGGGCTTCGGTCGAGGTGTGGCAGACGTCCGGCAGGCTGATGCTCCAGGTCACCGATGACGGCCGGGGCGGCGCGACCACCAGCGGCGGGTCGGGCCTGGCGGGCCTGACGGAGCGGCTGGACGCGGTGGACGGAATCCTGGTCGTGGACTCCCCCGTCGGCGGCCCGACCACCGTCACCGCCGAGCTCCCCTGGCGCGGCTGACTCCGCTCGCTCGGCCGGCTCCGCTGGGTGTCGGCCGGCTCCGCTCCGTAGTGCCGACCCCCGCTTTCCCGCCATCCGGGCCCGTCCCGGTCCGGATGCTGGGATGCTGGTGGCAGTTGATTGCGGTACACACCGGAGCTAGGGGCAGGGACAGTCGTGGGAGACAGGGTGCGTGTGGTCATCGCCGAGGATTCGGTACTTCTTCGGGAGGGCCTGACCCGGTTGCTGACCGACCTCGGACACGACGTGGTCGCGGGCGTCGGGGACGGGGAGGCACTGGTCAAGACGGTCGGTGACCTCGCCGCGCAGGGAGAGCTGCCGGATGTGGTGGTGGCGGACGTACGGATGCCGCCGACCCACACCGACGAGGGCGTCAGGGCGGCGGTGCGACTGCGGCGGGAACATCCCGGAATAGGGGTACTCGTGCTGTCGCAGTACGTGGAGGAGCAGTACGCCACCGAGTTGCTGGCCGGGTCCAGCACCGGGGTGGGGTACCTGCTCAAGGACCGGGTGGCGGAGGTCAGGGAGTTCGTGGACGCCGTGGTGCGGGTGGCCAGGGGCGGTACCGCCCTGGACCCCGAGGTGGTGGCCCAGCTGCTCGGCCGAAGCCGCAAGCAGGACGTCCTCGCCGGACTCACCCCTCGTGAGCGGGAGGTCCTGGGACTTATGGCGGAGGGGCGGACCAACTCGGCGATCGCCAAGCAGCTGGTGGTGAGCGACGGTGCGGTCGAGAAGCACGTCAGCAACATCTTCCTGAAGCTGGGCCTCTCGCCGAGCGTCGGGGACCACCGGCGGGTGCTGGCAGTGCTGACGTACCTGAATTCCTGAACACCGGATGACGTGTGGAGCGGCGGAAGGCCGGGGGCGTGGACACCGCGTCGGCACTGGTCTTCTGACGCTCCGTCAGCTAGCAAGGCCGGACCGGTTTCGGTCCGGACCTCGGGACCAGAACCAAAGGATGAGAGCGGAGCGTCTTCGACAACATGCCGGGGGGCGAATGAATCGTGACGAAACAGGGCATCGAGGTGTCTCATCAGCAGGTCCATCATGTGAGCGAGCCGGGGAAGGCCACTCCTGCGGACGTAGGGTGGCCACGGAATGGCGGGCGATCGGCCGTTCCGGAGCAGCCGCTTCTGAGGGAGGTCCAGTTCAGTGACCAGCCAGGTCAGTAGCCCGGCCGAACAGGCCGACGGAGCCCATGGCACCGGCGGAGCCGAGGGAGCCGACGGAACCCATGATTCCGTCGTCGGGGAGCAGCGCGCTTCCACCACGGGGGGCGCTTCGGAGGCCCCGCAGAAAGAGGTCCGTCGCCTGGACCGGGTGATCATCCGGTTCGCGGGCGACTCCGGTGACGGTATGCAGCTCACGGGCGACCGGTTCACGTCCGAGACGGCGTCGTTCGGCAACGACTTGTCGACGCTGCCGAACTTCCCCGCCGAGATCCGCGCCCCCGCCGGCACCCTGCCCGGTGTCTCCAGCTTCCAGCTGCACTTCGCCGACCACGACATCCTCACGCCCGGGGACGCCCCGAACGTGCTGGTGGCGATGAACCCGGCCGCGCTCAAGGCGAACATCGCCGATGTGCCGCGCGGCGCCGAGATCATCATCAACACGGACGAGTTCACCAAGCGGCCGATGGCCAAGGTGGGGTACGAGACGTCCCCGCTGGAGGACGGTTCGCTGGACGCCTACAGCGTGCACCCGGTGCCGCTGACCACCCTGACGGTGGAGGCACTCAAGGAGTTCGGGCTGTCCCGCAAGGACGCCGGCCGCTCCAAGAACATGTTCGCGCTGGGCCTGCTCAGCTGGATGTACCACCGGCCCACCGAGGGCACGGAAGCCTTCCTGCGGCAGAAGTTCGCCAAGAAGCCGGAGATCGCCGAGGCGAACGTGGCCGCCTTCCGGGCGGGCTGGAACTTCGGCGAGACCACCGAGGACTTCGCGGTCAGCTACGAAGTGGCCCCGGCCACCGCCGCGTTCCCCCCGGGCACGTACCGGAACATCTCCGGGAACCTGGCGCTCTCCTACGGTCTGGTCGCGGCCGGGCAGCAGGCGGACCTGCCGCTCTACCTCGGCTCGTACCCGATCACCCCGGCCTCCGACATCCTGCACGAGCTCTCCAAGCACAAGAACTTCGGTGTGCGGACCTTCCAGGCGGAGGACGAGATCGCGGCCATCGGCGCGGCGCTGGGTGCCGCGTTCGGCGGGCAGCTCGCGGTGACCACCACCTCGGGCCCCGGTGTGGCCCTCAAGTCCGAGACGATCGGCCTGGCCGTGAGCCTGGAGCTGCCGCTGCTGATCGTGGCGATCCAGCGCGGCGGCCCGTCCACCGGTCTGCCGACCAAGACCGAGCAGGCCGACCTGCTGCAGGCGATGTACGGGCGCAACGGCGAGGCACCGGTTCCGGTCGTCGCGCCCAGGACGCCCGCCGACTGCTTCGACGCGGCGATCGACGCGGCGCGCATCGCGCTGACGTACCGCACCCCGGTCTTCCTGCTCTCCGACGGCTACCTGGCCAACGGCTCCGAGCCGTGGCGCATCCCGGAGGTCGACGAACTCCCGGACCTGCGCGTGCAGTTCGCGACCGGACCCAACCACGAGCTGGCGGACGGCACCGAGGTCTTCTGGCCGTACAAGCGCGACCCGCAGACGCTGGCCCGCCCCTGGGCGGTGCCCGGCACCCCGGGCCTGGAGCACCGGATCGGCGGCATCGAGAAGCAGGACGGCACGGGCAACATCTCCTACGACCCGGCCAACCACGACTTCATGGTCCGCACCCGCCAGGCCAAGATCGACGGCATCGCGGTCCCCGAACTGGAGGTCGACGACCCGGACGGCGCGCGCACGCTGGTGCTCGGCTGGGGCTCCACGTACGGGCCGATCACGGCGGCGGTACGGCGGCTGCGCACCGACGGCGTCCGGATCGCCCAGGCCCATCTGCGCCACCTCAACCCCTTCCCGAGGAATCTCGAAGAGGTGCTGAGGCGTTACGACAAGGTGGTCGTCCCGGAGATGAACCTGGGACAGCTGGCCACGCTGATCCGGGCCAAGTACCTCGTGGACGCGATCTCGTACAACCAGGTCAACGGAATGCCGTTCAAGGCCGAGCAGCTGGCCACGGCTCTCAAGGAGGCCATTGATGACTGAGACGACGACCGAGCCGAAGACCGGGCAGGCCGCGCCGGCCGGGAAGACGCTGCTGTCGCTGGTTCCCAAGACCGAGGCGAAGCAGTCCATGAAGGACTTCAAGTCCGACCAGGAAGTGCGCTGGTGCCCGGGCTGCGGCGACTACGCGGTGCTGGCCGCCGTGCAGGGCTTCATGCCGGAGCTGGGGCTGGCGAAGGAGAACATCGTCTTCGTCTCCGGAATCGGCTGTTCCTCCCGCTTCCCGTACTACATGAACACCTACGGGATGCACTCCATCCACGGCCGCGCCCCGGCCATCGCGACCGGACTCGCCTCCTCCAGGCGGGACTTGAGCGTCTGGGTGGTCACCGGTGACGGCGACGCGCTCTCCATCGGCGGCAACCACCTGATCCACGCGCTGCGCCGCAACGTGAACCTCAAGATCCTGCTGTTCAACAACCGGATCTACGGGCTCACCAAGGGCCAGTACAGCCCGACCAGCGAGGTCGGCAAGATCACCAAGTCGACGCCGATGGGTTCGCTGGACGCGCCCTTCAACCCGGTCTCGCTCGCGATCGGCGCGGAGGCCTCCTTCGTCGCCCGTACCGTCGACTCCGACCGCAAGCACCTCACCGAGGTGCTGCGGCAGGCGGCCGACCACCCGGGCACCGCGCTGGTGGAGATCTACCAGAACTGCAACATCTTCAACGACGGCGCGTTCGAGATCCTCAAGGACAAGGAGCAGGCGGAGGAGGCGGTGATCCGGCTGACACACGGGGAGCCGATCCGCTTCGGCGCCGACGGTGCGAAGGGTGTCGTACGGGATGCGCGGACCGGCGATCTGAAGGTGGTCGCGGTCACCGAGGAGAACCAGTCCCAGATCCTCGTCCACGACGCGCACAACGCCTCGCCGACCACGGCCTTCGCACTGTCCCGGCTGGCCGACCCGGACACCCTGCACCACACCCCCATCGGGGTCTTCCGGTCCGTCGACCGACCGGTGTACGACACGCTGATGTCGGACCAACTGGACACCGCGATCGAGCGGGACGGCAAGGGCGACCTGGGTGCGCTGCTCGCGGGCAAGGACACCTGGACCGTCGTCGGCTGACCCCGACCCGCGTTCCCTCCTGCGAAGGGGCGCCCGGCCTTCACCGGCCGGGCGCCCCTTCGTGCTTCCTGACTCCCCCTCGCTGTCATGACCGTATTGCGGAACGGACATGACATGCGGGCCCGGCGGGGCTTACCGTCGTCCGCGACAGGTGTGTGCAGGGTGCATGTTCCGGGGCGGGAGGCCACAGCCGATGGAGACGAAGAAGGAGCAGCGGGCGGGGTTGCTGTACGGCGTCGGGGCGTACGGGATGTGGGGTGCGGTCCCGCTCTTCTGGCCGCTGCTGAAGCCCGCCGGCGCGGTGGAGATCCTGGCCCACCGGATGGTGTGGTCGCTGGCCGCGGTGGGGATCGCACTGCTGGTGGTACGCCGCTGGAGCTGGATCGGGGAGCTCGTCCGGCAGCCGCGGAAGCTGGGGCTGATAGCCCTGGCCGCGGCTGTCATCAGCGTCAACTGGGGGCTCTACATCTGGTCGGTCAACTCCGGCCATGTGGTGGAGGCTTCACTCGGCTACTTCATCAACCCCCTGGTCACCATCGCCATGGGCGTGCTGCTGCTCGGCGAGCGGATGCGGCCGGTGCAGTGGGCGGCGGTCGGCATCGGGGCCGCGGCCGTCGTGGTGCTCGCGGTCGGGTACGGGGAGCCGCCGTGGATCTCGCTGGTGCTGGCCTTCTCCTTCGCGACGTACGGCCTGCTCAAGAAGAAGGTCAACCTGGGCGGTCTGGAGTCGCTGGCCGCCGAGACTGCGATCCAGTTCCTGCCCGCGCTGGGGTTCCTGGTGTGGCTGGGGTCGTCGGGGTCGCTGGCCTTCGGGGCGCACGGCACCGGGCACGCGGCGCTGCTCGCCGCGACCGGGCTGGTGACGGCGGTGCCGCTGGTGTGCTTCGGGGCGGCGGCGATCCGGGTGCCGCTGTCCACGCTGGGGCTGCTGCAGTATCTGGCGCCGGTGTTCCAGTTCGTGCTGGGGATCGTGTACTTCCACGAGGAGATGCCGGTGGAGCGGTGGGCCGGGTTCGCCCTGGTCTGGCTCGCGCTGTCCCTGCTGACGTGGGATGCGCTGCGGACGGCGCGGAAGGGCCGGCGGGCGGCGCAGGAGGCCGCGGCGGTGGCGGTGCTGGCGGAGGGAACGGTGCCGCCGGAGGCGGCGGGGGCCGGGACTGCTGGTGCCGGGGCGGCTGGGGCCGGGGCGGCTTCGCGGTCGTAGATCCATGGGCCGTAAATCCGCGAGACGGAACGGGTCGGGTCGGGTTACGCTCGATTCATGGCCAGGCACTACTTCTTTCTGTGATTCCCCGCGCGAACGCGGCGTGAGCGCGAGCGGCTGAGCCCTCGCCCCGCCGGGTACGTTCGCGCGCCCTCAGGTCCCTAGGCCCTTCACGCATCCCTGAGGAATCACCATGCGCTCTCGCGCCCAATCCCAGTCCCGGTCCCAGTCCCATGCCCAGCTTTCGTTCAAGGACGTCTCCCTCTCCTTCGGGGACCGGGTCGTCCTCGACCGGGTCTCGCTCACCGTCCGTCCCGGTGAGAAGGCCGGAGTCGTCGGGGAGAACGGGTCCGGCAAGTCCACCCTGCTGCGGCTCATCGCCAAGGTCCTGCCCGCCGACGAGGGCGAGGTCACCGTGGCCTTCCCCGGTGGCGTCGGCCATCTCGCGCAGACCCTCGATCTCGCCCCGCACCTCACCGTCCAGCACGCCGTCGACGCCGCGCTCGCCGACCTCCGCGCCCTGGAGGCCGCGATCCGGGACGCCGAGGCCGGGCTCGGCGACCACCCCACCGAGGCCGCGCTCGACGCGTACGGCGAGCTGCTCACCACCTACCAGGACCGGGGCGGTTACGAGGCCGACGCCCGCGTCGACAGTGCCCTGCACGCGCTCGGGCTGGCCCGGATAGCCCGCGAGCGGACCCTCGGTTCGCTCTCCGGCGGCGAGCAGTCGCGGCTCGCGCTGGCCTGCGTACTGGCGTCCGCGCCCGAGCTCCTGCTGCTCGACGAACCCACGAACCACCTCGATCTCCAGGCCACCACCTGGCTGGAGGACCAGTTGCGTGCCCACCCCGGCACCGTCGTCGCCGTCACGCACGACCGCGTCTTCCTGGAGCGGATCGCCGACACCATCCTGGAGGTCGACCGCGACCTGCGGACGGTGCGCAGGTACGGCGACGGCTGGGACGGATACCTCGCCGCCAGGGCCGCCGCCCGGGCCAGGTGGGCCCAGGATCACCGGGAGTGGGTCGATGAGCTTGCCCGTACGGAGGCGCTGGTCGAGGCATCCGGGCAGCGGCTGGCGGCCACCGGCAAGGACCCCGGCCAGGGGTTCGGCAAGCACCGTCGCTCCAGCGAGGCCAAGCTGTCCGGGCGGGTGCGGGCGGCCAGGCAGCGGCTGGAGGTGCTGCGGGACTCGCCTGTCCCGGCGCCTCCGGTTCCGCTTCGGTTTCACGTGAAACTCGACACAGTCGCGGTCGAGGACTCGGGGCAGCAACAGGGCGGGGCGCTGGCCGAGTTGAGGGACGTCTCGGTGGATGGACGGTTGTCCGTACCGGAGTTGACCGTCAAGGCCGGGGAGCGGCTGCTCGTCTCGGGGGCGAACGGGGCGGGCAAGACCACCCTGTTGCGGGTGCTGGCGGGGGACCTGGTGCCGGACACGGGAAGTGTCGTACGGCCCCGGCACCTCGGGTATCTCCCGCAGGAGCTGGCCGCTGTCGCGGGGGACGACCGGGGCACTCTGCTCGCGGGGTACGCGGCGGGGCGGGGTGGGCTGCCGGAGGAGTACGCGGACGAACTGCTGGCGCTCGGGCTGTTCCGGGAGGAGGACCTCGGGGTGGCGGTGGGGGCGTTGTCGGTGGGGCAGCGGAGGAGGTTGGAGCTGGCCAGGCTGGTGTCGCGGCCGGCGGATCTGCTGGTGCTGGACGAGCCGACGAACCATGTGTCGTTGGGGTTGGTGGAGGAGGTGGAGGCCGCGTTGGCGGGGTATCCGGGGGCGGTGGTGGCGGTTTCGCATGACCGGCGGTTTCGGGGTGGGTTCGGGGGGAGTCGGGTGGAGTTGGGGGCGGGGGGTGTGGTGGTGGGTGAGGGCTGAGGTGTATGGGGGTGTAGGGGGGGCGGGGGTGAGGGTGGGGCCATGGCGTAGGTGGGGCGGGGCGAGGGGTTCGGCTCCGCCGGGGGCCGCCCCCTTGCCCGCCCGTTCCGCCCCCGGGGGGCGGCCCCGCCGCCCAAGGGGGCTAGGGGGTGGGGCAGGGGCGACCCCGCCGCCCGAGGAGGCGGGGGCGTAGAGGCGGCTTCGCCGCCCAAAGGGGCGGGCGGTGAGGGGGAGTTCGGTATGCGGACGGGGGTGACCGGATTCGGCTCTTGACGTCCGGTCAAACTCTCGCTGAACATCAGGCACGCACAGCGCTCATGGCACAGTGCTCAACCGCCTTACCGGTACAGCCAGTTCCCGCACTTCCGTCCCGTCCCCGTTCGGAATCCGGAGCCCCCACATGACGCTCGTCCCTGCTCGCAGATCGCCCCGAAGAGTCGCCGCGATAGCCGCGCTCGCCGTCGCCGGACTCCTCGTCCCGGCCGCCGCGAGCACCGCGACCGCCGCACCACCGAATGCCCTCGCCGCGCCCGACATCCCCCTTGCCAACGTCAAGGCGCACCTCTCCCAGTTCTCCGGCATCGCGGCCGCCAACGGCGGCAACCGCGCCCACGGCCGCCCCGGCTACAAGGCGTCCATCGACTACGTGAAGGCCAAGCTGGACGCGGCCGGGTTCACCACCTCGCTGCAGACCTTCACCGCGAGCGGCGCCACCGGCTACAACCTGATCGCCGACTGGCCCGGTGGTGACCCGAACAAGGTCCTGATGGCCGGTGCGCACCTGGACTCGGTGTCCTCCGGGGCCGGTATCAACGACAACGGGTCCGGCTCCGCCGCCGTCCTGGAGACCGCGCTCGCCGTCTCCCGCGCCCAGCTGAAGCCGGACAAGCACCTGCGGTTCGGCTGGTGGGGCGCGGAGGAACTCGGGCTGATCGGCTCGAAGGCGTACGTGAACAGCCTGCCGTCCACGGAGCGCACGAAGTTCGCGGGTTACCTCAACTTCGACATGATCGGCTCGCCGAACCCGGGCTACTTCGTCTACGACGACGACCCGACCATCGAGAAGACCTTCAAGGACTACTACACGGGCCTCGGCGTCCCCACCGAGATCGAGACCGAGGGCGACGGCCGCTCCGACCACGCCAGCTTCAAGAACGTCGGCATCCCGGTCGGCGGCCTGTTCACCGGTGCCAGCCGGACCAAGTCTGCGGCCCAGGCCCAGAAGTGGGGCGGCACCTCGGGCCAGGCTTTCGACCGCTGCTACCACTCCTCGTGCGACAGCCTGACGAACATCAACGACACCGCGCTCGACCGCAACAGCGACGCCGTCGCGCACGCGATCTGGACCCTGTCCGCCGGCGGTACGACCCCGCCGACCGGCACCGACTACGAGAACACCACCCCGCTCGCCATCCCCGACGCGGGTGCCGCCGTGACCTCGCCGGTCACCGTCTCGGGCCGGACGGGCAACGCCCCGTCCACGCTCAAGGTGTCGGTGAACGTGCAGCACACCTGGCGCGGTGACGTGGTCATCGACCTGCTCGCCCCGGACGGGACGGTGTACCCGCTCAAGAGTGCCAGCAGCGGCGACTCCGCCGACAACGTCGTGGCCACGTACACGGTGAACGCGTCGAGCGAGGTGGCCAACGGCACCTGGAAGCTGCGCGTCCAGGACGTGGCACGCCAGGACACCGGCACGCTGACCAGCTGGAAGCTCACCTTCTAGGCGGCAGCACCAACCTGCGGCCACCACAGACCCTGCCGCCCCCGACGCGCGTCAACTCCCGCGTCAGGGGCGGCAGTCCAACGTCCGCAGCACCTGGTCGACCAGCTCCGCGATCCGCTCGGGAGGGTGTGGCGGCTTGCGCAGCGCGTACCGGTAGTAGAGCGGTCCGTAGAGCAGCTCGACGGCGAGCTCCAGATCGGCGTCGGGCGCCAGCCGGCCCTGCCGCTGGGCGCTCTGGAGCCGTTCCACCGCCGCCGTGAAGCGGGGGTTGATGACCTGTCTGTGGACGGCCCGGGTCAGGTCGTCGTCGTGGTGCAGTTCGGAGAGGATCCCGATGTACGCGGGTCCGAACGGCGGAGTCGTGAGCAGCCGCACCACGCCCGTCATCTGCGCGTACAGGTCGGCAGCCAGATTCCCGGTGTCCGGAAACGGTGCCTGGCTGTCGGTCCGCTGGCCGAGCGCTTCGAGAAGTACGGCGCCCTTCGAGGGCCACCAGCGGTAGATCGTCTTCTTGCTGACGCCCGCCCTGGCGGCGATGGCCTCCATGGTGACGCCCCCGTACCCCTTCTCGGTGCACAGGTCGATGGCTGCCCCGAGGATCGCCAGCCGGGACTTCTCGCTGCGTCGCAGGGGGTTCGGCGTCGCGCTCACGGGCGAAGTCTATCCGGGCGGCGATACGTAGCGTATTGACAGCGGAACGGCGGGCTCCAACAATAGCCATCCTAGGGGGAACGGTCCGTGTCGTGTCGAGCCGCATCGGGGGACAGCTCGACACGGCACAGGATTCGTTGGGCCGGTCCCGCGCACCGGAGGGGATGTGCGGGCTCCGGCCCGCACTCCCCCTCGGAAATCCGGGTTTTCCCGCCTACGCCGTGATGTCCCGGGCCGTGAACCGCGCCCAGGCCGCCGAGCCGAACACCGCCGCGTACGCGCCCTGCATGCCGAGGTTCTTCCACAGCTCGTCCCAGTAGACGGGCTCGCGCAGCAGGTCCGCGAAGGACAGCCAGTAGTGCGAGAAGAGATACGGCTGGACTCCGGCGAGCTGCGGGATCGTATCCAGGATCTGCACCGTGATCAGCAGTCCGACGGTGGTGGCCATGGCGGCGATGCCGCTGTTGGTGAGCGTCGAGACGAAGAGTCCCAGCGCCGCGAACCCGATGAGCGAGGCGGCGACCGCGACCGCGATGGCCAGCGCGCGGAGCAGCCCGGCCCCGAAGCCGATCGGCACCCCGGAGATCGTCATGACGTCCCCGACCGGGAACAGCAACGCCCCGACCGCGAGCGCGGAAGCCGCCACGACGAGGGTCGCGACCAGGCAGAACACCAGCGTGGTGACGTACTTCGCGAGCAGCAGCCTGCTGCGTCCGGCGGGCGCGACCAGCAGATAGCGCAGGGTGCCGCTGTGGGCCTCGCCCGCGACGGAGTCGCCCGCGACGACGCCCACGGCCATCGGCAGGAAGACCGGGAGGGTGGCGGCGAGGGCGGCGAAGACCAGGAAGAGGCCGTTGTTGGTGATCTGGGAGAGGAAGGCGGGCCCGCCGCCGCCCCCGCCGGGGCCGCCGCCGGACGGGTCGCCGCCGGTCTCGATCTTCACGGCGATGCCGATCAGTACGGGAACCCCGGCAAGCACCACGAGCAGCGCGAGCGTCCGCCAGCGCCGGAAGGTGACCTTGAGCTCGGACCGCAGGAGCCCCAGCGTCCACAGCGGGCTCACAGACCGCTGAGGCCCTGTCAGCCCTACTGGCCCTACTGGCCCCTCTGGCCGCACCAGACCCTCCGCCCCCACAGGCTGTGCTGGCCCCTCCGGCCGCACCCGTCCCGCCTCAGCCCGCGACATCGAAGCCCTCCCCCGTCAGCGCCACGAACGCGTCCTCCAGCGAGGCCCGCTCCATCCCGAAGCCGCTGACCCGCACCCCCGCGTGCACCAACGCCGCATTGAGCTCCGCGAGAGCCGCGTCGGCCGCGTCGGCCCCGTCGGGCGGAACCGCCCCGACGACCCGCCCCTCCCCCACCTCCAGGTCCGTCACCCCGTGCTCCTTCAGCACCCGTGCCGCGTCGCCCGGGTCCGCGGTGGTGACGATCAGCTTGCCCCTTACACCGGCCGCCAGTTCGGCCACCGAGCCCTGGGTGAGCAGCCGGCCGCGCGCCATCACGGCCACGTGCGAGCACACCTGCTCGATCTCGTCGAGGAGGTGCGAGGAGAGGAAGACGGTGGTGCCGTCGGCCGCCAGCTCCCGTACCAGGGAGCGGATCTCCCGCATTCCCTGCGGGTCGAGGCCGTTGGTCGGCTCGTCCAGGACGAGCAGTTCGCGGGGCTGCAGGAGCGCCGCCGCCAGGCCGAGCCGCTGCTTCATGCCCAACGAGTACGCCCGTGCCTTCTTGGCCCCGGCGGGGGTCAGCCCGACCCGGTCCAGAGCCGCGGAAACCCGCGCACGGCGGGTGCGCGGGTCGGCGGTCGGGTCGGCGGAGTCGAACCGCAGCAGATTGTCGCGGCCGGAGAGGAAGCCGTAGAGCGCGGGCCCTTCGATGAGTGCCCCGACCTTCGGCAGTACGGTGCGGGCGGCGCGCGGCATGGGGCTGCCGAGCACCTGCGCCGTGCCCGAGGTCGGCTCGATCAGGCCCATCAGCATCCGGATGGTGGTGGTCTTCCCCGAGCCGTTGGGCCCGAGGAAGCCGAACACGCTGCCCGCCGGGACGGACAGGTCGAGGCCGTCGACGGCGAGCTGCCCGCCGCGGAACCGCTTGGTGAGTCCCCGGGTGTCGATCACCGGCGCACGCGCCGCCGATCCCGGCCCCGGCCCCGGTACCGACCCCGGTACCGGACTCCCCGCTCTCTCCGCAGCCGCAGTGGACAGCTCGTCCCCCATCCGCCGACCAACCCCTTGCCCTATGCGCCTACTTGGCCTCGTTCGCGGCCTTCACCAGTGCGTCCTTGGTGACCGCGCCGACGTACACCTGGCCGTCGTCCGTCATCAGTGCGTTGACGATACGGGTGGAGAAGATCCGGCCCTCGCCGAACTTGCCGGACACCTTGTCGCCCAGCGAGTCGAGAATGCCCTGGGCCTCGGCGGGCAGCTTCTCCTGCTTGGCGCCGGGCGCCTTCTTGCCCTCGGCGCCCGAGGAGATGTGCAGGACCGAGGTCCAGCCTTCGCCGATGACCTTGGCGTCACCCGCGCCGCCCTTGCCGCCGGGGCCGAACTCCTTACCGAGGTCCATGCCCAGACCCTTGCCGAAGTCGTTGTCGGCGCCGTCGCCGCGCTTGCCGTGCTTGCCCTCCTGGGCCTTCAGGTCGTCGGCCTCGGTGACCTTGGCGCCCTTGGGCGGGCTGAACTTGAAGGTGTCCGCGGCAGGCTTGGCGAAGTCGACCTTGGTGAAGCCCGCGTCGACCACGGCCTTGCCGCCGCTGCTGGAGGACAGCGTGAACTTCAGCGGCGTACCCGTCAGGGAGTCCACCGCGACGCGGATCTCACCGACGGTCGAGCCGCTCTGCTTGGGCTTGATGACCAGCTGGTACGCGTCACGGCCCGCCACCTGCGCGGTGCCGCCGACGGTCACCGAGGTGTCCTTCTCGGCCGCCTTCAGCGCCTGTTCGGCGAAGGCCTTGGGGGTCGTCGGCATGCCCTCGGGCAGCTTCTTGTCCTTGCCGGCGCCGTGTCCGGAGCCCTTGCCCGCGTCCTGGGGGGCCTTGGCGTGGAACGCCTCGTTCGAGGCGCTGTCGTAGGCCCAGACGTCGTTGCCGTTGTGGATCAGGCTGTACTCGGCGGCGTCGTTGAGCACGGACACCTTCTGCCGGTCGGGGCCGTCGGCCGCGACGCGCAGCGTGTGCGTGCCGGAGACGAGCTCCATCAGCTTGGACTTCGGGTCGGCGGAGGAACCGCCGCCGGGGCCGCCGGACGGTCCGCCCTTGACGGCGCCGCCGAGGCTGCCGGCCAGGCCGTCCAGCGAGGGCAGGCCCAGGTCGGTGCTGATCTTGACCGTGCCGGACAGCTGCTGGGTGTCCGAGGCGGCGATCTTCTCGATCAGCTGCTGCGCGGTGATCTTGGGCAGGTCCGGGTCCCCGGAACTGGCGAGTGCCGGTACGAGACCGATGGTCGCCGCGGCCACCCCCGCCACCGCGACCGGGACGATGTAGCGCGCGGCCTTGCGGCGGCGTACCGGGGCGGTGCCCGTGGTGTCCGCGTCCTCGGTGCTCAGTGGTGCGTTGCCGTTCGGTGCCATGTGTGCTCTACCTCCGTGGTTGGCGGCCGTCATCCATGCACTCGTCCATGCACGCTTCTGTGCGTCCCCACTCCCGCGCCGCCATTCTCGCCCGAATTGGTGAGGAGTGGTGAGGTCAATCTGACCAAATTGGGCGGCCGAAAGCGTCAGCCCCCGGGAGCAACCTCGCCTACACCCACGGGATGACAAGAGCCACCTGCTTCTCCCCCGTCGGGTTGGGAGAAAACAGGTGGCTCCTACAGCGGTCTCCCGCCGTTTCTGTCGGTGCTGGTCAGCGCGGTTCGGCGCGGCTCAGCGCTGGATGAAGACGTAGTCGGCCCCGTAGGGAACCCCTACGACCTTCCCGGGGTCGCAGCTCCCGGCCGGGGCGACGCCGCCCACCGTGTTCAGCCGGAGGATCTCGGTCGTACGGGAGAACAGCCCGCCGGGGCCGCCGGACGCCTTGCCCGCCAGGTCCAGCTCCGGGATGTTGCCCTCGCCGTTCGGGCTCCTGCTGATCAGCGTGCCGACGACCTTGCTGCGGTCGCGGGCGATCCACTGCGGGGTGCCGGAGTCCGGGGCGACGAAGGAGTGCGAGATGCCGCCGGCCAGCCGGGCGGTGACGTCGCGCTGCTGGAAGGAGGTGGTGCCGTCGCCCGCCTTCTTGCACTGGTAGATCTGGCTGCCGCGCAGCACCGGTGACTGGAAGTTCTCCAGTGCCCGGCCGAAGTCGAAGGCGCGGGTGACCTTGTGCAGCTGGCCGCGCACGGCACCGCCCGGGAACTCCTTGGTGTGCAGGTTGGCGTAGAAGCCGGTCGGGTCGGCCTTCAGCGCATCCAGGAGCGCCCGGTCCGCCACCCGTACCGAACCGGAAGCGGTACGTCCCGACCCATCTCGGCCGAATCCACCTCGGTCGAATCCACCTCGGCCGAGCTCCTTGGTGAAGTCGACCTTGATGCCGCCGTTGACCCCGCGTCCGCCCTGGTGGATGTGGAGCGCTGACGGCTTGTCGACGCCCCGCCACTTCACCGCGAAGGACACCACGTCGCCCTTGACCTTCACGAACTCCAGCGCGACCCCGTCCCGGTCGCCGACGGCGGGACCGCCGGGCACCGGCACCTCGTTGGTCCCGTTGAGGCTGGCCGCGAAGAAGGCGGCGCCCCGGCTGTCGCCGAGCGCACCGGCCTGGAGGGCGACCCCCTCGTTGGCCGCATGGCCGCCGTGCGTCGCGGCACCGCCCAGTTCCGGGCTTGCGAACGCGGGCAGTACCGCCAGCGTGAGACCCGCTGCCGCCGCGACCGCGGTCGCACCGATGGCGAGGGTCTTCGCACACTTCGTCATGATTGCTCCCCGTACCGGAGCCAACGCCCCCTGCGTCAGCTTCTGGGCAGGGGTACGGAGTGGATCCGAGCCTGGACTCAATCCAAGGATGTGACGTGCATCACATCACCACGGCGGGGCCTAACCGGCCCTGTGCACCACCGCGTCGCACAGCTCCGCCAGCGCCGACTTGGCGTAGCAGTCCGGCAGCGGCGCCAGGGTCGCCCTGGCCTCCTCCGCGTACCGCACGGTGTCCCGGCGCGCCTGCGCCAGCGCGGGGTGCGCCCGCAGCCGCCGCAGCACCTCGGCCAGTTCCTCGTCGCCGGACAGGTCGCCGTCGAGCATCGCGCACAGCTCGATGTCCTCGGGCTTCCCGTGCGCCTCGGCCATCGCCCGCAGGTGCAGCACCGGCAGCGTGGGGATGCCCTCGCGCAGATCGGTGCCGGGGGTCTTGCCGGACTCGTGGCTGTCGCTGGCGATGTCGAGCACGTCGTCCGCGAGCTGGAAGGCGGTGCCGAGCCGCTCGCCGTACTGGGTGAGGATGTCGACGGCCGTCTCGCTCGCGCCGGAGATCATCGCGCCGAACCGGCAGGAGATGGCGACCAGCGACCCGGTCTTCCCGGACATGACATCCAGGTAGTGGTCGATCGGGTCGCGGCCGTCGCGCGGGCCCGCGGTCTCCAGGATCTGACCGGTGACGAGGCGTTCGAACGCCTCGGCCTGAATGCGCACCGCATCGGGCCCCAGGTCCGCAAGGATGTGCGACGCACGCGAGAAGAGGAAGTCGCCGGTGAGGACCGCGACCGAGTTGCCCCAGCGGGAGTTCGCGCTCGGCACCCCGCGGCGCACGTCCGCCTCGTCCATCACGTCGTCGTGGTACAGCGTCGCCAGATGGGTCAGCTCCACCACCACGGCCGAGGGCACGACACCCGGCGCGTAGGGATCGCCGAACTGCGCCGCCAGCAGGACGAGGAGCGGCCGGAAACGCTTTCCACCTGCGCGTACGAGGTGCTGTGCGGCCTTCGTGATGAAGGGGACCTCGCTCTTGGTCGCGTCGAGCAGGCCCTCCTCGACGGCTGCCAGCCCGGTCTGGACATCGGCCTCAAGAGCCTGGTCCCGCACGCTCAGTCCGAACGGCCCGACGACGGTCACGAGGGTTACTCCTGTCTGCTGACGATCAAACGGATTGTCGATCTGTCGCTGGCATCACTCAACAAGTCAGCCTATCCCGTCGACTTTCGATCACCGAGCCCCCCATCCGGTCGCCGCCCTCCCGGCACCACACCCGCTCCCCCTCTGCGCACCCGCCCCGCCCTCCCCCTGAGCGCCGCCTGATGTGCACCGGTATGTTCGTGGTGACCTGATACGAGCAGGAGAAAGCCCTTTGTCCCGTACAGAGCCCGATCCCCAGCCCAACGATCCCCCGGGCGCCACCCTCGCCCCGGAATCGACGCAGCCGCCGCCCGGCGACGACACCGCGTTCTTCGGCCAGCCCAAGGGTCTGCTGACCCTTTCGGGCCTTGAGGTGTGGGAGCGGTTCTCGTTCCTGGGCATGCAGGCGATCCTCGTGCTGTACTTCGCGGCCACCGTCGCCGACGGCGGCATGGGCATGGAGCCCGGCACCGCCGCCTCGGTCGGAGCCGCGTACGGCACGCTCGTCTATCTGGTCTCGGTGGCCGGCGGCTGGCTCGCGGACCGCATCCTCGGCTCGTACCGGGGCGTGCTCTGGGGCGGCATCCTGATCGCCTGCGGCCACTACGCGATGGCGATCCCCGTGAGCGCCTCCACCTGGGCGGGCCTCGGCCTGATCAGCGCGGGCACCGGCCTCCTCAAGCCCAACGTCGCCAACATGGTCGGCAAGCTCTACCGCACCGAGGACGAGCGCCGCGACGCCGGTTTCGCGCTCTACTACATGGCGATCAACATCGGCGCCTTCCTCGGCCCGCTGGTCACCTCCTGGCTCGCCGACCACAAGGGCTGGCACTGGGGCTTCTCGGCCGCCGCGATCGGCATGACGCTGGGCCTGATCCAGTACGTCGCCGGGCGCCGGCACCTGGCCGGGCGCAAGCACGCCGCCGAGTTCGCGCTGCCGCCGGACAAGATGCGCCGGGCGGTCCGCGGCATCGTCGGCGGACTTCTCGCGGTGGCGGTGCTGGCGGTGCTCCTGGTGTGGGCCGGCTGGCTCACCATGGACCGCTTCGTCGACGTACTGACGCTGATCTCGGTGATCGCGCCGGTCGTCTACTTCTTCGTGATGTTCCGCAGCCCCCGGGTGGAGCCCGACGAGAAGCGCAGGCTGCGCGCCTATGTGGTGCTGTTCCTGGCGTCCGTGGCGTTCAACTTCATTCTCTTCCAGGCGTACTCGACGATGATGCTGCTCGCGTCGACCAACGCCCAGACCGAGATCCTCGGCTTCACCTTCCCGGTCGGCTGGTACGCCTCCGCGCTCGGCGCCTTCGAGGTGCTGCTCGCGCCGGTGGTGGCGGGACTGTGGCTGCGGATGGGCCGCCGTCAGCCGCACGCCTCGCACAAGATCGCAATCGGTGTGGTCCTCGGCGGACTGTCCTTCCTGCTGCTCGTGCTGCCGACCAGCGGGCACACCGACGACACGTACAAGATGGCCGCCTGGTGGATCGTCGGCTCCTACCTGCTGCTCGGACTGGGTGACGTGATCCTCCAGACCTCGGGCATGTCGGCCACCACCAAGCTCGCGCCGAAGGCGTTCTCCAGCCAGACGATGGCCCTGTGGTTCCTGTCGCTGGCCCTCGCCAACGGCATCCAGGCACAGACCGTGAAGCTGTACGGCAAGGTCTCCGACCCCGCGTACTTCGGCGTCAACGGCGCCATCGCGGTCGCGGTCGGCCTCGCCGTGATCGGCGCCGGCGCCTGGCTCAAGCGCACCATGCACCCCGTTCACTGAGGTGGTTCCGTCCCATGCAGATACGCACCGAGTTCCCGTACGCGACGACCTGCGAGGACGTCCGCATCCCGCTCCCCGACGGGACCCTGCTGTACGCCCGCGTCTGGCGCCCGGTCACCGAGGAGCGCGTCCCCGCCCTCCTCGAATACCTGCCGTACCGGCTGAGCGACTGGACCGCGCCCCGCGACTGGCAGCGCCATCCCTGGTACGCCGGTCACGGCTACGCGTCGGTACGGGTCGACGTGCGCGGCCACGGCAACAGCGAGGGCCTGCCGGGCGACGAGTACGACGCCCAGGAGCTCGCCGACGGCGTCGCGGTCGTCCACTGGCTCGCCGAGCAGCCCTGGTGCACCGGCAAGGTCGGCATGTTCGGCATCTCCTGGGGCGGCTTCAACTCCCTCCAGATCGCCGCGCTGGCCCCCGAGCCGCTGAAGGCGATCGTCACCGTCTGCTCGGCCGACGACCGCTACGACAACGACGTGCACTACATGGGCGGCTCCGTGCTCGCCGTGGACATGCACGCCTGGGCCGCCACCATGCTCGCCTTCGTGTCCCGGCCGCCGGACCCCGCGCAGGTCGGCGACGGCTGGAAGGACATGTGGCTGAAGCGGCTGGACGCGGTCGACCCGTTCCTCCACACCTGGCTGGACCACCAGACCAGGGACGACTACTGGAAGCACGGCAGCGTCTGCGAGGACTACTCGGCGATCGACGCGGCGGTGCTCGCCGTCGGCGGTTTCCACGACCCGTACCGGGACACCGTGCTGCGGCTGGTCGAGCACCTGGACCCGGCCAAGGTGCGGGGGCTGATCGGCCCGTGGTCGCACCAGTACCCGGACCGGGGGCTGCCGCCCGGGCCCGCGATCGGCTTCCTCCAGGAGACCCTGCGCTGGTGGGACCACCACCTCAAGGGGGCCGACACCGGGATCATGGCCGAGCCCCTGCTGCGCTCCTGGATCAGCGAGTCGCACCCGCCCGCCACCACGTACCCCGAGCTGCCCGGCCGCTGGGTCGGCGACACCTCCTGGCCGTCGCCGCTGGTCACCCCCGTCGCGTACGGGCTCCAGGGCGCGCCGGTGATCGTCGACTCGCCGCAGCACACGGGCGTGGACGCCGGCCGGTTCTTCCCCTTCGGCAACGACTCCGACCTGCCGCCGGACCAGCGCGAGGAGGATGCCAGGTCGGCCGCCTTCGACTTCCCGGTCGAGGGCGCCCCGATCGAGATCCTGGGCCGGGCCAGGGTCCGGCTGCGGCTGACCATGGACGTGCCGTTCGGGCAGGCGATCGCGCGGCTCTGCGACGTGGCGCCGGACGGTTCGTCGACGCTGGTCACCCGGGGTGTACTCAACCTCTCCGCCCGCAACGGCCGCGACCGGGCCGACGCCTGGCCGCTGGGCGCCACCGAGGACGTCGAGTTCGAGCTGAACGGCATCGGGCACACCTTCCCGCCGGGCCACCGCGTCCGGCTCGCCGTCTCGTCCGCGTACTGGCCGTGGATCTGGCCGCAGGCGGACTCGGCGGGCTTCGTGCTCGACCCCGTGGGCTCGGAACTGGAACTTCCGGTGCGGCAGCACACCGAGGACCGGGAGCTCGTCTTCGAGGAGCCGGAACAGTCGGCTCCGCTGGGCGTCGAGTTCCCCGACGCCGCAGGTCAGCGGCCCGAGCGGCTGGTCGTACGGGACGTGGCCAAGGGCGAGTGGCGCCTGGAGGTGGACCCGCGCTACGGCGGTACACGGATCTATCCGGACGGCCTCGAATTCACCGAGGACGCCCTGGAGACGTACACGATCAACGAGCGCGACCCGCTGTCCGCGCGCACCCGCTCCGACTGGACGATCGGGCTGCGGCGGCCCGAGCTGTCGTGGGACGTGGAGATCACCACACGCTCCGAGATCACCTGCGACGCGGCGGACTTCCTCACGTACAACGAGGTGACCTGCAAGGACGGTGGCCAGGTGGTCTTCCACCGGGTGTGGGAACGCAGGATTCCGCGGACCGCCGGATAGCCGCGCAAGCGGGGGCAAGCGGGCAGGCCGTCAGTCGCCCCCGCCGCCCCCGCCGTGGGACGCGGCCTTGTGCGCGGTGACGGCCTTGTGCACCGCCCACGCGGTCCACTCGGCACGGGCGAGTTCGCGCATCGTCGCCCGCAGCGGGCGGGCCGAGCGGCCCGGGAAGTAGCGGTCGGACAGCTCCGTGGCGGAGAGGAACGCCGCCAGGAGCCGGTCGTCGCGGTCCGGGAAGCCTGACTTCGCGGCGAGGTCGATCCGGTCCCGGAGCGGGGCTGACCAGTCGTCCCCGGCCGCCGGGTGCCGGACGGCCGGGAAGAGCCCGAGGACGCGCCTGGACTCGCGGCGCAGCGCGCCCCGTTCGACCAGCCGGTCCAGATAGCCGCCGGTCACCTCGCGCCGTTCGCGGGTGAGGAAGGAGGTGGCGCGGACACCGCCGCGCCGCCCCTTGCCCGGCTCCGGCAGGGCCGCCAGCAGCCGGAGCGCCACCGGGTCCGCCGTCGGACCCGAGGCCGGTTCCGGCGGCGGGACCGGGACGCGGGCCCGCACCCGCCCCCGGTCGTGCTCGACACGGCCCGCCCGGTCCAGCTCCGCCAGGGCGGCGCCCGCCACTCCGCACTCCAGGTGGCGGAGTGTGACACGGGCGCTGCCACGGTCCGGATACAGGCCGAGCAGGAGCAGCTCCTCCGGGAGCGTCAGACGCGGCAGGCGGGACGGACGCGGCGACTCGGACATCGGGGCATCACCCTCCAGCGGAGTACGGATCCTGGGTTCAGGGTTCCCCGTACGCCCGGAATCAGGCCCCGGCCACGATCGTCCCGCAATCAGGCCCCCGCCACGATCCGCCCCGTCACCTCGCCGAGGCCGACGCGCGTGCCGTCCGGGCCCGGGGCCCACGCGGTCATCGTGACCTCGTCGCCGTCCTCAAGGAACGTGCGCTTGCCGGTGGGGAGTTCGAGCGGGTCGCGGCCGTTCCACGTCATCTCGATGAGCGAGCCGCGCTGGCCCGCCTCGGGGCCGCTGATGGTGCCCGACCCGTACAGGTCGCCGGTGCGCAGCGAGGCCCCGTTGACCGTCATGTGCGCGAGCATCTGCGCGGCCGTCCAGTACATGCCGCCGAAGACCGGCTCCGAGATGACCTGCCCGTTGAGGGTGACCGTGATCCGCACGTCGAAGCCGCCGGGCTCCTCGTCGTCCGCGTCGTCCAGGTACGGCTGGAGCGGTACGTCGCGGGCGGGCGGCGCGACCCGGGCCGCCTCCAGTGCCTCCAGCGGCGTCACCCACGCGGACACCGAGGTGGCGAAGGACTTGCCGAGGAACGGGCCCAGCGGCACGTACTCCCAGGCCTGGATGTCGCGGGCCGACCAGTCGTTGAGCAGGGACAGCCCGAAGACGTGCTCGCGGAAGTCGCCGAGCTGGACGGGCGTGCCCTGCCGGGAGGGCGTACCGACGACGAATCCGACCTCGGTCTCGATGTCGAGGCGCACCGAGGGGCCGAAGACGGGTGCCGCGTCGGCCGGGGCCTTGCGCTGGCCCGACGGACGTACCACGTCCGTTCCGGAGACCACAACCGTGCCGGACCGGCCGTGGTAACCGATCGGCAGGTGCTTCCAGTTGGGGGTGAGCGCGTCGCCGTCCGGGCGGAAGATCCTGCCGAGGTTGGTGGCGTGCTGCTCGCTCGCGTAGAAGTCGACGTAGTCCGCGACCTGGTACGGAAGGTGCAGGTCGACGGCGGCGAGCGGGTACAGCAGGGGCTCTATGTCGTCGCGGTGCGCGGGGCTGGTGACCCAGGCGGTGAGCGCGCGGCGGACGTCGCGCCACGCGGTGCGGCCGGCCGCGAGCAGCGGGTTCAGCGAGCTCTGGGCAAGGAGTTGGGCGTACGGGGAGCCGAGCGCCAGCGCGGCGGCTCCCGCGTCCAGCACATGGCTGCCGATACGGACTCCGACGCGGCGCCGCTCGGGCTCGTTCGCGGTGGAGAACACGCCGTAGGGCAGGTTGTGCGGGCCGAAGGGGTCACCTTCGGCGACGTCGAGCGGGGACTGCTCGGGCATGGGTGCTGCCTCGCTTTCCGGGTCGTTGGGTCACACGTTACGTGGGGGATGCCTGGCACGGCAGTGGCTAAAGAGTTCGTAATGTCCGGAAAAGCCTTGGTGGAGGCGGGAATTCCGGCTTAGCGTCGTTTGGGGGTACGGGCGGGTTTTTCAGGGGGCACAGGTCCGTAGGGGGGACTTCGCAGTGAGCTACGGGGGCGGCGGCAGGGCGGGCGGAAACGGGCGGCGGCCGGTGGCGGACCGCGACGTTCCGGGCCTGATCGTGAAGTTCGGCAACTATCCACTGCACCACGGCGGCGTCGGAGCGATCCGCAGTCTGGGCCGCCTCGGCATACCGATGTACGCGATCACCGAGGACCGCTGGACCCCGGCGGCGCACTCCCGCCACCTGGAGCGGGCGTACGTCTGGCCGACCACCGGCACCGAGGAACCCGGCCGTCTCGTCGAGGGGTTGCTGCGGGTGGGGCGGCTGATCGGCCGCCCGGCCGTGCTCGTACCGACCGACGAGGAAGCGGCGGTACTGATCGCCGAGCACCAGGAGGCACTGTCCGGCCCCTTCCTCTTCCCGCACACCGGGGCCGGGCTGCCGCGCCGCCTCGCCAGCAAGCAGGGGCTGCACGAACTGTGCGTGGAGCACGGCGTGGCGACCCCCGAGGCCGCCTTCCCCTCCTCGTACGAGGAAGTGGAAGCCTTCGCCGAGCGGGCCCGCTTCCCTGTCGTCGCCAAGAACCGGGAGGCCTTCGTACGCCGCCACCGCCCCGCCGTCCGGGGCACCACCCGCATCTCCACCCCCGCCGAACTCCTCGCCCTGGCAACGGAATGGGGGGACGCGCCGGGCGTGATACTCCAGGAGTACCTGCCGCGCGAGGAGGCCGAGGACTGGATCGTCCACGCCTACTTCGACGCGCACAGCGAGCCGAGGGCGATGTTCACCGGGGTCAAGGTGCGGTCCTGGCCGCCGCACGCGGGCATGACGGCCTGCGCGTACGTCGTCGACAACCCGGAACTGGCCGCTCTGGCGGGGCAGTTCGTCAAACGCATCGGCTTCAGCGGAATCGTCGACCTGGACCTCCGCTACGACCGCCGCGACGGCCAGTACAAGCTGCTGGACTTCAACCCCCGGATGGGCGCCCAGTTCCGCCTCTTCGAGAACGAGGCGGGCGTGGACGTCGTACGGGCGCAGCACCTGGACCTGACCGGCCGTCCGGTCCCGGAGGGGGAACAGCGCGCCGGCCACCGCTATGTGGTCGAGAACATCGACCTCCCGGCCCTGCTCGCGTACCGCAGGGGCGGCTACACGACCCCGCACGCACCGCAGCGCGCGGACAGCACCGAGCTGGCGTGGTTCGCGGCGGACGACGTGCGGCCCGCGCTGATGATGCTGGCGCGGATGGTGCGGCCGGGGGCCCGGCACCTGTACGAGATGTACGGGACGTGGCGCGAGGGCCGCCACCGGCCACCGTCCTGACGGGGGGCACGTGTCGCGGGCGCGGCGCGCGGGGCACGGGGCACGGGGCAGCACACTTCTTCACGCTTCACCCTGGGGAGGGGAACTTCTGTGATTCTGCCGGTAGTTGTCATCGGGGCCGGTCCGTACGGCCTGTCCACCGCCGCGCACCTGCGGGCGCGCGGCATCCCGGTCCGGGTCTTCGGCGAGCCGATGGTGAGCTGGCGCTCGCACATGCCGGCCGGGATGCTGCTCAAGTCGACCCCGGCCGCCTCGAACATCGACGCGCCGCAGCCGGGCCACGGCCTGATCGACTTCTGCGCGGAGGCGGGCATCACGCGGTACGAGTCGGACTGGGACCTGATCCCGGTGGAGGACTTCGCCGCGTACGGGCAGTGGTTCGCGGGCCGGCTGGTCCCGGAACTGGAGGAGACCCGGGTGGTGTCCGTCGACCGGACGGGCGCGGACTTCTCCCTCAAGCTGGACTCGGGCGAACAGTTCAGGGCGCGCGCGGTCGTCGTCGCCACCGGGCTGTCCGGGCTGGCCCGCATTCCGCGCGAGCTGGCGGCGGCGGTCCCGGACGGCCCGTCCGCCTCGGGCCCCGTCTCGCACGCGGTGCAGCACCGCGACCTTTCGGTGTTCGCCGGCAAGGACGTGGTCGTGGTGGGGGCGGGGCAGTCCGCGCTGGAGAACGCGGTGCTGATGGCGGAGGCGGGGGCCGCTTCGGTCCGGATCGTCGCCCGCCGCCGGGGCGCGGTGACCTTCGGCGACGCCCCGGACCACCAGCCCCGGCTGCGGCCGGAGTCCCCGTTCGGCCGGGCCTGGTCCCTCTACGCACTCTCGTACCACGCCACTCATGTGCGCCAACTGCCCGCGCCCGTGCGGCACTACCTGGTGCGCCGGGTGCTCGGGCCGCTCGGCGCGTGGTGGCTGCGGGACCGGTTCACGGGCCGGGTGCAGGTCACCGACGGCCGCCGGATCGAACGCGCCCGCATCGAGGAAGGACGCCCGGTCCTCACTCTGTCCGGCGGCGAAGGCCCCGCCTCGGAACTCTCCGCCGACCACGTCATGGCGGCCACCGGATACCGTACGGACGTCTCGGCGATGCCCTTCCTGGGCGACGGCCTGCGCACGGCCCTAGCCACCACCGGCGGGGCCCCGGTCCTGGACGCGGGCTACGGCTCCTCCGTCCCCGGCCTCCACTTCACGGGCCTACCGTCGGCGTCCTCCTTCGGCCCGGTGATGCGCTTCGTCTGCGGCACTGAATACGCGTCGCCACGCGTGGCGGCGTCCATCGCTCGCGGGTAGGGGTGGGTGGGGTCCGCTGCGCGGGGCCTTTCCCCTGCCCGCCGCAGGCGCGACACCGCCCCACCAGCCCACGCCCCCGCCTCAGTCCTCCGGCGGCGCCTCCGCCCCCCACTCCTCCTCCGGCTCCGCATCCCAGTCCCACTCGGGCGCGGACTCAACAGCCCGCCCCCGCCCGGCCGAACCACGAGCCGACGCCGGGGCCGAAGCAGCGGCCGGAGCGGGGGCTGCCGCCGGAGCTGCAACCGCGGCCGGAGCCTCGCCCCCACCCCCAGACCCCCCGCCGCTCCCGCCCAGACCCGCCAGAACCTCCAGCACGCCCTCCCCGTACGTCGCCAGCTTCTTCTCCCCCAGCCCCCCGATCCGCCCGAGCTCCTCCATCGACGCCGGCCGCACCGCCGCGATCTCCTGCAACGTCGCGTTGTGGAAGATCACGTACGGCGGCACTCCCTGCTCCTTGGCCAGTGCCGTCCGCCATTCCCGTAGCGCCTCGAAGACCGGGACCAGCTCGGCCGGCAGGTCCACCGGCGCCGCCTTCGCCTTCTTCTCGCCACGGGAGCCACCCGCGCCCCGCCCCGCCGCAGCCCGCTTCGGCTCCTTGCGCAGACGCACCTCGCGCCGTCCGCCGAGGACTTCGCCGCTCGCGTCCGTCATGACCAGCGTGCCGTACTCGCCCTCGACCGTCAGCAGGCCCTGGGCGAGCAACTGCCGCACCACGCCCCGCCATTCGCTCTCGGCGAGCTCCGATCCGATGCCGAAGACGGACAGCTGGTCGTGGTCGAACTGGATGACCTTGGCGGTCTTCTTGCCGAGCAGGATGTCGATGATCTGCCCCGCCCCGAACTTCTGGTTCCGCTCCCGCTTGAGCCGGACCACCGTCGACAGGACCTTCTGCGCGGGCACCGTCCCGTCCAGCGTCTCGGGCGGGTTGAGGCAGGTGTCGCAATTCCCGCAACCGGCCACGGCACCGGCACCAGCCCCGGCCCCGCCCCCCTGCTCCTGCCCGAAGTACGCGAGCAGCTGTCCGCGCCGGCACTCGGCGGTCTCGCAGAGGGCCAGCATCGCGTCCAGGTGCGAGGCGGCCCTGCGGCGGAACGCCTCGTCGCCCTCGCTGGTCTGGATCATCTTGCGCTGCTGGACGACGTCCTGGAGTCCGTACGCCATCCAGGCCGTCGACGGCGCCCCGTCACGCCCGGCGCGGCCGGTCTCCTGGTAGTAGCCCTCGACGGACTTCGGCAGGTCCAGGTGCGCGACGAAGCGCACGTCCGGCTTGTCGATGCCCATGCCGAACGCGATGGTCGCGACGACCACCAGGCCGTCCTCGCGCAGGAAGCGCGCCTGGTTGCGGGCACGGGTCGGCCCGTCGAGCCCCGCGTGGTAGGGGACTGCCTCGATGCCCTGGCCCCGCAGGTACTCCGCCGTCGCGTCCACCGACTTCCGCGAGAGGCAGTAGACGATGCCCGCGTCCCCGGCGTGCTCCTCCTTGAGGAAGGCAAGCAGCTGCTTCTTGGGCTCGACCTTCGGGACGATGCGGTACTGGATGTTCGGCCGGTCGAAGCTGGCGACGAAGTGCTTGGCGTCGGGCATGCCGAGCCGGTCGGTGATCTCCTTGTGGGTGGCCGCCGTCGCGGTCGCCGTCAGCGCGATGCGCGGTACGTCCGGCCAGCGCTCGCCCAGCACCGAGAGCGCCAGGTAGTCCGGCCGGAAGTCGTGGCCCCACGAGGCGACGCAGTGCGCCTCGTCGATGGCGAAGACGGAGACCTTGCCCCGGCCCAGCAGGTTCAGCGTCGAGTCGAGCCGCAGCCGCTCCGGAGCCAGGTAGAGCAGGTCGATCTCGCCCGCCAGGAACTCCGCCTCGACCGTCCGCCGCTCGTCGAAGTCCTGGGTGGAGTTCATGAATCCGGCGCGCACACCGAGCGCGCGCAGCGCGTCCACCTGGTCCTGCATCAGGGCGATCAGCGGCGAGATCACCACGCCGACACCCGGCCTGACCAGGGAGGGGATCTGGTAGCAGAGCGACTTTCCGCCGCCGGTGGGCATGAGCACGACCGCGTCGCCGCCGCTCACCACCTGCTCGATGATCTCCGCCTGCTCGCCCCGGAAGGCGTCGTACCCGAAGACCCGGTGCAGCGTCTGGAGCGCTTCGCTCTCCTCCGCGGCTCCGCCGGTCACCGCCCCGCCCGTCACCGACACCGTCATTGCGTCCATACCGCTCGTCGTCCCATTCATCGCGCCGTCCCCCGCAGTGGTCCCTGGTCCCCGTGCTCGTATCCCGGTACTCGTATCCCGGTACGCCTGTCTCACCCACGACCCACGGTAGAGCCCCGCACTGACAACCCGGACCAAAAGCCACCGCCCGGCCCCCCAGAAAAGGGGTGCCGGGCGGTGGCGAACCAGACGTGCCAAGGGCTGGAGACAGGAGGAAAGAGCTAGCGGACGAACATCCCCGCCTGCCCCGCCAGGTCCAGGAAGTACTGCGGCGCCACACCGAGCACCAGCGTCACCGCCACTCCCACCCCGATCGCCGTCATCGTCAGCGGCGAGGGCACGGCAACCGTGGGTCCGTCCGCCTTCGGCTCGCTGAAGAACATCAGCACGATGACCCGGATGTAGAAGAACGCGGCGATGGCCGAGGACAGCACACCGACCACGACCAGCACCCCGGCCCCGCCCTCCGCCGCCGCCTTGAAGACCGCGAACTTGCCCGAGAACCCGGAGGTCAGCGGGATGCCCGCGAAGGCGAGGAGGAAGACCGCGAAGACGGCGGCCACCAGCGGCGAGCGCCGGCCGAGACCGGCCCACTTGGACAGGTGCGTCGCCTCGCCGCCCGCGTCGCGCACCAGCGTGACCACGGCGAAGGCGCCGATCGTCACGAAGGAGTAGGCGAGCAGGTAGAAGAGGACGGACGAGATCCCGTCGGGGGTGGCCGCGATGACACCGGCCAGGATGAATCCGCCGTGTGCGATCGAGGAGTACGCCAGGAGCCGCTTGATGTCGGTCTGGGTGATCGCGACGATCGCACCGCCCAGCATGGTGACGATCGCGATGCCCCACATGACCGGCCGCCAGTCCCAGGTGAGGCCCGGCAGGACGACGTAGAGCAGCCGGAGCAGCGCGCCGAAGGCCGCGACCTTGGTGGCCGCCGCCATGAAGCCGGTGACCGGGGTCGGGGCGCCCTGGTAGACGTCCGGCGTCCACATGTGGAAGGGGACGGCGCCGACCTTGAAGAGCAGGCCCATCAGGATCATCGCCATGCCGATGAGCAGCAGGGCGTCGTTGCCCATGGTGTCGGCCAGCGCCGGGTCGATGCTCTGCGCGGTGCCTTCGACGATGTCAGCGATCCGGGCGTACGAGACCGAGCCCGCGTAGCCGTACAGCAGGGCGATGCCGAACAGCAGGAATGCCGAGGAAAACGCGCCGAGCAGGAAGTACTTCACGGCCGCCTCCTGCGACATCAGCCGCTTGCGGCGGGCGACGGCGCACAGGAGGTAGAGCGGCAGCGAGAACACTTCGAGGGCGATGAAGAGGGTCAGCAGGTCGTTGGCCGCCGGGAAGGCGAGCAGACCGGCCACCGCGAACATCGCGAGCGGGAAGACCTCGGTGGTGGTGAACCCGGCCTTGACCGCGGCCTTCTCGGCGTCGCTGCCCGGTACGGCGGCGGCGTCCGCGGCGAACGAGTCGCTGTGGTTGCCGTGCTGGACCGGGTCGAGGCGGCGCTCGGCGAAGGTGAAGACCGCGACCAGCGAGGCCAGCAGGATCGTGCCCTGGAGGAACAGCGCCGGGCCGTCGACGGCGATGGCGCCCTCGGCCGCGATGTGCGCCTTGGTGGTGGCGAACCCGCTGGCCGCGAGGCCGACGATGGCCGCGAAGGCGGCGGCGATGGCGACCACCGCGATGAACAGCTGGGCGTAGTAGCGCCCCTTGCGGGGCACGAACGCTTCCGCCAGCACCCCGAGGACGGCCGCGCTCACCACGATCAGGATCGGTGCGAGCTGGGTGTACTCGATGGTCGGCGCCTCGAAGGTCTTGCCGGGCACTGCGGGGTCGGCCGCCGCCAGATTCGTCCACAGGCTGTGGACAGACACTGCGCTCACTTCGCGGCCTCCACTTCGGGCTTCGGGTCCTGCTTGTTCACGTCATGCATGGTGTGGGTGACCGCCGGGTTGATGATCTCGGTCAGCGGCTTGGGGAAGACGCCGAGCCCGATCAGCATCACGATCAGCGGAACGACCACCACCAGTTCCCGGGCCTTGAGGTCCTTCATGCCGCTGACCTCGGCCTTCACCGGGCCGGTCATGGTGCGCTGGTAGAGCACCAGGACGTAGAGCGCGGCGAGGACGATGCCGGTGGTGGCGATGATCCCGACCACCGGGTACGCGGCGAACACCCCGACCAGGACCAGGAACTCGCTCACGAAGGGGGCGAGTCCCGGCAGCGACAGGGTGGCGAGTCCGCCGATCAGGAAGGTTCCGGCGAGCACCGGGGCCACCTTCTGCACCCCGCCGTAGTCCGCGATGAGCCGCGAGCCGCGCCGGGTGATCAGGAAGCCCGCGACCAGCATCAGCGCGGCGGTCGAGATGCCGTGGTTGACCATGTAGAGCGTCGCGCCGGACTGGCCCTGGCTGGTCATCGCGAAGATGCCCAGGATGATGAAGCCGAAGTGCGAGATCGAGGCGTACGCGATCAGCCGCTTGATGTCCCGCTGGCCGACGGCGAGCAGTGCCCCGTACACGATGCTGATCAGCGCCAGTACGAGGACGACGGGCGTCGCCCACTTGCTGGCCTCCGGGAAGAGCTGGAGGCAGAAGCGCAGCATCGCGAAGGTGCCGACCTTGTCGACGACCGCCGTGATGAGGACGGCGACCGGTGCGGTCGCCTCCCCCATCGCGTTCGGCAGCCAGGTGTGCAGCGGCCACAGCGGGGCCTTCACCGCGAAGGCGAAGAAGAAGCCGAGGAACAGCAGCCGTTCGATGTTGGTCGACATCTCCAGCGTGCCGGCCGCGCGCATCTCGGCGATCTCCGAGAGCGAGAACGTCCCGGCGACGACGTACAGACCGATGACGGCGGCCAGCATGATGAGCCCGCCGACCAGGTTGTACAGCAGGAACTTGACCGCCGCGTAGGACCGTTGGGCGGCTGCCGACTCGTCGGTGCCCGAGTGCGCCCGGTCGCCGAAGCCGCCGATGAGGAAGTACATCGGGATGAGCATGGCTTCGAAGAAGATGTAGAAGAGGAAGACGTCGGTGGCCTCGAAGGAGAGGATCACCATCGCCTCGACCATCAGGATCAGCGCGAAGAAGCCCTGGGTGGGCCGCCAGCGCTTGTTGTCCTTCTTTTCGAGGGGGTCGGCGTCCTTCCAGCCGGCGACGATGACGAACGGGATGAGCAGTGCGGTCAGGGCGACCAGCACCACCCCGATGCCGTCCACACCGAGTTCGTAGCGGACCCCGAAGTCCTTGATCCAGGCGTGCGACTCGGTCAACTGGTAGCGGTCGCCGCCCGGTTCGAACCGTACGAGCACGATCGCGGCCAGTACGAGGGTGCCGAGCGAGACCAGCAGCGCCAGCCACTTGGCGACCGTGCGACGTGCGGCGGGCACGGCGGCGGTGAGGATGGCACCGGCCGCCGGGAGGACCGCCGTCGCGGTGAGCAGGGGAAAGGACATCGTGATCAGACCGCCCTCATCAGCAGGGTCGCGGCGATGAGGATCGCCGTACCGCCGAACATCGAGACCGCGTACGAGCGGGCGTAGCCGTTCTGGAGCTTGCGCAGCCGGCCCGAGAGCCCGCCGACCGAGGCGGCGGTGCCGTTGACCACGCCGTCGACCACGGTGTGGTCGAGGTAGACCAGCGAGCGGGTGAGGTGCTCGCCGCCGCGGACCAGGACGACGTGGTTGAAGTCGTCCTGGAGGAGGTCGCGGCGGGCGGCCCGGGTGAGCAGCGAGCCGCGCGGGGCGACCACGGGGACCGGCTTGCGGCCGTACTGGAACCAGGCGGCGACCACGCCGAGCAGCAGGACCGCGATCGTGGCGCCGGTGATGACCGGGATGCTGATCGGCGGGTGCGGGTGCTCGAACTTGGTCACCGGCTCCAGCCAGTTGACGAACCGGTCGCCGATGCTGAAGAGCCCACCGGCGAAGACCGACCCGAAGGCGAGCACGATCATCGGGATCGTCATCGACTTGGGCGACTCGTGCGGGTGCGGCTGGTTGCCCTCGGCGTCCGGCTGCCAGCGCTTCTCGCCGAAGAAGGTCATCAGCATCACGCGCGTCATGTAGAACGCGGTGAGTCCGGCACCGAGCAGGGTGGCTCCGCCGAGGATCCAGCCCTGGGCGCCGCCCGCGGCGAACGCCGCTTCGATGATCTTGTCCTTGGAGAAGAAGCCGGACAGGCCGGGGAAGCCGATCAGTGCCAGATAGCCGAGGCCGAAGGTGATGAAGGTGACCGGCATGTACTTGCGCAGGCCGCCGTACTTCCGCATGTCGACCTCGTCGTTCATGCCGTGCATGACCGATCCGGCGCCGAGGAAGAGCCCGGCCTTGAAGAAGCCGTGCGTCACCAGGTGCATGATCGCGAAGGCGTAGCCGATCGGGCCGAGTCCGGCCGCGAGGATCATGTAGCCGATCTGCGACATGGTCGATCCGGCGAGTGCCTTCTTGATGTCGTCCTTGGCACAACCGACGATCGCACCGAAGAGCAGCGTGACCGCTCCGACGACGGTGACCACCAGCTGGGCGTCGGGGGCGGCGTCGAAGATGGCGCCGGACCGGACGATCAGGTACACACCGGCGGTGACCATGGTCGCCGCGTGGATCAGGGCCGAGACCGGGGTCGGGCCCTCCATCGCGTCACCCAGCCAGGACTGGAGAGGCACCTGTGCCGACTTGCCGCACGCGGCGAGCAGCAGCATCAGGCCGATCGCGGTGAGCTTGCCCTCGCTCGCGCCTTCCGCCGCCCCGAGGACAGGACCGAAGGCGAAGGTCCCGAAGGTGGTGAACATCAGCATGATCGCGATGGACAGGCCGATGTCACCGACCCGGTTGACCAGGAAAGCCTTCTTGGCCGCGGTCGCCGCACTGGGCTTGTGCTGCCAGAACCCGATGAGCAGGTACGAGGCGAGGCCGACGCCCTCCCAGCCGAAGTACAGCAGGAGGTAGTTGTCGGCGACGACGAGCAGGAGCATCGCCGCGAGGAAGAGGTTCAGGTAGCCGAAGAAGCGCCGGCGGCGCTCGTCGTGCTCCATGTAGCCGATCGAGTAGATGTGGATCAGGGTGCCCACACCGGTGATCAGCAGGACGAAGGTCATCGACAGCTGGTCGAGCTGGAAGGCGATGTCCGCCTGGAACCCCTCCACCGGGACCCAGCTGAACAGCTTCTGGTGCAGGGCGCGGTCGTCCGCGTTCTTGCCGAGCATGTCGGCGAAGAGCACGGCGCCGATGACGAACGAGCCGGCGGCGAGCAGCGTGCCCAGCCAGTGTCCGGCCTTGTCCAACCGGCGCCCGCCGCACAGCAGTACGGCCGCTCCGAGCAGTGGCGCCGCGACGAGCAGCGCGATCAGGTTCTCCACTTTTCTTCCGACCCCTTACAGCTTCATCAGGCTGGCGTCGTCGACCGAGGCCGAGTGGCGGGACCGGAACAGCGACACGATGATCGCCAGGCCGACCACGACCTCGGCCGCGGCGACGACCATCGTGAAGAAGGCGATGATCTGGCCGTCGAGGTTGCCGTGCATCCGGGAGAACGCGACGAGTGCCAGGTTGCATGCGTTGAGCATCAGCTCGACGCACATGAACACGACGATGGCGTTGCGCCGGATCAGCACGCCCGCCGCGCCGATGGTGAACAACAGCGAGGCGAGATAGAGGTAGTTGACCGGACTCACTTGGCTGCCTCCTCTTCCCGCCGCGACGCCGGACGCTCCGCGTCGTGGCGTCCCAGCCGCTCCTCGGAGCGCTGCTCCAGTGCCTTCAGGTCGTTGAGGGCCTCGGTGGACACGTCGCGGATCTGGCCGCGCTCGCGCAGCGTCTGCATGACGGTCAGCTCGGACGGGGTGCCGTCCGGGAGCAGACCGGCGATGTCCACCGCGTTGTGCCGGGCGTAGACGCCGGGGGCGGGCAGCGGCGGCAGGTGCTTGCCTTCGCGTACGCGCTGCTCGGCCAGCTCGCGCTGGGTCTTGGCCCGCTCGGTGCGCTCGCGGTTGGTGAGGACCATCGCGCCGACGGTGGCGGTGATCAGCAGGGCGCCGGTGATCTCGAAGGCGAAGACGTACTTGGTGAAGATCAGCTCCGCCAGGCCCTGGACGTTGCCGCCCGCGTTGACCTTGGCCAGCCCGTTGAACTCCTTCAACTGGGCGTTGCGGATACCGGCGATGAGCAGGATGCCGAAGCCGAGTCCGCAGGTGGCGGCCAGCCAGCGCTGTCCCTTCAGCGTCTCCTTGAGGGAGTCCGCGGCGGTCACGCCGACGAGCATGACCACGAAGAGGAAGAGCATCATGATCGCGCCGGTGTAGACGACGATCTGGACGATGCCCAGGAAGTACGCCCCGTTGGCGAGGTAGAAGACCGCCAGGATGATCATGGTTCCGGCGAGGCACAGCGCACTGTGCACGGCCTTCTTCATCAGGATGGTGCACAGTGCACCGATGACGGCGACGGTGCCCAGGATCCAGAACTGCACGGCCTCGCCGGTCGAGGCGGCGGCGGCAAGCGCGCTCACGCTCCCACCACCTTGCTCGATGCGGGCTCGTCCTCGCCGAAGGTGGAGGCGCCCTCCTGGGGCCGCTCCCCCTTGCTCAGCGCGACCTGCCGGACGGTGCCGGGCGCGGCCTCGGTGACCAGGCCCCGGTAGTAGTCCTGCTCGTCCGTCCCGGGGAAGATCGAGTGCGGGGACTCGACCATGCCCTCGGTGAGACCGGCGAGGAGCTGGTCCTTGGTGTAGATGAGGTTCTCGCGGCTGCTGTCGGCCAGTTCGAACTCGTTGGTCATCGTGAGCGCCCGGGTGGGGCAGGCCTCGATGCACAGCCCGCACAGGATGCAGCGGGCGTAGTTGATCTGGTAGACGCGGCCGTAGCGCTCGCCCGGGGAGTAGCGCTCCTCCTCGGTGTTGTCCGCGCCCTCGACGTAGATCGCGTCGGCCGGACAGGCCCAGGCGCAGAGTTCGCACCCGATGCACTTCTCCAGGCCGTCGGGGTGCCGGTTGAGCTGGTGGCGGCCGTGGAAGCGCGGCGCGGTCACCTTCGGCGTTTCCGGGTACTGCTCGGTCAGCCGCTTCTTGAACATGGCCTTGAAGGTCACGCCGAAGCCGGCCACGGGGTTCTGCCAGGGGGTCCGGGGGTCCTCGCCCCGGGAAGATGCCTCAGACACCGTCCGCCTCCTTTCCGTCACTCTCAGTAGCAGTGTTGCCAGTATTGCCGCCGCCACTGACAACGAGCTCCCGCTCCTGCCGGGAGCGCCTGCGCGGCACCGGCGGCAGGGTCTGTCCGGGCAGCGGCGGCACCGGGAATCCGCCGGCCATCGGGTCGAACGCGGCCTGGTCCTGCGGCTGTTCGTCCTTGCCGCGGCGGAAGAAGTCCCACAGGAACGACAGCAGGAGCACCGCGATCACTCCCCCGGCCACGTACAGCACGATCTGCTGGTACTCGACGTTCGCGTTGCGCAGCGCCCGTACGGTCGCCACGAGCATCAGCCAGACCACCGAGACCGGGATCAGGACCTTCCAGCCCAGCTTCATCAACTGGTCGTAGCGCACGCGCGGAAGCGTGCCGCGCAGCCAGATGAAGAAGAACAGCAGCAACTGCACCTTGAGGATGAACCAGAGCATCGGCCACCAGCCGTGGTTCGCGCCCTCCCAGAAGGTGCTGATCGGGTACGGGGCCCGCCAGCCGCCCAGGAAGAGGGTGACCGAGACCGCCGAGACGGTGACCATGTTGACGTACTCGGCCAGCATGAACAGCGCGAACTTGATGGACGAGTACTCGGTGTTGAAACCGCCGACCAGGTCGCCCTCGGACTCCGGCATGTCGAACGGGGCGCGGTTGGTCTCGCCGACCATGGTGACGACGTAGATGATGAACGACACCGGCAGCAGGATGATGAACCACCGGTCCGCCTGCGCCTCCACGATCGCCGAGGTCGACATCGACCCGGAGTAGAGGAACACCGAGGCGAAGGCCGCGCCCATGGCGATCTCGTACGAGATCATCTGCGCGCAGGAGCGGAGTCCGCCGAGCAGCGGGTACGTCGAGCCGGATGACCAGCCCGCCAGGACGATGCCGTAGATGCCGACCGAGGCGCAGGCCAGGACGTACAGCATCGCGATCGGCAGGTCGGTGAGCTGCATCGAGGTGCGGTGCCCGAAGATCGACACCTCGTTGCCCGCCGGGCCGAAGGGGATGACCGCGATGGCCATGAACGCCGGGATCGCCGCGATGATCGGCGCCAGGATGTAGACGACCTTGTCGGCGCGCTTGACGACGACGTCTTCCTTCAGCATCAGCTTGATGCCGTCGGCGAGCGACTGGAGCATGCCCCAGGGGCCGTGCCGGTTGGGGCCGATGCGCAGCTGCATCCAGGCGACCACCTTGCGCTCCCACACGATGGAGAAGAGCACGGTGACCATCAGGAACGCGAAGCAGAAGACGGCCTTGATCGCGACAAGCCACCAGGGGTCCGTGCCGAACATCGACAGGTCTTCGGCGGCGAGTGGGTACGTCGTCATGCCGTCACCTCCGTCGGGGCGCTCGCCGCGGCCTTCGCGGGTGCGAGCGTGACCAGTTGTCCGGGGCGGGCCCCGGTGTCGGAGAGGACGCCGCCACCGGCCGAGTTCATCGGGAGCCAGACCACCCGGTCGGGCATCTCACTGACCTGGAGCGGCAGTTCGACGCTGCCGGCCGGGCCTGTGACGGCGATGACGTCGCCGTTCTTGACGCCGGTCTCGGCGGCGGTGGCGGCGGACAGCCTGGCCACGGCCGCGTGCCGGGTACCGGCCAGCGCCTCGTCGCCTTCCTGCAGCCTGCCCTGGTCGAGCAGCAGCCGGTGACCCGCGAGGACCGCTTCGCCGGCGCCCGCGCGGGGCAGTGGCCTGGAGGTCTCCAGCGGGGCGGAGGCGTACGTTCCGTCCCAGGCGCCGAGCCGGTCCATCTCACGCCGTACGGACTTCAGGTCCGGCAGCGCGAAGTGGACGTCCATCTGGTCCGCGAGCATGTGAAGCACGCGCGCGTCGCTGGGGGCGAGGGTGCGGGTCATCTGCTCGGGCTTGAGGGCGGCCTCGAACATCCGGGCCCTTCCCTCCCAGTTGAGGAAGGTGCCGGGCTTCTCGGCGACGGCCGCCACCGGAAGGACGACGTCCGCGTGGTCGGTGACCTCGCTGGGCCGCAGTTCCAGGGAGACCAGGAACCGCACCTCGTCGAGTGCCACGCGGGCGCGTGCCGGGTCCGGGAGGTCGCCGGGTTCGACTCCGGCGACGACCAGGGCGAGGAGTTCGCCGCCTGCGGCGGCCTCGATGATCTGGCCGGTGTCGCGGCCGTGGCGGTGCGGGAGTTCGGCCACCCGCCAGGCGGCGGCGACCTCTTCACGCGCGCGTGGGTCGGTCGCGGGGCGCCCGCCGGGCAGCAGCGAGGGGATCGCACCGGCCTCGATCGCGCCGCGCTCTCCGGCCCGGCGCGGGATCCACACCAGTTCGGCGCCGGTCGCGGCAGCCGCGCGTACCGCCGCGGTCAGCGCGCCCGGCACACCGGCGAGGCGCTCGCCGACCACGATGACCGCGCCCGGCTCGCGCAGGGCGTCGGCCGCGGTGGCCCCGTCGGCCTCCAGGCCCGCGTGTCCGGCCAGTGCGTCCAGCCAGTCGGTCTCGGTGCCGGGGGCGGCGGGGAGCAGGGTGCCGCCCGCCTTCTCCAGGCCCCGGGTGGCGTGCGAGGCGAGGGCGAAGGTGCGCTGGCCGTGCTTGCGGTGGGCCTTGCGCAGCCGCAGGAAGACGCCGGGCGCCTCCTCCTCGGACTCGAATCCGGCCAGGAGTACGGCCGGGGCCTTCTCCAGGGTGGTGTACGTGACCCCGGTGCCGTCGAGGTCGCGGCCCCGCCCGGCGACCCGGGCGGCCAGGAAGTCGGCCTCCTCGCCGCTGTGCACGCGCGCGCGGAAGTCGATGTCGTTGGTGTCCAGGGCGGTACGGGCGAACTTGCTGTACGCGTACGCGTCCTCGACGGTCAGCCGGCCGCCGGTGAGGACACCGGCACGCCCGCGTGCGGCGGAAAGACCCTTCGCGGCGGCGGCCAGTGCCTCCGGCCAGCTCGCGGGCTCCAGCTCACCGCTCTCCGCGTTCCGTACGAGAGGGGTCCCCAGGCGGTCGGGCCGCTGGGCGTAGCGGAACCCGAACCGCCCCTTGTCGCACAGCCACTCCTCGTTGACCTCCGGGTCCTCGGCGGCCATGCGCCGCATGACCTTGCCGCGCCGGTGGTCGGTGCGCGTCGCGCAGCCGCCCGCGCAGTGCTCGCAGACCGACGGCGAGGACACCAGGTCGAAGGGGCGCGAGCGGAAGCGGTACGCGGCCGAGGTGAGTGCGCCGACCGGGCAGATCTGGATGGTGTTGCCGGAGAAGTACGACTCGAAGGGGTCGCCCTCGCCGGTGCCGACCTGCTGGAGCGCGCCGCGCTCGATCAGCTCGATCATCGGGTCGCCCGCCACCTGGTTGGAGAACCGGGTGCAGCGCGCGCAGAGCACGCACCGCTCGCGGTCCAGGAGCACCTGGGTGGAGATCGGGACGGGCTTCTCGTACGTCCGCTTCTTGCCCTCGAAGCGGGAGTCCGCGTCGCCGTGCGACATGGCCTGGTTCTGCAGCGGGCACTCGCCGCCCTTGTCGCAGACCGGGCAGTCCAACGGGTGGTTGATCAGCAGGAGTTCCATCACTCCGCGCTGCGCCTTGTCGGCGACCGGCGAGGTGATCTGCGACTTGACGACCATGCCGTCGGTGCAGGTGATGGTGCAGGAGGCCATCGGCTTGCGCTGGCCCTCGACCTCGACGATGCACTGGCGGCAGGCGCCGGCCGGGTCGAGGAGGGGGTGGTCGCAGAACCGGGGGATCTCGATGCCGAGGAGTTCGGCGGCGCGGATCACCAGGGTGCCCTTGGGGACGCTGATGCCGATGCCGTCGATGGTGAGGGACACCAGGTCCTCGGGCGGAACCGCCGCCTCCCCTCCCCCGGAGGGAGCACTGTTGGTCGTGACGGTCATGCGTTCACCTCCAGGTGCTTGTCGGCCCACAGGGTCGACTTGGCAGGGTCGAAGGGGCAGCCCTTGCCGGTGATGTGCTGCTCGTACTCCTCGCGGAAGTACTTGAGGGAGGAGAAGATCGGCGAGGCCGCTCCGTCCCCGAGCGCGCAGAAGGACTTGCCGTTGATGTTGTCGGCGATGTCGTTGAGCTTGTCCAGGTCGGACATCTGCCCCTTGCCGGCTTCGATGTCGCGGAGCAACTGCACTAGCCAGTACGTCCCTTCACGGCAGGGCGTGCACTTGCCGCAGGACTCGTGGGCGTAGAACTCGGTCCAGCGGGTCACGGCCCGCACCACGCACGTCGTCTCGTCGAAGCACTGGAGCGCCTTGGTGCCGAGCATGGAACCGGCGGCTCCGACTCCCTCGTAGTCGAGGGGCACGTCCAGGTGCTCGTCGGTGAACATCGGGGTGGAAGAGCCGCCCGGCGTCCAGAACTTGAGCCGGTGTCCGGGCCGCATGCCGCCGCTCATGTCGAGCAGCTGGCGCAGGGTGATGCCCAACGGGGCCTCGAACTGGCCGGGGTTGGCGACATGGCCGCTCAGCGAGTACAGCGTGAAGCCCGGGGACTTCTCGCTGCCCATCGAACGGAACCAGTCTTTGCCCTTGTTGAGGATCGCGGGAACCGATGCGATCGATTCGACGTTGTTCACGACAGTGGGACAGGCGTAAAGACCGGCGACCGCAGGGAAGGGGGGACGCAGCCGGGGCTGGCCGCGACGGCCTTCGAGCGAGTCCAGCAGCGCGGTCTCTTCTCCGCAGATGTACGCACCCGCCCCCGCGTGCACGGTGAGTTCGAGATCGAGTCCGCTGCCGAGGATGTCCTTGCCGAGGTATCCGGCCTCGTACGCCTCCCGCACGGCCTCGTGCAGCCTGCGCAGTACGGGGACGGTCTCACCGCGCAGATAGATGAACGCGTGATTCGAACGGATCGCGTAACAGGCGATCACGATGCCCTCGACGAGGCTGTGCGGGTTCGCGAAGAGGAGCGGGATGTCCTTGCAGGTCCCCGGCTCCGATTCGTCGGCGTTGACAACTAGATAGTGCGGCTTACCGTCGCCCTGGGGAATGAACTGCCACTTCATCCCGGTGGGGAATCCGGCACCGCCCCGCCCGCGGAGACCGGAGTCCTTCACATAGGCGATCAGGTCGTCGGGGGTCATGGCGAGCGCCTTGCGCAGGCCCTCGTACCCCTCGTGCCTGCGGTAGGTCTCCAGCGTCCACGACTGGGGGTCGTCCCAGAAGGCGGACAGGACCGGTGAGAGCAGCTTCTCGGGGCTGTCCCCGTCGTTGCCGTTCCCGTTGCCGTCGATCTCGGTGGTCACGGTCATCACTCCCCCTCCTCGGACGAGGGCCCGGCCGGGTGCTGCTCGGGTGCGGCAGCGGGGTCGGAGGCCGAGGTCTGCTGCGGTGCGTCGTGCGAGCTGAGGTGCTGGGCGCCGGGCTGCGGCCCGTCCTGCTTGGTCTCGCCGCGCGGCGATACGACGCGGGGCGCGCCGAGCTTCTCGCCCTTGGCGAGCCTGAGTCCCAGCAGCGAGGCGTGGCCCGCGCCGCCGGAGGCCTCGACCGCGCCGGGGCGCTGGTCGGGGAAGCCGGCCAGGATGCGGGCGGTCTCCTTGTAGGTGCACAGGGGGGCGCCGCGGGTGGGCTCGACGGGGCGGCCCGCGCGCAGGTCGTCGACGAGCTTCTTGGCCGACTCGGGGGTCTGGTCGTCGAAGAACTCCCAGTTGACCATCACCACGGGGGCGTAGTCGCAGGCCGCGTTGCACTCGATGTGTTCGAGGGTGACCTTGCCGTCGGCGGTGGTCTCGTTGTTGCCCACGCCCAGGTACGACTTGAGCTCGTCGAAGATGGCGTCGCCGCCCATCACCGCGCACAGCGTGTTGGTGCAGACGCCTACCTGGTAGTCGCCGGAGGCCTTGCGCCGGTACATGGTGTAGAAGGTGGCGACCGCGGTGACCTCGGCGGTGGTGAGGTCGAGGACCTCGGCGCAGAAGCGCATGCCGGTGCGGGAGACGTACCCCTCCTCGGACTGCACGAGGTGCAGCAGCGGCAGCAGCGCGGAGCGGCTGTCGGGGTAGCGGCCGATCACCTCCTTCGCGTCCGCTTCGAGCCGGGCCCGGACCTCGTCCGGGTAGGCGGGTGCGGGCAGTTGGGGCATGCCCAGTGACACATCGGTCATCGGTCGACGCCTCCCATCACGGGGTCGATGGACGCGACGGCGACGATGACGTCGGCGACCTGGCCGCCCTCGCACATCGCTGCCATGGCCTGGAGGTTGGTGAAGGACGGGTCGCGGAAGTGGACCCGGTAGGGGCGGGTGCCGCCGTCGGAGACGACGTGCACGCCGAGTTCGCCCTTGGGGGACTCGACGGCCGCGTACGCCTGGCCCGCCGGGACCCGGAAGCCCTCGGTCACCAGCTTGAAGTGGTGGATCAGGGCCTCCATGGAGGTGCCCATGATCTTGCGGATGTGGTCGAGGGAGTTGCCGAGTCCGTCGGCCCCGATGGCCAGTTGGGCGGGCCAGGCGATCTTCTTGTCGGCGACCATGACCGGTCCGGGCTCCTTGAGGCGGGCCAGGCACTGCTCGACGATGTCGAGGGACTGGCGCATCTCTTCGAGCCGGATGAGGAACCGGCCGTAGGAGTCGCAGGTGTCGGCGGTGGGGACCTCGAAGTCGTAGGTCTCGTAGCCGCAGTACGGGTCGGTCTTGCGCAGGTCGTGCGGCAGGCCCGCCGAGCGGAGCACCGGTCCCGTGGCGCCCAGGGCCATGCAGCCGGTGAGGTCGAGGTAGCCGACGTCCTGCATGCGGGCCTTGAAGATGGGGTTGCCGGTGGCGAGCTTGTCGTACTCCGGCAGGTTCTTGCGCAGGGTCTTCAGGAGCTCGCTGAGCTTGTCCATGGCGCCCGGCGGGAGGTCCTGGGCGAGGCCGCCGGGGCGGACGAACGCGTGGTTCATCCGCAGGCCGGTGATCAGTTCGAAGGCGTCCAGGATGAGTTCGCGGTCCCGGAAGCCGTAGATCATGATCGTGGTCGCGCCGAGCTCCATGCCGCCGGTGGCGATGCACACCAGGTGCGAGGAGAGCCGGTTGAGCTCCATCAGCAGGACGCGGATGACGCTGGCCCGGTCGGGGATCTGCTCCGTGATGCCGAGCAGCTTCTCGACGCCCAGGCAGTACGCCGTCTCGTTGAAGAACGGCGTCAGGTAGTCCATGCGCGTGACGAAGGTGGTGCCCTGGGTCCAGTTCCGGAATTCGAGGTTCTTCTCGATGCCGGTGTGGAGGTAGCCGATGCCGCAGCGGGCCTCGGTGACGGTTTCGCCGTCGATCTCCAGGATCAGCCGGAGCACACCGTGGGTGGAGGGGTGCTGGGGACCCATGTTGACGACGATGCGCTCGTCGTCGGCCTTCGCCGCGGACTGGACGACTTCGTCCCAGTCGCCGCCGGTGACCGTGTAGACGGTGCCCTCGGTGGTCTCGCGCGCCGAGGCGGAGGAGGGGGCCTGCGCAGAAGAAGGGGGTGTGGTCACGAGTACGACCTCCGCTGGTCCGGAGCCGGGATCTGGGCGCCCTTGTACTCGACGGCGATGCCGCCGAGTGGGTAGTCCTTGCGCTGCGGGAAGCCCTGCCAGTCGTCCGGCATCATGATCCGGGTCAGGGCGGGGTGGCCGTCGAAGACCAGGCCGAAGAAGTCGTACGCCTCGCGCTCGTGCCAGTCGTTGGTCGGGTAGACCGACACCAGCGAGGGGACGTGCGGGTCGGCGTCGGGGGCGCTGACTTCGAGGCGGATCAGCCGGCCGTGGGTGAGCGAGCGAAGGTGGTAGACCGCGTGCAGCTCGCGTCCCTTGTCCTCCAGGAAGTGCACGCCGCTGACGCCGGTGCACAGCTCGAAGCGCAGGGCCGGGTCGTCGCGCAGCGTCCTGGCCACCTGGAGGAGGTGCTCGCGGGCGATGTGGAAGGTGAGTTCGCCGCGGTCGACGACCGTCTTCTCGATGGCATGGGAGGGGAGCAGGTCCTGCTCCTCCAGAGCGCCTTCCAGCTCGTCGGCGACCTCGTCGAACCAGCCGCCGTACGGCCGTGAGGTGGCGCCGGGGAAGGTGACGGTGCGGACGAGTCCTCCGTAACCCGTCGTGTCGCCTCCGTTGTTGGCGCCGAACATGCCCTTGCGGACGCGCAGCACCTCGGCGTTCTCGTCGCGCTGGGCGGGGACGCCGCCCACGCCGTCGTTCACTTCGTCGCTCACCGGAGCAGGCCCTTCATCTCGATGGTGGGGAGCGCCTTGAGGGCCGCTTCCTCCGCCTCGCGGGCCGCTTCCTCCGCGTTCACACCGAGCTTGGAGCCCTGGATCTTCTCGTGGAGCTTGAGGATCGCGTCCAACAGCATTTCGGGGCGGGGCGGGCAGCCCGGGAGGTAGATGTCCACGGGGACGATGTGGTCGACGCCCTGGACGATCGCGTAGTTGTTGAACATGCCGCCCGAGGAGGCGCAAACCCCCATGGAAATCACCCACTTGGGGTTCGGCATCTGGTCGTAGACCTGCCGCAGCACCGGCGCCATCTTCTGGCTGACCCGGCCCGCCACGATCATCAGGTCCGCCTGCCGCGGCGAGCCGCGGAAGACCTCCATGCCGAAGCGGGCCAGGTCGTACCGGCCCGCTCCCGTCGTCATCATCTCGATGGCGCAGCAGGCGAGGCCGAACGTCGCGGGGAAGACGGAGGACTTCCGCACCCAGCCCGCGGCCTGTTCGACCGTCGTCAGCAGAAAGCCGCTCGGCAGTTTCTCTTCGAGTCCCATGGGTGTTCCCTCAGCCCCTCAGTCCCATTCCAGGCCGCCGCGACGCCATACGTACGCGTACGCGACAAAAACGGTGAGCACGAAGAGCAGCATCTCGACGAGCCCGAAAATCCCCAGGGCGTCGAAGGAGACCGCCCAGGGGTAGAGGAAGACGATCTCGATGTCGAAGACGATGAACAGCATCGCCGTCAGGTAGTACTTGATGGGAAAGCGTCCGCCGCCGGCCGGCGTGGGAGTGGGCTCGATGCCGCACTCGTACGCTTCCTGCTTTGCCCGGTTGTAGCGCTTGGGGCCGATAAGCGTGGCCATGACCACGGAGAAGATCGCAAACCCTGCCCCGAGGGCGCCGAGCACAAGGATGGGCGCGTAAGCATTCACCCTCCTCGCTCCTTCCAGTCGTCCTTGACCGTTGGACCGCGCCGGGCTCGTGCATAACCCCGGAGCGGGGGGCCGGTGCGCCTCTCCCCGTCTCCCCCTCGTCCCTGACCGCGAGGACGGTATGAAGATCGCGGATATGTGAGGCAGTTCACAAGCCTGACTGCCCCGCATCCTATGCCTGCCGGTCTGTGATCTGCGACACGGGGTACGACAACGGCTTTGTGATCTCCACCACCTGACGAAGGATCATGAAGCCGGATGAGCGGTGATCTACGTACCGGAAGCACGCGAGTGATCACCAGACGTGACATTCGGTGGTGTTGCCGCTGGTCGGAGGCGTGTTGCTCTATCAAGAGGTGGCGCCTACAAGCAAATTGGAGCTGGACGCGATCCAGTGATACTGGCGCGGCGCGGTCGCGGCACTCCCCCGAACTCCCCGTCACCCCACCGCGCCCCCCCACTCCTCCACCCCCTCCCTCTCACTCGCGCGTGCGAGGGGGGTTCACGAATGCGGGTGGCCACGTGCACGCGTTCACTAACGGACGAGGCGCGGAAGTCAGGGACAGAGTCGGTGAAATCGGGCATGAATACAGGGAAGTCGGGAATGCGGGGGGCCAAGTGGCCGACAGGGGTGCCGAAGTGCTCGTAAACTGTGACCTGCGTCACAGCCGATGATCCGTCAGAAAAGCGGGCTTGGCCATGCGTGTGGACGGATGGTAGGCGTCGGGGCAATTCGGGCGAATCGCGGAAAACCCATGATCACAGGGCTGTGCGCCCGTGCCCGTTTTGACCGTTACGGCGTCAATAAGGCCGCGCGGACGCCGAATTCGGGCCACGCGTTGGCAACTGTGGCGCAGACCACGTTTCTTGATGCCGACTCGTTACCTCTGATAGCGGTTGTTCTCATGTCCCACACCGCTCACATACCCAGCCACCGGAAGCCCCGCCGCAGCGCCTCGAAGATGGCGCTCCGTGCCGGAGTTGCCGGTGGCGTCCTCAGCACCATCGCGGTGGCTGGTGCGGCGGCTCCGGCATACGCCGAGCCGGTGCACGAGACCATCGAGATGCCCGCGCTCGCCGCGGCCCCCGATGCTGCCGCCACGTCCACCGCTCCGGCCACGGCCAGTGCCGAGGCCACCCAGCAGATCGCCTTCGAGTACGACCGCGAGGCGCGCCAGCAGGCCGCCGCGGACGACGCCATGAAGGACGCCCGCCAGGCCCTGGCCGAGGCGGACCGCAAGGCCGAGGCCAAGAAGAAGGCGGACGAGGCCCGCGAGAAGGCCGAGAAGAAGGCCGAGCAGGAGCGCGCCTCGCGTTCCACCGAGCGTTCCACCCTCTCCGCCTCCTCCGGCTCCTCCAGCTCCTCGGAGGGCTCCGGCAGCTCCGCCAAGTCCTCCTCCAACGCCAGCGGCAGCGCCGCCGCCGTCATCGCGTTCGCCCGCGCCCAGGTCGGCGACGCGTACGTGATGGGCAGCACCGGCCCCAACGCGTGGGACTGCTCCGGTCTCATGCAGGCCGCGTTCGGCTCCATCGGCGTGGACCTGCCGCGCGTCTCGCAGGGTCAGTCGACCGCGGGCACGCAGGTCGGCCTCGACAACCTCCAGCCCGGCGACATCCTTTACTGGGGCAGCGCGGGCAGCGCGTACCACACGGCCGTCTACGTGGGCGGCGGCAACTTCGTCGGCGCGCAGAACTCCGGCACCGGTGTCGTGGAGCGTCCGCTCTCGTACGACCCGCCGACCGGCGCGGTCCGCGTTCTCTGATCCGACGTACTGCGATACGCCGAAGGGCCGTCGCCCCCACCGCTCGGGGGTGACGGCCCTTCGGCGTGTCCGGGCCTGGTCTAGTTCAGGTCTCCGAGGCCGGTGTTGGCACCGCACAGGACGACGGCCGTGCGCTCTCCCGGGGCCGGTTCGTACGCGTACGCCGTGGCCGCCGCGTGTTCCACGGCGAGCCGGCGCTCGTCCCAGAGGCGCTGCCGGGCCGCTACGATCGCCTCGTCCGTCACGAGCGCGGAACGCACTCCGTCCCGCTGCGCCACCGCGAGAGCCGTCTCCGAGACCCGTGGCGCGCCCAGCGAGTCCGAGGCGACCGAATCCACCGCAGCGTCGACGACCCGACCGGCCGCGAGTGCCTCGTGCAGCGAGCGGCACTTCTCCGGTTCCACCGCGACCACTTCGACCCCTGCCGCCAGCGCGGCGGTCGCCACGCCCGCGAACAGGCCGCCGCCGCCCACCGAGACGACGATCGAGTCCAGGCCGCCGGGGAGCTGCCGCAGGATCTCGTCCGTCAGGGTGCCTGCGCCTGCCGCGATGAGCGGGTGGTCGTACGCGTGGGAGGCGAGCGCGCCGGAGGTGGCCGCGAACTCCTCGCAGGCGGCCAGGGTCTCGTCGTAGCGCTTGCCTACGAGGCGTACTTCGGCGCCGTACGAACGCAGCCGTGCCACCTTGACCGGCGGTGCGGTCTCCAGCAGGAACACGGTCGCCCGCACGCCGTGCGCACGCGCCGCCCACGCGCAGGCGAGGCCGGCGTTGCCGCCGGAGGCGATGGTGAGGCCGGTGTCGGGGAGGGTGCCGGCTTCGCGGTGCGCGAGGAGAAAGTTCATGGCCCCGCGGGCCTTGAAGCTGCCGGTGTGCTGCATGAATTCGAGCGCGAGGGTGGTGTGGGGGGTGGTGTCGGGGGTGTCGGGGGTGGCTGGGGTGAGGGTGACGGGGCGGATGTGGGGGGTGATGCGGGTGGCGGCGGAGGTGATTTCTTGGGGGGTGAGGGTGGGGTTCGGCACGGGGGCTCCAGTTGATCGCTCGGGATACGAATGGCTCCGCACGGGGATGCGCCCCTTCAGGGGCACGGGGCTCCGCCGCGCGGGCGCGACCAGTTCCCCCCTCGCAGGGGTAACTCGCCGCACACTCCCCCGCGTGGGGGCGCGCCCCTTCAGGGGCGCGGGGCTGTAACACTCTGCGGCTCCGCCGCGCGGGCACGACCACCCCTCCTCGCAGGGGCACCGTGTACCCATCCCACCCCCGCGCGGGGGTGCGCCCCTTCAGGGGCGCGGGGAACTGCGCGGCCAGCCACGACGCACCCGCACCTCCCCCACCCACCCCAACCGGGCTGCCACCCCGGGGCCCGAGGCGCAGCCCCGGCAACCCACCCACCCCCGCCCGCCCACACGGGCCCGGGGCCCGGGGCGGAGCCCCGGTTTCGGGAAGGGGCGGGGTGGGGTGAAGCCCCGCGCAGCGGACCACTCGTGTACGGAGCGGGGGCCAAGGCGGAGCTGGGACGGGGCCCAGGGGTCCGGCTCCGCCGGGGGCCGCCCCCTTGCCCGCCCGTTCCGCCCCCGGGGGGCGGCCCCGCCGCCCAAGGGGGCTAGGGGGTGGGGGTAGGGGCGGCCCCGCCGCCCAAGGGGGCTAGGGGGTGCGGGTAGGGGCGGCCCCGTCGCCCAAGGGGGCTAGGGGGTAGGGGGAAAGGGGCGGCCCCGTCGCCCGAGGGGGCGGGGGTATGCCGCGCGCCCGAGGGGGCTCGGCGGGGCCCCGCCGCCCACGGAGGCGGGGGTGCGGGTTAGGAGTTGGGGGTTACCTTGGAGAGGCCGTTGATGATGCGGTCCATGGTGTCGCCGCCCGTGGGGTCCGTCAGGTTGGCGAGCATCTTGAGGGTGAAGCGCATCAGGACCGGGTGGGTCAGGCCCCGTTCCGTCGCCAGCTTCATGATCTTGGGGTTGCCGATGAGCTTCACGAAGGCGCGGCCCATCGTGTAGTACCCGCCGTAGGTGTCCTTGAGGACCTGGGGGTAACGGGCCAGCGCCATTTCCCGCTGGGCCGGCGTCGCCCGGGCGTGTGCCTGGACGATGACGTCCGAGGCGAGCTGCCCGGACTCCATGGCGTAGGCGATGCCCTCACCGTTGAACGGGTTGACCATGCCGCCCGCGTCGCCGACCAGCAACAGCCCCTTGGTGTAGTGCGGCTGGCGGTTGAAGGCCATCGGCAGCGCGGCACCGCGGATCGGCATCGTCATGTTCTCCGGGGTGTAGCCCCACTCCTCCGGCATCGACGCGCACCACGCCTTCAGCACCTCGCGCCAGTCCAGCTCCTTGAACGCCTTGGAGGAGTTGAGGATGCCGAGCCCGACGTTGGACGTGCCGTCGCCCATGCCGAAGATCCAGCCGTAGCCGGGCAGCAGCCGGTCCTGCGGACCACGCCGGTCCCACAGCTCCAGCCAGGACTCCAGGTAGTCGTCGTCGTGGCGCGGCGAGGTGAAGTACGTGCGGACGGCCACGCCCATCGGGCGGTCGTCGCGCCGGTGCAGGCCCATCGCCAGGGACAGCCGGGTGGAGTTGCCGTCGGCGGCGACCACCAGCGGGGCGTGGAAGGTGACGGGCAGCTTCTCCTCGCCCAGCTTGGCCTCGACGCCGGTGATGCGGCCGGTACGGGAGTCCAGGACCGGGGCGCCGACGTTGCAGCGCTCGTACAGCCTGGCGCCCGCCTTCTGCGCCTGCCTGGCGAGCTGCTCGTCGAAGTCGTCGCGCTTGCGGACCAGCCCGTAGTCGGGGAAGGACGCGAGCTCCGGCCAGTCCAGCTGGAGCCGCTGGCCGCCGCCGATGATGCGCAGGCCCTTGTTGCGCAGCCAGCCCGCCTCCTCGGAGATGTCGATGCCCATCGACACCAGCTGCTTGGTGGCGCGCGGAGTCAGCCCGTCGCCGCAGACCTTCTCGCGCGGAAACGCCGTCTTTTCGAGGAGGAGTACGTCGAGTCCGGCCTTCGCCAGGTAGTACGCGGTGGCCGAACCGGCGGGTCCGGCCCCGACGACGATCACATCTGCGCTGTGCTCGGAGGGGGTCGCGGTCACGGGCTGCTCGGTCACGGCGTGGTCTCCCGTAGAACTCGGAGTCGATTAAGTGCCTTGACGGCACAGGTCGAAGGGCAGTCTATGGGGGCGTACTCCTCACTCACCCGAAGGGCTGTCCCGATGACCCTCACGCCCCCCTTGTCCCCCGCGCCGTCCCGCGCGCTCCCCACCGTGCGGTTGCGGGTGCCGATCGAGGAGGACGCGTACACCTGGTACGACGTGTTCAAGGACCGCGAGGTCATGGAGTTCCACGGCGGGAAGCCGGCCGGTGTGTCGGTGTACGAGGAACTGACCGCCAGGCAGCGCAAGCACGACGCCGAACTGGGCTTCTGCCTGTGGACGCTGCTCGACGAGCACGACACGGTGATCGGCTTCACCGGCGCGCAGCCGTGGCCGCACCAGCACTTCGGCCCGGTCGGCGAGATCGAGATCGGCTGGCGGCTCGGCCGTGCGTACTGGGGCCGCGGGTACGCGACCGCCGCCGCGCGGGCAACCCTGGAACGGGTCGGGGCTGCGGGCGTGCCGGAGGTGACGGCCATGGTCGACGCGCGCAACGTCCGCTCCGTCGCGGTCGCCGAGCGGCTCGGCATGCGGCGCACCGAGACGTTCGTGGTGCCGGGCGCGGAGCCGGAGCGCAAGGGCTACTGCTACCGGCTGGCGCTCTGAGGCGCCGCTCGTACGAGGAGGGCCCGGGGGTGAGCACGTGTGCGGTGTGCTCGCCCGCCGGGCCCTCGGCGTTCCGGCTCCCCGGCGTTATGCGCCGAGCCCCTTGGTGCCGCCCTGGCCCGGTGGCTGCCAGCCCGGCTGCGGGGGGGGGGGGGGGGGGGGGGGGGAGGGGGGGGGGGGGGGGGGGGGGGGGGGGGGGGGGGGGGGGAGGGAGGGGG
>NZ_JBVIMX010000012.1:11845-103868 GCF_055579625.1 Streptomyces sp. NPDC032721 | reverse complement strand
TTCTTTGATTGCCTTTTTGTGCGTTGTTCTCTGTGTCGCATGGCGGTGACCTCGTCCCCACCCCTTTTTTTTTTCCTGATCAGGCCGGATCCCCGCCGCTCGCAGGTCCCGGTCCGGCCGCCGGCCCCGGCCCGCTCGCGCTCGCGTTCCCGCTCCGCCCCATCAGCCCCGCCACCACCATCGCCCCGGCCACCCACGCCAGACCGAACAGCAGCACGTACGGGATGTTCGGGCCCGCCTCGCCCGTGCCGCGCATCGAGCCGATCTCCGCGACCGACCCCGAGGCGGTGAGGGAGACTCCGATCATGGCCTGAAGGATCAGGAAGAGTGCCAGGAAGAGGCCGCCCGCGAGGAGTTGGCCGCCGCGCTGTCCCGGCAGGCGGCGTCCCGCCAGTGTCGCCAGTACCAGCGCACACACCAGTCCCAGCGCGAGCGCGCCCACCACCGCCCCGGCGCCCAGCTCCTCGCCGATGTCCGGCAGGCCGGCGCTGCCGCGTTCGGAGCCCGCGCCGACGAAACTGAAGCGGCCCTGGATGTCGTAGTCGACCGGGACGCCCCAGCTGATCCCGAACACCAGCAGCCCGAGGTTCGGCAGCAGCGGCAGCAGGCTCAGCAGGTCACCGCCGTCCGTGCCGTCGGCGGTGGCGGCGATCACGAACCCCACCACCGTGCACAGCGCGACCGCGACGGCCATCGCCCGTGCCGCCGTGCCCAGCGCACGTACCGCCAGCGCCGTACCCGGGTGCTGCCGCGCCCACTGGGCGAGGTCGTCGCGCAGGAGTACGCCGCCGGTGACGACCAGCGCGAGGGCGCCCGCGACGAGCGCCGCCGGCACCGGAGAGATCAGCACCTCGACGTCCTCGATCGCGGGCTGCGCGAACAGTCCGAGGAACAGCACCACCACGGTGACCAGCAGCGTGACACGCACGGCCGCCTCAAGTCCCGCCGTACGGGGGGGCAGTTGAGCCTGCATACCGTACGCACCGGCCGCACGCGCCTGCCCGGCGAGCGAACGCCGCAGTATCCACGCGCCGAGGAACAGCGCCGCGATCCACAGCACCGTGACGGTGAGCGGCACGATGGAGAGGGTCAGGCTGTCGGCCCCGCCGGTGGCACCCGGCCAGTCGCTATCGCCGCCACCTCTGCCGTAGCCGTCGCCGTCGAACTCCGCCCGCTCCCGGACTTCGAACCCGGCGCCGAAGCCCTGGTAGAGCACCGCCAGCGAGAGTCTCCACCGGTCACCGAAGCCGATCGCCTCGTCGCTGTCGCGGTCGTTCCCGCCGTCCTGTCCGTACGAGGGGATGGCGAGCGCGATGGCCCCCAGGAGCAACAGCCCCAGCGGCCAGGCCGCCGCCTTGGCCGCGCCCGCCCAGCCGCCCCGGAACATCCGCCCGATGAACTGCCCCAGCGGAGAAGGCGGTTGTACGTAACCGGGCGCGGGCGGCACCCCGTACGACGGGGGCGGCATCGGCGGAGCAGGTGGTGACGGCGGAACCGGCGGTGTCGGCGGAGCCGGAGGTACGGGCGAAGGGGCCGGCCCCGCTGCCGCCGGGGCATCCCGCTCCCGCCCGCAGCTCATGCAGAAGCGTGCCTCGTCGGGGGTGGCAGTCCCGCAGTGGGGACATTGCAGAGCCATGGGAAAACTCCGGAAGGGCGAGGATTCCGACCAGTCGTGTGACTGAACGATGAATGAACTGACTCATCCTGCCCGGAAGTTGGTCTCTCCAGAAGGCCAATCGGAAGGCCAATCAGAAGACCGACAGCCCCGTCAGCGTCGTGAACCGGTCCAGCGCCGCGATGCCCGCCACCGAGTTCCCCTGTGCGTCGAGTCCCGGGCTCCACACGCTCACCGTGCACACCCCCGGCACCACCGCCACGATCCCGCCGCCGACCCCGCTCTTGCCCGGCAGGCCGACCCGGTAGGCGAACTCGCCCGCCGCGTCGTACGTCCCGCAGGTCATCATCACCGCGTTGATCTGCTTGGCGAGGCTGCGCGGCAGCAGCCGGGTGCCGTCGGCGCGCAGGCCGTGGCGGGCGAGGAAGCGGGTGGCCAGGGCCAGGTCGCCGCAGTGCATCTCGATCGAGCACTGCCAGAAGTAGTGGTCGAGGAGGGCGGGGACGGCGGTGGTGATGTTGCCGTACGAGGCCATGAAGTAGGCGAGCGCGGCGTTGCGGTCCCCGTTGTCGGACTCGGAGGTGGCGACCTCGGGGTCGAAGGCGACGTCGGGGTTGCCGCTCTCCTGCCGTACGAACTCCAGCAGTTCGCTGCTCGCGTCGCCGGTGAGGCTCTGGAGCCGGTCCGTCACGACAAGCGCACCGGCGTTGATGAACGGATTGCGCGGGATCCCGTTCTCGTACTCCAGCTGCACCAGCGAGTTGAACGGGTTGCCGGACGGCTCCCTGCCGACCCGCTGCCACAGGTCGTCGCCGCCCTGCGCGAGGGCGAGCGCGAGGGCGAAGACCTTGGTGATGGACTGGGTGGAGAACGGCTGCTGCCAGTCCCCCACCCCGTACACCTTGCCGTCGAGGTCGGCGATGGCCATGCCGAAGCGGGTCGGATCGACGCAGGCGAGCGCCGGGATGTACGCGGCGGCCGTACCGGTGCCGATCTGGGGGCGGATGTCCTCGGCGATCTGCGTCAGGATGCCCTGGAAGTCGAAGTCGACGGGCTGTTCGAGCTCGGACTCACGGCCGTGCTCGGACTCGTGCTGCGGCAGCCGCGCTCCCACGTCACCTCCCATGTCACCTCCTGCGCACATCGCCGCGGGCCCTCGTCAGACCCGGGTGCCGCGGTGCATCGCCACGATGCCGCCGGTCAGGTTGCGCCAGCCGACCTTGGACCAGCCCGCGCCCTGGAGCTTGGCGGCGAGACCGGGCTGGTCGGGCCAGGCGCGGATGGACTCGGCGAGGTAGACGTACGCGTCGGGGTTGCTGGAGACGGCCGTGGCGATCGGCGGCAGCGCCCGCATCAGGTACTCGGTGTAGACGGTCCGGAACGGGGTCCAGGTGGGGTGCGAGAACTCGCAGATCACCACCCGTCCGCCCTTCTTCGTCACCCGGAACATCTCGCGCAGCGCGGCGTCCGTGTCGACGACGTTGCGCAGCCCGAAGGAGATGGTGACGGCGTCGAAGGACTCGTCCTGGAACGGCAGCCTGGTCGCGTCACCGGCGGTGAGCGGCATGTGCGGGTACTTCTCCTTGCCGACCCGGAGCATGCCTAGGGAGAAGTCGCAGGGCACGACGTACGCGCCGGTGGCGGCGAAGGTCATGGAGGAGGTGGCGGTACCGGCGGCCAGGTCGAGGACCCGCATGCCGGGGCGGGCGTCCACCGCTCTGGCCACTTCCTTGCGCCAGAGACGGTCCTGGCCGAGGGAGAGCACCGTGTTGGTGAGGTCGTAGTTCGCCGCCACGTCGTCGAACATCGAGGCGACTTCGTGCGGCTGCTTGTCCAAGGATGCGCGGGTCACCCCCCCATTGTGCCGCTCCCCCCACCCCCTCGGACGGCGGGGCCGCTACGCCGCCCGCCCCCTCGGGCGACGGGGCCGCCCACGTTGCCCCGCCCCCTTGGGCGGCGGGGCCGCCCCCCGGGGGCGGAACGGGCGGGCAAGGGGGCGGCCCCCGGCGGAGCCGAACCCTCCGACCCCGCCCCACCTACGCCCCCGCTCCCCCCTACGCCCCCACCCGCCCCCGATACACCAACCGCCCCCCAATCACCGTCACCAGGCAAGCACCCCCCTCACCGAAGACCGCAAAGTCCGCCACCCCCGAGCGAACCAGCGAGCTCGGCCGCGCCGCATGCACCACCCGCACCGCCGACCGCTCCACCGCCACCCGCACCGCAGGATGAGTGAAAGGCCCCGCCACCACCGTCGTCCCCCGCGCCAGCAGCCGCTGAACCCCCCGCCGCGCACTCGCGCCCCACCGACCGTCGGTCATCTCGATGCCGTCCAGCCCCGACCCGGAAATCGGCTCGCTGCCGAGCAGGTCGGCCTCACGCGGATCCGGCCAGTACTGGCCCTGGAGAAGGCGCACGGCGTCGGGCTCGTAGCGCCCGGGCACGAGATGCCCGTCCCACTCCCTGGTACGGGCGCCGGGCCCGAGATGCGGGAGCAGTTCCTCGTACGTCCCGATCGCGCCGATGCGGTCGCCGTCGACGACGACCGCATCCCCCGCGATGTCGCTGCCGTCCGTGTCCCGGATGCCCAGCACCCGGTGAATCGTCAGCACGGCGGCGTCAGTTGGAGGCGAGGAGCTTCAGCTCGGGGTGGGCCGTGCCGCCCTCGATCGCCGTCGAGGAGAGGTGCGAGACGACGTGGTCGTCGACCGGGTCGTTCGCCGGGTCGGTGTGCACGACCAGGTGCTCGTACGTCGTGGCGCGCTGGGCGGGGACGCGCCCGGCCTTCCTGATCAGGTCGATGATCTCCATGCGGTTGGAGCGGTGCTTGGCACCGGCGGAGGAGACCACGTTCTCCTCCAGCATGATCGAGCCGAGGTCGTCGGCGCCGTAGTGCAGGGAGAGCTGGCCGACCTCCTTGCCGGTGGTCAGCCAGGAGCCCTGGATGTGCGCGACGTTGTCGAGGAAGATCCGCGCGATGGCGATGATGCGCAGGTACTCGAAGAGAGTGGCCTGCGTACGGCCCTTCAGCGCGTTGTTCTGCGGCTGGTAGGTGTACGGGATGAAGGCGCGGAAGCCGCCCGTCCGGTCCTGCACGTCGCGGATCATGCTCAGGTGCTCGATGCGCTCGGCGTTGGTCTCGCCGGTGCCCATGAGCATGGTGGACGTCGACTCGACGCCGAGGCCGTGGGCCTCCTCCATGATCTCCAGCCAGCGCTCGCCGGACTCCTTGAGCGGCGCGATGGCCTTGCGGGGGCGGGCCGGCAGCAGCTCGGCGCCGGCGCCCGCGAAGGAGTCGAGACCGGCGGCGTGGATGCGCTGGATCGCTTCCTTCGTCGACACCTTCGAGATGCGGGCCATGTGCTCGATCTCGGAGGCGCCGAGGGAGTGGATGACGAGCTGCGGGTACGCCTTCTTGATCGCGGCGAAGTGCTCTTCGTAGTACTCGACGCCGTAGTCCGGGTGGTGCCCGCCCTGGAACATGATCTGGGTGCCGCCGAGCTCGACCGTCTCCGCGCAGCGGCGCAGGATGTCGTCGAGGTCGCGGGTCCACACGTCGTCGCTCTTCGGCGCGGCGAAGAAGGCGCAGAACTTGCAGGCGGTGACGCAGGAGTTCGTGTAGTTGATGTTGCGCTCGATGATGTACGTGGCGATGTGCTCGGTACCGGCGTAGCGGCGGCGGCGCACGGCGTCGGCGGCCTGGCCGAGCGCGTGCAGCGGGGCGTCGCGGTACAGGTCGAGGGCTTCCTCGGGGGTGATGCGGCCACCCTCGGCGGCACGGTCAAGGACAGACTGAAGGTCGGCCTTCTCGGTCACCGGGTGGTTCCTTCCCAAGGGGGTGCACTGCATACATCGAGACCAATCCACCCTACGCCAGCACCTCACCGGCCGAGCGAGCCGCCCGCCCGCCGCCGCCTGCCGCCCACCTCCCGCCCTCCGCCCCTTTTCCCCGTCCCCCGGCCCCGTACCCTGCGGCAGGTTCCCCCCACTCCCTGCCAAGGAGGCCGCATCCCGTGCCGCCCCGCCACCGCCCCCTCCTCGCCGCCGCCCTCCTCACCGCCTGCCTGCTCGCCCTCGCCACCCCCTCCGCCCTGGCGGCCCCCACGCCGCCGGACCCCACCGCCGAGCGGCAGGCCGCCCACCTGGCAGGGGAGTTGAGGCGGAACAACGTCTACGTCTCCGACCAGCTGCCGCGCGAACTGCCGCGCTCCGACGCACCCCGCCTCGCCAGGGCCGCCGCCCGCACCGGCGTGCCGACATACGTCATCGCGCTGCCGCAGCTCGACACCCCGCAGCAGCGGGGCCTCCTGGACGCCGTGCACCGCCGGCTGGGCAAGGACGGGCTCTACGTCCTGCTCACCGCGAACTGGGTCGCCGACGCCCGCGCCTACGGAGTGGCGCGGATACCCGCCGCCGACCCCCCGGCCGCCGCCCGCGCCGCGCGCTACACGCAGCCCTCCCGGGACCCGGCCCCCGAGTCCTTCGAACGGTTCGTCGGCATCCTCGGCTCCGGCGAGGCCCAGGCCCGCGCCCGCGCCGCCGACGTGAAGTACGCCTCGGGCGAGGAGGAACCGGAACCGCTGCACACCACCGCGGAGCAGCGTGAGAGCGCGACCGGATACGTGGGACTCGCGCTGGGCGCGGTCCCGACGGTGGTGTTCACGCTCGTCGTGTACGTACGGACGCAGCGGGCACAGCGCGCGCAGAAGGCGCAGCGGGCACAACAGAAGGCACAGAGGAATCAGCAGGCGCAGCGACAGCGGGCGCAGCAGTCCAAGCGCAAGGCCCGCACCACCGGAGGTGCCCGATGAGCGGCCCCCACCCCCTCTCCCTCCCCACCCGCCGCACCTGGCTCCTCGCCTCCGCCGCCGCCGTGCTGTCCGTCGTGCTGATCGTCGTCGGCGCGTCCGTACTCCTCGACACCGGGACCCGCGACGACACCGCGACGCCCCCGACCGCCCGCGAGGCCGCCGCCCGTACCGACCGGGTGATCGCGGGACTGAAGCGTTCGCCGGTGTACGCCGATCCCGAGACGAGCCCGCTCTCGGCCGCCGAGCAGACCGCGCTGACCCAACGGGTCAAGGAGATCGGTGCCAAGCTCCGCAGCCCCGTCTACGTCGTCGCGCTGCCGGTCGACGACGCCGACGAGTCCGCGGGCGACCCCGCGCTCGTCCTGCGCACCCTGCACCGCAGGTCCGGACGCGACGGGGTCTATCTGCTCTCCGGTACGGGCTGGGAGCGCGGGGTCCACGTCGCCGGTTACGGGAGCCGGGTCAAGACCTCGCGGGCCGAGCGGACGGGCCTCGGGCTCGACCTGGACGTGCCCGTCGCCACCGGCCTGAACCGGGTGCTCGACGAACTGGCCCTGGCCGGTTCGCACGAGAGCCCCGAGGACGCCTGGCCCGAGGCCGAGTGGGCCCGGAGCCCGCTCGACGACGACGTCCTGCCGCCCCTGTTCGCGGCGGGGCCGATCACCGGTGGCGTCTTCTTCGGGGTGATGGGCGGCGCCGTGGTGTGCCTCGTGACGATCCCGGTCCTGGCCTCCGTACGCCGGAAGCGGGAGGCCAGGAGGAAGGCCGCGGGGGCTACTGCTTCTTGAGCGTGCCGAACGGTTTGCCCTGCTTCTCGGACGGTGACGAGTACTGGAGCGTCCCGTCCGGGTTGCGGGTGAGGTTCAGCTCGCTGGAGCCCCCGGCGCAGATCAGCGGGGTCGACGGCCGGTCCGGGTCGGTCCGGTCGATCAGACGGAGCTCGTTGGTGGTGGCGGAGACCAGCTTGCCGATGCCGTAGCACTTGGCGCCGTACGCGTCGTAGTCCGTCTTGACGACGTCCTGGCCCTTGCCGCCCTTGGTGATCGTCACGGTGATGCTGCCGTGCGGCATGTTGGTGGTGGCCTCGGTGAGGTTGCCCGACCACTTGCCGAGGAAGGTGTCCGGCACGGCGGCCACGGGGGTGCCGGGCCCGGGGGTGGAGCCGGAGGTGGAGCCGGGGGTGGGTCCGGAGGAGGAGTCCGGCGTGGGTCCCTCGCTGGAGCGCCCCGTGGCGGGGCCCGAGGCGGCCGGCTGCTGTCCCCTGCCGGCGTCCTTCGAGTTGTCGCCCCCGATCCCCCACCCGTTGATCAGGAAGCTCGCGCCGATCGTGCCGACGGCGAGCGCTCCGGCGACGGCCAGCACCAGGGTGCAACTCCGGCGCCTGCCGCGCCCGTTGGCCCCCTGCCCCGAGGTCTCGGTGGCGACGGAGACGGACACGCCGGGCCTGCCGGGCGGCGGCGACACCGGCTTCGGCACCGGCACCGGCACCGGCGGCACGGGACCGCTCCCGCTCCCCCCGCTCCCGCCACTCCCGTATCCCACCGGCGCCGGGCCGAACTCCCCGGCCGGTACGCCTCCCGCGCCGCTCGCCGCCGGTCCGCTCCCCTCCACCCCGTGGGTGAACGGCACCGGACCCGACGGAGCCACCGGCTCCGCGCCGCCCGCCGCCTCCAGGTCCAGCAGCCGGACCGCTCCCCGTCCCGCCTCCGTCACCAGCGCCTGGGGCAGCCACCCGCCCGCCACCGCCGCCGCGGCACCCCCGGGCGCCAGCCGTGCCGCCAGTTCCGCCGGGGTGGGCCGGTCCCCGGCCGTTTTGGCCAGGCACTCGGTGACCAGGTCCCGCAGGTCGCCGGTCATGCCGTCCAGCTCGGGTTCCTCGTGCACCACCTTGTAGAGGAGCGAGGCCGCCGAGTCGCCGGGGAAGGGGGCCGCACCGGTCGCCGCGTACGAGAGCACCGCGCCCAGCGAGAAGACGTCGGCGGCCGCGGTGACGCCCTTGCCGAGGATCTGCTCGGGAGCCATGTAGCCGGGCGAGCCGACCGAGACGCCGGTGGAGGTGATTGAGGCCGTGCCGTCGGTGGCGCGGGCGATGCCGAAGTCGATCAGCCGGGGCCCGTCCAGCGTCAGCAGCACGTTGGACGGCTTCACGTCCCGGTGTACGAGGCCCAGCGCGTGCACCGCCGTCAGCGCCTCCGCGAGCCCCGCCCCCAGCACCCGTACGGAAGCGTCCGGCAGCGGCCCGTGCGCGGCGAGCGCCTGCGTCAACGAGGGCCCCGCCACATAACCCGTCGCCACCCACGGCACCGGCGCGTCCGGATCGGCGTCCAGCACCGGCGCCGTCCAGGCCCCGCCGACCCGCCGGGCGGCCTCCACCTCGCGGCGGAAGCGGGCCCGGAACTCCTCGTCGAGCGCGAAGTGCGGATGCACGATCTTGACCGCGACGGTCCGGCCCCCGGCGCTGCGCCCGAGGTACACCCGGCCCATGCCGCCCGACCCCAGCCGTCCGAGCAGACGGTAGTCACCGATATTCTGCGGTTCGCCCGCTTCCAGCGGCTGCATGGTGGTGCGCTCCCCCGATCGCCGATCCTGATCCCGGCCCCCGTCCGGTCGCCCGTGACCCGGGCCACTGCACGCCGAACGCCGAACACCGATGCACCACAGTAGGCCCGAGGTGTGCGGGATCACTCGGACAAGTCGGACACCGGGCGAACCGATGTACCGAAGACCGCATCTCCTTCTACGCAACCGCCACCACACCCACACCCCACCCGCCCGGAGTCCACCGATGAAGTGCCTGCTCAGCCGCTCGCACCGCCGCACGCACGCGTCCGCCCGGCTGATCGCCGCCGCCGTGATCGGCTCCGTGCTCACGCTGTCCCTGGCCGGCTGCTCGGACGAGGGCAAGTCCTTCGACTTCAATTCGGGCCTCGCCGACGGGGGTTCCGACCAGCAGGGCGTGAACCGCGCCTCGGTCTCCGGCGACAAGGACAGCCGGATGCCGATGGGGCCGCGCGCGGACTTCACGATCTTCCGCACCCTGGAGGACGGCACCAAGATCGCCCAGACGACGGTGACCGGCGCGAAGTCGGGCTTCACCGGCAAGGTCTGGGTGTGGGCCCCGAAGCAGTACTTCGATCCGAAGTTCGAGGACAGCGGTTTTCCGGTGCTGATCGCCCTGCCCGGGTCGTACGGATTCGACAGCAATTACTGGACAAAACCCAGCAACCACTTTCTGGACACGGTCAGCCGGATGTCCGACGAGGGCACCAGCCTGCCCTTCGTCGTCGTCATGCCGGTACTGAATCCGGAAAAGCGGTACTACGACGGAAGCGACATCCCCGGGCAGCCGAAGATGGGCACCTGGATGACCCAGGACGTTCCCGATTTCGTCAGGGCGAATTTCCGTACGTTCAATTCGCGGGACGGCTGGGCGTTCATGGGTTCGTCGTCGGGCGGCTTCGTCGCACTGAAATCCGTACTCAAGTACCCGGACCGTTTCAAAGCGGCGATTTCCTCGGGTCCGGACATCGTCCCGGACTCCCCGATGTGGAAGAACCACCCGCTGCAGAAGCTGGCGAACAATCCGCGCAAACTGGCCGGCGACCTGATCAAGAAGCGGAACAGCCCGGACGTCTACCTGGCGTTCCAGGTGGGGTCCAAGGAGACGCTGATCCCCCGGGTGAAGCGCTTCATCAAGGACTACGGCAAGGGCCCGATCAAGACCCGTCTTGAGGTGGTCCCGGACGGCGTCCACAACCCGGCGACGTACGTGAAGGGCATGGAGGCGGGCAGCCTGAGCTGGCTCAGCTCGCACCTGCGGGCACCCGTCCCGAACGTGTAGGCCGTCCGACGGGCCCCGCCCCGGTCCTCCTCCGGTCGCCTGCTCGCCTGCTCGCTCTCGCCCTCGTGCTCGTCCTAGTCCTCGTCGCCGAGCAGCGTGACCTGTACGTCCTGCGGGTAGCCGGTCGTCGCCCCGGTCCGGCGCGCGAACTCCCGTACGCCCTTGATCTGGTCGGGCCCGAAGCGGAAGTCCAGCGTCGTGAAGTACTTCTCCAGCAGGTCGGCGTCGAAGTCCTCCCAGCGCGCCGCCTGCTCGGCGACCCGGTCGACCTCGGCCAGCGACAGATCGCGGGAGGCCAGGAACGCCTCGTGCGCCTTGTGCACGTGGTGCGGCTCGCGCGCCAGGTAGTCCTTGCGGGCGGCCCAGACGGCGAAGACGAACGGCAGCCCCGTCCACTCCTTCCACATCTGCCCCAGGTCGTGGACCTCCAGGCCGAGCCGGGGCGCGTCGTGCAGCGAGGCCCGCAGCGCGGCGTCCCCGATCAGTACGGCGGCGTCCGCCTCGCGCATCATCAGCGAGAGGTCGGGCGGGCAGGTGTAGTAGTCGGGCTCGACGCCGTACTGCTCGGCGAGGAGCAGCTGTGCCAGGCGTACGGAGGTGCGCGAGGTGGAGCCGAGTGCGACGCGCGCCTTGTCGAGCTGCTCCAGCGGCACCTTGGTGACGATCACGCAGGACATCACCGGACCGTCGCAGCCGACCGCGAGGTCGGGGAAGGCCACCAGGTCGTCGGCGTTCTTCAGGAACTCGACGAGGGTGACGGGCCCGATGTCGAGATCGCCGCGGATGATCTGCTCACTGAGCCGCTCGGGGGTGTCCTTGGTCAGCTCGAAGTCCAGCAGGGTCCCGGTCCGTGCGAGGCCCCAGTAGAGGGGCACGCAGTTCAGGAACTGGATGTGGCCGACGCGGGGCCGGGTGCGGTTCGGCGTCAGCTCGCCAGCGGTTGAATTGTCCACATCGCGAGGCTAGACCCGCCGGACCCGGAGGAGCCCTCCGGGGGGTTGCGCCGGGGTGGCGCGCGGGGCCGGACGGGGGGCTTCCGCACCCCTCCTGACGTCAGTCGACACGCCCGTGTCAAACATCCGGGTGACGTGATCTTTCCCTCTACCGCAGGGCCGAGGGTGCGTGCTAGGCTCGCCCGCAAGTTGCAGTTTGGTTTCCCTTGCAGTACAGAGCCTGCGGAGCATGTAACCCGCAGGCTTTTGTTTTCAGACTTCCTTGTAGGTTCTGGAGCAGGGCAACCCTTTGGCCCATGGGAGGGCTTATGGCTACCGGAACCGTCAAGTGGTTCAACGCTGAAAAGGGCTTCGGCTTCATCGCCCAGGACGGCGGCGGCCCGGATGTCTTCGTCCACTACTCCGCGATCAACGCATCTGGTTTCCGCTCGCTTGAGGAGAACCAGCTCGTGAACTTCGACGTCACGCAGGGCCCGAAGGGCCCGCAGGCGGAGAACGTTACCCCCGCCTAAGTCCTCGGACTTGAGCAGGAAACGACCGATCGCGGTCGTTTGATGCAGTACCCAAGGAGCCCCGTCCCGAATTCTCGGAACGGGGCTCCTGCCTTTTGCGGTCTTTCGGGCGGGCTGCTATTCGCCCCGGTAAAGGTCCTCTATCTCGGCCGAGTAGCGCTCCAGGACCGCCTTCCTGCGCACCTTCAGCGTGGGTGTCAGCGCCCCGCTCGCGATGGTGAAGTCCTCGTCCAGGACCGCGAACGCGCGGATCCGGGCGGGCCGCGAGGCCCGTGCGTTGGCCGCGTCGACGGCCTGGCGGACCAGCTCGCGCACGGCGGGGTGCCGGCCTGGCCGGTCCCCGAGCTGGAGCCCCTCCCGCCCGGCCCAGGCGGTGAGCTCCTCCGCGTCGAGGGTGATCAGCGCGACGGGGTGGGGGCGCCGGTCGCCGACCATCACGGCGTACGAGACGTAACGGGACTGCTGGATCGCCTGCTCGACGAGGGAGGGGGTCAGGTTCTTCCCCGCCGAGGTGATGATCAGGTCCTTCTTGCGGCCGGTGATGCTGAGGTACCCCTCGGCGTCGAGACTGCCCAGGTCGCCGGTGTGCAGCCAACCCTCGGGGTCAAGGGCACCGCCGCCTTCGTCGCCGTAGTAACCGGGGAAGACCATGTCGCCGCGCGCCAGCACCTCCCCCTCCTCCGTGATCCGGACCTCGCAGCCGGGGTACGGGAGCCCGACCGTGCCGTAGCGGACGGCGCCGGGCCGGTTGAGGGAGATCACGCCGCCGGACTCGGTCAGTCCGTATCCCTCGTAGACGGGCACCGAGCAGGCCCGCAGGAAGTCGAGGGTCTGCGGGGCGATGGGGGCGGCTCCGGTGAGCGCCCACCGGAGCCGTCCGCCGAAGGCGCCGCGCACCAGGCTGTAGAGGGCCTTGTCGGCAGCCTCGTACGCCTCCCTCGCCTCTTCCGGAAGCTTCCCCTCCGCCGCCAGGACCCCGATCCTGACCGCCTCCGCGAACCTCTCGGCCCCGCCCTCCTGCGACTCGGCGAGCGACTGCACGACGGCGTGCACCTTCTCGAAGAGGCGCGGTACGGACGGCAGATGGGTCGGCCGGACCTCGGCCAGCTCACCGAGCACGTCCTCGATGCGCCCGCCGAAGTAGCAGAGCTCGCTGCCGAACATGAGCGTCGTGAACTGGATGAGCTGGGCGAGGACGTGGGCGAGGGGCAGGTAGAGATAGGTCCGGTCACCGGGACCGCCGTCGATCGTCTCGGTGCTGCCGGACAGGACGGCGTCGAAGTTGCCGTGGGTGAGACAGCACCCCTTGGGCGGCCCGGTGGTCCCGGACGTATAGACGATCTCGGCAAGGTCGCCGGACCGCACCGAGGCAGCCCTCGCGAGAAACTCCTCGACCCCCACCCCGGCACGGGACAGCCCACGCAACTCCCCCAGAAGCAGAACCCGCGGCCCAACGGAGACCGCCCCGGACCCGGCTCCGACCCCGGCCTCTGCCTCGGCTCCGAACCCCGCCCCGGCCCCTGCCTCGGCTCCGGACCCAGCGCCAGCCCCCGCCTCTGCCCCCGGCCCCGTCACTCGCCGTACCCGTTCTCCCTGGCCCGTGTCCTCGACGAGTACCGTCCCCGCGCCCGAGTCCCTCAGTACCCACTCCAGTTCCTCGTCCCCCGCCGTCGGGTAGACGGGCACCGCCACGCCTCCCACCGCCAGCACCGCGAAGTGTGCGTACGTCCAGGTCGCCGATGTTTCGCCGAGGATGGCCACGCGGTCGCCGGGTGCGACCCCGGCGGCCATCAGTGCTCGCCCCGTCTCGCGCACCGTCTCGCGCAGTTCGGTGTACGAGATTGCTTCCGCGCCCTTTTCGCGCAGTGCCGGGAGCGGCCCGTGGTGTTCCGCCGCCCACTCGATGAACTGCGCCAGCCCGACAGGCCGCGCCACCGTCGCCCTCACCGTCTGAGTCATGACCCGACGGTAAGTAGCCATCCGTGCACCGGCGATGACGGAAAACGTCACCCCCACTGACCCCCGCGCTCAAAGCGACTACCGTCCCGCCCATGGGCAAGCGGACGATCACCGTGCACCACGTACGCGCCGTGCTCCGCGGCGCCGAGCGGGCCGGTGCCGACACGGTCCCGCTCCTCCAGGCCGCGCACATCCCGCCGCTGCTGCTCGGGGACGACCGGGCCAGGGTCACCAGCGTCCAGTTCGCGCGCCTCTTCCGCGCGTTGTACCGGACGACGCAGGACGAGTTCCTGGGGCTGTCGGCCACGCCCAGCCGCCCCGGCACCTTCGCGATGATGTGCTGCGCCGCGCTCGCCTGCCCCGATCTCGGCCGGGCGATCGAGCGGGGGACCACCTTCTACTCCCTCTTCGACGGCGGCCCCGAGCTGACGCTCACCCGTGCCCCGGCCGCGTCCCCCACCGAAGCGGTCTTCACCGTCCACAACCGGCTCGACACCGACGAGGACCGCTTCCTCTCCGAGTGCATGGTGATCATCTGGCACCGGCTGTGCAGCTGGCTGACCGGCAGCCGGATACCGCTGCGCTGGGCGGAGTTCGGCTATCCGCCGCCGCCCCACGAGGCCGAGTACGAGACCCTGTTCGGCTGTCCGGTACGGTTCGGCGCCCCGCGCACGGCGGCCGGTTTCGACGTGCACTGGCTGGACGCCCCCGTCGTGCAGGACGAGGCGGCGCTCGAAGTCCTGCTGCACCGCGTCCCGTTCGACCTGCTCACCCGCCGCCACTACGGCACGACCGTCGCCGAGCAGGTACGCCGCAACCTCGCCCAGTCCCTCCGCGCGAGCCCCCGGCTGCCGACCCTCACCCAGACGGCGGCCCGGCTCTCCGTCAGCCCGGCCACCCTGCGCCGCCGGCTGGACCGCGAGAGCACCTCCTTCCAGCAGCTCAAGGACTCGGTCCGGCGGGACGCCGCGATCGCGGGCCTGGTCGAGAGCCGCGAGCCGATCGCCGAACTCGCGGCCCGGCTCGGCTTCTCGGAGGACACCAGCTTCCACCGGGCGTTCCGCCGCTGGACGGGCACGACCCCGGGCGCGTACCGGATGGACCACATGGAGCATCGGGCGACGGCACTGTGAGACTCCGAGTCAGTGAAGCTGAGCATTCCGGTCAGCGCGTTTCCTACTCGCCGGTCACTACGTTCTCCCTACGCACACAGCACCCTGCACCCCTGCACACCCCCACCCCGTAGGGAGAGCCCATGTCCGTACGTCACAGAGTGCTCGCGGCCACCGCGGCACTGGCCCTGGCCACCGGCCTGCCCAGCGCCGCAGCGGCGACGACCGCAGCAACCGCCCCCGAAGCAGCAGCAGCTGCGGCCGCTCAGGCCGCCGCCCCCGGCGACCTGGTCTCTGTCTCCCCCACCTCCTTCCACCCGCTCCCCCTCCAGCCCACCAACACCGACGCCTGGCACATCGAGTACGGCTCCAGGACTGCCAAGGGCGCCGCGAACACGGTCTCCGGCACGGTCATCGTCCCGAAGGACGGCAGGAAGGGCCCCCGCCCCCTCGTCACGTACGCCGTCGGCACCGTCGGCATGGGCGACCAGTGCGCGCCGAGCGCGGGCTTCCCGTACGGCACGACGGTCGAGGCGACGCTCATCAACCAGGCGGTGCAACGGGGCTGGGCGGTCGCGGTCACCGACTACGAGGGCCTCGGCACCCCCGGCGACCACACGTACACGGTCGGCCGGGCCGAGGGCCAGGCCGTCCTGGACGCGGCACGGGCGGCGCTCAAGCTCCCCGCCGACCGCACCGGCCTCACCAAGGACTCCCCGGTCGGCATCATGGGCTACTCGCAGGGCGGCCAGGCCAGCAGCTGGGCCGCCGAACTGCACGCCACGTACGCCCCGGAACTCAACGTCAGGGGCACGGCCACGGGCGGCGTCCCGGCGGACCTGATGGAGGTGGCCAAGTTCAATGACGGCAACCTCGGCGCGGGCCTGATCCTGATGGCGGCGGCCGGTCACGACACCGCGTACCCGGAGCTGGCCCTCGACTCGTACCTCAACGCCCAGGGCAAGGCGTACGTCGGCTTCATGCGCAAGAACTGCGTGGCGATCAACGCGATCTCCGCCCCGTTCAAGCGGATCAGCGAGGTCACCACGAAGAACCCCCTGGAGGCCCCCGACTGGCAGGCCGCGCTCGCCGCCTCCAAGCTGGGCACGAAGGCCCCCGACCACCCGGTGTACCTCTACCACGGCGGTCTGGACGAGCTGATCCCCTTCAAGGTCGGCCAGCAGCTCCGCGCGGACTGGTGCAAGGCCGGCGCCGAGGTGCAGTGGCGCTCGCACCCGCTCCTCGAACACATCGGCGGAGTGACGGTGGGCGCGTTCCCGGCCATGGACTAGCTCGACGACCGCTTCGCGGGCAAGCCCTCGAACGGCAACTGCTAGCACAGCCACACCACTTGGGCCCCTCTCCCGTCCGCCGGGGGAAGGGCCCTCCGCGCGTCCGGAGCACTGTCCCGGCGGATAGTCTCGGGGGACGGATCCAACACCCCCCGAGACGAGACGACATGAGCAGCGCGCTTCTGGTGATGGACGTACAGCGGGCCATCGTCGACGTGGCCGACACCCCCGGCTCCGGGTACCTCGCCCGGCTGCGCACGGCCATCGACGGAGCGCGGGCCGCGGGGATGCCCGTGATCTACGTGGTCATCGCGTTCCGCCCCGGCTTCCCGGAGATCGGTGCCCGTACGCTCAACAAACCCCTCGCGGCCATCGCCGGCAACGGCCTCTACGTCGAAGGCGACCCCGGCACCGGCATCCACCCCTCGGTCGCACCGCTGCCCGGGGACGTGGTCGTCACCAAGAAGCGGGCGAGCGCCTTCTCCGGGAGCGATCTCGACGTGGTGCTGCGGGGGCTCGGCGTCGATCGGCTCGTGCTCGCCGGGATCGCCACCAGTGCCGTCGTCCTGTCCACCGTCTGCCAGGCCAACGACCTCGACTTCGGCCTCACGGTGCTCGCCGACGCGTGCCTGGACCCCGACCCCGAGGTCCACCGCGTCCTCGTCGAACGGCTCTTCCCGCAGTGGGCGGACGTGTTCACCGTGGACGAGTGGGTCAAGTCCCTCGCGGACAGCCCCCGCTGACCCGGCGGCGGCGGTCAGGCGGTCAGGCGATGCCGGTGATCGTCACCGAGACCTCCACCGGTGTCCCCGCCGTCGCGGCCTCCCCGGCCGCCCGGACCTCCCGGGCGACGTCCACCGCCCGGTAGCCCTGCGCCACGGTGAGCTGCACCTCGATCCGCCAGCACTCGGCGCCGGGGTCCCGGCGGGCCCGTACGCCCGCCGGGGCGCGGTTCCCGGACGCGCCGCCCCGCAGCCGGGCCGCCACCGCCGAGCCCCGGAGCAGTTCGCTCAGCCGGGGGCGGAGGAAGGCCACGCCGGGCACCGCGGCAGCGGCTTCCGCCACCGCCCTCGCCAGGCGTTCGCCCGCTGCCTGCCGGGGGCCCGCGCCGTCGCCCCGGACGTCGTCCGCATTGTTCGCCGTCACCGGTCCTCCTCCGTGTCGTGCCGGCGGCCCTCCGGGGACCCGGCCTCGTCGAAGAGGTCGACCACGGCCACGTCCACCCCGGTCACCCGCATGCCGATCGCCAGGTCGGCCGCTCCGGCGACCGCCCTGCGCACCGCCTCCGCCAGTTCGGGCAGGGCACGTCCCGCACCGGCCTCCACCTCGACGGTGACCCGGACCGGGCCGCGCTTGCCCGCGCCCGGTCCGCTCTCCGGGGCGAGGCGGCAGCTTCCCGCCCGTACTCCGGGAACCGTCTCGGCTGCCGCCCGCAGGGTCTTCGCCGCGGCCGCCTCCACGATCCAGTGGTCCTCGTCCGGTTCGCCGAGGGGCAGGGTGCGGCCGGGCCGGAGCTCCAGCCGGACCAGGTCCATCACCCGGGCGGCGACCGCCGACGCGTCCGGCTCGGGCTCCTCGGCGGCCTCGGTGCGCGCCCGTTGCACGAAGTCGTCGAGGGCCCGGAGTTCGTCCAGTGCCTCGGTGCAGTGGACGCAGTCGGCGGACAGGTGGCCGGAGGGGCCGCGGTCCGCCTCGGGGTCCGCCTCTTGGCCCGCCTCGTGGTCCGCCCACACCGCGTACAGCGAACGGCCGCAGGGCAGCAGGTCGTCGGTGCTGGTGGGGCCGGTCGCGGACGCGTCGTCGTGCGGCGGCCCGCTGGGTCCGTTCATCGCCATGCCGCCATCGCCTCCGTCAGAGCTCGGCGTGCGCGGAACATCCGGCCGCGTACCGCTTGCGGGCTGCTTCCGACCGTATCTGCGATCTCCTCGTACGACAGTCCGTGCATCTCCCGCAACAACCAGCAGGCCCGCTGCTCGGGCGAGAGCTGTTCGAGCGCGCGGGACAGTTCGCGCAGCGCGGCCCCCGACTCGGCGTCGCGCACCGGGGAGCCCTCGTGGCCCAGGGTCTCGCGTTCCGGTACGGCGTCCAGGTGGGTGGTGGGCCTGCGGGACCTGAGCTGGTTGAGGCACCGGTTGGTGACGATGCGGTACATCCAGGTCAGGAAGGCGGCCTCGCCGCGGAACTCCGGCAGGCTCCGCCAGGCGCTCACGAAGGTCTCCTGCACGGCGTCCTCGGCCTCGGTGGGGCTGCCGAGCATCCGGGTCGCCAGCCGCAGCAGCTCGGGGCCGTGCCGTCGTACGAGCAGCTCGAAGGCGGCCTCGTCGCCCTCGCCCGCACGCACGGCCAGCAGCCGGTCGGGCAGCGGGGTCGTCCCGCCCTCGTCCTCCCCGTTTCCGGGCACTTGACGGCTCCTCTCCTCGGCCATCCGTCTGTTCGACACGGCTCGTTCCATTCCGTCACGCGGGAAAAGTTCCAGAAATCCGCGCGTGACGAATCGACGGGTACGGAGTCCAACGAGGTGAACGAGCAAGAGCACCGCTATCTCAGGAGACTCCTCATGGCTTCTCAGCAGACCGGCACCCTCACCACCAACTCGGGCCCCACCCGCACCACGGGCTCCACCGGCACCTCGGTCTCCACCGGCACCTCGGTCTCCGCCAGGTCCGCCCAGCCGGACCTCACCTCCGTGGGCCAGGGCCGGGCGGGCGCGGACGAGCCCGCCGGCACCCGGGGCAGGACCGCCATCGCGGACCTCGTCGTGGTGAAGATCGCCGGCATCGCGGCCCGCGAGATCCCCGGCGTGCACGACATGGGCGGCGGTCTCTCCCGCACCATCGGCGCCGTGCGCGACCGCGTCCCGGTCGGCCGACCCAGCGTGGGCCGGGGCGTCAAGGTCGAGGTCGGCGAGGTGCAGACGGCGATCGACCTGGACCTGGTCGTGGAGTACGGGGTGGCCATCGCGGACGTGGCCCGCGACGTGCGCGAGAACGTCATCTCGGCGGTCGAGCGGACCACCGGCCTGGAGGTCGTCGAGGTCAACGTCACCGTCAACGACGTGCACCTGCCGGACGAGGACCAGGACGACGGCCACGGCGAAGCCCGCGTCTCCTGACCACCGTCACACCGCTCCCCCGTGCGCAGGAGATGAGACAGGACCATGAACAGGTCACAACTGGGTGTTCTCGCGGGTCTGGCCCTGGGCTTCGCGGGCTGGTTCGGCGGTTTCGGCGCGTTCCTCGTGGTCGCGCTCTGCGGGGCCGCCGGATGGGGCGTCGGGCACCTGCTGGAGGACGAGGACGCGCGGCAGCGGCTGTGGGACCGGGTGGGCCGGGTGGACCCGGTGGACCGGTCGGCCGGTTCCGGCCGGAGGACACGATGAGCGCGCCGCCGCCGGTCCGTGCCGCCGTCGAAGCGGCGGAACGGGGCACCACCACCGTCGCGGACCGGGCGGTGCGCAGGATCGCCGCACGGTCCTCGCTGGAGGCACTGGGCGCCGACTGCGCCGCGCCCCCCACCGCGTCGGTCGTCCGCGCGGGCCGCACCGTCACCGTCGTACTGCGCGTCGCGGTACCGTACGCGGCCGACCTGGCCGGTACGGGCGAACGCGTCCAGCGGCACGTGGCCCGGCGCACGGCCGAACTCACCGGGCTCACCGTGCCACCGCCCGAGGTACGGGTGACCGCGCTGGGCGGGGCCCGGAGCGGACCGCCGGGCGGGGACGGGGCGCAGCCGGTCCCGGTCCGCGCGGCGCGCCGTCCGTGGTCACCGCGCCGGGGGCCCGCGTTCCTGGTGCTGGCGGCCGGGGCGGCCGGGGCGGCGTACCTGCTCGCCGAGGCCGTCGCACGCCGTGCCGGACACCCCCTGCCCCACGCGCCCCGGCCGGACGTCCTGCACCGGGTGGCCACCACCTCCCTGGCCGACCCCGCCGCGCTCGTGACGGGGGCCGTGGCCGCCGCCCTCGGGCTGTGGCTGCTGGGCGCGGCCCTGCTGCCGGGGCTGCGGGACCGGCTGCCGATGACCGTGTGCGGCACCAGCACCCGTGCCGTGCTGGACCGTTCGGCGATCGCGCTGCTGCTGCGGGACGAGGCGCTGGCGGTGCCGGGGGTCACGTCGGCGCGGGTGCGGGCGGGCCGCCGCACGCTGAAGGTGCGGGCCCGCTCGGGGTACGGCGAACTGGCCTCCGTACGAGACCTGTTGACGCAGGCGGTGGCGGAGCGGCTCGACTCGCTCGGCCTCGCCCGGCCGCTGCGCCCGCACGTACGCCTGCGCAGGACCGGAGGGCAGGGCGCATGAGCACACGGCACGCCGTCGTCACGACCCGTACCGCCCTCCTGCTGCTGTCGGTCGCAGCATTGCTCGGCGGAATCTGGCTGGTCGTCGGCAACCGCGCCACGCAGCCGGGGGCGGGCCCGCCCGGGTGGCTGCCGGGCTGGTGGCCGCTGCCGCGCGCGGAGGCGGGCGCGACGGGGGCGTACGGGTGGTGGGCGCCCTCGGTCATGGCCTGCCTGGCCGTGGTGGTGCTGTTCGCGGGCACCCGGCTGGTGTTCATCGCCGTACGGGCGGTACGTCGCCGGTCCCGGCTGGCGCTGGGGCGGCCCGGGCTGTGGCTCGACCCGCACGCCCTGACCTCCGCAATGACCGCGCAGATCGAGGAGTTGCCCGGGGTGAGTGCGGCACGCGTCCGGCTGAGCCGGGCGGGCGGCACACCGTGCGCCCGCATCACCGTCCACCTGGAGCACCGCTCCGATCCGGGAGCAGTGCTCCGCGCGCTGGAGGAGGGCCCGTTGTCCTCGGCGCGCGCGGCACTCGCCCCCACTCCCGTACGGGCGGAGGTCAGGTTCCGGTTCCGCCGCCACAGGACACGGCGCACGCTTTGACAGGATGGGCACATGCCCTCCTCCCCTGACTCCGCAGCCACTCCCGCACCCACACCAACTCCCGTACAGGCCCTGCTCGTCGTCGACGTGCAGAGGGCGTTCGTCAGCGGCGGGAGCGCCGTGCCCGATGCGGCACGAGTCGTGGACCGTACCGAAGCGCTGCTGAGCGCGGCCCGGACCGCGCGCGCCCTCGTCGTACACCTGCAGAACGACGGCCCTCCCGACGCGGACGACGCGACGGGCACCCCGGGCTGGGAGCTCCACCTCCCGCCCCGGGAAGGGGAGTTGGTGCTGCACAAGACGATCGACGACGGTTTCGAGGAGACCGGGCTAGCCGAGCGGCTGAAGGAGGCGGGGGTGCGGGGGCTGGCCATCTGCGGCGTGCAGTCGGAGATGTGCGTGGCGGCGACCGCCCGTACCGCGCTGGAGCTCGGCTTCCGGGTGGTGATGCCGCACGACGCGCACGGGACGTACGACATCCCGGCGGCGCGGGACATCAGCGCGCTCGTCCCGGCGGCGGCGGTGTCCCGGGTCGCGGAGTGGTCGCTGGGCGACGAGGTGGAGGTCGTCGCGCGGGCGGCGGACGTGCGGTTCGAGACGGGGCGATGAGTTCGGGGCACCCCGTCGCGCGACGTAACCCCCCGGCCCGATTACGGTGATCCGCATGGACCAGAGCGAACGGGAACTCCACAGCTCGTCATTCGGCGCGGCGGCCGCCGCCTACGCCGCGCACCGCCCCAACTATGCGCAGGAAGCCGTGCGTTGGTCTCTGGAGCACGCGCCGGGCCCGCGCGTGCTCGACCTCGGCGCCGGGACCGGCAAGCTCACCGCGACCCTCGTCGAGGTGGGAACCGAGGTCGTCGCGGTCGAGCCCGATGCGGCGATGCTGGCCGAGCTGCGGGGCGAACTCCCGCAGGTGCGCGCCTTGTCGGGGAGCGCCGAGTCGATCCCGCTGCCCGACGGATCCGTCGACGCCGTGCTGTCCGGCAACGCCATGCACTGGTTCGACATGGCCGTCGCGGGCCCCGAGATCGCCCGGGTCCTGGCCCCCGGCGGCGTCCTGGCCGGGCTCTGGAACGTCATGGACGACGGCGTCGAGTGGGTGGCCGGGCTCGCCGAGGTCAGCGGCAGCGCGGCGATCGGGCCGCGCGACGTACCGGGCAGCTGGCGTACGGAGACGGCCACGATGCACCTCCCCGCGAACGGGACCGCCCTCTTCGGCTCGGCGGAGCAGTCCTGCTTCCCGAACGGCCAGCGACGCACCGCCGACTCCCTGGTCGCCACCCTCGGAACGAGGGCGGGCATGCTCGTCATGCCCCAGGAGGAGCGCCGGGCCGCGCAGGCCCGCATCCGCGCCTACCTCGGCAGCCGCCCGGAGACGGCCGAGGGCGAGTTCATCCTCCCGATGCTGACCTGCGGGCTGCGGACGCGACGGCTGTGAACACCCTCGCCGCCAATTGCGGAGCTGGCGCGGTCGATGCGTACGGAGCCGCGCAACGGGTACACGTACAACCTGGCCGGGCTGCCGGAGGAGTGACCCGTAACCTCTTTCCGTGCCAGCCTCCCTCCCGCATCGCGGTGCCCGTCGCGCATCCCGTCCCGGGCCCCGTCGCGTCGCCGTCCTCGTGCTCGACGGGGCCAAGCCGCTCGACGTCGGCATCCCCGCCCAGGTGTTCACGACGCGGGCGAGCATGCCGTACGAGGTACGGGTGTGCGGGGCGGTGCCCGGGCTCGTGACCGGCGGCGACGGGTTGTCGTACCACGTCGCGCACGGGCTCGACGCGCTCGGCTGGGCCGACATCGTCTTCATCCCCGGCTACCAGTTCCCGGACCGCGACGACCCGCCGCGCGCCGTCGTCGACGCGCTGATCGCCGCCCACGGCCGGGGCGCGCGGCTCGCCGCGATCTCCACCGGCGCCTTCGCGCTCGCCGCCACCGGCCTGCTCGACGACAGGCGCGCCACGACCCACTGGCACTACACACGGGCGCTCGCGGCGAAGCACCCGCGCGTCCACGTCGACGAGAACGTGCTGTTCGTGGACGAGGGCCGGGTGCTGACGTCGGCGGGCGCCGCCTCGGGCATCGACCTGTGCCTGCACGTGCTGCGCGGCGACCTGGGGGTGGCCGCGTCGAACCACGCGGCGCGGCGCCTGGTCGCCGCGCCCTACCGCAGCGGCGGTCAGGCGCAGTACGTGCCGCGCAGCGTGCCCGAGCCGCTCGGCGAACGGTTCGCCGCCACCCGCGAGTGGGCGCTGCGGCAGCTGGGCGAGCCCCTCACCCTGGAGGCGCTGGCCCGGCACGCCGCGGTCTCGCCGCGCACGTTCTCGCGGCGCTTCGCCGAGGACACCGGGTACACACCGATGCAGTGGGTCATGCGGGCGCGCATCGACGTGGCGCGGGAGCTGCTGGAGCGTTCCGAGCAGGGCATAGAGCAGATCGCCGCCGAGGTCGGGCTCGGTACGGGGGCGAACCTGCGGCTGCACTTCCAGCGCATCCTGGGGACGACGCCGAGCGAGTACCGGCGTACTTTCGCGCGCGGTGAGTAGGGGCCGATAGCGCGGTGGAGCGAGCCTGGCGTGATCCTTGCGAACCGTGGCGATGACGCCACTGTCACGCGCGGACGCGGCGCGCGAGGCTGGTGGCGAACCCAGGGAGCAAGGGACAACCACCCGGGACACCACCGCCGAAGGGGCATCACTCTCATGACTCGTATCGCCGTCAACGGATTCGGCCGCATCGGACGCAATGTGCTGCGTGCACTGCTGGAGCGCGGCAACAACAGCGCGAGCGGCAGCGGCAGCAACAGCGCCGGCAGCAGCCTCGAAATCGTCGCCGTCAACGACCTCACGGAGCCCGCCACCCTCGCCCGGCTGCTCTCGTACGACTCGACGTCCGGCCGCCTCGGCCGCCCGGTCAGCGTCGACGGGGACACCCTCGTCGTCGACGGCCACCGCATCAAGGTGCTCGCCGAGCGCGACCCGGCGCAATTGCCCTGGGCCGAGCTGGGCGTCGACATCGTCCTGGAGGCCACCGGCCGCTTCACCTCGGCCAAGGCCGCCCGCGCCCACCTCGACGCGGGTGCGCGCAAGGTGCTGGTCAGCGCGCCGTCGGACGGCGCCGACATCACCCTCGCGTACGGCGTCAACACCGACGCGTACGACCCCGCGCTGCACACGATCGTCTCGAACGCCTCCTGCACGACCAACGCGCTCGCCCCGCTGGCCTCGGTGCTCGACGACCTCGCCGGCATCGAGCACGGCTTCATGACGACGGTGCACGCCTACACGCAGGAGCAGAACCTTCAGGACGGCCCGCACCGCGACGCCCGCCGCGCCCGCGCCGCCGCCGTGAACATCGTGCCGACCACGACGGGTGCCGCCAAGGCGATCGGCCTCGTACTGCCGAACCTTGAGGGCAAGCTGTCCGGCGACTCGATCCGCGTACCGGTCCCGGTCGGCTCGATCGTCGAGCTCAACACCACGGTCGCCCGCGACGTCACGCGCGAGGACGTGCTGGCCGCTTACCGCACGGCGGCACAGGGTCCGCTGGCGGGCGTACTCGAATACTCCGAGGACCCGCTCGTGTCGTCCGACATCACCGGCAACCCGGCCTCCTCGATCTTCGACTCGGCACTCACCCGGGTCGAGGGCCGGCACATCAAGGTGGTCGCCTGGTACGACAACGAGTGGGGCTTCTCGAACCGGGTCATCGACACCCTGGAACTGCTCGCCGCGCACTGAATCACCGCCGGGAACGGTGGACTTGACCTGCGTGTCTGGCGGATCATGGCGCAATGCCGCCGCGTACGCGTACGACCGAGGTCGATCTGTTCGAGAGTTCCAGGGGCCGCCTGGAGGCCATCGCGTACCGGCTGCTGGGCTCGGCCGGGGATGCCGAGGACGCCGTGCAGGACACGTACCTGCGGTGGCACGCGGCGGACCGTGAGCACATCGTGACGACCGAGGCGTGGCTGACGAAGGTGCTCACCAACCTCTGCCTGAACCAGCTGACTTCGGCGCGGGCGCGGCGCGAGACGTACGTCGGCCAGTGGCTGCCGGAACCGGTGCTGGCCGGGGACCGGATGCTCGGCCCGGCCGACACCGCCGAGCAGCGCGATTCGGTCTCGCTGGCGGTGCTCACCCTGATGGAGCGGCTGTCGCCCAACGAGCGGGTGGTGTACGTACTGCGCGAGGCGTTCGGGTACGGGCACCGCGAGGTCGCCGAGATCCTCGACCTCACCGAGTCGAACTGCCAGCAGATCCACCGCCGCGCCCGGCAGCACCTCGGCGCGGAGCGGGCCCGTACCGAGGTGGACCCGGTCGCGGCGCGGAAGGTGGTCGAGGAGTTCCTCGCGGCGGCGCTGAGCGGGGACACGGAGCCCCTGGTCCGGCTGCTGACGGACGACGCGGTGGGCATCGCGGACGGCGGGGCCAAGGTTCCGGCGCGCAGGACCCCGGTCCTCGGCGCGCTCGGCATCGCCCGCTACCTGCGGGGCCTGCTCCGGCCGTCCGAGCACAAGCGCACGCTGGTGGGCGGCCGGGCGACGGCCTTCGCGGCGGTGGTGAACGGCGGTCCCGCCGTGCTGTTCACGGTGGGCGAGCGGGTGGTCGGCCTCATCTGCCTGGAAGCGACCCCGGCCGGGGTCGAGGCCGTCCGCATCCAGGTCAACCCCGACAAGCTGGCGCGCATGACCAGGCAGTGGGCGGCGGCGGGCCCGCACCACCCCGTCGCCCAGGTGTGGTGACCACGAAACCCGCGTGACTCAGGTCACAACAAAACCCTGTCATGGATCGTGCGGCTGCCCGGTTCAGGAGGTGGGTCCAGCCGGACACCGCCAGCGACACCTCGCCACCGCGACAGGGAGCCAGCCATGCAGAAGCACCGCATCGTCGTCCTCGGAGCCGGATACGCCGGAGCCAACACCGCCGGCCGCCTCGCCAAGCGCCTGCGCGCCGACGAGGTCGAGATCACGGTGGTCAACGCGGACCCCGACTTCGTGGAGCGCGTACGACTGCACCAGCTCGCCGCAGGCCAGGACCTGCCGCACCGCCCGCTGCGGGACGTGTTCGCGGGAACGGGGGTACGGGTCAAGAAGGCGTGGGTGACGGCGGTCGACGCGGACCGCAGGACGGTGGAGCTGACGAGCGGCGACGAGGGCGAGGAGCGGACCATCGAGTCCCTCCCGTACGACACTCTCGTCTACGCCCTGGGCAGCACCGCCGCCGACCACGGCGTCCCGGGCGTCGCCGAACACGCCCACTCCCTCACCGAGAAGCACGGCGCCCTCCGACTGCGCGCCCGCCTGGCCGAGTTGGCGCCCGGCGACAACGTACTGATCGCGGGCGGCGGCCTGACCGGGATCGAGGCGGCCACCGAGATCGCCGAGTCCCACCCCCACCTGAAGGTTGCCGTCGCGGCCCGCGAGGGCGTCGGCAGCTGGCTGAGCGACAAGGCCCGGCGCCACCTGCGCACCGTCCTGGACCGCCTGGACATCACGGTCCACGAGGGCACCGACATCACCCGCGTCGAGGCGGACCGCGCGATCGCGACGGACGGCGCGGCCATCCCCGCCCAGGTGACCGTCTGGACCACCGGTTTCGCGGTCCACCCGATCGCCGCCGCCAGCACCCTCACCGTCTCCCCCACCGGCCGGATCGTCGTCGACGGGACCATGCGCTCGGTCTCGCACCCCGAGGTGTACGCGGTCGGCGACGCCGCGTACGCCATGGGAGCCGGGGACAAGCCGCTGCGCATGTCCTGCGCCACCGCGAGCCCGATGGCCTGGCTGGCCGCCGACGCCCTGGCCGCCCGACTGACCGGCCGCAAGGTCCCGGAGACGACGATCGGTTACGCGGCCCAGTGCATCAGCCTCGGCCGCCGCGACGCGATCTTCCAGCGCGTTACCAAGGACGACCTGATGACCAACACGGTCATCACCGGCCGCTTCGGCGCCCGCATCAAGGAACTCATCTGCTCCTCGGTGGCCTGGGGCCTCAAGCACCCGACGATGCTCCTCCCGACCCGCCGCCACCACCTGACGTCCACCCCGGCCCGCACCGCCCGCGACCTCGCCGAGGTGTGAAGCGGCAGCCTCATAGCGGGGCTCCAGGGGGAGCTGGCACCCTATGGGGGCCATGACAGACACCCGTTCGCCGATACGCGCCCTGCGAGCTGCGCTCTTCGCAGTGGTTTGCGTTGCTTTGGCGGGGGTCGGGCACGCCTATATGTCCGGTCATGGCATTCCGCTCTCCGCGTTGCTGCTGGCCGGGGGTGTGACCTTCGCGGTCGGCTGGGCGGCCGGTGGGCGGCAGCGGGGATTGCCCTCCATGGGGGCCGGGCTCCTTGCCGTGCAGGGGGCGCTGCATCTGATCTACGGGGGCGGCCAGGCGATGGCCGCCGGGTCCCACGCCGCTCATGCCGCTCATTCCGCGCATGCCGCGCATTCCTCCCACTCCGCGCACATGGGTATGGACGCGGGCATGCCCATGGACATGGCCATGAGCGGCGGGGGCGGCCACGGATCCTTCGGGATGCTGCTGGCGCACCTCGGCTCCGCGCTCGTCTGCGCCCTGTGGCTGGCGCGCGGTGAGGCCGCCTTCTTCGCCCTCGCCCGTACCGTCGGCGCTCTCGCCTTCGCGCCCCTGCGGCTGGTGCTGCTGCTCGCCGCCGCGCGCGTTCCCGCGCCGGGGCCCCTGCGCCCGGCCGTACGGCCCGGCTTCCGTACACCGCACTTCCACGGCGTCGTACTCGCGCACTCCCTCTCGCGGCGCGGTCCGCCCGCAGCCCTCCCCACCCGTGCCACGGCCCTCGGAGCGGCAGCCGTCTGACCTGGGGGCCGCTTTCCCCATGTCTGCGAACGCCGAATCCCAGGATCACCATGTCCATTGACACCCACGTAAAACCGCCCGAGCCCGAGCCCGGGTCCGGTCCAGAACCCACCTCCAAGTCCGATTCCGGATCCGCGAAGAAGCCGTCCGGGTGGAGCGCCCTGCGCCCCCTCGTGCTGCGGATGCACTTCTACGCGGGACTCCTCATAGCCCCCTTCCTGCTGGTCGCCGCCGCCAGCGGGCTGCTGTACGCACTCTCCTTCCAGGCGGAGAAGATCGTGTACGCGCACGAGCTGGAGGTGCCGGTCGGCGAGCGCGCCGTACCGCTCTCCGAGCAGGTCGCCGCCGCCGCGAAGCTCCACCCGGAGGAGAAGGTCACCGCCGTCTGGCCCTCCGCCGAGGCCGGTGCGACCACCCGCGTGCTGATGACCAGCCCGGAGGTCGAGGAGGGCAAGTCGCTCGCCGTCTTCGTCAATCCGTACACCGCCGAGGTACGGGGAGAGCTGCCCAGCTACGGCAGTTCCGGCGCACTCCCGCTGCGCACCTGGCTCGACGAACTCCACCGCGATCTGCACCTCGGTGACCTGGGCCGCAACTACAGCGAGCTCGCCGCGAGCTGGCTGTGGGTGGTGGCCCTGGGCGGCCTGCTGCTCTGGCTCGGCCGCCGCCGCAGCGCCAGGCGCGAGCTGATCCTGCCCGTACGGGGCGCCAAGTCCCGCCGCCGCACCCTCTCCTGGCACGGTTCGGTGGGGCTGTGGGCCGTGGTCGGTCTTGTGCTGCTCTCCGCGACCGGGCTGACCTGGTCGAAGTACGCCGGTGAGAACATCGGCGCCGTCCAGGACCAGCTCGGCGGAGCCACTCCCGTGGTCTCCGCCGCACTGCCCGAGGGGACGGCGAGCGGCAGGAGCGGTTCCTCCCCCGTCCCCGACGAGCACGCGGGGCACGAGGGCCACGAAGGGAACGGCGGCACGACCGCACCCCCGCCCGCTGCCCGCACCGACGTCGGCCTCGACCGCGCCCTGGCCGCCGCCCGCGCCGCCGGGATCGACGGGAAGATGGCGATCACCCTCCCGAAGGAGGGAGAGGACGGCAAGGCCAAGGGGTACGTCTTCAAGGAGACGGACACCCAGTTCCCCGTCCACCTCGACTCGGTCTCGGTGAACCCGGCCGACGGCACCGTCATCGACGAACTCCGCTTCGCCGACTACCCGTTGCTCGCCAAGCTGACCCGCTTCGGGATCGACGCCCACACCGGCGTCTTCCTCGGCCTGGTCAATCAGCTGGCCCTGGCGGCCCTCGCGCTCGCCGTCGTCCTGCTCACCCTGTGGGGCTACCGCATGTGGTGGCTGCGCAGGCCGACCCAGGAACGGAAGCTGGGCGTGGGCCGAGCCGTGCCGCGCGGGGCGTGGCGCAAGGTGCCGGTGACGTGGCTGCTGCCGCTGGTCGCGGTGACGGCGGTGGTCGGGTGGTTCGTACCGATGCTGGGGATCAGCCTGCTGGCGTTCCTGCTGATCGACCTGGCCAAGGGAGGCTGGGCGAGGCTGCGCGCGCGTTAGCGGCTGCTGCTGGGGAGGACCGGCGGGTAATTCCCCGCCGGTCCTCCCCCTCCCCAACTACGCGTAGATACGGGTGAATAGTCCGGTATCTGAATACGTGAAGGGGATCTGTGGCGCCTGTGGTAGGGGTGTGGGTGCCATGGCGGGCGAGGTGAAGAGGAATGTGTGTCCTTCGGTGGGGGCTATCTAGATTTCGACGCGAAGTGCGATACGGAGACCGGTACGGGGGCCGCTCCGGGGGCCTGTGCGGGGCGGGACGCACTGCTGGCCCGGGCCGTGGAATGCGCGCGGCAGGGCAGCGAGGACGGGTTCGCCGTGCTCTACCGGCACGTACAGCCGGGCCTGTTGGGATTCCTGCGGACCCTGGTCGGCGACGAGGCCGAGGACGTCGCCTCGGAGGCCTGGCTCCAGGTGAGCCGGGACGTGGCGAGGTTCCGGGGCGACGGTGACGCGTTCCGGGGGTGGGTGCGGGCGGTGGCCCGCAACCGGGCCGTCGATCATCTGCGCCGGGTACGGGGGCGGCCGGCCGGGGTGTCCTGGGACGTGTGCGGCGTGGAGGCCGCGCCACCGGTGCGGGATGCCGCCGAGGTGGTCATGGACGCACTGGCCACGGCGTGCGTGATGCGGCTGATCGGTCAACTGCCGCCGGACCAGGGCGAAGCGGTGTTGCTGCGGGTGCTGGTGGGGCTGGACAGCCCGGCCGCCGCACGGGTGCTGGGGAAGCAGGCAGGGGCGGTACGGATGGCTGCCCAGCGCGGACTTCGCGCGCTGGCCGGACAGGTTGCAGACGGGGACGAATGAAGCACGTCAACGGTTGTACGGGATGCGGGATTTGAGGGCGTGAGAAGTGCCACGGGGATATTGAGTGACGGATGTGAGGGCGGAGCGCGCTTGGGAAGGTGGGGGGTGCATTCCGTGCTCCCGGCGGACTTTGCGCGTCGTACGCGCGGGGAAGGGGTGGGAGCCGTGGCCGGTGACGGGAGACGGAAGCGGAGACCGGGGGCCGAGGACATGCGGCGGATCGCGCACGGATTCGTGGAGCAGATGACGGCCGGAAACCGGCTCCCGCTGGATTACTCCGTACGCAGTCTGCGAGTTGTCGAGTTCCTGATCCGCGAGTTGCGGGGCGGCCGAGGCGGATACACGGACCCGGCACGGCAGTTGTTCGGACTCGGCGCCTATGTGGGGGAAGTGCTCGTACGGAATGCCGGGGCGGCGTGGGTCGACCTCGACGCGTCGCAGCAGAAGTACTTCCGGCAGTGGGTCGGAGTACGCATGGCGGACGGCATGACCCGAAGCCCGCTCAGTACGGTGTGGAACCGCTTCGAGGACACCGAGGGCACCGAAGAGCCCCTCGACGTCTACTACTTGACCCTGCCGGGCCGCGTGCGCTCCGCCGCGTGAGCCCAGGGCGGGTTTCGCGTCGGTCAGGCCGCTGCCCACGGAGGCACGAGTACCGGTAGCTGGTCGAGGATGTCGAAGTCCAGGTGGAGCTGCGGATGGTTGAGCAGGTACAGGGTTGCGGGGCGGGTGCAGATGAGCCGCAGGCGTCCGTGTCGACCACTGGTCCGGTCTCGGATGCGGGTGAGGACCCGTACGCCAGTGCCGTCGATGAAGTCGACCGGGCGCAGGTCGATCAGCAGGTCGGTGTCGCCGGTGTGGGTGACGGCGTCCAGGCGCCGGGTGATGCCAGGAGCGGTGTGGATGTCGATCTCGCCGTACAGGACCACCAGAGTGCAGTCTCCGTAGGGGCGAACTTCCTTGACACAGAGCACTGCGGGGGCGGCGGTCATGGTGACCCTACTTCTCCGGAGGCGGATGTCCTTGGGGGACTGGTCACCAACGGGGTCATGGTCGGCGCTTCAAAGTAGCGGACTGTGCCGGGCCTGCCGACGGGTTGCGCTGAAGGGCTGCGGGCGTGATGCCCCAGCTGCTACGGGGAAAAGCATCGCCAACAGAGCAGGGTGGGGCGGGACGTCTCAGTCGTCGTCCAGGCGCAGTCGGCGGGCCAGCACGTCACGGGCGACGTCCAGGAGGGGCCGCTCGTGGCTGAAGGCGTGGCCGCGCAGCCGGATCAGTGCGTGGTCGCAGTCGGTGTCCAGCTGGGCGGCAAGCATGCCGGTGGCCTGGTGAACCTCGGCGAAATAGAGGCCGGGCTCGTCAAGCAGCGGCGTGTGGGACAGGTTGGCGTGGGCGGCGGTGGTGACGGTGATCTGGGCGACGGTGTCGACCAGGCGGAAGGCATCGGTGAGCTGTTCGGTGGACATCGGGCCGGGCCGGGTGCGGTGGCCGGTGAGGGCACCGAGCGCGATGACCCCGATGCGCAGCGGGAAGGAGAACACCGCACGTACGCCCAGTGCCTCGACGGCGCCCGGCAGGCCGGGCCAGCGCTGAGACGCGAACGCGGAGTCGTCGGCCACGTCGGGCAGCAGTATCAGCGCCCCGTGACGGGCGGCGTCCAGGCTCGGGCCCTGCCCCTGGACCTGCTGGAGATCCTCCAGAGCGAGGGTGTGGGCGCCGAAGGACTGCACCAGTTCGGCCGGGTCGTCTCCCGGGGCCAGCAGCAGGCCGAGACCGTCCAGGCCCAGCATTTCGGCGCAGGACTCCAGGGGCAGCGGTGCCAGGCCGGGGCCCGTGTGTGAACCGAGGGCGCGCAGGTAGTCGGCCATCACCGGATGGGTCACCGGAGCCGCCCCCTTCCGGGTGCTGCGCAGGTCGGCCGGCCGGCGGCCCTCCAGTCAGCACCGATGGGTCGGCACGTCACCGTTCGTGCCGGTTGAGGAGCGACGCATCGGCTGTGCCCTGCAAGACCTGGCGGGCGAGCTCGGTGAGCCGCATCCGGTGATCGCGTGCGTAGCGGCGCATGAGGGTGAATGCCTCCTCGACGCCGGTGTCGCGGCGGTGCGCCAGATAGCCCTTGGCCTGCTCGATGATGATGCGGCTGTCCAGGGCAGCCTGCAACTGCGCGCTCACCGTCATGTGTTCGCTCACCGCCCGCTGTTGCAGGACGCCGATGGTGGCGGTGTCGGCCAGTGCCTGGCCCAGCCGAAACTGGGGTTCGTCCAGTGGTCCGGGTTGGTCCCGGAACAGGTTCAGGGCACCGATCACCTGGTTGTGCAGCCGCAGCGGGACTGCCGCGACGGAGGTGAAACCCATCCCCAGGGCCTTCGGCGCGAACCGCGGCCACCGCATCTCGGCCGCTTGTGTCGTCAGCGATACATCAGCAACCCGGTTCTTGGTCTGGAAACAGTCCCGGCAGGGGCCCTCGTCCCACTCGATGCTGGCCATTTCCAGCTGGCGGGTGCGCTCGTCCGAGGCCGCGGCGTCCACCAGCCGGCCGCCAGGAGTGGCGAGCAGTACCCCGGCCGCCGCCACATCCAGCAGGGCGACGCAGTGCTCGGTGAGTGTGTGCAGGAATCCGATGACGTCGAAGTCCTGCACCAAGGTGTCGGCGAGGTCGACGAATGCGGCCGCCAACTGCTCTTCGCGTGGAAGTCCACGCATGCCCCACTCACCTCCAGGAGTGATCCCGGGACACCCTCCCACAAAGTTGCTGCTCTCCGGTTGCCACCCAGTCTCCTCCCCCTGCACCCGGCTTGCCCAGACCACCGACGGGGCCGCCCCACCCGTTGCCCCGCCTCCTTGGGCGGCGGGGCCGCCCCCCCCTGAGCACCTGGGCACGCCTACGGGACCCGGCCCCGCCGAACTCCTCCCCGCCGCACCCGGAACACCCCGACGTCCCACGTCTCCGCAGCCATGCTCGGAGCCTCCTGGGTCCCGGCAGGACGCGAAACCGTCATCTCGCCCCGGGCCACCCCAGCTCCGCCCACACCGTCTTCCCGGGATCGCGCTCCGTGACCCCCCACCGGTCCGCCAACTCCTCCACCAGAACCAGCCCGAGCCCGCCCTCCGCGACCCCCGGCGCCTCCCGCCGCCGCGCCGGCCTGCACTCGCCCCGTGCGTCCGACACCTCGATCCGCAGTACGTCGCCGCGCGCGAGCCTGATCGAGAAGTCCCGCCCCTGCACCCGCCCGTGCAGCACCGCGTTGGCGGCCAGTTCCGCAACGACCGTGGCGACCGCGTCCGCGAACTCGCACCCGTACGGCACCCCCCACTCCCGGAGCTGCTGCTCCGCCAGCAATCGGGCCAGCCGGGCCCCTCTCCGCGTGGAACTGATCTGCTGCTCGAACTCCACGCTCAACGTGGGGATTTCGTTGTTCATGTGACAGAGCGTGGTCGGTCCGCTCTACGCTGACCAGGTGCGGACCGGCGACCGTGGGTAGTTGTACGGGTGCGTGACCCGCGCTGTACGACCTGTCGACCGTGACTCAGCAGAGGCGGGCCCTGAGTGATCCCGAACCAGGAACAGGAAGCGACCCCCGAGATGCCGTCCCAGGAGGACGGCACGGCCCATCTCTTCAGCGCGCTGGGCAAACAGATCAAGGCCATGCGCGAACATCGCGGCTTGAAGCAGACCGAGTTGGCGGAGGCTGTCAATTTCGGCGCGGACCTGATCTCCGCCGTCGAGAGAGGCGTACGGACCCCACAGCCCGACCTCCTCAGCGCCTGCGAGGTCGCGCTGAACGCCCACGGCGCGCTGAACGCGGCCATCCCCGACGTCATCGAGGCCCTGAAGCGCAGCCGGACCCGGCACCCGCACTGGTACCGGGATTACGCGGGTCTGGAGAAACAGGCCCTGGAGATCCACCACTACGGCAACCAGGTCGTGCACGGCCTGCTCCAGACGGAGGCGTACGCGCGGGCCATCTTCACTCGGTGGCGCCCCCTGTACAGCGAAGAGGTCGTGGAGAAGCGGGTCGCGGACCGACTGTCACGGCAGGTGGTATTGGAGAAGTGGCCGCCCACGCAGTTCGGCTTCATCTTCGAGGAGGCCGCCCTGCGACGACCGGTCGGCGGACACGAGGTGCACCACGAGCAGTTGCGGCGACTGCTGGCGCTGGGGAGGCAACGCAACATCACCATCCAAGTGATGGAGACCGCCTGTGAGGAACACCCCAACATGGACGGCGCGTTCAACCTTCTGACCGCCAAGAACGAGCAGCGCGTGGCGTACACGGAAGTGCAGGGTCATCCGCGTCTGATCATCGATCCGACCGAAGTCAGGGCGATGCAGGAGCGCTATGGAATCATGCAGACGCTGGCTCTCAGGCCGGACACCTCCGTGGCGATGATCGAGAGAATTCTGGGAGACCGATGAACACGGGAACGCTGACCTGGTTCAAGTCGAGCTACAGCGGGGGCGCGGGCGGCGACTGCCTCGAAGTCGCCTACGAATGGCGGAAGTCGAGCCACAGCGGCGGCGAAGGCGGCGAGTGCGTCGAGGTGGCCGCCCACCCCACCACCATCCACGTCCGCGACTCCAAGATCGGCGAAGCGAGCCCCCAGCTCGGGATCTCCCCCACCGCCTGGACCACCTTCGTCTCGTACGCCCAGCACATTTCCAAGTAGCCACACAGAGCGACCATTCGATGCGGTAGCGTGATCGCGCCATCACGCTCTGCATCCCTTGCGGAACGTAAAGCGGCCCCCGCAGGTGTTACCAGCACCAGACGCGAGGGCCTCACCCCCGAGGCTTAGCTAGGAGCCCCCGGAATGTTCCTGCATGTTATCTCCCCCTCGCGCGCCTTCACCAAGGTTCCGAACGCCCTCTTCCGGCACACGGACCTGGACGCCGCCACCCGCCTCCTCCTCGCCTACATCAGCGGCCTGAAGTCCGCCGACCGGCACGCGCCCCTCAGCAAGCACGCCGAGGAACTCGGCCTGAAGCACGGCACGTTCAAGCGGATCAAGAAGGAACTCGTCCAGTACGGGTACGTCCACGACTACCGCGCTCAGGGCGCGGACGGACGCTGGTACACGGACCAGTGGGTGAGCAACGTCCCGCTGACGGAAGCCGAGTTCACCGCCCTGCGCATGGGCACGGAGACGGGCACGGCCTCTCCGAGGGTGCCGAAACCGACGGTCGGTGAACCGGGTGGTCCGTCCGTCGGTCGCTCTACCGGTACTTCTCAGACGAACAGCAAGACATCCCCCACCCGCCCACCCCAAGACACCCCGGCGACGGCAGCGGTGGCGGCTGACGCGAACACCCATCAGACCAGCCCTCCGGACGCGCCCGCCGAGCGCCACTTCGCCCTCGCCGAACGCATCCTGCGGGACCTGGGAAACGTACGCAAAGACCTCGCTCTGAGCGTGCGCAACGTGCGCTACCTGGCCTCGGGCATCGCCGCCAAGCTCCAACTCGGCGTCCCCGCCTGGGAGATCCACAGCGCCCTCAGCCACGGCCTGCCGTCCGGACCCATCCTCAACGCGGCCGGGTTCATCACCCACCGCCTGACGACGAAGGTCCCTGACGCGGCCGACCTCACCGCCGCCGACACGGCCAGACGTACGGCGTTGGCGGAACAGTCCGCCACCACACCCCCCAAGGCCCTCACCGAGTGCCGAGGGCCAGGCCGCCCCGGGGCCCACGTCTTCCGCCCCGTGGGCGACGAGACCTTCTGCGACCCGTGCCGCCGCGACCACCCGGGCCTGGCCGCCCTGTCCGAGGAGGAACACGGCGGATCCTGGGCCCCGTTGACGGCACCGGACTACCCGGACCCCGTCTTCTGAGCGGACCGCGCGGTCCACTCATTTGGCCGAACATCGCATAGACCCTGTAGGTGCCCCGGCATCTAGTGGAAAGCGATCGGTAGAGGTCGCTCCACTTACCTGTGAGGTCGTCCATGGCTGAACCGTCCACCGCCACCGAGCCCACCACCCCCGGGCCCACCGCTTCCGAGCCCTTCGGCACCGAATCCGTCGTCTTCCCGCAGAACCGCACCTGCCCGTACGACCCGCCGCCCGGCTACGACCCCGTACGCAAGGCGGGCCGCCCCGTCACCCGTATCCAGATCTTCGACGGCACCGAGGTCTGGATGGTGAGCGGCCTCGCGGAAGCCCGCGCGCTGCTCGCCGACCAGCGGCTTTCGGCGGACCGCACCCGGCCGGAGTTCCCGGTGTTCGCCAAGCGGCTGGTGGGCATCGAACGGCGGCGGGTCGAGCTGCTCGGCGTCGACGACCCCGAACACAACGTGCAGCGACGGAAGTTGATCCCGGGCTTCACCCTCAAGCGGACGGCCGGACTGCGCCCCGCGATCCAGGAGACGGTGGACCGGCTGCTCGACGCGATGACCGAACTCCCCGAGCCCTCGGCGGACCTGGTGAACGCGTTCGCACTGCCGGTGCCGTCCATCGTGATCTGCGCCCTCCTGGGCGTCCCGTACGAGGACCACGACTTCTTCGAGGAGGAGTCCCGGCGGCTGCTGCGCGGGCCGGAGAAGGAGGACGTGGAGGCGGCCCGGGACGCGCTGGACGCATATCTGGGCGACTTGGTTGACCGAAAAAAGGCCGCGGAGCCCGGACTGCCGGTCGGCCTGCTCGACGACATGATCGAAGTCTTCGACGACCGGGAGGAGTTGATCCAACTCGCGGTGATCCTGCTGCTCGCCGGGCACGAGACGACGGCGAACATGATCGCACTGGGTACCTACACCCTCCTGGAGCACCCGGAACAGCTGGAGCGGTTCCGCACGGCGGACGCGGCGGGCGTCTCGGCAGCCTGCGAGGAACTCCTCCGCTTCCTCTCCATCGCCGACGGCATGTCACGGCTGGCGACGGAGGACATCGAGATCGCGGGCGTGACGATCCGCGCCGGAGAGGCGGTCATCCTCTCGACGTCGCTGATCAACCGCGACCCGGAGGTCTTCGCGGACCCGGACGCCCTCGATCTGGAACGCGGGGAACGGCACCTGGCATTCGGCTTCGGCATCCACCAGTGCCTCGGCCAGAACCTGGCCCGCGCGGAACTGGAGATCGCCCTCCCCACCCTCTTCCGCCGCCTGCCGGGCCTGCGTCTCGCCGCCCCCGCGTCCGAGATCCCGTGCAAACCGGGCGACACGATCCAGGGCTTCGCGGAACTGCCGGTGGCGTGGTGAGCACGGCGAACACGAAGAGGACGGCGAACGTGCCCGAACTGATCAACATCGACAAGGACATCTGCATCGGGGCCGGCCAGTGCGTACTGGTCGCGCCGGAGGTGTTCACGCAGGACGACGACGGCCTCTCGGAGGTCCTGAAGGGAATGGAGGACGGCGGCACCAGCACCGGCAGGGTGAAGGAAGCAGTACGCGCCTGCCCGGTGAGCGCGATCTCGCTGAGGGCCGTTCACCCGGCGCCGTAAGGAAGGGTCCGCCTATCCTGGAAGCATGACCGAGGAGACGATCTACCGGCACCTGCGGGACTTCGCAGACCACTTCGAGCCGCCTGCGCCGTTCAGCCCTCACGTCGAGATCAGCAACGGCCAGCTGGTCATAATGATGAGCCCCTCGGGAGCGCATGACCTCAACGCCATGCGCATCACCAAGCAGCTCGACCAGCAGCTCGGCGAGGGGCTGGCCGTCTATACCGCCGACATCGAGCACCCTCTGGCCGCCAAGATGCGCCGCCCCGATGTCGTCGTACTCGAAGAATCCGCGATGCAGACGACCGGAGCGATCCAAGCCGAGGCCGTCACCCTGGTCGTCGAGGTCGTCTCCCCCTCCAACCCCGAGAACGACTACGTCGACAAGCTCCGCGACTACCCGGTCATGGGCATCCCGCACTACCTGATCGTCGACCCCCGCGAATCGACCTGCGTGCACTACTGGGACCCGCAGGCGGGCGCGTACAACAACACCGTCCACTACGTCTTCGGCGACACCATCCCCCTCGGGAAGTGGTCCTTGGACACGACCGCCCTCACCCCGTACTCGCAGGCGGCAGGCGGGTAGGGGACGAAGTCAGCGGAGGCCGGTGGCGGTTGGCGGGGACCAGCGGTCGCCCTTCATCAGGTTCTCCAGGCCCGCCCAGGAGAAGTTCATCAGGGTGGCCGCGGCCTCCTTGGCCGAGACGCCGGGGGTCGTGTTCGCCCACCCGGCGAGCGATTCGGCCGCGCCGACGAGTGCCTGGGCGAGGCCGGCCACCTCTCGGTCGGGCAGGTGCGGATCGCGGCGCGCCTCGCGGGCCGCGTCCCCGATCAGGTGCGTCACGAACGCGGTGATCTCCTCGCGCATCGCCGCTACCTCGGCCGCGAACGGTTCCCCGTGCGTACGCGCCTGGCTGTGCAGCACCGCCCACCCGTCCGGGTTCTCGGCGGTGTGCGTGAAGAAGGCGGTCAGCCCGTCCCACAGCTGCCGGTCCGCCGGCAGACCGGGCTCGATCCCCGCCCGTACCGCCGCCACCAGCGCACCCGCCTCACGCCGGATGCACGCGGTGAACAACTCGTCCTTCGAGTTCAGATACAGGTACACGAGCGGCTTCGACACCCCCGCCAGCTCGGCGATCTGGTCCATCGAAGCGGCCCGGTAGCCGAGCCTCGCGAAGCTCTGCACGGCGGCGTCCAGCATCTGCTGCTCCCGTACCGCCCTCGGCATCCGCTTCGTCCTGCCGGTCCGCACCCCGCTGTCCACGCGGTCCACGTGTCCCACCCCGTCCTCCCCCAACGCCCTGTCCTCTTCGCCCCGCCCGGTCACGGCCGACGCACTCTTACTCTCCGGTAAGCGTACGGCGCCACGCAGGGCCGAGCGGGGCCGAGGAACAGGGCCGAGCCGCCCCCGAAGGAACCGAGCCCGCGCACACGACGGTGCCCCCGGGCGAACCTCGCTCGGGGGCACCGTCAGGCGCTGCGCGTCGCGTGTTACGCGGCGACCGCGACCTTCTCCTTCGGCTCCTCGGAGGCGAAGTCGTCGATCGGGGAGGCCGTCGCCGAGTTGTACGCCTCGTGGTCGAGGAGCTTCTCGCGGGCCGAGACCAGCACCGGGACCACGACCTGGCCCGCCACGTTCGTGGCCGTGCGCATCATGTCCAGGATCGGGTCGATCGCCATCAGCAGACCGACGCCCTCCAGGGGCAGGCCCAGCGTGGAGAGGGTCAGGGTCAGCATGACCGTCGCACCGGTCAGACCGGCGGTGGCCGCCGAGCCGATGACCGAGACGAAGACGATCAGCAGGTACTCCTTGATGCCCAGCTGTACGTCGAAGATCTGCGCGATGAAGATCGCGGCGAGCGCCGGGTAGATCGCGGCGCAGCCGTCCATCTTGGTCGTCGCACCGAAGGGAACCGCGAAGGACGCGTACTCCTTCGGGACGCCGAGGCGCTCGGTGACCCGCTGGGTGACCGGCATGGTGCCGACCGAGGAGCGGGAGACGAAGGCCAGCTGGATAGCCGGCCAGGCGCCCTTGAAGAACTGGAGCGGGCTGACCTTGGCGACCGTGGCCAGGAGCAGCGGGTAGACGCCGAAGAGGACCAGGGCGCAACCGATGTAGACGTCCGCGGTGAAGGTCGCGTACTTGCCGATCAGGTCCCAGCCGTACTCGGCGATGGCGTGGCCGATGAGGCCGATGGTGCCGATCGGGGCGAGCCGGATGACCCACCACAGGGCCTTCTGGAGCAGCTCCAGGACCGAGGAGGACAGGGTCAGGATCGGCTTGGCCTTCTCGCCCAGGGCGAGGGCCGCGATGCCCGCCACGACCGCCATGAAGACGATCTGGAGGACTTCCAGGTCCTGGAACGGCGTGATGATGTCCGTCGGGATGATGCCGGTGAGGAAGTCGATCCAGGAGCCTTCGCTCTTGGGCTTCTTGCCGTCGGCCGCGGTGAGGCCGGTGCCCGCGCCCGGGTTGGTGATCAGGCCGATGACGAGGCCGATACCGACCGCGATCAGCGAGGTGATCATGAACCAGAGGAGCGTACGGGTCGCCAGCCGGGCGGCGTTCTGGACCTGCCGGAGGTTGGTGATCGACACCAGGATGGCGAAGAAGACCAGCGGGGCGACGGCCAGCTTCAGGAGCTGGACGAAGAGGTCACCGACGGTGTCGAGGGTGGTCGCCAGCCAGGCGATGTCCTGGCTCTTGGCGAGCCAGCCGAAGAGGCCACCGAGGACCAGACCCGCGAGGATCTGCGCCCAGAACGGAATCTTCGATATGGGGTTCTTCTTCTTGGGCGTCGCAGGCTGGTCGGCCTGCTCTGCCTTCTGCGCGGGGGACGCGGACACGGACACACTCCGGTGAAGGAAAGAGCTGCGAGAAGCAGGGGGTGCAGAGGAAAGTCGCGCTGAGAACTTCAGACGGAGCGGCGACAGGCGGCCGAGACCCGGCGGCAGAGATCGACATGCAGGCGCGCCACGAGCGGAACGCTCATGGGGTTGCGGGGCGCGGCTGCTGTCGTCATGTCGAACACGTTAACACTTGTACTTTGAGAACATCAAAGGTCTTCTTTGGGGGGAAGCTGGGGGGACACCGAGCAGGTGGGGTGAATGACCAACGGCGCCCCGGGAGTTGAGCCAGTGGCTCTTTCCCGGGGCGCCGTCGGATGTGACGCGGCTTACACGGCCCTTATGCGAGGTCCTCCTGGCGGCGGTTGGCCTCCAGGCGGGCCTTGGTCTCGCTCACCTTGTTCACGATCCCCTCGGACATCGCGTCCCGCTGCTTGCGCAGGAGCACGAAGCTCAGCGGCGCGGAGACGACGATCGCGAGCATCAGCACCCACAGGACGTTCGACATCCCGCCCACACCGGAGGGCAGGACGCGGAAGGCGACGAGGGCCCACACGACCAGGAAGCTGGCTGCGAAGACGCCGAGGCGCATCGCGGTGTAGCGAATCGTGGCGTGCTTGGTGCTCACGGCGGGACCTTCTTCTCTTACGAGGGCCGATGGGACAGGTAGTACCAGTCAAGCACAGGGGCCCGGCGAGGATGCCGGGCCCCTGTGCTTGAGGGTGCTGGAGGGTGTTCCCTTCACCTTCGTACGGTCGAGCTGTCGTGCGCGTCAGACGCGCATCGCCTGCGGGCTCTCGCGGCGGGCCGCGTCAGGGCCCTCGTACTCCTTGATGATCTCGTAGCGCGTGTTGCGCTCGACGGGGCGGAAGCCCGCGTCCCGGATCAGTTCGAGCAGGTCGTCGCGGCCGAGCTTGTTCGGGGTGCCGTAGTCGTCCGCGTCGTGCGTGATCTTGTACTCGACGACCGAGCCGTCCATGTCGTCGGCGCCGTGCTGGAGCGCGAGCTGGGCGGTCTGCACGCCGTGCATGACCCAGAAGACCTTGACGTGCGGGACGTTGTCGAAGAGCAGGCGGGAGACGGCGAAGGTCTTCAGTGCCTCGGCTCCGGTGGCCATGGTGGTGCGGGCCTGGAGCTTGTTGCGGACCTTGCCGTCCTTCATGTCGACGAAGTCGTGCTGGTAGCGCAGCGGGATGAAGACCTGGAAGCCGTTCGTCTCGTCCTGCATCTCGCGCAGGCGCAGGACGTGGTCGACGCGGTGGCGGGGCTCCTCGATGTGGCCGTAGAGCATGGTCGCCGGGGTCTTGAGGCCCTTCTCGTGGGCGAGGCGGTGGATCCGCGACCAGTCCTCCCAGTGGGTGTTGTGGTCGACGATGTGCTGCCTCACCTCCCAGTCGAAGATCTCGGCGCCGCCGCCGGTGAGGGACTCCAGGCCCGCCTCGATCAGCTCGTCGAGGATCTCGGAGGCGGAGAGGCCCGAGATGGTCTCGAAGTGGTGGATCTCGGTGGCGGTGAACGCCTTGAGGGAGACCTGCGGGAGGGCTTCCTTCAGGGCGGACAGGGAGCGCGGGTAGTAGCGCCACGGGAGGGTCGGGTGCAGGCCGTTGACGATGTGCAGCTCGGTGAGGTTCTCGTTCTCCATCGCCTTGGCGAGGCGGACGGCCTCCTCGATGCGCATCGTGTACGCGTCCTTCTCGCCCGGCTTGCGCTGGAACGAGCAGTACGCGCAGGACGCGGTGCACACGTTGGTCATGTTGAGGTGGCGGTTGACGTTGAAGTGGACGACGTCGCCGTTCTTGCGCGTGCGCACCTCGTGGGCGAGGCCGCCCAGCCAGGCCAGGTCGTCCGACTCGTAGAGCGCGATGCCGTCCTCGCGGCTCAGCCGCTCCCCGGCCCGGACCTTCTGCTCCAGCTCGCGCTTGAGTCCCGCGTCCATACCCGGCCGCCTCCTATGTCTGTTACGTACTGCTGTTACATACAACAAGCCTCCGCCCACGGTACGCCTAGCCCTCTTCGGGCAGCTCCCCGACCCGGTTCTCCCACTTGGTGGAGAGCACGATGGTGGTACGGGTACGGGAGACCCCCCGCGTGCCGGAGAGACGGCGGATGGTGCGCTCCAGGCCGTCCACGTCACCGGCGCGGATCTTGAGCATGTACGAGTCGTCGCCCGCGATGAACCAGCAGTCCTCGATCTCCTCCAGGTCCTTCAGCCGGCGGGCCACGTCCTCGTGGTCGGCGGCGTCGGACAGCGAGATGCCGATGAGGGCGGTGACGCCGAGGCCGAGCGACTTGGCGTCGACGGTGGCGCGGTAACCGGTGATCACGCCCGCCGATTCGAGGCGGTTGATGCGGTCGGTGACGCTCGGCCCCGAGAGGCCGACCAGCCGTCCGAGCTCGGCGTACGAGGCCCTGCCGTTCTCCCGAAGAGCCTGGATGAGCTGCCTGTCCACGGCGTCCATATGCCTGAAGCCTTCCATTGTTCAGCAATCTCGCGAGTTTACGTATAGAATCTAAGGCACAGGGGCCGAATCCCCTGTAGATCTTTCACCAGATCCAAGAAAAACTTTCAGAACGTCCGGTTCTGAACCTTCGAACACTCAGGAGAGTGACAGTCGTGTACACGACCGAGATGGCCTACGTCCGCATGCGTGAACTGCAGGAACTGGCCAACCGCTCGCGTGCCCACAAGCCCGCCTCCCGTCCCGCCCCGGTGCGCGGCATCGCCGCCCGCCTGAAGCGCACCGCGAAGTAGGCACCGCTACCAGTACTACGTACTAAGGGTTGCGGGAAGCTCCTCCGAGCTCCCCCTCCCACCGGCGGTAGAGGCTGTGCGGCACACCTGCCGCATCCAGCACCCGCCCCGCGACGAAGTCCACCAGATCCTGGATGTGCGTCGCACCCGCATAGAACGCAGGAGAGGCGGGCAGCACCACGGCGCCCGCCTCGTCCAGCGTCACCAGATGCTTGAGCGTCTGCCCGTTGAGCGGGGTCTCCCGCACCGCCACCACCAGCTTCCGCCGCTCCTTGAGCGTCACGCTCGCGGCCCGCTGCAACAGGTCCTTCGAGAGACCGAGCGCCACTCCCGCCACACTCGCCGTCGAGGCGGGCACGATGAGCATGCCCTTGACGGGGTACGAGCCGGAGGACGGGCCCGCCGCGAGGTCGCCCGCGCTCCAGTGCCGTACGGCGTCGCCGCCCTCGTCGCCGTCCCCTGACAGGTCGATGCCGGTGAAGGTGTCCGGCTTGCCGTCCGCGCCCCTGGCCAGCCAGGTCGCGAGGTCCTCGCGCCAGTGGCTGTCGCGGAAGGCGATACCGGTCTCGTCGAGGATGGTCAGCCGGGAAGCCCTGCTGACGACGAGGTCGACGGCCTCCCCCGCGTCGAGCAGTCCACGCAGCACGGCGGCAGCGTACGGCGTGCCTGACGCCCCCGAAACCCCTACGACCCAGGGGATGCGTTTGCGTTCAACGACGGGCTCAGTCATGGACGGAGCCTATCCGGGTGGCGGAGACGGGAACCGGGCAAGGTAGCGGGACGTTACTGGAAACAACAGGGGAAGCACGGCGTGCGGGGCATGCCGGCACATGCAGGGGGTGGCGGACATGACACATCTGCCGTACGACGACACGGGGCCGGCACTGCGCCCGCGGCCCGCCGCCGGGCGGGCGGCCCGGGTGAAGGCCGCCGCCGGGGTGATGCTGCTCTGGGTGGCGCTGCTGTGGGCGCTGGAGGCGATGGACGCGGCGACCGGGGCACTGGACACCTTCGGCCTCTCCCCGCGCTCGCTCCCCGAACTCCGGGACGTCCTCCCGATGTCCTTCCTCCACCACGGCTTCGCGCACGTCGCCTCCAACACCGTCCCGCTGCTGGTACTCGGCTTCATAGCCGCGCTCGGCGGGCTGCGCCGGTTCGCCGGCGTCGTCCTGGCGATCATGCTGGTCGGCGGCCTGGGCGTCTGGCTGACGGCCCCCGAGTACTCGAACACGGCAGGCGCGTCCGGAGTCGTCTTCGGCCTCTTCGGCTATCTGCTGGTCCGCGGCTTCGTGGACCGGCGGCCGTGGGACGTGGTGATCGGCGTGGTCGTGGCGGCGGTGTACGGGTCGATCCTGTGGGGCGTCCTGCCGACGACCGAGGGCATCAGCTGGCAGGGCCACTTGTTCGGGCTGGTGGGCGGGGTGCTGGCGGCGTTCTGGTTCCGGCGGGGGCGGGGGCGCGGGGTGGGTGCCTGAGTCAGGCACCCACCGGCTACCGGCCACCGGTGGGGTCGGTCGGGTCGGCCGGTTACACCGTCAGGCCGCGGACCAGCAGGTCCAGCAGGGCGCAGGCGAAGAGGGCGACGCCGATGAACCCGTTCGTGGTGAAGAACGCCCTGTTCAGCCGGGACAGGTCGTGCGGGCGGACGATGGTGTGCTCGTAGACGAAGGCCACCGCGACGATCACCATGCCGATCCAGAAGAAGATCCCCGCGCCGGTGAGCAGCCCGTACCAGACCAGCAGTCCGGTGGTGATCACGTGGCAGACGCGGGCGCCGTGCAGGGCGGCCGGGATGCCGAAGCGGGCCGGGACGGACTTCACGCCGTGCGCGCGGTCGGCCTGGACGTCCTGCGAGCCGAAGATCAGGTCGAAGCCGCCGATCCAGATGCCGACGGCGAGACCGAGCACGACCGCGTCCCACGACCACTCCCCCGTGATCGCGATCCACGCGCCGATCGGTCCCATCGCCTGGGCGAGGCCGAGGATGGCGTGCGGGAAGTTGGTGAACCGCTTGCCGTACGGATAGACGACCATCGGGATGACCGCGACGGGCGCGAGCGCCAGGCAGAGCGGGTTGAGCAGGGCCGCCGCGCCGAGGAAGAAGGCGAGGGCGATTCCGGCGCCCGTCCAGGCGGACTTGACGCTGACCGCGCCGGTGACGATCTCGCGGTTCGCGGTGCGGGGGTTACGGGCGTCGATCTCGCGGTCGATGATCCGGTTCGCCGCCATCGCGAAGGTGCGCAGCCCGACCATCGCGACGGTGACCAGGAGCAGCCGGCCCCAGTGGATGTTCTTGTCCAGCTGGAACATGGCCGTCAGCGCGGCGATGTACGCGAAGGGCAGCGCGAACACCGAGTGCTCGATCAGCACGAGGTTGAGGAACGCCCTGGTCCGGCCGGGCTGGGGTACGGCTGCGGCGGCCGAGGTCATACGAGATTCCTTAGGAAGGTGTCGAGCTCGGCGAGGAGGGTCTCGGACGCGACCGGGGCGATCTCCATGTCGAGGTGGTTTGCGGTGTCCTGGCCGTTGGGGCTGAGGCGCAGGTGGAAGGCGTGGCCGCGGGGGCTGGCGGGGAGGGCGTGCATGCGGAGGGGGTTGTTGCGGTCCTCTTCCGCGAGGGAGACGGAGAAGGGGGCGCCTGCGGCGATGCCGGCGCGGAGGCGGGTCGCGAAGGTGTGGACGTCGCGGCGGGCAAGGGGGTGGGTGGGGAAGGTGGCGGAGAGGTGGGTCTGCCACTCGGCGGTGATGCGCCAGCGGTCGGTGCGGGTGCGGTCGTCGGTGTTGGTCCGCTCGATGCGGAGCCAGGTGGTGGCATCGCCCAGGTGGAGGGTGGCGTGGGCCGGTGCGGAACCGGGGCCGGGCGGAGCCGGAGGGTTCGGCTCCGCCGGGGGCCGCCCCCTTGCCCGCCCGTCCCGCCCCCGGGGGGCGGCCCCGCCGCCCAAGGGGGCGGGCGGCGTAGCGGCCCCGCCGCCCAAGGGGGCGGGGGCAACGGGGGGTGCGGCTCCGCCGGCCAAGGAGGCGGGGGCAACGGGTGGTGCGGTCCCGTCGGACGAGGGGGCGGGGGCGGTGGGCGTAGCCCCGCCGCCCAAGGAGGCGGGCGGCGTAGCGGTCCCGTCGGGCGAGGGGGCGGTTCCGGGTGGGGGGATCAAAGGCCGTACTCCTTCCAGCGGCGGTCGACCTTTTTCGACGTCGCCGGGTCGGACTCGACCATGTTGGGCCAGCCGCCGTCGCGGGTGTAGCCCTCCTCGGGGAGCTTCTTCGTGGCGTCGACGCCCGCCTTGCCGCCCCAGTACTGCTGGTAGGAGGCGTGGTCGAGGTGGTCGACCGGGCCTTCGACGACGGTCAGGTCGCGGGAGTAGTCGACGTTGCCGAAGGCCCGCCAGGCGACCTCGTGGTAGTTGCGGACGTCGCAGTCCGAGTCGACGACCACGATGAGCTTTTCGAGGGAGAGCATGTGGGCGCCCCAGATCGCCGACATCACCTTCTGGGCGTGCTTCGGGTACTTCTTGTCGATCGACACGATGATGCAGTTGTGGAAGCCGCCCGCCTCGGGCAGGTGGTAGTCCACGATGTCGGGGACGATGATCTTGAGGAGGGGGAGGAAGAAGCTCTCCGTGGCGCGGCCGAGCGGGCCGTCCTCCGTCGGCGGGCGGCCGACGACGATCGACTGGAGGAGGGGGCGGCGGCGCATGGTGATCGTGTCGATCGTCAGCGCCGGGAAGTCCTCCTGCGGCGTGTAGAAACCGGTGTGGTCGCCGAACGGGCCCTCGGGCAGCATCCTGCCCGGCTCCAGCCACCCTTCGAGGACGACCTCCGCGTGTGCCGGGACCTGGAGCGGGACCGTCTTGCAGTCGACCATCTCGACCCGCTTGCCCTGGAGGAAACCGGCGAAGAGGTACTCGTCGATGTCACCGGGCAGCGGGGCGGTCGAGGCGTACGTGACGGCCGGCGGGGCGCCGAAGGCGATGGCGACGGGCAGCCGCTCGCCGCGCCGGGCGGCCACCTGGTAGTGGTTGCGGCTGTCCTTGTGGATCTGCCAGTGCATGCCGATGGTGCGCTTGTCGTGGCGCTGGAGGCGGTAGAGGCCGAGGTTGCGGATGCCGGTGTCGGGGTCCTTGGTGTGGGTGAGCCCCAGGTTGAAGAAGGAGCCGCCGTCCTCGGGCCAGGTGAAGAGCGCGGGCAGCTTGTCGAGGTCGACGTCGTCCCCGCTCAGCACGACCTCCTGGACCGGGGCCGCGTCCGACTTCACCTTCTTCGGCGGTACGTGCGCCACCGAACCGAGCTTCGCGAAGGCGTCGCGTACGCCCATGAAGCCCTGCGGCAGCTCGGGCTTGAGCAGCCCGCCGATCTGCTCGCTGATCTCGTCGTACGACTTGAGTCCGAGCGCCTTCAACAGCCGTCGGTCGGTACCGAAGACGTTCATCGCGAGGGGCATGGTCGACCCCTTCACGTTCTCGAAGAGAAGTGCCGGGCCGCCCGCCTTGTTCACCCGGTCGACGATCTCCCCGACCTCCAGGTACGGGTCGACTTCGGCCTTGATGCGCTTGAGGTCGCCCTCGCGGTCCAGAGCCCGGAGGAACGAGCGAAGATCGTCGTAAGCCATGCCGTCCAGTATCGGACACCGACTACCCTTGGGCCCTCACCGGGGCCGGTAGTCACGGCCACTGCGACATTCCCAGGGGGAAGCACACCATGCTCAGGGCACTGATGTTCATCCTGCCGCTGGCGCTGACGATCTACGCGTTCATCGACTGCCTCAACACCCCCGAGGACGAGGCCAAGCACCTGCCGAAGGTCGCCTGGGTCTTCATCATCCTGCTCTTCTGGATCGTCGGCCCCATCGTCTGGCTCGCCGCCGGGAAGAACCGCCGCGCCGTGGCGGGCGGTCGTACGCCGTCGGAGTGGCACCGCAACCAGCGCACCCAGTGGGTGGCCCCGGACGACAACCCGGACTTCCTGAAGTCCATCAAGGACGAGAACAAGAAGGACGAGTCCCTACTGAAGGACTGGGAGGCGGACCTGCGCCGCCGCGAGGAGGAGCTCAAGCAGCGGGGTGACGAGGGCGACTCCGGTTCCCAGGGGAAGGGCCCCGAGGACTCCCCCAAGTAACCCACGCGAACGGTTCAACACCCCCGCGCCTGCGGCGAGCGATGCCCCTCCCCACCCCTTCACCTAAACCGCTCCGCGGGGCCAGGGGTTCGGACCTGCGGGCCGGTGGTGGGTTGCTCGCGCAGTTCCCCGCGCCCCTAGGCACCTAGGGGCGCGGGGAACTGCGCGGCCAGCCAAGAACCCACCCGCACCTGACGGCTAGGCCCGTTCCGCGTACTCCGTCAGGAGTTCGTGGTAGCGGGTCAGGGTCCAGGTGGACCAGTCGAAGGGGGCGCCGTCCAGGGCCGCTGCCAGGAGTTCCAGGTGGTTGTGCCAGCCTGCCAGGCGGCTGTTGCGTTCGGGTTCGTCGAGGTCGCGGATCTCGTTGGTGAAGCGCAGGACGGTGGCGGTGGGGCCGTTGGCTTCCAGGTGGAAGCGGGAGCGGCCGTGCAGGGCCAGGGTGTATTCGGCGACCCGGCCGGGGTCCCACGCGGTGATGTGGCCCTCGTCGACCGTCGGCGGTGCGCCCTTGTCGTCGGTGTTCTGCCAGGTGAAGGTGGTCGCCCCGCCCAGCTTCGGCTCCCAGGGGGCCGGTACCGCCAGCCATCGGCCGAGCCCGGCCGGGGTCGCGACCGCGGCCCAGACGTGGTCCAGGGGATGCTCCAGCTGGAGCTCGTATCGAAGCAGCCAGTTGCCGGTGCCCGGTCGGGGTTCGGCCTTGCCGTACGGGATCGACTTCATGGGAAACAGCCTGGTCCGGCCGCGTGCGAAACGCGAACCGGACCAGGCTGTACGGGCCAAGGGAGTGGAGCGGGAGGGCGGGTCAGACGCCGGCGTAGGAGTGCTTGCCGGAGAGGAAGATGTTGACGCCGTAGTAGTTCCACAGCCAGGTCGCGAAGGCGAAGAGGGCCAGGTAGGCGGCCTTGCGGCCCTTCCAGCCCGCCGTCGCGCGGGCGTGCAGGTAGCAGGCGTACGCGATCCAGGTGACGAAGGACCAGACCTCCTTGGGGTCCCAGCCCCAGAAGCGGCCCCAGGCGTCGCCCGCCCAGATGGCGCCCGCGACGATCGTGAACGTCCACAGCGGGAAGACGCCCGCGTTGATGCGGTACGAGAACTTGTCGAGCGTGGCGGCGGCGGGCAGCCGCGAGACCGTGCTGTCCATCAGGCGGCGGAGCGGGACGCGGGCCTTGCGGACCGCCATGACGAAGCCGTTGGCGGCGGGCAGCGATGCCAGGTGCTCCTTGAAGACGTCGGCCGTCTCGCCGAGCTCGGCCCGCACCTCGTACCGGTCGCGCAGCAGGTAGCCGAGGGTGCCGACCGCACCGACGTAGAAGACCGCGCCGCAGAAGATCGCGGTGGAGACGTGGATCCAGAGCCAGTAGGAGTCCAGGGCGGGGACCAGCTGGTCGCTGTCGGTGTAGAGCCACTTGGTGGCGATGCCGAGGTCCAGGAGGACCGTGGTGACCAGGGGCAGGCCGATCCAGCGGACGTTCATCCTGGTGAGGAGGAAGGCGAGGTACGCGCCGACGGCCACCGTGGAGAAGGTGATCGAGAACTCGTACATGTTGCCCCAGGGGGCCCGCTGCACCGACATCGCGCGGGTCGCGACGCCACCGGCCGCGATCAGGAAGCCGAGGGAGGTGAGCGAGATGGCGATGCGGCCGTAGAGGTCGCCCTTCACGGTGCCGCCCGCGGCGCCCTCGCCGTCCTGGGCGTCCCGGGTGCCGGCTGCGGCGCGGGTGACGACCTGCGGCTTGTCGAGGACGGCGGTGGAGCCCTTGGACCGTACGGTCACCGCGGGGGCGGCGGCGGGCCGGGTCAGCGCGGCGGCCGTGCGGCCCACCTTGCTGCGGCTGCCGAAGGTCCATTCCGCGATGTGGGCGAGGAAGGCCAAGGTGTAGACGGCCATCGCGGAGTAGATCAGGACGTTGCTGATCTCCGCCAGGTTCTGGTTCGTTTCGCTTGCTGCGGCGGCTGCGAGGATCACGCGCGCGCTCCTTCGGCAGGGGGTTCGACAGAGGAGGGCGTCGCGGTCGTCGGCGCCTTGGTGTGGAGGTCGCCGGCCAGCGCGGCGAGTTCCTCGGGGAGCCGGCCGGACTCGCTGCGGCCGAGTCCGGCCATCTCGACGACGGTGGTTCCGTCGTCCGCCCGTACGGCACGGATCCAGACGCGGCGGCGCTGGATGAACAGGGAGGCGGCGAGGCCCACGATGGCGGCGACCGCTCCGGCCAGGGCCCACATGTTGCCGGGCTGCTGGGAGACCTGGAAGGTCGCCCACTCCTTGATGTCCTTCTCGAAGGTGACGGAGCCGGCCCCGCCGGGAAGGTCCATCTTCTCGCCGGGCAGCAGCATCTTCGCGAAGGGGCTGCCGTCGGGCTTCTTGAACTGGGTCATCTTGCGGGTGTCGAGCTGGTACACGTTCTGCGGCAGTCCGGCGTCGACGCCGAGGCTGCCGTGGAAGGCGGTCAGCGCGAGCGCCGGGTAGTCCAGCCCGGGGTACTTGGAGAACATGCTGCCCTTGCCGGCACCGCCGAAGGTGGGCACGAAGATGGCGGAGAAGCCGAGCTGGGACTTCTTCCCGTTCTTGTCGCGGTAGCCGTCCATCACCTTGACCGCACCGCTGGAGGTGACGTTCGAGTCGATGGGCAGGAGCGGGGCGGGGCCCTTGAAGACGACCTCGCCGCGCCCGTCGCGGACGGTGATGACCGGGGAGTACCCGTGGCCGATGAGGTGCACCTTGGAGCCGCCGACCGTCAGCGGGGTGTTGACCTCGATGACGCCCTTCTTCGAGGGGCCGTCCGCGCCCTCGGAGTAGGTGATGTGGGCCTCGTAGACGCGGGGGGTGCCGCGCTGCGGGCCCGTCCTCTCGTACGTGCCGACGAACTCGTCCAGCTTGAAGCTGAACGGTTCCAGGTCGTGGTCGCGGTCGAAGAGCGAGCCGGACTTGAAGTCGTCGTACTGGGTGAGGGTGTTGGAGAAGCCGCCGCCCTCGGTGATCAGCTTGCCGCCCTCGGACTTGAAGAGCTGGCCGGTCGCGAAGGCGAGGAGCAGGACGATCAGGGCGATGTGGAAGATCAGGTTCCCGGCTTCGCGGAGGTAGCCCTTCTCGGCGGTGACCGCGTCGCCGGAGGTGTCCGCGCGGAAGCGGCGCTTCTTCATCAGCGCCAGGCCCAGTGCGCGGACCTCTTCGGGGGAGGTGTCCGTGCGCCAGGTCGTGTACGCGGGCATCCGGGTCAGCCGGCCGGGCGCGGCCGGCGGCCTGGCGCGGAGCTGGCCGACGAACTGCCAGGTGCGGGGCACGATGCAGCCGATGAGCGAGATGAACAGCAGGATGTAGATCGCGGAGAACCACACCGAGCTGTAGACGTCGAAGAGCTGCACCTTGTCGTAGAGCGGTGCGAGCGTCTTGTGCGCCTCGAAGAAGTCGGCGACCTTGGTCTCGTCGACGCTGCGCTGCGGGATGAGCGATCCGGGGATCGCGCCGAGCGACAGCATGAACAGCAGGATCAGCGCGACCCGCATCGAGGTGAGCTGCCGCCAGAACCAGCGGGTCCAGCCGACGACGCCGAGGGTGGGCAGGACGGGCGAGGTGTCCTCGCGGTCGTCCTTGGGCGCGGTCGACAGCCGGTCACCGGCTGCCCGTTCGTCGGTACGGGTGGCCCGGTCGTCGGTGTCGGCGGCCCGGCCGGCCGCCTCGTCCGTACCGGCGGCACCCGGTTGTTCGGTCTTGCTCATGGAACTAGATCCCCACCTGGAAGCTGTCGGTCCAGCTTTGCATGCTCTGCAGCACGGAGTCCCAGAGGCCCGTGAGGAGCAGGAGGCCGGTTGCGATCATCATGATGCCGCCGATCCGCATGACCCAGACATAGTGCTTCTTCACCCAGCCGAACGCCCCGAGCGCCCTGCGGAAGGCGACGGCCGCCACGATGAAGGGGATGCCGAGGCCGAGGCAGAAGGCGACCATCAGGACGGTGCCGCGCAGCGGGGCGGCCTCGTTGAACGAGAGCGATCCGATGACCCCGAGCGTCGGGCCCATGCAGGGCGTCCAGCCGATGCCGAAGAGCAGGCCGAGCACCGGCGCCCCGATCAGCCCCGACACCGGCTTCCGGTGGAAGCGGAACTCGCGCTGGGTGATGAAGGGGAAGGCGCCCATGAAGAAGAGACCCATCAGCACCATCAGGACGCCCAGGACGATGTTGGTGACGTCCTTGTAGTTCTGGAGGGTGCCGCCGATGTAGCCGAAGAGCGCGCCGCCCGTGACGAACACCGCACTGAAGCCGAGGACGAAGAGCGCCGCACCCGCGGCCATCCTGCCCTTGCGCTGCTCGGCCAGGTCCGCGCCGCCGGTACCGGTGACGTACGACAGATAGCCGGGGACCAGCGGCAGGACGCACGGCGAGAAGAACGAGACCAGGCCCGCGAGCAGCGCGATCGGCAGCGCCAGCAGCAGCGCGCCGGACTGCACCGTCTCGGTGGTGTCGGCGGCGAGCGGTACGGCGTGCGGCAGGGCGAGAGTGAGGGTGTTCACGCGGTCACTTCTCGGCCATCAGCGGGTCGATCATCTTGCGGAGCTTCTTCTCGCTGAGCGCGGCCAGCGAGCGGCCCGCGACCTTGCCGTCCTTGTCGATGACGATCGTGGAGGGAATGGCCTGCGGGTTGAGGCTGCCCTTGGGGAAGCGCAGCATCAGCTTGCCGTCCGGGTCGTACAGGCTGGGGTATTCGATCCCGGCGTCCTTCTCGAACTGGATCGCCAGGGCCTTCTGGTCGTCCCTGGTGTCGATGCCGACGAATTCGACGCCCTTGCCCTTGAGCTCCTTGGAGACCTTCGCGAAGGTCGGAGCCTCGGCCCGGCAGGGCGGGCACCAGGAGCCCCAGATGTTCAGCACGACGACCTTGCCCTTGAGGGAGGCGACGTCGAAGTCCTTGTCCTGGAGGGTCTTTCCGTCCAGCTTGGGGGCGGCGATCCGGTCGTCCTTGGGGACGGTGTCGATCCGGTCCGTGCCGGCGACGAAGTTGCTGCCGCCGCCCGACGACTTGTTCCCGTCGCCGCCGCAGGCCGACAGGGCGAGGGCGCCGACGAGCACGCCCGAGACCGCGAGAGCGGTACGGGAAGCTCGGCGGGAGGCACGGAACGAGCGGCTGCGGGGGGCGCGGACGGGGCTCATGTGAAAAGTTTCGCATGGCAGTTCCATCGATCTTCGACGCCCCCCTACGTGCCCGCAAAGCCCCTTGTCAAGGGCCCATAAGCGGGCGGTTGGGGCACCAGAGGTCCCCCGGCGCGTGCCTCAGACGGCGCTCTTGAGGTACGTGGCCCAGCCGCCGGCCGGCTTCTGGCCGACCTCCAGCTTGCGCAGCTTGGCGAGGACCTTGGGGTCCTGTACGTCGAGCCAGTCGCAGTACTGCTTGAAGGAGACCAGGCGGACGTCCTTCTTGCCGGCCATGTGCTTGAGCGCTTCCTCGACGGCGTCCATGTAGATGCCGCCGTTCCACTGCTCGAAGTGGTTGCCGATGTAGAAGGGCGCGCGGTTCGTCTCGTGGGCGCGCTGGAACCCCTTGATGTAGGCGCCGGTCGCCTGCTTCTTCCACTCGGGATAGCGCGAGGTCATTCCCTTGGTGGAGTTCTTCGACTGGTTGGCGAGCATGTTGTAGTCCATGGAGAGGACTTCGAAGCCGCGCCCCGGGAAGGGGATCTGCTGGAGCGGGAGGTCCCAGACGCCGCCGCGCTTCACGGGCCACATCTGACGGCCGCCGGGCGAGGAGGCGTCGTAGCGCCAGCCGAGCTTCCTGGCGATGGGCAGCAGGTTGTCCTGGCCCAGCAGGCAGGGGGTGCGGCCGCCGACCAGTTCCTTCTTGTAGTCGAAGGGCAGCGGGTCGAGGTCGCTCCAGCCGGTGTTCGTCTTCCACTCGGTGACGAACTTCATGGCCTGGTCGATCTCGGACTCCCACTGCGCGGGGGTCCACTTGGCGACCGAGCCCGACCCGGCGCAGAAGTGGCCGTTGAAGTGGGTGCCGATCTCGTGGCCTTCGAGCCAGGCCTGACGCACGTACTTCAGCGTCATCTTGACGTGCTCGTCGGTGAGGTAGCCGATGTCGGAGGCGCCGACGCGGTTGTTCGGCGGCTTGTAGAGCTTGGCCTTGGACTCCGGGAGGAGGTAGAGCCCGGAGAGGAAGAAGGTCATCGCCGCGTCGTGTTCCTCGGCGAGCTTCAGGAAGCGGGGGAAGAGGCCGTTGCCGACCTCGCCCGCACCGTCCCAGGAGAACACCACGAACTGCGGAGGGGCTTCGCCGGGCTGGAGCGGCACCGGCTTCGGCGGCTGCTTGGGCTGCTTGCCGGTGTCGGCGGTCGAACCGTCACCGATCGGCTTGGCCTCGGCGGTCGGTGACGGCGTGCCGCCCTTGCCCGGCGAGGTGCCGCCCTGGCCCTTGTCCTGGCCCGAGCCCGCGGTTCCCGCGCTGTCGCCGCTCTTGCAGGCCGCGAGGCCGACCGCTGCCGCGGCTCCCGCACCGAGACCCAGGAGGCCCCGCCGGCTGAGCTGCCTGATGTCGCGCATAACTCCCCATCCGCATTCGTCGCACCGTCGCCCACTCAGATGGACACAGTTTTAGAGGGTGCGACGAACACGGAGGTTCCGGCAAACGGCACATAATTCACTGCGTGTTCGCCGAATCACAGGGCGAGTTAAGTGGTGGTGGTGCCGTGCCCCACCTGTGCACCACTTGTGGATCGGCCCCGTCTTACGTGACGGAGATCACGCGCCGAACGCCTTGTCCTTCCCCTTCACCGGCTTCGCCCCGGCGAGCAGATGCGCCGGTACGAGGTCCCGGGCGGGCTCCGAGTAGCCGACCGAGACGATGCGGTCGCCCTGGTAGGTGAACGTGGTCAGCGAGGCCAGCGTGCACTGCCGCTTGCGCGGGTCGTGCCACAGCCGCCGCCGCTCGACGAAGCTCCGTACGATCCAGATCGGCAGCTGGTGGCTGACGCAGACCGCCTCGTGGCCGCGCGCCGCGTCACGTGCCGCGTTGAGCGCGCCCATCATCCGTACGACCTGCTCGATGTACGGCTCGCCCCAGGACGGGCGGAACGGGTTGGTGAGGTGCTTCCAGTTCTCCGGGCGGCGCAGCGCGCCGTCGCCGACGCCGAAGGTCTTGCCCTCGAAGACGTTGCCCGCCTCGATCAGCGAGGCGTCGGTGGCCAGGTCCAGGCCGTGCGACTTGGCGATCGGGGTGGCGGTCTCCTGGGCGCGCTCCAGCGGGGAGGCGACGACATGGGTGATGTCGCGGCCGTCCAGGTGCTCGGCGACCCGGTCGGCCATCTTCCGGCCGAGGTCGGAGAGGTGGTAGCCGGAGCGGCGGCCGTAGAGGACGCCTTCCGGGTTGTGCACCTCGCCGTGCCGCATCAGATGGACGACGGTCAGTTCCTTGCTGTGGGCGGCGCTCATGCGGTGGCCTCTGCTGCGGCTCGGGCGGCGGCGGGCAGGGCGGCGGCGATGCGCTCGACGGCCTGCGCGTCGTGGGCGGTGGAGACGAACCAGGACTCGAAGGCGGACGGCGGCAGGTAGACGCCGCTGGAGAGCATCGAGTGGAAGAACGCGGTGAAGCGGAACGAGTCCTGCTTGCGCGCGTCGTCGTAGTTCCGCACCTCGTCGGGGGTGAAGAAGACGGAGAACATGTTGCTGGCCGTCTGGAGCCGGTGCGCGACCCCTTCCTTGGTCAGCGCCTCGGTGACCAGCGCCTGGATCTCCTTGGACACCGCGTCGACCTTCGCGTACGCCGCGTCGTCGAGCAGCCGCAGCTGGGCGAGCCCCGCGGCGGTGGCGACGGGGTTACCGGAGAGGGTGCCCGCCTGGTAGACCGGGCCGACCGGAGCGAGGTGCTCCATGACGTCGCGCCGGCCGCCGAAGGCCGCCGCCGGGAAGCCGCCGCCCATGACCTTGCCGAAGGTCATCAGGTCGGGCGCGACACCGTCGACCCCGTACCAACCGGCCTTGCTGGTGCGGAAACCGGTCATCACCTCGTCGGAGATGTAGAGCGCGCCGTGCTCCGCGCAGAGGGCCTTCAGTCCGGCGTTGAAGCCCTCGCCCGGCGGGACGACGCCCATGTTGCCGGGGGACGCCTCGGTGATCACGCAGGCGATCTCGCCGGGGTGCGCGAGGAAGGCGGCGCGGACCGCGTCCAGATCGTTGTACGGCAGGACGATGGTGTCGCCCGCCTGGGCGCCGGTGACGCCCGGAGTGTCCGGCAGTGCGAAGGTCGCGAGGCCGGATCCGGCGGCGGCCAGCAGCGCGTCGACGTGCCCGTGGTAGCAGCCGGCGAACTTGACGACCTTCGCGCGCCCGGTGAATCCACGGGCGAGACGGATGGCCGACATGGTCGCTTCGGTGCCGCTGGACACCAGTCGTACCTGCTCAACGGGGTCGATCCGGGCGACGATCTCCTCGGCGAGCGCGACCTCGCCCTCACCGGGCGTGCCGAAGGACGTGCCGCGGGCGACCGCGTCCTGGACGGCGCCGATCACCTCGGGGTGCGCGTGGCCGAGGATCATCGGCCCCCACGAGCACACGAGGTCGACGTACTCGCGGCCGTCGGCATCGGTGAGGTACGGACCGGTACCGGACACCATGAACCGGGGCGTACCGCCCACGGCCTTGAAGGCCCGTACCGGGGAGTTCACGCCGCCGGGCGTCACAAGGGACGCGCGGTCGAAAAGCGTCTGCGAAACTGGGGCGTCATAGGGGAGGCTCACACAGCAATGGTGTCAGAGGCCCGCCCGTCCTTGCGGACTGGTGTTTCACCGCCCTGGGGCGGGGGAGGTCACTGGGACGGATGCTCGGGTTGCGCGGCGGGGGACGCGTTGCTTGGAATGGCATGGCAAAGGCGCTGACACACAGCACAGTCGGGTGAGAGATATGCATCGCGGTGGCGGACTGGGCGAGCCGGCCGACGATCTGGGTCCCGAGCGGGCCCGGCGCGGACGGCACCGGCGGCGTGAGCGTGCGGTGCGCGCGGACGCCGCCGCGGACTTCGACGCGTCCTTGGATGCGCGCACCGGATCGGGATCGGGTACGGGTACGGGTACGGGAAGCAGGATTGGCCGGGTGGGGGTGACCTACAAGTACTTCGGCGCCCCGAACGGCGCGACGGCCGCCCGCGTGCCGATCTCGATGCGCCCGGAGGAACTGGGCGGCGACGAACTGGGCATGGGCGGCATGTTCACCAAGATCAAGCCGGAGACGATGGCCGCCATGGTCCTCACCGGCATCCAGGGGATACCCCTGCACAAGGTCCCCCCGCTCGAACTGGTCGTCCTGCACCCCGACTACGCCGTGGTGAAGCTCCCCATGACGGTCGTCGACCCGCTGCGCGGCATCGGCGAGGAAGCGGTCGGCGCAGCCGCCTTCATCTGGTCCACGGTCCCCGACCGCGGCGGCCCCAGCGACGCGTTCAACGTCTACCGACTGCTCCACGAATGGCAGGACTTCAGCCACCGCCTGCACGAGGCGGGACACCAGGCCTACTGTCTGGTCTGGCCCTGACGGACCCCTTCGGACCGCCCTGCCCCACGGCCCCCGGGTCCCTCAGGAACCCCCGTATATACCTGCCGATCATGGGGATTTCACGCCATTCTCAGCTCCGCGGAATGCCGATTGTCAGTGGCAGCACCTAGGGTTGTTCCCATGTCCTCCACTACTCCTACGCCTCACCCCCCTGGTTCCGTCCGCCCCGCAGCAGTCGTCAACGCCGAGATCCGCGCGCTCTGGTCGCGCACGGACGGCGCACTGTCGGCGGCCGACGAGGCGCGGTACCAGGAACTGCTGGTGGAGTGGGCGGCAGCGGTCCGGGCTGGACTGGTGACCGCCGCCTAGTTTGCCCGCTCCTGGTGGAGTGGAAGGGGCTCCTGCGGGCAGGGTGGGGTACGGCCGCTCAGGCCCCGGGCGGCCAAGAGGGCGCGGCCCGGCCGTGCTTCCCTGCCAGGAGCTCCCGACGTGTCCCTGCCCCGCGTTTCCCTTTCCCGCGTACCCCTGCCCCGCAGCGGCCTGCGCCGTCTGCGCCGTGCGGTGCGCCGGGTCACCCGGCCCTCGGTCGATCTCAGCCATCCCGCCCGGTCCCCGCTGGGCAGCGCCGTCGAGAACTGCGTGGTCTTCGAGGAGGGCGTACGGCGGGCCAGGGACTGTTCGGCGGCCGAGGCGCTGGCCCGGGTCCGCAAGGGCGACGACCGGTCCTTCCTGTGGATCGGGCTGCACGAGCCGGAGCAGGCCGAATTCGACGAACTGGCGGAGCTGTTCGGCCTGCACCCGCTGACCGTCGCCCACGCGGCGGGCCCGCACCGCCGCCCCCGCCTGATGCGGTACGACGACACCCTCTTCGCCGTCTTCAGGACCGTGCGCTACGTGGAGCACGAGGAGCTGACCGCGACGAGCGAGATCGTGGACACGGGCGAGCTGGTGGTGTTCACCGGACCCGACTTCGTGATCACCGTACGGAACGGGAAAACCGGCTCCCTCGGGCCGATCCGCGAGGCCCTGGAGGACGAGCCCGAGCAGCTGGCACTGGGGCCCGCCGCCGTGCTGCACGCCATCGCCGACCACGTCGTCGACGAGTACGAGGCGGTGGCCGACGCCGTGCAGGACGACATCGACACCGTCGAGAGTGCCGTGTTCAGCGCGGACGCGGGACGCGTCGACCCCGGGCGGATCTACCAGCTCAAGCGCGAACTGGTCGAGCTGCGCCGGGCGGTGGCCCCGCTGGAACGGCCGCTGCTGGCACTCGCCGATCCGGTGCGGCCGATGCCGCCCGTGACGCCGGAGCTCCAGCCGTACTTCCGCAACGTCTCCGACCACCTCGCCCGCACCGTCGAGCAGATCAGCTCCTACGACGGGCTCCTCGACTCGATACTCCAGGCCCATCTGGCCCAGGTGACGGTCGCGCAGAACGAGGACATGCGGAAGATCACCGCGTGGGCGGCGATCATCGCCGTGCCGACGATGGGGTGCGGGGTCTGGGGGATGAACTTCGACTTCATGCCCGAGACCCGCTGGACCTTCGGGTATCCGCTGGCCATCACGGTGATGGTGATCGCCTGCTTTGCCGTGCACCGGAGTTTCCGGCGCAACGGGTGGCTCTGAGGGAATCAGCGTGCCGGACCCGCCGGCACGCTCTTCATGAAGTGGAACGCCGCGATCTCCATCTTCTCCCGCAGGTAGAACTGGTGCGCCCGGGTGCGCTGCGTCCCCGAGTCGAGCACGAACTCCTTGCAGCCACACTCCCGCGCCCGCTCCTGGAGGTAGCCGAGCAGATGCGACCCGACCCCCGTGGAGCGGGCCGCTTCCGCCGTCACCAGGTCGTCGACGTACAGCATCCGCAGCGTGCTGGTGTTGGCGACCACCCGCCACCCGGCCGCCCCGACGCAGACACCCGCGTCGTCGTACGTCGCGGAGAAGCGGAGCCCGGCCGGATGGCCCTCCTCGTACACCCCGGTGAAGGACTCCTCGGTGAGGTGCGGGCGCAGCTCCCTCAGGACGGGCAGCAGGTCGGACAGCAGACGGGGGTCGCCGGGAGCGAGATCGATGGTCTTCATGGCCGCAGCGTAGATCACCCGAAGACGGCGCCCGCGCACGGCAGTTCGGAAACTCCCGTGCCCCGGACCTGCCCCGATGGCATCCTGACGACGTGAACGGACCGGAGATCCAGCTGAGTTTCGCCCCCGAACTGCACCTCTTCCTCGCCCCCGACCGGCGCGCGGGCCGCACCGCCACGGTCACCGACGGGGCATCCACCCTCGGCCACGTCGTCGAGTCGCTGGGCGTCCCGCTCACCGAGGCGGGCGAGCTGTACGTGGACGGAAGGCCCGCCGCACCCTCGCACGTACCGGCGGCGGGCGAACGCATCGAGGTACGGCCGCACGCCCGCCCGCAGTCCGTGCCCGGAGCACCGCTGCGCTTCCTCCTCGACGTACACCTCGGCACGCTGGCCCGCCGGATGCGGCTGCTCGGCGTCGACACGGCGTACTTCAGCGAGGACATCGGCGACCCGGCCCTCGCCACCCACTCCGCCCGCGAGCAGCGCGTCCTGCTCTCCCGCGACCGGGGCCTGCTGCGCCGCCGCGAACTGTGGGCGGGCGCCTTCGTCTACAGCGACCAGCCGGACGCCCAACTCCGCGACGTACTGGGCAGGTTCGCCCCCGCCCTGCACCCGTGGACGCGCTGCACCGCATGCAACGGCCCCCTGAAGGAGGCCACCAAGGAGTCGGTGGCCGGCCTCCTGGCCCCCGGCACCGAGCGCACCCACGACGTCTTCGCCCAGTGCACCGACTGCGACCGCCCCTACTGGCGCGGCGCCCACCACACGAGGCTGGCGGAAGTGGTGGACGCGGCGGTCGCGGAATTCGGCTGAGCCGTACAGGTACCGCGATTCCGGGTGTGTGGGGCACGCCGATAGGGGAGGGTGCCGTCATGCCGACCTCCAAGGACACCACCGACGTGATCGTCGTCGGCGCAGGCCCCACCGGACTTCTGCTCGCCGGTGACCTCGCCGCCGCAGGCCTGAGCGTGACGCTCGTCGAGCGCCGCGCCCACACCGCCGGCAACCTCACCCGCGCCTTCGCCGTGCACGCCCGCACCCTCGAAGTGCTCGACGCCCGAGGCCTCGCCGACGAGCTCCTGAAGACCGGGCGCACCCTCACCCGCCTCAACATGTTCGGCAACCTCTCGCTGGACCTGTCGCGGCTGCGCTCCCGCTTCCCGCTCGTCCTGATCACGCCGCAGTACGAGGTCGAACGCCTGCTGGAGCGCCGGGCGCGGGCCGCCGGGGTCGAGTTCCGCTACGACACCGAACTGGTCGCACTCACCCCCCGCACGACCTCGGTCACCGTCCAACTCCGCTCCAAGGAGGGCGAGTTCAGCAACCTGGACACCCCCTACCTGGTCGGCACCGACGGAGTCCACAGCACGGTGCGCAGCGCGCTCGGGCTGCCCTTCCCCGGCGAGTCCGTCATCAAGTCGATCGTCCTCGCCGACGTACGCCTCGAAGACGAACCCGACTCCGTCCTCACCATCGGCGGCCAGAACGACGCCTTCACCTTCATGGTCCCGTTCGGCGACGGCTACTACCGGGTGATGGGCTGGGACCGCAACCACGAGGTCCCCGAGTCCGAACCGCTCGGCCTCGACGAGGTCCGGCACATCGCCCGCACCGCCCTCGGCAACGACTTCGGCATGCACGACCCCCGCTTCCTCTCCCGCTTCCACAGCGACGAACGCCAGGTCCCCGCCTACCGCACCGGCCGCGTCTTCCTCGCCGGGGACGCCGCGCACGTGCACTCCCCGGCCGGCGGCCAGGGCATGAACACCGGCCTCCAGGACGCCGCCAACCTCTCCTGGAAACTGGCCGCCGTACTGCGCGGCCGGAGCGAGGACACCCTCCTCGACACGTACCACGACGAACGCCACCCGGTCGGCACCATGGTGCTGCGCTCCAGCGGCGCCCTGATCCGCATCGCCATGGCACACACCCCGCTCCAGCGCACCGGCCGCGCGCTCGCCACCCGCCTCTTCAACCACCTGCGCCCCGTCACCTCGCGGGCGATGGGCATGATCTCCGGCATCGGCATCTCGTACGGCTCCCCGCGCGGCGCCCACTCGCTCGTCGGCCGCCGCGTCCCCGACCTGGCACTGGCCGAGGGCAGGCTGTACGAACTCCTCCGCAAGGGCGAGTACGTCCTGGTCGCCGCCGCCGACGGCCCGGTCCCGCTCGACATCCCGCCGCACACGGTCAGGGCGCACTGGGCCCGCCGGTCCTCCCTGCTGATCAGGCCGGACGGGTACGTGGCGTGGGCGAGCGACCCGGCCTGACCGGCCCGGTCTAGAAGTAATAGGTGTCACCGGTGGCGGGTGCCAGCACCCGCTGCCGGTCGTTGCCGGGGTTCAGGTCCCGCGTCACCGGCCGCACCTCGCCCGCCCCCTCCCCCATCCGCACCGTCCGCACCTCGACCACCACTTCCGGGGGCAGCTCCCCCGTCACCCGCAGCTCGAAGTCCAGCGGCCGCCCGCCCGCCGCCCCGGCGCGCAGCTCCCCCGTCTCGCACACCAGCACCGCGGCCCCGACCCGCGCGCACGCCCGGGGGAACTTCCCCTCGACCGGAGCCGAGAACGACACCCGTACCGCCGCCGCGTCCAGACTCCCGGGGCCGTGGTTCCAGGTACGCAGCCGCAGCGCGAGCCGGCCGTCCTCCTCGTACACGACCGTCCCGTGGTGCCCGAGATCCGCCTCCCGCTCCTCGGCGACGGCCACCCCGGACGAAACGACGCCCACCACCGCCGCGGCAACGACGACGAACCCACCCGACCTGCGCGACAACCTGCGCGACATGAATGACACGAATGACATGAATGACATGAAGCGTGATCTACCCGCTCAGCCGGTCAACCGCTCCCCGTAGCCCCCGCATGCCACCCTTATGCGCATGCCCGTACCCCGCTCAGCAGCCCTTTTCCTCCTCGCCGCGCTCTTCGAGATCGGCGGCGCATGGCTCGTCTGGCAGGGCGTACGCGAACACAAGGGCTGGATCTGGATCGGCGCGGGCGTCGTCGCCCTCGGCCTCTACGGCTTCGTCGCCACCCTCCAGCCCGACGGCAACTTCGGCCGGATCCTCGCCGCGTACGGCGGCGTCTTCGTGGCCGGGTCGATCCTCTGGGGCATGGTCGCCGACGGCTACCGGCCCGACCGCTGGGACATCGCGGGAGCGCTGGTGTGCCTGGCGGGTATGGCCTTGATCATGTACGCCCCACGAGGCCACTGACCGCGCCTATCCTCGTACGCACATCACCGCACACCACCGCACACCCTTCGTACGCACGAGGAGCAGCCCGCATGCCCAGCGCCCCCATCGCCGTCGTCACCGGAGCGAGCAGCGGAATCGGCGCGGCCACGGCCCGGCAGCTCGCCGCCAACGGCTACCGCGTCGTCCTCACCGCCCGCCGCAAGGACCGCATCGAAGCCCTCGCCGAGGAACTCACGGCAGCGGGCCACCAGGCCGTGCCCTACCCCCTCGACGTCACGGACCGCGCGGCCGTCGACGAGTTCGCGACCGCCTTCCGCACCATCGCCGTCCTCGTGAACAACGCGGGCGGCGCACTCGGCGCCGACCCGATCGCCACGGCGGACCCCGCCGACTGGCGCCAGATGTACGAGACGAACGTCCTCGGCACCCTCAACCTCACCCAGGCCCTCCTCCCCGCCCTGACGGCCTCCGGCGACGGCACGGTCGTAGTCGTCTCCTCCACGGCGGGCCACGGCACGTACGAAGGCGGCGGCGGCTACGTAGCGGCCAAGCACGGCAGCCACGTCCTCGCCGAAACGCTCCGCCTCGAAATCGTCGGCACCCCGGTCCGCGTGATCGAGGTCGCCCCCGGCATGGTCAAGACCGACGAATTCGCCACCACCCGCTTCCGGGGCGACACCGAGAAGGCGGCGAAGGTGTACGCGGGCGTGGACGCCCCCCTCTCCGCCGACGACGTCGCGGAGACCATCACCTGGGCCGTCACCCGCCCCAGCCACGTCAACATCGACCTACTGGTGGTCCGCCCCCGCGCCCAGGCCTCCAACACCAAGGTCCACCGCGAGCTGTAACAGCACTGGGCATCCGCGCCACTCCATGGGAGAAGGCACGGATGCCCGCCCTCTCCTCACCCCACCCAGTGCCCCGGCCGTGCCAACGCATCCGGAATCCTGGTCCCCGCATCCCCCCTGGCCGCACCCACCTGCGTCTGCGTCAGGAACAACGTCTCGCTCAGATCCGCCCCACGCACATCCGCGTCCCGGAAGTCCGCCCCGATCACATCGGCCCCACGGAGATCCGCCCCGCTCAGATCCGCCGCGATCACGTAGGCGCCGCGCAGGTTGACGCCCCGCAGATCGGCCCCGGCCCGCCGGGCGCCCATCAGATCGGCACCCCGTAGATCCGTCTTCCGCTTCTTCCCGTTCTTCTTCCTCGGCACGGCGGCCGCCCACTCCCCCCGGACCAGCTCACTCACCCGCACCAGCAGCCCGTTCACCCGCTGCCGCTCGCCCTCCACGTCGAACGCGATGAGCTCCTCGGCGCTCCCCCGGGTCACGGCCTCGATCTCCCCCCGCACCTTCCGCAACTCCCGGTGCACCGGCCGCGCCACCTCCCGCGCCAGCCCGTCCGCCACGTACCAGAGCAGCTCGTGCAACTGCTTCATCACCGGCAACAGAGCGAACATCAGCTCCGAACTCCCGGGCTCCTCACGCCAGTCGACCCCGGCGAAGGTCACCTGCGACACCTTCTGCCCTGCCCCGAAACAGTCGTACACGGTGCACCCGGAGAACCCCTGGCCCCGCAACCGCGAGTGAATCCCGCACCCGAAGTCCGCCCCCAGATTCGGACAGGGCTTCCCGGCGGGCTTGTCGATCGCGAAGTCCGACGACTTGTTCAAGGTCAACGCCACACAGCACAACCCAAAACAGCTCCCGCAGTCGGAGCGCAGGTCGGACGTCATCTCGGGCATGGGTCGAGCTCCACTGGTCACGGCAATACGGCGATACGGACAAACCTCGGGAACCTTAACCGGACCGCCCGCCCATGCACTCGTACGGGTGAACACCCCTGATCACCCACGCGACCCCCGAAACCGCGTCCTACGCTCGCCGCACAACCACACACAGAACGGCCCCCGACAGGGACGGCAATCCCGGCCGAGGGCCTCACCACAAGGAAGAGAGACCTTCCCGATGGCTGAACACGACCCTAGCGTCCCGGCGCTCTTCGACCTCAGCGCCCTCACGCCCGAGTCCCCGGTGTCCTTCATGGATCTCGAAGTCCCTCACTACGCCTACATGTTCGGCTTCTTGCAGGCCGATGGCCACCTGGCCCAGGGAACCGGTCAGAAGGGCCGGCTGACGGCCGAGATCAACGTCCGGGACATCGCCCTGCTGCGCGAGTTCCAGCGCTTGACCCCGTACAACAGCAGCATCACCGAGCGGGTCAGGGCAACGAACTTCTCCGCCTCCCACCACTCGGTGACCTGGACGCTGTGCGCGCTCGAAGCACGCACCACTCTCCACCGGCTCGGCCTCCCGTACGGGAAGAAGTCGAAGAAGATCGCGCCGCCCCGTCACGAGTTCTCGCTCGTACGCGTGGAGGCTCACCGGCGCGATCCGGCACATCAAGCGCAACACCCGGGACGGCATCTACAACATCGTGTTCACGAAGGAGCAAGCTCTGAAACTGGCTGCGGACCTCTACTACCCGGGCTGCCTCGCCCTTGAGCGCAAACAGAACGCGGCGGATTCGCTGGCGGCCTGGACGCGGCCCGCAGGAATGAAAGTGGTCAGCCAGCGCCGCTGGCGGGCAGACGAGGACCGTACGCTGCTGGCGCTGGGCAACGCCGAGAGCGCCGCAGTACAGCTGAACCGGACCAAGGCCAGTTGCTCGCTCCGCCTGTGGCGTCTGCGTACGGGGCGAGTCGCGCCGCCCGGGGACGACCCGTTCGGCGTCTGACCGGCGGTCCCGGCACAACGGCCGGGTGCCGGTGCGCAGATCCCTCCGCGCACCGGCACCCGTTCCCCTCACCTGCTCAACCCTTGATGCAGATGACCTGCTTGATCTTCGCGACGACCTCGACCAGGTCCCGCTGCTGCGCCATCACCTGGTCGATCGGCTTGTACGCGGCCGGAATCTCGTCCAGTACGCCGGAGTCCTTGCGGCACTCCACACCCCGCGTCTGGTCCTCCAGGTCCTTGACCGTGAAGCGGCGCTTGGCCGCGCTCCGGCTCATCCGCCGACCGGCACCGTGCGAGGCGGAGTTGAAGGCCTTCTCGTTGCCGAGACCCTTCACGATGTACGAGTTGGTGCCCATCGAGCCGGGGATGATGCCGTACTCGCCGGAGCCGGCCCGGATCGCACCCTTCCGCGTGACGAGCAGATCCATGCCCTCGTACCGTTCCTCGCTGACGTAGTTGTGGTGACAGCTGACCTCCTGCTCGAAGGTCACCTTCGCCTTCTTGAACTCCCGGCGCACCACGTCCTTGACCAGGCCCATCATGATCGCCCGGTTGTACTTGGCGTACTCCTGCGCCCAGTAGAGGTCGTTGCGGTACGCCGCCATCTGCGGGGTGTCCGAGACGAACACCGCCAGATCCCGGTCGACGATCCCCTGGTTGTGCGGCAGCCTCTGGGCGATCCCGATGTGATGCTCGGCAAGCTCCTTGCCGATGTTGCGGGAACCGGAATGAAGCATGAGCCAGACAGAACCGGTCTCATCCAGACAGACCTCGATCAGATGATTTCCCCCGCCGAGCGTTCCCATCTGCTTTGCGGCACGTTCCTGGCGGAACTTGACCGCCTCGGCCACTCCGTCGAACCGCCCCCAGAAGTCGTCCCAGCCCGCCGTCGCGAACCCGTGCATCCGGCCCGGGTCGACCGGGTCGTCGTGCATTCCGCGGCCCACCGGGATCGCCTGCTCGATCTTCGAGCGGAGGCGGGAGAGGTCGCCCGGGAGGTCGTTCGCGGTGAGGGAGGTCTTGACCGCCGACATGCCGCAGCCGATGTCCACGCCGACCGCCGCCGGGCAGACCGCGCCCTGCATGGCGATCACCGAGCCGACCGTGGCGCCCTTGCCGTAGTGGACGTCCGGCATGACGGCCAGGCCCTTGATCCAGGGGAGGGTGGCGACATTGCGGAGCTGCTGCATCGCGCCGTCCTCGACCGCCGCGGGGTCGGCCCACATCCGGATCGGCACCTTGGCGCCCGGTACCTCTACGTATGACATGGTCCCTCGATTCCCCCGAGTCGATCCCCCGAGATGACATGAAGCATGAGAAAGCGCGCAAAGCGCAAAAAAGGTGGGGAATCGTCGCGAAAGGGATAGCGGACCGGCATCCACACCAGGACGTGCGATACACATTGTGGGCATCGGCCGCCTCCGGACGGCAAACACTTTTCCCACAGACAGCTGACCGAAGGGGGCCCCGGACCGTGCCACGACAGGCGGGCGTCAAGGCAGGCGCCAAGGCTTACGCGAGGGCCTCCGTGCCGGGCATCGCGCTTCTCGCGGCCCTCGCCGCAGGCGCTGCCGGGTGCTCCGGCGGGACTGCGGGCGACGAGAGCACCGCCGACTCCAAGCCCGGCGAGAGCGCGGCCCCGGCCGCCCAGCCGGGCAAGTACCGCACGCTTCCCGAAGCCTGCCGGAGCGTCGACCGCGCCCAGCTGAAGGCCATGCTGCCGGGGGCCGCCGCACTGCCCGAGGAGCAGCAGAAGAAGCTCTACGCGGGCGAGCCCGCGGTGACGTACGACACGGACCGCCGGGTCGGCTGCCGCTGGAAGGTGGAGTCGCCGGACAGCGCGCACCAGCTCGTCGTCGACTTCGAGCGGGTCGTGTCGTACGACACCGCCGTGAGCGACGACGACCGTGCCCAGACCGTGTACGCGAAGCTGCGGGACGCGGCCGATCTGCCGGCGCCGCGCGCCACCACGCCGGTGCCCCCGACGGCGTCGGCGGAGGCGGATGCGGATGCCGGTGCCGGTCCCGGTGCCAAGCCCTCCGCGACGGCCGGGCAGACCGGGCCGAGCGCTCCGGCCACCCCGCCCGCCGCCGGGTCCCCTTCCGGTTCCGCTTCTGGTTCCCCTTCCGGTACGCCCGCCGCCCCGGACCCCGGAGAGCTCCAGCCGCGTACCCTCGACGGCCTCGGCGACGACGCGTTCCTGGACGACGTGCTGACCAAGGCCGGGACGGCGTCGGCGCGGGACCGGACCGTTTCGGTCGTCTTCCGTACGTCCAACGTGATCGTGAGCATCAAGTACGGCGAGCAGCCGGGCCGCACCGACCAGGTTCCCGACAGCAAGACGCTTCAGGACCGGGTACAGGGGCTGGCCCGTAAACTCGCCGAGCAGTTCTCCAGCAGCGAGTGACCCGACGGCCACCCCCACAGTGAGCGGCATCGAACGCACGACAAGCACCGCACATCGACGCAACAGCGAAGGAACCACAGGAACCATGTACCGAAAAGCCCCCCGTATCGCCCGCATACTGACCTGCGCAGTCGCCCTTCCGGCGCTGTTCGTCGTGGCCGGCTGTTCGTCGGACTCCGGTTCCGGTTCGTCTTCCGGTTCGTCTTCCGGTTCCGACGGCGGTACGAAGCAGGAGCAGGGCGCGGGCGAGAAGCAGAGCCCCTCGGCGGCGCCGACCGTGGAGCCCGCGAAGTTCGCGAAGCTGCCCGAGGCGTGCAAGGCGCTCTCCAAGGACACCATCGGCGAGCTCGTGCCGAAGGCCGAGAAGGCGGAGGGCGAGGCGGACAAGTCGTCGGACCCGGAAACCCGTCGCGGCTGCTCGTGGAAGGGCCTGGACGACAAGGGCCTGAAGGGTTCGCAGTACCACTACCTGACGTACGCCCTCCAGCGCTTCGAGGCGAACCCGGGCATGGAGAGCGCCGAGAAGCGCGCCGAGGAGCAGGTCGCCAAGCAGGTCAACAAGGTGCAGGGCAAGGACGGCGCCAAGGACGTCCGGGCCAACCCGGTGAGCGGCATCGGCGACCAGGCGTCGACCGTGACCTACGGCGCCCGTGAGGGCGGCACGGACTTCCAGCACGCGGTCGTGGTGACCCGTACCGGCAACGTCGTGATCACCCTCGACTACAACGGCTCGGGCTACTCGGGCGCGAAGGCCCCGTCCTCGGCGGACCTGATGAAGGGTGCGCAGAAGGCGGCGAAGGAGGTCGTGGCGTCGATCGCCACGGCGAACAAGTAGGGGACAGGTAGTCAGGTGCCTTGACCGGCGCGGCAGTCGGCGCGGTAGTCGCTGCCGGTGTCGGTGTCGGTGTCGCAGTCAACGACTTGACTACAACTGGGCCCGCTTTGGGTGCTTTCACGGGGGTTCGGTCCTTTTTCGGAGGGCCGGGCCCCCGTTGGTATGTGCCAGGCTGTGCCCGCCGGGCCGTGGGTGAAAACCCCGGAGCCGGACCGAGTTCGGACGTACGGGAGGGGTCGCGGGTGGCCGCGATGCAGTTGACACGCACGCACCGAATACTGATCGGTGTGGTGGTCGCGGGTGCCGTAATCATCGCGGGCATCGGTTTCGCGGGTTCGTACGCGGCGGTGCGCGAGCTGGCCCTGGAGAAGGGCTTCGGCAATTTCTCGTACGTCTTCCCGATCGGCATCGACGCGGGCATCTGTGTGCTGCTCGCGCTGGACCTGCTGCTGACCTGGATGCGGATCCCGTTCCCGCTGCTGCGGCAGACGGCGTGGCTGCTGACGGCGGCGACGATCGCGTTCAACGGCGCGGCGTCCTGGCCCGACCCGCTGGGCGTCGGCATGCACGCGGTGATCCCGGTGCTGTTCGTGGTGTCGGTGGAAGCGGCCCGGCATGCCATCGGCCGGATCGCGGACATCACCGCCGACAAGCACATGGAGGGCGTGCGGCTGACCCGCTGGCTGCTCTCGCCGCTGCCCACGTTCAAGCTGTGGCGGCGGATGAAGCTGTGGGAGCTGCGTTCGTACGAGCAGGTCATCAAGCTGGAGCAGGACCGGCTGATCTACCGGGCCCGGCTCCAGGCCAGGTACGGGCGTGCGTGGAAGCGCAAGGCCCCGGTCGAGGCGCTGATGCCGCTGCGGCTCGCGAAGATCGGCGTGCCGCTGGCGGACACGGCGGCGGTGGGCCTGGCGGCGGCGGGCATCGAGCCGGCTCTCCTGCCGCCCGCTCCGGCGCCCGAGGCCTCGTCGGCGCCCGCGCTGACGGCCTCGCCGCAGGAGACGGCGCAGATCCCGGGGCCGAGGGCGAACATGGTGAAGGAGCCGGAGGAGCACGCGGAGCCGGGACAGGCGCAGGCGCAGGAACAGGCGCAGGAGGCCGTCCCCGGCCACCAGGCTCAGGCCGCCGAGCAGGCCCAGCAGCACCCGAGCCCCTGGTTCGCGGCGCCCACTGTCGGCCAGCACCCGCAGCAGCAGGAGGCGGAGTACCCGGAGCCCCAGCAGCAGGGCCCTCAGCAGCACGGCCCCCAGCAGCAGGCCCACCAGGAGGGCCAGCAGGAGGTCTACTCCGACCCCCACTCCGACCCCCACCAGGTGATGGTCCCCTCCGGCCCCAACCGCAGCCGCCCGCTCGGCGGTTACGACCCGGACTACGACCCCGAGTTCGGCCCGGACTTCGCGGCGGCGGACGGCGACTTCGTACTGGACGACGAGGCGTACTACAACGCCTTCCGCAGGTACACGACGGAGAACGCGGCGTTCCCGACCCCGCTGCAGCTCGGCTCGTACGTGGAGGACCTCTACGGGCGGCAGCTGCCGGAGGACGAGCTGGAGATGTACGCCAAGCGCTACGAGGAGCGGTTCCAGCAGGAGCTCGACGAGCACATCGCGTAACCGCCACGGAAGCGCACCCCGCGCATGGAGACCCACGCATGGAGAAGGGCGGTGGCGGCAGGTCCGAGGACCCGCCGCCACCGCCCTTCTTCGTGTTCCGGTGTTCCCGTGAACCGTTACGCGCCCAGCAGCTTGCGCACCCGCTCCGCGCCGACCGCGAGCAGCAGCGTGGGCAGGCGCGGGCCCGTGTCCCGGCCCACCAGCAGCTGGTAGAGCAGCGCGAAGAAGGTCCGCTGTGCCACCTTCAGCTCGGGCGTCGGCTTCGCGTCCGCCGCGAGGCCCGCCTGGATCTTCGGTACGCCGTAGACCAGCGTCGTCAGCCCGTCGAGCGACCAGTGCGAGTCGAGGCCCTCGACGAGCAGGCGCAGCGATTCCCGCCCGTCCTCGTCGAGTGCGCCGAGCGTGTCCGTGTCCGGCTCGCCGCGCACGATGGTGCGCTGGTCGGCGGGTACGTACGTGGAGATCCACGCTTCGGCGCGGTCCAGCCGGGGCCGTACCGAGTCGAGGTCGGTGACCGGGTTCTCCGGGTCGAGCTCGGTCAGGATGCGCAGGGTCTGGTCCTCGGCCCCGGCGGTGACGTCGGCGACGGACGCCAGCGTGCGGTAGGGCAACGGCCGCGGCGTGCACGGGAGTTCGCGGGCGGCGGTGCGCACCGCGCGGGAGTGGGCGGCGGCGTCGGCCGGCAGGACGGAACCGTCCGCGACCTTGGCCTCCAGCTTGTCCCACTCGTCGTAGAGCCGCTGGATCTCCTGGTCGAAGGCGATCTTGAAGGACTGGTTGGGGCGGCGGCGCGCGTACAGCCAGCGCAGCAGCGGCGCTTCCATGATCCGCAGGGCGTCGCCGGGGGTCGGGACGCCGCCCTTCGAGGACGACATCTTCGCCATGCCGCTGATGCCGACGAAGGCGTACATCGGGCCGATCGGCTGTACGCCGTCGAAGATCTCGCGGACGATCTGGCCGCCGACGACGAAGGACGAGCCCGGCGACGAGTGGTCGACGCCGCTCGGCTCGAAGATCACGCCCTCGTACGCCCAGCGCATCGGCCAGTCGACCTTCCAGACCAGCTTGCCCCGGTTGAACTCGCTGAGCAGCACGGTCTCGCCGAAGCCGCAGACGCAAGAGTAGGAGAGCTCGGTCGACTCGTCGTCGTACGAGGTCACCGTCGTGAGGTCGCGCTCGCACTGCCCGCAGTAGGGCTTGTACGGGTAGTACGCGCCGCCGCTCGTGCCGTCGTCCTCGCTGGCCGCACCGGAACCCTCGGCGGCCTCCAGCTCGGCCTCGTCGACCGGCTTCTGGGACTTCTTGGCGGGCGCCTTCTTGGTGCGGTACTGGTCCAGGATGGCGTCGATGGCGCCGCGCTGCTTCATGGCGTGCAGGATCTGCGCGCGGTAGGCCCCGGCGCCGTACTGCTCGGTCTGGCTGATGCCGTCGAACTCGACGCCCAGCTCGCCCAGGGCGTCGACCATGGCGGACTTGAAGTGCTCGGCCCAGTTCGGGTGCGCGGAACCGGCGGGGGCGGGCACGGAGGTGAGGGGCTTGCCGATGTGCTCGGCCCAGGACTCGTCGATGCCGGGGACGCCGTTGGGGACCTTGCGGTACCGGTCGTAGTCGTCCCACGAGATCAGGTGCCGGACCTCGTACCCGCGGCGGCGGACCTCGTCGGCGACCAAGTGCGGGGTCATGACCTCGCGGAGGTTGCCGAGGTGGATGGGACCGGAGGGGGAGAGTCCGGACGCGACGACGACCGGTTTGCCAGGCGCACGTCGCTCCGACTCGGCGATGACGTCGTCTGCGAAACGGGAGACCCAGTCGGTCTCCGGTGTGCTGCTCTGAGCCACGATCGGCACGTCCTTCTTTCTCGAAAGCTGGCGTCCCCCATTGTCCCAGACAGACAAGACCCCCCGCCCCCGGATATCCCCCGATCCCCGTGAACAGCGGACCCCGCCCCGAACCCCCTCGGCCAGCGGGCCCGTCCCCACCCATTGCCCCGCCCCTCGGGCGGCGGGGGCCGCCCCCACCCCTACCCCCGAGCCCCCTTGGGCGGCGGGGCCGCCCCCCGGGGGCGGAACGGGCGGGCAAGGGGGCGGCCCCCGGCGGAGCCGAACCCTCCGACCCCGCCCCACCTCCGCCACGCCCCAACGCCCCACCCCGAAAGTGGCCCACCCCCACCCCCAAAATCGCCTTGCCCCACCCCCACCCCCCTCATGAAATACTGATTGCAAATTCCCTCCGCCCCCGAACAGGAACGGCACCCCATGGCCCCGGTCCATTCCCTCGCCTCGACCGTCACCCAGCGCCTCGCGGACGCACTCTCGGCAGCCCTGCCGGACGCCGCCCCCGCGGACCCGCTGCTGCGCCGAAGCGACCGGGCCGACTTCCAGGCCAACGGCATCCTGGCCCTCGCCAAGAAGGCGAAGGCAAACCCCCGCGACCTCGCGGCCGAGGTCGTCGCCAAGCTCCCCGCCGACGACACCGTCCTCAAGGAGATCGAGGTCTCGGGCCCCGGCTTCCTCAACATCACGCTCACCGACCGCGCGATCGTCGAGACCCTCGCCGCCCGCGCCGCCGACGGTGCACGCCTCGGTGTCCCGTACAACGACAACGCCGGTACGACGGTCGTCGACTACGCCCAGCCGAACGTGGCCAAGGAGATGCACGTAGGCCACCTCCGCTCCGCCGTCATCGGCGCGGCGATGGTCGAGATCCTCGAATTCACCGGCGAGAAGGTGGTCCGGCGCCACCACATCGGCGACTGGGGCACCCAGTTCGGCATGCTCATCCAGTACCTGGTGGAGCACCCGGGCGAGCTGGACCACGGCGACGCCGACAAGGCCGACGGCGAAGAGGCGATGTCCGCCCTGAACCGGATCTACAAGGCGTCCCGGGTCCTCTTCGACTCCGACGAGGAGTTCAAGCAGCGCGCCCGGGACCGGGTCGTGCAGCTCCAGGCGGGCGACCCGGAGTCGCGTGCCCTGTGGCAGCGCTTCGTCGACGAGTCGAAGATCTACTTCTACTCGGTCTTCAACAAGCTGGACATGGAGATCGCCGACCCCGACATCGTGGGCGAGTCCGGCTACAACGCCATGCTCGAAGAGACCTGCCGGATCCTGGAGGACTCGGGTGTCGCCGTCCGCTCCGAGGGCGCCCTCTGCGTCTTCTTCGACGACGTCAAGGGCCCGGACGGCAACCCGACCCCGCTGATCGTGAAGAAGTCCAACGGCGGTTACGGATACGCCGCCACCGACCTCTCCGCGATCCGCAACCGGGTCGGCGACCTCAAGGCCAGCACCCTCCTCTACGTCGTCGACGTACGCCAGTCCCTGCACTTCAAGATGGTCTTCGAGACGGCCCGCCGGGCAGGCTGGCTGACCGACGACGTCACCGCCCACCAGCTGGGCTTCGGCACGGTGCTCGGCAAGGACGGCAAGCCGTTCAAGACCCGTGAGGGCGAGACGGTCCGGCTGATCGACCTCCTCGACGAGGCCGTCGACCGTGCCACCACGGTCGTCCGCGAGAAGAACAACGACAAGATCAACCTCTCCGAGGACGAGATCGTCAAGAACGGCGCGGACATCGGCATCGGCGCGGTCAAGTACGCCGACCTGTCGACCTCGGCCGCCCGCGACTACAAGTTCGACCTCGACCAGATGGTGTCCCTGAACGGCGACACCAGCGTCTACAGCCAGTACGCGTACGCCCGTGGCCGCTCGATCCTGCGCGACGCGGGCGACCGCAAGCCGGTGCCGCACCCGGAGCTCGAACTCGCCCCGGCGGAGCGGGCGTTGGGCCTGCACCTGGACCAGTTCGCCGAGGTGGTGGCGGACGCCGCGGCCTCGTACGAACCGCACAAGCTGGCCGCGTACGTCTACCAGCTGTCCTCCCTCTTCACCACGTTCTACTCGGAGTGCCCGGTCATCAAGCCGGCCCCGGCCCTGGAAGTCGCCGAGAACCGCCTCTTCCTCTGCGACCTGACGGCCCGCACCATCCACCGGGCGATGTCCCTCCTCGGGATCCGCACCCCCGAGCGCCTCTGACCTCCGGCGTACGTACGGAAGTGGCCCCGCCGGAATCCCTTCCGCCGGGCCCACTTCCGTATCCGCTCGTACGAAACACCCGGCTCACGTGCGGCGCCGTCCCATGACGTCGAGCCGGTACGTCAGAGTCACGTCGTCGCGTCCCTGGTGATCGACGGTCAGCTCGCGCACCGCGAAGCTGACCTCCCCGGCCCCCGTGGTGTACGAACGCGCCGGCGCGCGCTGGGCCGGTGTACGGCCGGCCATCGCCGCTCACCCGTCCTTCCGACAGGACGGACGGGGACCGTGGCATGCGGCCCTGGGGCGCGGACGTACTCTCGCCCCATGACTACCGCTTTTGTTGAAGATCTCGCGCGCACGTCCGCTGCCGTCGGCGACCTGATCGCCGGGATCCCCGCCTCGCAGTGGGAGGCGCCTACGCCGTGCACGGAATGGAATGTGCGCCAGGTGATCGACCACGTGGTCGGCATGGACCTGGTGTTCACCGCCATGATCGAGGGCGGCCCGATGCCCGACCGCGCGGCGGACCGCCTCGGCGACGACCCGGCCGGCGCGTACCGGTCCTCAAGTGCCCTGCTGCTGACCGCCTTCTCCCGTCCGGGGGTGCTTGAGCGGAGTTTCCAGGGCCCCTTGGGGAGCTCCACGGGCGCCGAGCGCCTGCAGATCCGGCTGTACGACCTGCTCGCCCACGGCTGGGACCTCGCCCGGGCCACCGGAATCCCCGCCCGGCTGCCCGCCGATGTCGCCGAGCGGAGTCTGACGTTCGCCCGGGTCCAGGTCGCCACCCAGTCCCGGGCAGGACGAATGGACGAGCCGCAGCCCGTCGAGGAGACCGCTCCGGCCATCGACCGGCTCGCCGCGTTCCTCGGACGGCCGGTTCCGCCCCGGCCGGAGGTGGCCCAGGCCGACGGGGCGTGATGGGCCCGGCAGTCCGCTGGGCGGAGGGCAAACGCCCCCGCTTCGGCGAAATGCCCCTCGCCGCGCAGAGCCTCAGCCGGGCTTAATCGGGCTTGGCCGGGCTCGGCCTGGCCTGGCCTGGCTTGGCTTGGGCTGGCAGACAGGACAGCGCCTCGGGCCCTTCGGCCCGGCCCTTCTGCCCGGCCGCTCAGGCCGTTCGGCAGCCTCAAACGGGCCGAAGGACGCTCGTTCCCTTACCCGTTCCATACGAATCTGGACATCCTCACCAGCTTCGTCTTCCCGGAACGGTCCCGCATGCCCTCCCGCCCCTCCGCCCTGTTCCGCCGACTCGCCCTTCCCGGCGCGGCCCTGTTCGCCACACTGCTGCTCACGGCCTGCAACGACGTCACGACGTCCGCCTCCGCCCCGGCCACCACGGCAACGTCCTCACCGACCGCGACCGCGACCGAATCCGCGTCCCCGACGCCGACCCCGACCCCGACGCCGACGCCGACCGCCACCCAGACCCCGAGCGCGGTCCCGAGCACCACACCCCCACCCCCGCCCGCGGCCCGCCTGCTGGACCAGCCCGCACCCCCGGCCCCCGTAAAGCCCCGTACTCCCAAGGCCCCCAAGGCGCAGGCCCCTTCGCTGAAATCCCAGAAGCCGCCGAAGCCGGCCCCCGCCGCGGGCGGCGCGATCCTCTCGCCGAGCGGCAAGCACTACAAGGCGGGCCAGTTCTGCCCGAAGAAGCTGCGGGGCACCAGCACGGTGGACGCGTCGGGCACCCGTATCTCCTGCTACGCGTCCCCCGGCGACCGCCCCCGCTGGCACTGACCAGGAAGCGCTTGGCCGCCGGGCCCGCCGCCCCGCACCGGATCAACTCCCGCCGAACGGGCTGTCGATCACATACCGCCAGTACCCGTCGCCGCCCCTGCGGGCCACGTCCGTCGCCGTCGCCGACACCCGGCCGCCCTCGATCTCCCAGTCCACGATCAGCAGGGCGATGTCCCCGGCGACGTGAACTCGCCGCGTCCGTACGGAAATCGGCAGCCCGAGCCCCAGGAACGGCGCGTTCTGCCGCGCGATGGCGTCCGTCCCGTGGACGGCGGTCCCGCTCTCCGGTACGAAGGCGGCTCCCGCCTCGTACAGTTCCCGCACGGCCCCGGCGTCACCGCTGTTGAACCGCGCGGCGAACGCGGCCGGTACGTCCTGTGGGCGGGTCGGCAGCGGGCGGGGCGACCAAGCGGGCCGAGTGCCGTGATCTGTCATGGTGGCGTCTCCTGTTCGTACGTTGCGGGTGGGCGCCCGTGACGCGACCACGCTAGGAGACGCACCCGTGACTCACCGAACGGTTGGCCACGCCCCGCCGGACCCCCGGCCCCCCGGCCTGCCCGACGACCACCACACCCACGTCACCACCCCCACCCCCAGCTGTCCGGTGGAGATCACCCTCGCGGCCCTCCAGGGCCGCTGGACCACCCTCGTCGTGCGTGAACTCCTGCGCCAGGAACGCCAGGAGCCTTGCTCCTACAGCGAGTTGGCGGCACGTCTGCCCCGCATCTCCGACAAGGTGCTCAGCGACCGGCTCGCCCAGCTCGTCGCCGCGGGCGTGGTGCACAAGCACCGGACGGCGGGCTGGCCGCCCACCGTCAGCTACCGCCTCACCCCGCACGGCCGCCGGCTGGGCCCCGTACTCCAGGCGTTGTGGGACTGGGGAGCGGCCGGTGCCGGTGCCGGTGATGCCCCGGCGTCGTAGTAACGGGACCGGTCACACAGCGCCTATGCCCCCGGCCCGTCCCCCGTGTCGTCGTTCGGCGGCTCGGCCTCCCAGGCAGTCGTCCCCAACGGGTAGACGTACGCGGGCCGGCCGGCGGAGCCGCTCGTACGGAACGGCTTGCCGTGGTCGTCGATCTTCTGCACGCCGCGCTTGCCCCCGCTGGACCACTCCAGCTCCAGGTACCAGCTGACGTCGTGCGCCTGGACGCCCGCCTTCACGTAGAAGACCTCGGGGTCCGACTCGCTGATCTTGTACGGGAAGTCCCGCTGCCCGGCCTTCGTGACGACGGTGGGCCGCCCGGCATCGAGGTTCACGGCGAAGGACTTGGTGTCGACGCCGCCCCCGCACCCGTTGCCCATCGCGTACCGGTTCCAGGGGAGCGGGGGCCCGCTCCGTACGACCCGTACGTGGAGCGCCTCCAGTACGACGGTCGACTTGGACCGCCCCTGGAGCGTCAGTCCCACCAGTTGGTTGTCGGCGGACACCGCCCCGGCGGAGGCGGCCCAGCCGGGGGCGTCCTGCTCGTTGGCCGGGGTGGAGACGCGGGCGGGTTCGCTGTCGACGAGGAAGTACTGGCTGCACGGGCTCTCGTAGACGAAGGCCCGGGTGGCCACGGAGAAGGGCGTGTCACGGGTGACCGTCGCGCCACTGCCGTTGCCCTGGCTCGGCCGCTTGCCGGAAGGGACGTCCTTGGGCTTGCCGTCGGCACCCTTGGAGGGAACGGCGGAACCGGTCGACCGGGGCGACGCGGAACCGGAGGGCGACTGCTCCGGGACCCCGGGCAGCGCTTCGCCCGCCCCGGTCGGCCGCAGCGAAGAACCCGCCTGCACAGGCCGATTCCCTGGACCGCCGTCCCGCTCCCCCGGCAACAGACTCACGGCGAGCACGGCGCCCGCGGTAACAGCAAGCACGGCGAAAACAGCAACAACCACAGCCCGCCGCCGCTTACGACCCCCCGCCCCATCACCCGACAAATCCCCCAGCCCACCCGCCCCTTCGGACGACGAAGCCCTCAGTCCGCCCGCCTCCCCGGACGACAAAGCCGCTACACCACCCGGCCCCTTGGACGACGAAGCCGCTACGCCGCCCGCCTCCTCACCCGCCGGGACAACACCGCCCACCCCCTCGGCCCCAGGGCCCACCCCCGCCCCCTCGGACGCAGAGCCCACCCCCGCCTCCTCGGACCCGGGCCCCACCCCCACCCCCGCCCCCGCCCCCTTGGGCGGCGGGGCCGCCCCCCGGGGGCGGGACGGGCGGGCAAGGGGGCGGCCCCCGGCGGAGCCGAGCTCCTCGCTCCCGCCCGGCCCCGGTTCCGCCCCACCCGCAGAACCCCCCTCAACTCCCTCCGGACCTGGCCCCGGACCCGAACCCGAAACCCCCTCCGAAACCACCCCCACTCTCGAAGCCCCCCTCCCCTTCCCCCTCTCCGCATCAGCCAAAATCCAAGCCCGATGCAGCCCCACCATCTCCCTCGGCGAAGCCTTGCAAAGCCGCGCCAACCGCTCCACCGGAGCAAACTCCGTCGGCACCGCATCCCCATTGCAGTACCGGTGCAACGTCGACGCACTCATGTGCAGCCGCTTGGCCAACACCCCATAGCTGAGGCCCGAACGCCCCTTCAATTCACGCAGTGATTCCGCGAACTCGGTCGTTCCCTCTGGCCCTGCCACCGTTCTCCCATCCCACCCCGGCATTCCAGGGCACCCACAAAACCCCAGCTCACAGCCGGTACGAACGTTCCAGCGTCCCCAACTCCCCGCCAGCGCTGGCCACCGGGACGCACTTGCCCACAAGCTCTGGTCATCCAAACACGCCGCTCCCGGCACCCGGTCGAGCGGCCCCGTTTCCTTCACCGTCCGCACGAAAGCGAGCCCCGCCATGTCTGCACGCATCACCCGCCGCCCCCGCCTGTTCGCCGCCTCCGCGGTCGCCCTCCTCGCCACGCTCTCGCTCACCGCCTGCGAGAACGGGCAGGGCGCCAAGGACGCCGGAGCCGCAGGCACCAAGGCCCCCGCCGCCTCCTCCCCCGCCCCCGACAACAAGCCCACCGAAACCTCCAAGCCCGGCCAGGGCTCCACCAACGGCGGCAACAACAACGGCACCACCGGCAACGGCGGCAGCAACAGCAACGGCGGCAGCAACAACGGCACGGAAAAGACCCACACCAAGCCCGGCGGAAAGACCGACGACACCGACCCCCACGCCCCCGAGAACCGCGAAGTCTGCGACTACTCCAACATCGAGGTCACCGCCCAGGTGGTGGACCGCCCCCTCAACACCATGATCCTCACGGCCACCAACGCCGGTGCGAAGCTCTGCGACCTCTACTACTTCCCGGTCGTCCGCTTCGAGGGCGCCCAGTCCGTCCCGCCGGCCATGGAGGAGACCCGCCCGCAGGCAGTGGTCAGCATCAAGCCCGGCGAGAAGGCGTACGCGGCGGTCAAGCTGTCCCGGGCCGACGAGAAGGACGACACGGGCAGCACGGCCAAGACCCTCCAGATCGGCTACTACGACCACGCCAACAAGAACGTCGACGGCTTCACCGACGTCGACCTCCCCACCAAGGGCGTCTACATCGACAGCTCCCTCAAGGTCTCCTTCTGGCAGTCCGACCTCGACAGCGTCAACACCCTCTGACGGGCCCCACCCGGGGGGCGGGCCCCCACACCCGCCCCCACCCCCTCACTCCGCCACCAACCCCAGCCCCGCCGCACACCTCTCGTACAACCCCGCCACCGACCCGTGCGGAACCGTCACCATGTGCATCGTCGACCGCCGCTCCACCGCCGTCGGCCCGAGCAACCGCGCCTTGACCGCTTCCAGCGGCAGCCTCGGCACCTTCCGCTCCTGCCACGCCCCCTCCACGAACAGCCCGCGCCCTGCCCGGGACCTGGTCACCTGGAGCACCCGCCCCGAAGCCGCCAGCTCCTCCCGTACGGCCTTGAAGCGCGCCGGGCTCCAGCCCGTCCACTGCTTGACCATCCGGTCCGTCGGATCGGGCAGCGCGGCCAGCATCAGGAAGTACGCCGCCGCCCCGTCGCTCAGCCCGTACGCCGCCGCACACGCCTCCACCAGCCACGGCACCGAACGCGCCGGATCCTGCGCCCACCCCCCGGCCCCGACACACTCGGCACCCCCGGCACCCACCGCCTCTCCCACGAGCCCCGCCCCCAGCTCGGCGAACTCCGCCGACAGCAGGATCCGCAGGTCCGCCACCCCCGGCAGCCCGTTCCGCGCCGGAACCCACTGCGACGGCAGCACCGAGTCCAGGTAGTCGTCCAGCCGGTCCAGGACCGGGTCGTCCGCCCCGGACAGCAGCGCCGGGTCGACCCGCACATTGCGCATGTCGTACGTGGCGTCGTCCTCCACCGTCACCGCCGGATGCGTGGTCAGCCCCGCCGCCTCGGGCGACTCGGCGGCACCCATCAGGTAGTTGGACTGTACGGAGAAGAGGGTCAGCGGTCCTGGCCCGGCCGCGAGCTCCTCCCGCAGCCGGCCGATCGCCGCCCCGACGGCCGGCCGGAGCGGGTCGCCCATCGGGGTCCGGTACGCCAGCCAGGCCGCGACCCGGACCGGGCCGAGCAGGTCGGGCGGCCCGGCGAGCACATGCAGTCCGTCGTCGAGCACCGCCGCCCCGGCGGCGACCCGCCTGACCACCGCGCCGATCCGGAACGGCGGCCACCACAGCCCGCTCCCCCAACTCCGGTTCCGGTCCCGCTTGCGCGGGTGCGCGTCCTCTCCCTTGGGCCGTACGCATTCCTTGGCGGCCAGCGGCATCAGCTCCACCGGCACGGGCAGCGGCTCGCCGAACCGCTCCCGCCACCAGCGCACCGCCCGCTCGACGTCCGGCCCCTCGGTCCACAGCACCTCGGGGTCGTCGGGCAGCAGCCGGTCGTAGAACGCGGCCACGTCGTCCCGGTCGAGCACACCGCGCAGCCCGTCCGCCGAGAGGTCCACCTCCGCGTCCTTCAGCCCCCAGCGCGCCGCCCAGGCACGGGTGCCGAACATCGGGTTGGAGACGGGAAGTTGATACGGAGCACAGTCCAGGTGGCCCACCAGCAGCAGCGCCGCGTCCGTCACCGATACGCCGATCCGCTCCGCGAGCACGGCAGCCGCCTCGGGACGGGCGGGGACGTGCCCCCGCTCAGCGAAGAGTTCGGCGAACCGGGCGTACCAGGCGGCGTCCCGCTGGGGCGACAGGACATGGGCCCGGAGCACCTTCTCCCCGGCTGCGGCCAGCGGCCCGTCCTCGCTGAACTCACCCTGGGGGGCGTACTCCAGGAGCACCCGGCAGTCCTTCGTGCTGTCCAGCACCACGGCGGCCGAGGTCGCGCTCCGGTACACCTCCCCGACGAACCCGACCCGGTCCGCCGAACGCTCCGTACGCACGAGCCGCCACCGCCCGACGTGCTCGTCACCGCCACCGACGAAGGGCAGTTCCGCGTACTCGGCGAACTCGGCGGCCTGCACGACGGCCCCCCGCTGCCTCCGCCCCCAGTGATCCTGACTCAGCCCCTGCCGAGCGGTAAAGGCATGCAGACTCTCCATCCGCCGCCACGACCCGTAACTCACCTTGAACTTGGCACTCGGCGCAGCCCAGTCCCCACTCCACACACCAACTCCCGCATCCTCCACAACCCCCACAAGCCCCTGACAAGCCCCCCCAAGCTCACTCCGCACACCGCCCCTCCCCGCCCCCTCGGGCAGCGGGGCCGCCCCCACCCCCCGCTCCCCAGCCCCCTTGGGCAGCGGGGCCGCCCCCCGGGGGCGGAACGGGTGGGCAAGGGGGCGGCCCCCGACGGAGTCGCACACCTCGCCCCCGCCCACCCCCGACCCCCCGGCCTCCTCACCGCCACCCGCCACCCTCTCCAACGGCACCAACCTCCCCACCAACCGCTCCAACCCCACCAAACAATTGGCCCCCACCTGCACCAGGTAGTCCCGATCCCCCAACCGAGCCCGCTCACAGGCCGAAACCGACTTCACCCCCACCCCCTCCAAAAGCCCCTCCAACTCCCGCCTCCCCACTCCCCCCAGCTCCGCAAGCACCAGCCCCACCACATCCACCGCCGCGAACTCCGCCGCCCCCGCAGCCCTCGCCTCCGGACCCACCGCGTCCACCACCGCCCCGGCATGCACGAACCGCCCCAGCAGCAGCGCCAGTTCCTCCAGCGAGGGCCCGGCCGCAAGACGCTTCCGCTCCTCCGCGAACCACTCCCCCACCACCTCCAGCCCCAGCTCGTTCGCGAAGGCCCCCGGCAGCTCGGGCCACCCCTTCTGCTCGTGCGGGTGGTACCAGCTGTTGCCCCCGACGGTGACCCCGCCCCGCATGTCCAGCACCGCCCGCAGCAGCTCCCGCAGCTCCCCGGCGAACCTCGCGTCCGCCCGTACGAACCGCAGCTCGGGCCGCCGCTCCACCCGCAACTTCGCCACCGGGAACTCGCCCAGCCACTTCGCCGGATCCCCCACCGGCACCCCCCGCTCCAGCAGCAGGTCGATCAGGTCCAGCGGCAGCCCGCACCCCGCACTCCGCCCCCGCTCGAAGCAGCCGATGTCCACCGCCACCCCGTCGGCCGCCATCCTCGGCGCCAGCCGCTCCGCCAGCTCGTACAGCATCGGACTCACCCCGGCCCGCACACAGAACCCGGCCAGGCACCGCCCCAGCCACCGAGCCGCCTCACCCCTCGCCAACCCCGGCTCATCGCCCACCAATTGCGCCATCACCCCACTGCGCTCGACCACCTCAGCCCACAGCCGGTGCGCGGCCGCGCCGGAGCCCGGGACCTTCCGCAGGACCTCCGCCCGCAACGCCTCCCCGTCCCGCTCCACCGCCAGCTCGAAGGCCCGGCCGCCCTTGAGCACATCCCCCCAGAAGTCCCCCAGGTGCAGCCGGATGTCCCGCGTCAGACCCGAGTCGACGAGCAGCGCGGCCAGCTCCTCCTCCGGGTCGAGCCCGGCCAGCTTGGCCGCCTTGCGCACATCCGCCGCGAGCTGCGGATAGACCCCGCCGTCCCCACCGCCGGCAGCCGCCCGCCGCGTCGCCAACTCCCTTAGTTCCCGCGCCCGTTCGACCGTGCAGCCGCCGCCCTTCACGGCCACTTCCTTCACCCGCGCCCGCATCGCCGTCGCCGACAGGGCCTTCGCGTCGGCGTACCGCAGGTACCGGTCCCGTACCCACGCCTGGTCCATCGGGTGTCCGCGCTCCCGCTCCGCCTTCCTGGCCCGCCCGAAGTAGGCCGCCGCCGCGTCCGGGTCCGAGAAGTACTCGCCGACGAGACAGGCCTCCGCCGCCGCGTCGAGGAACAGCGGGACCAGCACCGGATCGCTCTTCTCCAGCCCCTTGAGGAACGCGTCGATGCTCTTCTTGTACGCACCGCACTCGCGCAGCCCGTCCGCCGCGCCGAGCACGGTCTCCACCATTCCGGGATGCGCCGCCAACGCCCGCTCCGGGAACGGCATTTCCGCGCCGCCGTCCGGTATCCCCGTCCCGAACCCCGCCACCCGCTCCCAGCCGTGGTGCACCCTCACCACGTCCCGGTACGGCGCGGTCTCCTCCGTCATCACCTGCACGATCCGGTGCCCGGTGACCGCATGCGCATAAACCCGCGCGACCAGCCCGCCCACCACCCCGGCCTCGTCACCGGCCCCGTCACCGTCCCGCAGCCGGACCCCCGCCGCCTCCAACGCCTCCCGCCACACCGGATCGGCCGCCGCCAGCTCCTCCGGTACGGAAACCCCTGCCGCCGCCCACTCCTGCGCCCGGCGGGCACACTCCTCCGCATGCTCGATGGCCGCCCGCTTCAGCCGCCGCATCCCCGCCAGCTCCGGATGCCCCTCCAGCACCTTGGGCACACCCTTGAGCTTTCCGCCCCGCGGATTGCGGTTGACCCACGCCAACTCCGCGTCCAGCCCCGTCACATACCCATCGACCTCGACCCGCCACAGCACCCGAACCGCCCCCGCTCCCGACCAGTCCATCCACTGTAAGGAGCCCCACTGACAACGCCCCGACCCCCACCCCCACCTGCACGGACACCACGAACGGGACTGCGTCGCGGCCCCCGGATGCGAGATCCCCGGTGCGCACCTGCGCGTGTACGAGGAGGGCTACCTCCTCGTACACACGGGCCACGCCTCGGGTACGGGCCGGAAGACCGACCCCCACCCCCCACCACTCAGCGCATCGCCCGCGCCGCCTCCACCGCCCAGTACGTCAGGATCATGTGCGCGCCCGCGCGCTTGATCCCGGTCAGGGTCTCCATGATCGCCTTGTCGCGGTCGATCCAGCCCTTCTCGGCCGCCGCCTCGACCATCGAGTACTCACCGCTGATCTGGTACGCCGCCACCGGCACGTCCGAGTTCTCGGCGACCTTGGCGAGGATGTCGAGGTACGGTCCGGCCGGCTTGACCATCACCATGTCGGCGCCCTCCGCGAGGTCGAGCGCCAGCTCCCGCAGCGCCTCGCGCACATTGGCCGGGTCCTGCTGGTACGTCTTGCGGTCGCCCTTCAGCGAGGACCCGACGGCCTCCCGGAACGGCCCGAAGAAGGCGCTGGAGTACTTCACGGTGTACGCGAGGATCGAGACGTCCTCGCGCCCGATTCCGTCCAACGCGTCCCGGATCACCCCGACTTGTCCGTCCATCATGCCGCTCGGCCCGACCACGTGCGCGCCCGCGTCGGCCTGCACCTGGGCCATCTCGGCGTAGCGCTCCAGGGTGGCGTCGTTGTCGATCCGTCCCTGGTCGTCGAGGACTCCGCAGTGCCCGTGGTCGGTGAACTCGTCCAGACACAGGTCGGACATGACCATCAGGTCGTCGCCGACCTCCTCGCGCACCGCGCGCAGCGCGACCTGGAGGATGCCGTCCGGATCGGTTCCCATGGTTCCGGCCGCATCCTTCTTGGACTCCTCGGGCACACCGAAAAGCATGATTCCCGAGACTCCGGCCTCGACGGCCTCGACCGCGGCCTTCCGCAGGGTGTCCAGCGTGTGCTGGTACACCCCGGGCATCGAGGAGATCGCGGCGGGCTCGCGGATCCCCTCCCGTACGAAGGCGGGCAGGATCAGGTCTGCGGGATGCAGCCGCGTCTCGGCCACCATGCGCCGCATGGTCGGATTCGTCCGCAGGCGTCGGGGCCTGGCCCCCGGAAAGGATCCATACACAGTCATACGCCAACGCTACGCCCGCCCCGCAGCCCCCTTTGCCGACACTGTGCCGGTCCCGCACCGGCACCGCCCCGTCCACGCACCAGCGACCACCCCACTCACACCCACCCCGGAGGGACCAGCCGTGACCGAACACCCAGAACGAGCCGAACTGTCCGAACTGGCCCGCCTCCGCGCCGAGGTCCGCGATCTGCGCGCCCGCACCCGGACCCACCCCCTGATCGCCCAGGCCCAGGGCATCCTCCAGGAGCGTTACGCCCTGCCCGACGGAGAATCCGCGTTCGCGCTCCTCCAGAACGTCTCCCAGCGGCACAACATCCGGATGCGCCTGCTCGTCGAGGCCGTCGTCCGCACCCCGGCGCCCGATCCCCGCGCCCCGCTCTGGTTCCCGCGCCGGGTGCGCCTGCCCGCGCCGCCCCTCACCTTCGAGGCGGCCAAGGACGTCGACGTCCAGAACGGAGCGAGACCCAGCCAGGGCGCCGTACTGCGCTCCGTACTGAGCCAGACCCTCGCGGTCCTCGACACCGACATGGGCAACGTCCAACTGCCCGACCGGGTCCGCGGCGGACTGCGCCTCGAACACCACACGGGTCTCTCGGACGACTTCGTCGACTTCTTCGCGCACGTCGGCGAAGAGGGCACCTCCTGCGCGAAGGCGGCCCAGGAGGTCGCCCAGGTGACCATCTCCGAGATCGCGTCCGACCCGATACTCGACGAGCCGTCCCGGCAGGCGATCCTCGACGCGGGCAGCCTCGCCTCGCACAGCGCGCCCCTGGTCACCCCGAACGGCGTCTGCGTGGGCATGGTCTCCGCCCACCTCGACCGTACGGTCAAGGGCTTCACCCCTTCCCAGCACAAGGCCATGGACGAACTGGGCGCGCAGGCGGGCCAGTGGCTCTCCTGGTACAACCGCACGGTCCTGCTGGACGCCCTGGAGCTCCTGCACGCCCAGGGCACCCGCCACCGGGGCACCCCGGGCCGCCGCCGCTGACCGGCTCCCGACAGTCCTTCCGACAGTCAGGGAAGCCAGACGCGAAAGGGCGGGCCGGGGAAGTCCCCGGCCCGCCCTCACCACTTAAGGCAGCCACCACACACACCGGCCGCTACGTCGTCCGACGCCGCCGCGACCCCGGCCGCCGCTCACTCGGCCTGGCCACGTGCTCGCCCGCCTCGATCGCCGCCGCCCTGCGCGCCGCGCCGAACTCGGCGAGCGCCTCCGCCAGCTTGTGCACCGAGGGCTCCGGCGACAGCACGTCGACCCGCAGCCCGTGCTCCTCCGCGGTCTTGGCCGTCGCCGGGCCGATACACGCGATCACGGTGACGTTGTGCGGCTTGCCCGCGATGCCGACCAGGTTGCGCACCGTGCTCGACGAGGTGAACATGACGGCGTCGAAGCCACCGCCCTTGATCGCCTCACGCGTGTCCGCCGGCGGCGGCGAGGCGCGCACGGTCCGGTAGGCCGTCACGTCGTCGACCTCCCAGCCCAGCTCGATCAGCCCCGCGACCAGCGTCTCGGTCGCGATGTCCGCACGCGGCAGGAAGACACGGTCGATCGGGTCGAAGACCGGGTCGTACGGCGGCCAGTCCTCAAGCAGCCCGGCCGCGGACTGCTCCCCGCTCGGCACCAGGTCCGGCTTCACACCGAACTCGACCAGCGCGGCGGCGGTCTGCTCGCCGACGGCCGCGACCTTGATCCCGGCGAAGGCGCGCGCGTCGAGCCCGTACTCCTCGAACTTCTCGCGTACGGCCTTCACGGCGTTCACCGAGGTGAAGGCGATCCACTCGTACCGTCCGGTGACGAGCCCCTTGACCGCCCGCTCCATCTGCTGCGGGGTGCGCGGGGGTTCGACGGCGATCGTCGGGACCTCGTGCGGCACCGCGCCGTAGGACCGCAACTGGTCGGAGAGCGAGGCCGCCTGCTCCTTCGTACGCGGTACGAGGACCCGCCACCCGAAGAGCGGCTTCGACTCGAACCACGACAGCTGGTCGCGCTGGGCGGCCGCACCGCGCTCGCCGACCACGGCTATGACGGGCTGGTGCCCCTCCGGGGAGGGCAGCACCTTGGCCTGCTTGAGGACCTGGGCGACGGTGCCGAGCGTGGCGTTCCACGTCCGCTGGCGCGTCGTCGTACCGGCGACGGTGACCGTCATCGGGGTGTCGGGCTTGCGGCCCGCCGAGACCAGCTCACCGGCGGCAGCGGCCACCGAGTCGAGGGTGGTGGAGACGACGGCGGTCGCGTCGCTCGCGCCGACCTCGCTCCAGCACCGCTCGTCGGCCGTGCGGGCGTCCACGAAGCGCACGTCCGCGCCGGACGCGTCCCGCAGCGGAACACCCGCGTAGGCGGGCACCCCGACAGCGGTGGCGACACCCGGGACGACCTCGAAGGCGACGCCCTCCGCGGCGCAGGCGAGCATCTCCTCCCCGGCGTTCCCGTCCAGGCCGGGGTCGCCGGAGACCGCACGGACGACCCGCTTGCCGCTGCGCGCGGCCTCCATGACAAGATTGACCACGACCTTGGACGACATCGGCGTCCGGATCGCAGCCGTGCCCGAAGTTACTGATGAGTCGTCAATTACGGCCAGTTGAGGCGTGCTTACGCCCGCCTTCGCATGAGCGCGCACGACGTCGAGCACGGCCGGCTCGGCGATCAGTACGTCGGCGCTCGACAGCGCCTCGACGGCGCGCAGTGTCAGCAGGCCCGGATCACCGGGGCCGGCACCGAGAAAGGTGACGTGGCCGGGTGCGGAGAACACCGAGGACGTCGAGGATGCAGAGGTTGTGGTGGGGCTCAAAGTGCTCGCTCCCCCATAAGACCGGCCGCACCCTTGGCGAGCATCTCGGACGCGAGTTCGCGCCCGAAAGCCTCCGCGGCGTGGTGCGACGTGGGTACGGGACCGGTAGTGGACAGCTGCACCAGCTCGGCGCCGTCGGTCGAGCCGACAACTCCGCGCAGGCGCATTTCATTGACAATCTGCCCGTCAATCAACAGGTCGGCCAGGGCGCCAACGGGCGCACTGCAACCGGCCTCCAGAGCGGCGAGCAGGGCTCGCTCGGCCGTCACGGCGAACCGCGTGTGCGGGTCGTCGAGCTCGGCGAGCGTGGCGGCGAGGTCGGCGTTGACCGCCGCGCACTCGATGGCCAGTGCCCCCTGGCCGGGGGCGGGCAGCATCAGGTCGGTGTCCAGGAACTCGGTCACCTCGTCGACGCGGCCGATCCGGCGGAGCCCGGCGGCGGCGAGTACCACCGCGTCCAGCTCGCCGTTTCGTACGTATCCGACCCGGGTGTCGATGTTCCCCCGGATCGGCACAGTCTCGATCCTCAGCCCGTGGCTGCGGGCGTACGCGTTCAACTGCGCCATCCGGCGCGGCGAACCGGTGCCCACGCGCGCCCCCTCGGGCAGCTGCGCGACGGTCAGCCCGTCCCGCGCCACCAGCACGTCGCGCGGGTCCTCGCGGACCGGCACGGCGGCCAGGGCCAGGTCGTCGGGCTGCGCGGTCGGCAGGTCCTTGAGGGAGTGGACGGCGAAGTCCACCTCGCCGCGCAGCAGGGCGTCGCGCAGGGCGGTCACGAAGACACCCGTGCCGCCGATCTGCGCGAGCTGCTCCTTCGAGACGTCCCCGTACGTGGTGATCTCCACCAACTCGACCTCGCGGCCGGTCAGTTCGCGCACCGCATCGGCGACGTGTCCGGACTGGGCCATGGCGAGCTTGCTGCGCCGAGTCCCCAGCTTCAAGGCCGATCCGGCCTTAGCGGCATCAGTCATGCCCGCCCTCTCTTCGCGCTCTCGGCACCGGTGGTGTCGTTGAGGTCTTCCTTGGTGCCGCCCGACGACGGACCGCCCGGCAGCCCGCCCAGGGGACGGTCGGCCCGGCTCACGGCCGCGACCGCCTGCGGGTCGAGGTCGAACAGCTCGCGCAGCGCGTCCGCGTACCCGGCACCGCCGGGCTCGCTGGCGAGCTGCTTGACCCGTACGGTCGGCGCGTGCAGGAGCTTGTCCACCACGCGTCGTACGGTCTGGGTGATCTCGGCCCGCTGCTTCTCGTCGAGCCCGGGCAGCCGGCCTTCCAGCCGCGCCACTTCGTTGGTGACCACGTCGGCGGCCATACTGCGCAGCGCGACGACGGTAGGCGTGATCTGCGCGGCGCGCTGGGCGGCGCCGAATGCGGCCACCTCATCCGCCACGATTCCCCGCACCTGGTCCACATCCGCCGCCATCGGGGCATCGGCCGAGGCGTCCGCCAGCGACTCGATGTCCACCAGGCGCACGCCGTCGAGCCGGTGCGCGGCGCCGTCGATGTCCCTCGGCATGGCGAGGTCCAGCAGCGCGAGCCGTACGGCGGCACCTTCGGCCCCGGCGGGCTTCGGCGTCCGTACGGAACGGGCCGCCAGCTCCCCGTTGTCGGCCCAGGAGCCGTGCAGCTCAAGGGAGTTGGCGTCGGGCTCGGTGCGCGCCTGCGGTACGTGGCCGGAGTCGGGCTCCGTGGCCCTGGCGGCGGTGTCGGCGGGCACGCCCAGCGCACCGGCCACGTCCTCCACCGTCAGCACCAGTCCGGTCGCCCCCGTACAGGAGATCGCGACGTCGACTCGTGTCAGTTCCCGGGCCACCTCGTCCATCGGCACCGCCCTCGCGGCACCCCCGGACTGGTTCAGGATCCCGGCGAGCCGCTCGGCCCGCTCGGCGGTCCGGTTCGCGACGACGACCTCGGCGACCCCGACGCGCACCAGCGTGGCGGCGGCCAGCGAGGACATCGAGCCCGCACCGATCACCAGCGCCCGCTTGCCCGCGGCCCATTCGGCCACCGGCGCCCCGTCGGCGAGCTGCTCAAGTCCGAACGTCACCAGCGACTGACCTGCCCGGTCGATCCCGGTCTCGGAGTGCGCCCGCTTGCCGACCCGCAGCGCCTGCTGGAAGAGGTCGTTGATCAGCCGTCCGGCGGTGTGCAGTTCCTGCCCGAGCGCCAGCGCGTCCTTGATCTGCCCGAGGATCTGCCCCTCGCCGACCACCATCGAGTCGAGCCCGCAGGCCACCGAGAAGAGGTGGTGGACAGCCCGGTCCTCGTAATGCACGTACAGATAAGGGGTCAGCTCTTCCAGCCCCACCCCGCTGTGCTGGGCGAGCAGCGTGGACAGCTCGGCCACCCCGGCGTGGAACTTCTCCACGTCGGCGTACAGCTCGATGCGGTTGCAGGTGGCCAGCACCGTCGCTTCGGCGGCCGGCTCGGAGGCGAGGGTGTCCTGCAGCAGCTTCGCCTTCGCGTCCCCGGCGAGCGAGGCACGCTCCAGCACGCTGACGGGGGCACTGCGGTGGCTCAGCCCGACGACCAGGAGGCTCATGCCGGCATCACGGCGGGCACGTCCCCGTCAGGTCCCTTCCGGGTGGAGCCGTCGGCGGCACGCGGCGGCAGCACGGCTGCGGCAGCGGCGGCGGCAGCCTCCGCGTCGCCGGCCTTGCGCTGCTCGTGGAAGGCCAGGATCTGCAGCTCGATCGACAGATCCACCTTCCGCACGTCCACACCCTCCGGCACCTGCAGCACCGTCGGCGCGAAGTTGAGGATCGAGGTCACACCGGCGGCGATCAGCCGCTCGCTCACCTGCTGAGCAGCGCCCGCGGGGGTCGCGATGACCCCGATGGACACACCGTTCTCAGCGATGATCTTCTCCAGCTCATCCGTGTGCTGGACCGGAATCCCGGCGACCGGCTTGCCCGCCATCGCGGGGTCGGCGTCTATCAGCGCGGCCACGCGGAAACCACGGGAGGCGAACCCTCCGTAATTGGCCAGTGCCGCACCGAGGTTACCGATACCGACGATGACGACCGGCCAGTCCTGGGTGAGGCCCAGTTCGCGCGAGATCTGGTAGACGAGATACTCGACGTCGTACCCGACACCCCTGGTCCCGTAGGAACCCAGGTACGAGAAGTCCTTCCGCAGCTTCGCGGAGTTGACCCCCGCTGCCGCCGCCAGCTCCTCCGACGAAACGGTCGGCACAGAACGCTCGGAGAGCGCCGTGAGGGCGCGCAGATACAGCGGAAGTCGGGCGACGGTGGCCTCGGGAATGCCTCGGCTACGGGTCGCCGGTCGGTGATTTCGGCCAGTTGCCACGGTGCTCCTGCGGGATGAGCGGGGCTGCAGGCGGCCGTATGTCCCAAGACCGCCCCGTCGGATGCAGGCTATGTCTTTGTGAACGCGTGCACAAAGATTGTGCCCGTTTTGTCCCACCAAAGTGACCGGCGTCACGCCCCCCGAACCCCCCACCCGGGAACCATCCCACCCCCTCCACGTCGGACCGCGGAGCCGCTACACCCCCGCCCCCTCGCGCGGCGAAGCCGCCACTACGCCCCGCCCCTTTGGGCGGGGGGACCGCGCGCCGAGCCCCCTTGGACGGCGGGGCCGCGTGCCGAGCCCCCTTGCCCACCCCGTCTACCCCCCGGGGGGTGGAAAAGACAGAAGGGGGGGCTGACCCCCGCTAAACCACACACCCCACGCCCA
>NZ_JBVIMX010000012.1:0-11835 GCF_055579625.1 Streptomyces sp. NPDC032721 | reverse complement strand
CCTTGGGGGGGGAGGGGCCGCTTGCAGGGCCCCCTTGCCCTCCCGTTCCGCCCCCCGGGGGGCGGAACGGGCGGGCAAGGGGGCGGCCCCCGGCGGAGCCGCACAACTCGCCCCCGCCCCACCTACGCCATGGCCCCCGCTCCACACACGAGTGGCCCCTACCCACCCCCCAACTCCCTCCTCAACCTCCCCCCATCCACCTTCCAGAAGGTGAACTGCTCCCCATCCACCAACACCACCGGAATCTGCTCCCAGTACTCCCGATACAACTCCGCATCCAAAGAAATGTCCTTCTCCTCCCACCGCACCCCCACCTCACCGCACACCGATTCGACGACCCCCCGTGCGTCATCACACAAATGACACCCAGGCTTCCCGATCAAAGTGACCAACCGCTCACGCCCTCCCCCGCCGCCCCCGGACACCTTCTTCTTCCGCCACAAAGCACTCATCCCCCCATGATGCTGGGAAAGCCCCGTAACAACCCGGACGCGGAGAGTTCACACCCCCGCATCCCTCCGGCTCGGGAAGTTCCGAACAGAATGGCTATGCTCACGACATGGCCGCACTGGGATGGCTCACCCCCCGTAGGCGCTCCGCGACCGCACGGAGCGTGCTGGCGGGCGAGGCTGCAGCCGAAGCAGCACGAAAGTCCGTTACGGAGCTGGAGGACCTGGAGGCGGCACGTGCCGCCGAGTCCGGCGCCCCCGAAGAGCCCGAAGAGCCCACCCCCTCAGAACCCGAGTTCCCGGTCCCCGGCGACACCAAGGCCGCCGCCTTCTTCGACCTCGACAACACCGTCATGCAGGGCGCCGCGATCTTCCACTTCGGCCGCGGCCTCTACAAGCGGAAGTTCTTCGAGCGCCAGGAACTCTTCCGCTTCGCCTGGCAGCAGGCCTGGTTCCGCCTCGCCGGCGTCGAGGACCCCGAGCACATGCAGGACGCCCGCGAGAGCGCCCTGTCCATCGTCAAGGGCCACAAGGTCTCCGAGCTGATGACCATCGGCGAGGAGATCTACGACGAGTACATGGCCGAACGCATCTGGCCCGGCACCCGCGCCCTCGCCCAGGCCCACCTGGACGCGGGCCAGAAGGTCTGGCTGGTGACGGCCGCCCCCGTCGAGACGGCCACGATCATCGCCCGCCGCCTGGGCCTCACCGGCGCACTCGGCACCGTCGCCGAGTCCCACGACGGCGTCTACACCGGCCGCCTGGTCGGCGAACCCCTGCACGGCCCCGCGAAGGCCGAGGCCGTCCGCGCCCTGGCCGCCGCCGAGGGCCTGGACCTCCACCGCTGCGCCGCCTACAGCGACAGCCACAACGACATCCCGATGCTCTCCCTCGTCGGACACCCGTACGCGATCAACCCGGACGCCAAGCTCCGCAAGCACGCCCGCGAACGCGAGTGGCGGCTGCGCGACTACCGCACCGGCCGCAAGGCCGCCAAGGTCGGCATCCCCGCCGCGGCCGGCGTCGGCGCCCTCGCGGGCGGAACCGCCGCCGCCCTCGCACTGCACCGCCGCCGCCGCTGACCCACAGCAGGTCACCGAGCACCGAGACACCCAGGCACCAGGCACCAGGCACCAGGCACAAACCAAGGGCCGGGCGCACCCCAACCCCCGGGGCGCACCCGGCCCTCAGCCGTGGAACAACCAATCCGCCCTGGAACAACCAATCCCCTGGGCTTACCCGCCGCCTCCCCCCGCCAGTCCTCTTCCCGTCACTCGGCCACAACTCATCGGGCAAGCAGACAGATGACGCCACGACTCGATCAACAACCGGTCACTAACTGCTACTTGATACGCCTCGTAGACGTAACAGAAGAGACGGAAACGGTGATTTGAGCAACTGGGTGTAGTGCTGCCTGTACGAAGCGTTATTCTCCTCAGACGCATTCCGGAACCCATTCATCAGCACCACGAGTGAACAGTCCGGTACTGCACGTGATGGAAGCTCTGCCTCTGGGAGTCCCGTGTACCCACACGTCGGGGTTGACGCCTCGGGCCTGGCTACGCTGCGCGCAACGGTCATCGACCGTCTGCGCGGCTTCGTCCCCACCGCGTACGCCGTCCCCGCCTTTGCCACCCCTGTGCCTGTCGGCCCTTGCTATGCCCTGGCCGACGGCCAAGAGCGGGGGGCGGCGCGAAGCGCCGTCATTGAGGGGCGTGGGTCGGGAGACGGGCGGGCCGTCGGCAGACGAAGCCGTGGCGCCGCCAGCTCGGGCACCGGCACGTCCACCGTTCGTCGGCCCACCGCCGACAGCGACAGCGCACGCATGATGGATCTCGTCGAGCGCGCCCAAGGCGGCGAGGCCGAGGCCTTCGGCCGCCTCTACGACCAGTACAGCGACACGGTCTACCGCTACATCTACTACCGCGTCGGCGGAAAGGCGACGGCAGAAGACCTGACCAGCGAGACGTTCCTGCGCGCCCTGCGGAGGATCTCCACCTTCACCTGGCAGGGCCGCGATTTCGGCGCCTGGCTGGTCACGATCGCCCGGAATCTGGTCGCGGACCACTTCAAATCGAGCAGATTCAGGCTCGAAGTGACCACCGGCGAAATGCTCGACGCCAACGAGGTCGAGCGCAGTCCCGAGGACTCCGTCCTGGAGTCGCTCTCCAACGCGGCCCTCCTGGAGGCCGTGCGCAAGCTGAATCCTCAGCAGCAGGAATGCGTGACACTGCGCTTCCTGCAAGGGCTCTCGGTCGCCGAGACGGCCCGCGTCATGGGCAAGAACGAGGGTGCGATCAAGACCCTCCAGTACCGGGCCGTCCGTACGCTGGCCCGCCTGCTGCCCGACGACGCCAGGTGACTGACGCCGGGTGACCGTTCGATCACCGGCTGTCGAAGACTGACATCTTCGGCAGTCGGATCATCTTTCGTCCGTAACCCAAGTGCCCGGCGGCTCGTTGTGCGGAATGCAGGCTCCCTGCGGTCGCGCCATGCCCGCAGCCACTCACTCAATCGTGTGGACGTGCTCATGGCGTGCAACCTTCCGGACACCCGGGGAGTCGATCGTCATGACGAGAGGAGGTGCCGCCAGTGATCGCGAATGTATCGGCGCACCGGCGGGCCAACGCCTTCGCCCAGTCCCTGGAGGATCAGGAACTCCGGGACACGGCGGCCGAACAGCCCGAAGGTACGGCCGGAGCAGCCGAAAGGCCTGCCGACCAGGGGACACTGCTGTCCCTGGTCTCAGGTCTGGGCGGCCTGCCCGCACCCGAGATGGACCCCGAGGTCAAAGTGGTGCAACGAGCACAGCTCGTCGCCGCCATGGAGGCCATGCTGCTGGAAGGCACCGCGGGAGCACCCGCAAGCCCTCCGGTGCCCGAGCAGCGGACCGGACGGGGAGCCCACCGGGCCTCCGCGCTCCGCAAGCTGCGCCCCCGCTCCCGCTGGTCGAAAGGCCTCGCGGCAGGCGGACTCACCGTCGGTGTGGCGGCCGGAGCCTTCGGCGGCGTCGCCGCCGCCAGCTCCAACGCCCTCCCCGGTGATTCGCTGTACGGGCTCAAGCGCGGCATGGAGGATCTGAAGCTCACCATGGCGGGCGACGAGTCCGACCGGGGCCAGATCTATCTCGACCAGGCGTCCACCAGACTCCAGGAGGCCAGACGCCTCATGGACCGGGGCAAGGCCGCCGACCTCGACCACGAGCAACTGGGCGAAGTACGGCGCACGTTGAACGGGATGAAGCACGACGCCTCCGAGGGCCACCGGCTCCTCTACGAGGCGTACGAGAGAGACGGCAACATCGGCCCCATCCAGGCCCTGACCGCCTTCTCCCAGTCCCACCGCGACAGTTGGAGCAATCTGCGCAGCATGCTCCCCGCCCAGCTGGGCGACGTCGGCTCGCAGGTGAGCTCGGTCTTCGACGCCATAGACCAAGAAGTCGGCCCGCTCCAGTCACTGCTGCCCAAGCCGCCGCAGACCGACCAGAAGCCGGCCGCCCCGGGCACCCACAAGGACCGCCCCGGCACCCCGCACCAGAACGACAGGACGCGCCCCGGCGTCGTTCCCGGCACCACCCCCGGCGCCCCCCACCAGGGCAAGCCGGGCACCCCGCCGCCCGCCACCTCGGACGGCAAACCGTCGTCCGGCCTGATCGGCGGCGCCGGGGGCCTGCTGGACCCGCCCCCCGCCAACAAGCCGGCCCCGCCCACCCCGGACAAACCCGCCAAACCGGAGGTCCCGGACGTCACCATCCCGCCCATCCTCCCGGACGTACTCCCGGGCCTGGGCATCAACGGCGAGGACACCACGCGATAGCAACACCCGTGCAGCGGCGGCCGCCCCAGAAAACCACCGACCGCCGCTGCACCAACAACGTGGCCCCCGGGCCCCGCGATCCAGGTGCCGGGACGCCTAGAAGAACACCGACCGCCGCTGCACCAGCAACTTGGCCCCTCCGTCTGCTGCCCTCGCACCGCTCCGCGGGCTTCGGACAGCTGCGCCGGACTCCGTCCGTCGGCCCCGGACACTCGCGGCCCCGGTGTCCAAGGGCTAGAAGAACACCGACCGCCGCTGCACCAGCAACTTGTACAGCGTGTGCTGGATCTGTTCCCGTACCTGGTCCGTCAGGTTGAACATCAGCATCGGATCCTCGGCCGCCTCCGCCGAGTACCCGGCGGTCTCGATCGGCTCGCCGAACTGGATCGTCCACTTCGTCGGCAGCGGCACCGCCCCCAGCGGCCCCAGCCACGGGAACGTCGGCGTGATCGGAAAGTACGGGAAGCCCAGCACCCGGGCCAGCGTCTTCGAGTTCCCGATCATCGGGTAGATCTCCTCGGCGCCCACGATCGAGCACGGCACGATCGGCGCCCCCGCCCGCATCGCCGTCGACACAAAGCCGCCCCGCCCGAAGCGCTGCAGCTTGTACCGCTCGCTGAACGGCTTCCCGATGCCCTTGAACCCCTCCGGCATCACCCCCACCAGCTCGCCCCGCTCAAGCAGCGCCTGCGCGTCCTCCGCGCACGCCAGGGTGTGCCCGGCCTTGCGCGCCAGCTCGTTCACCACCGGAAGTACGAAGACCAGGTCGGCGGCGAGCAGCCGCAGGTGCCGCCCCGCCGGGTGCTCGTCGTGCACCGCGGCCTGGAGCATCAGCCCGTCCAGCGGGAGCGTCCCCGAGTGGTTGGCGACGATCAGCGCCCCGCCCTCGGACGGGACGTTCTCGATGCCCTTCACCTCCACCCGGAAGTACTTCTCGTAGAAGGGCCGGATCATCGACATCAGGACCTGGTCGGTGAGCTCGCGGTCGTACCCGAACTCGTCGACCTCGTAGTCCCCGGTGATCCGCCGCCGCAGGAAGGCGAGCCCGCCCGCGATCCGCCGGTCCCAGCCACCGCCGCCCTGCTCGGCCACCCGCTCCTCGTCCGCCACCGGAGCCGCCTCGGGTGCCTCGGGCGAGGTCCCCTGCTGTTCCGGTACGGGTGCCAGGGTGCCGCCGCCCGCCGAGGCGCCCGCACCGCCCGGGCCGCCCTTGCGCCCGCCCGGGCCCCGCTTCCCCGGCCTCGCGGCCCCCGCCCCCCGCCGCGACCGCGGCTCGTCACCGAAGGGGATGACCTTGGCGTCGGCCATGTCAGCTGCGCTCCTTGGATTCAGCGGATTGCGTTTCCGTACGTACGAAGCCGGCCGCGGCGGACACCTGCGCCGCCGCCCGGTCCACGGTACGGGCGAGCAGCTCGGGCGGCAGCAGCCCGGCCCCCCTGCTGCGCGCGAAGTCCGCGAAGGTCTCCGCCGTCGTGTACTTGGGCACGAAGCCGAGCGTCTCGCGCATCTGCGAGGTCCGCACCACCCGGCCGTGCGTCAGCAGCCGGATCTGCTCGGGCGAGAAGTCGCTCATCCCGACCGTCCGCAGCGCCGAGCCCACCCACCGCACGGCGGGCAGCAGGAACGGCACGGTCGGCCGCCCCAGCCTGCGCGCGCACTGCGACAGCAGCAGCACCCCGTCCCCGGCGATGTTGAACGTGCCGCTGTTGAGCGTCCCCCGGCGCGGATCGTGGGCGGCGATCCGCAGCACCTCCACCACATCGTCCTCGTGCACGAACTGGAGCCTGGGGTCGTACCCCAGCACCGTCGGCAGCGCCGGCAGCGAGAAGTACTCGGAGAGCGGGGAGTCCGCCCGCGGCCCCAGGATGTTCGCGAACCGCAGCACGCACACCGCCACGTCCGGGCGCCGCCTGGCGAACCCGCGCACGTACCCCTCGACCTCGACGGCGTCCTTCGCGAAGCCACCGCTGGGCAGCGACTTCGGCGTGGTCGACTCGGTGAAGACGGCCGGATCGCGCGAGGCGGACCCGTACACACTCGTACTGGACTTCACCACCAGGCGCTGCACGTCCCGCGACTTCTGGCACGCGCCGAGCAGCTGCATGGTGCCGATGACATTGGTCTCCTTGACCGTGGCCCGGCCGCCGCCACCGCCCAGCGGGGTCCCGGTCACGTCCATGTGCACGACGGTGTCGACCCCGTACTCGGCGAGGACCCGGGCGATCGCGGGCTGCCTGATGTCCGCCCTGACGAAGTCCGCGCCCCCGAGATGGTGCTCGGGAGGCACCGCGTCGACCCCGATCACCCGGTCCACCTCGGGATCCCGCTGCACGCGCCGCACGAAGCGGCCCCCCAGCTGCCGGGCCACACCTGTGACGAGCACGACCTTGCCCAAGATCAGCGCCTTCCCCTCGAATGCCCCCAGGGGTTCCCCGGTCTCCGCTCGCCCCGGGTCCCCCTTCGGTGGCCACCGTAACGCCTGCATGTTGCGCTGTGATGACCGAGCGGCACCCGAAGTGACCCCGGTCCCCTCAATGGCCAGAAAAACACACAGGGGCCCTTCCACCATCTCTGGTGGAAGGGCCCCTGGGACTGCGTACAGCTATCGCTTACTTCTTGTTGCGACGCTGAACGCGAGTGCGCTTCAGCAGCTTGCGGTGCTTCTTCTTGGCCATCCGCTTACGCCGCTTCTTGATAACAGAGCCCACGACTACCCTCGCTCACTTTTCGGAACACCTCCGCCGAAGGCGGAGATCGGTGCGGGGCGTCTGGGCCCACACGACCTAGCAAGGGCCTAGCCTAACCCGCCACCGAGTGAGTGACGTAATCCGAGGGGGATCTAGGCCGTCTCCACCCCCACGAAGGACTCACGGAGGTACTCGTGAACCGCTTGCTCCGGAACCCGGAAAGACCTGCCCACCCGGATCGCCGGCAGATGACCGCTGTGCACCAAGCGGTACACGGTCATCTTCGACACTCGCATCACCGAGGCGACTTCCGCCACGGTCAGAAACTTGACCTCGTTGAGAGGCCTCTCGCCTGAAGCAGTCATGACCCACCTGTACCTTCCGCACATGACGCGCACCGGCTTCCCCTTCCGGTGACTCTTCGTCGCTGTGCGCTCACTCCCCAGACTAGGGGCGTGTGATGCGAGTGGGGAAGAGGGGATGCGATCGGCCCGCTACCGTGACAGACACGCTCGATTGAGTACATAGCGTGTAAGCGGTCGGTAGTAATCAGACCGCACACCGTCATCAAGCGGAACGACCACGGACACCCGCCCCTCCACCTCTCCGACGAACAGCGCGGGGTCGTCGACATCCGCCAGACCAATCGCATCAAACCCCAGCTGACCTGCACCGCAGACCCAACCGTGATCTCCCACGACCAGCCCCGGAAGCGGCCCTCCACCCCCTGCCGCCGCCCCCAGAACCACCCGAACCGGGAGTGGAGAATGGGAGTGCACGCCGGTCTCACTCACGGGACCCCGCGCGCCGGGTTCGCGCACCAGCGCGACTCCCCGTACGTAGTCAAGGTTGTACGTACGTACGCCGAACCGGGTCGGTATGTCGACACGCTGCCCCTGCGCAGGGGTGAGCACTTCACAGCCCGCCGCCGACATGGCGTCTGCCAACTCGGCGTAGAAACCGACCAATCGATGCGGATGACCGGTCCCGAACAACACGGGAAGCCCTCTCCCGGCCGCCTCCCCGATCTTCTCCGCGAAGGAATCCAGCGCCGCCAACGTCCGTTCCGGATCAATGACATCGGGCCCCCGGCGATATCCCGGATCCCCGGAAACCCCGCACCGCTCCGCCATCAACCCGATCAACTCCCGCTCCCCCCACACCCCTTGAGGCTCCAGCCCCAGCAAAACCCTCGGGTCGCCCTCCCCGAACAACCGATAACTCCGCAGACTCTCCTCCCGCCGGGTCCCCACCACCCCGGCCAGCCGCGCCGCCAACAAATGCGCCCGCACCACCCCGCTGCTCAACACCCCTACATCCTCAACGCCCCCACCCCCACCCCACCCCAAAACCCCACCCCCACAACCCCCCTGGCCTAACCACCCCCCTCGCGCGACACGGCCGCCCCCGTTGCCCCGCCCCCCCCCACGCGCGGCGAAGCCGCCTACGCCCCCGCCCCCTTGGGCGGCGGGGCCGCGCGCCGAGCCCTCTTGGGCGGCGGGGCCGCCCCCCGGGGGCGGAACGGGCGGGCAAGGGGGCGGCCCCCGGCGGAGCCGCACCCCTGGTCCCCGCCCCACCTCCGCCACGCCCCCCCACCCCACCACGCCCACCACCGGAGTGGAGTGCCCCCCACCCCCTACGCCAACAACCCCCGCAACGGAAACACCGCCCTCCGCACCGCCACCACCGCCTGATCCACCCGATCCGAAGGGTCGTACCCCTCCTCCCAGGCCCGCCAGACCGGCGTCCGCCCATCCGTCATCCGCCCCGGCCCCCACTCCCGCGTCCGAGCGAACACCTCATCCCGCCAAGCCCCCGGAATCACCGTCTCCGGCGCCACCGGCCGATGCGCCGCGATCCCCACCAGATGCGTCCACGACCGTGGCACCACATCCACCACCGAGTACCCCCCACCCCCCAGCGCCAGCCACTTCCCCCCGTCCGCATACGCATGCGCGAGGTCATGGCACGCCGCCTGCACCGCCCTCTGCGCATCCAGCGAAACCGCCAGATGCGCCAACGGATCCTCGAAGTGCGTGTCCGCCCCGTGCTGCGTCACCAGCACCTGCGGCCGGAAATCGGCCAACAGCTCCGGCACCACCGCGTGGAAGGCCCGCAACCACCCCGAGTCCCCGGTCCCGGCCGGCAGGGCGACGTTCACCGCACCGCCCTCCCCCGGCCCCGCCGCCCCCGTCTCCTCGGGCCACCCCGTCCCGGGAAACAGCATCCGGGGATGCTCGTGCAGCGAGACCGTCAGCACCCGCGGGTCCTCCCAGAAGGCCGCCTGGACGCCGTCCCCGTGATGTACGTCCACATCCACGTAGGCGACCCGCTCCGCCCCCAGCTCCAGCAGCCGCGCGATCGCCAACGACGCGTCGTTGTACACACAGAACCCCGCCGCCGCCCCCGGCATCGCATGGTGCAGTCCGCCCGCGAAGTTCACGGCGTGCGCCGCGTCCCCCCGCCACAGCGCCTCGGCGGCCGCCACCGACTGCCCGGCGATCAGCGCCGCCGCCTCGTGCATCCCCACGAACGCCGGATCGTCCTCGGTCCCCAGCCCGTACGCCTGGTCCGCCGCCCGGGGATCCTCCGAGGCCGCCCGCACCGCGGCCACGTAGTCCTCGCGGTGCACCAGCTGAAGCGTCGAGTCCCCGGCAGCCGGAGCCGCCATCACATCAACTGCCCCATCAAGCCCGAAGGCCCGCACCAACCCCATGGTCAGTGCGAGCCGGACCGGATCCATCGGGTGCTGTTCCCCGAAGTTGTACGCCGTGACGGCGTCATCCCACATCAACAGTGCGCGGCCGCTCATGCCCGCCACCGTATCGGTCGCCCTCCGGCGCGAAGGACCGGGCGTACACCAGCGTCACCAGCACCATGGCCATCGGCACCAGCATCGCGCCCCGATAGCTCCAGGCGTCCCCGAGCGCCCCCACCAACGGCGAACCCACCAGGAATCCGACGTAGTTGAAGATGTTGAGCCGCGCGACCGCGACATCACTCGCCCCCGGGAACATCCGCCCCGCCGCCGCGAACGTCTGCGGCACGATCACGCACAGCCCGAACCCGAGCAGCGTGAACCCGAGCATCCCGACCCACGCCCCCGGCGCCGCCGCCACCACCGCGAACCCCGCGGCCGCCACCACGGCCCCGGCCCGCACCACCGCGACCGCCCCGAACCGCCGCACCCCGAAGTCCCCGACGGCCCGCCCGATCAGCGTCGTCACCATGTAGACGTTGTACGGAACGGTCGCCAGCGCCTCACTCGAACCCAGCACGTCCTGGAGGTACTTGGCACTCCAGTTGGAGACCGTCGAGTCCCCGATGTACGCGAAGGTCATCACCAGGCACAGCGGCAGCAGCAGCTTGAACGAGAACCCGGCCGCCGCAGCCGCCTTCCCGCCCCCGCCACCGCTCTCCCCGGCCCCACCCCTGGCGTCCACGTACCACTTGCTGCCGATCAGCGCCGCCGGCAGCAGCAGACACACGGCCGGCAGGTACGTCGTCAGCAGCGACAGCTCCCAGTGCGCCCCCACCCAGGCCAGCGAGGCGCCGGTGATCCCGCCGAGGCTGTACGCCGCGTGGAAGCCGAGCATGATGCTCCGCCCGTACGCCCGCTGGAGGCTGACCCCCAGCATGTTCATCGACGCGTCCAGCAGCCCGACCGAGAGCCCGAACGCCCCGAGCGCGACGGCCACGTGCCACATGTCCCGCCCGAGCCCGACCCCGATCAGCGCGAGCAGGACCACCGGCTGGGACCACCGCAGCACCGCCGCCGCCCCGACCCGTTTCACCAGGGCCTCGGCGACCACGCTGCCGACCCCGGCGAGGATCGGCACCGCCGCCAGGAAGACAGGCAGTACCGAGTCCGATATCCCGTACTGGCCCTGGAGGGCCGGTATTCGGGTCACGAGGACGGCGAAGGCCACCCCCTGGGCGAAGAAGCTCAACGCCAATGAGGCCCTGCCGTATCGCAGGCGCGCATCTGTCATGGGCGCTGAGCGTACGACCCCGGCCTACTCATGGGTAGATGGATCACACACCCAATATGGCCCGGCCCTCGGCCGCGCTCAGATCAACAGCCCCGGAAGTTCAGCCATGTCCGAAAAGTATCCGTTCGCCCCGGCCAGTCGCTCGGCCGGAGTCATCGCGGTGAATCCGAGGACGTCCATCCCCGCCGCGTGTGCCGCCTGCACCCCCAGCGGGCTGTCCTCGACCACCACGCACCGCTCCGGCGCCACCCCCATCTGCTGAGCCGCGTACAGAAACAGATCAGGCGCCGGCTTCCCCTTGCCCACGTCCTGCGAACTGAAGATCCACTCGTCCTCGAACCACTCGTCGAGCCCGGTCCGGCGGTGCGCGACCCTGATCCGCTCGTGCGTCCCCGAGGACGCCACGCAGTACGGAACCCCGTCGGCGACCAGCTTCCCCAGTACGTCCTCGACGCCCTGCACCGGCTGGAGCTCCCGCTCGAACGCCGCGAAGATCCGCGTGTGCAGAGTCTCCTCGAAGTCGGTCGGCAGCTCCTGCCCGCTCCGCTCCCGCACGAGGTCGTGCACCCGGTGCACCGCGGCCCCCATGTAGTCCCGCAGCGATTCCTCGTACGTCGTGGGGTGTCCGAGCTCCGTCAGATAGCTGGACAGGATGGTGTTGGAGAGGGGCTCGCTGTCCACGAGCACGCCGTCATTGTCGAAGATCACCAGGTCGTAGCGCATGGTTCGACCATAAACGCAAAAAAGCCGCAGGCCCCGAGTCGAAACGACTCGGGGCCTGCGGCTTTTATAAAATTTGTTCGGCGGCGTCCTACTCTCCCACAGGGTCCCCCCTGCAGTACCATCGGCGCGGAAAGGCTTAGCTTCCGGGTTCGGAATGTAACCGGGCGT
>NZ_JBVIMX010000011.1:265108-338533 GCF_055579625.1 Streptomyces sp. NPDC032721 | reverse complement strand
CCTACGCCCCCGCCCCCTTGGGCGGCGGGGCCGCCCCCCGGGGGCGGAACGGGCGGGCAAGGGGGCGGCCCCCGGCGGAGCCGAACCCTCCGGCCCCGCTCCGCCTACGCCATGGCCCCACCCCGACCCGTTACCCACCCCTCCGACCCCGCCCCGCTGGAGCCCACGTTGGCCACAGGCACAGGTACCGACCCCACCCCCCGCGCCGCAGGCGCCGGCACCGGCGTGCACGACGCCACCCGAGCCGCCATCCCCGCCCGCCACCTCCGCACCGACCGCTGGTGGCTCTCCCCCGCCCTCACCGCCGCCGGCCTCCTCGCCTTCATCGTCTACTCGACCTGGCGCGCCTTCGCCAACAGCGACTACTACTCCGCCCCGTACGTCTCGCCCTTCTACTCCCCGTGCCTCGCGGAGAACTGCATCCCGATGAAGGGCGGCCCCAACTGGGAGATCTTCGGCAGCTGGTGGGGCCTCTCCCCCGCCCTGCTGATCCTGATCTTCCCGCTCGGCTTCCGGCTGACCTGCTACTACTACCGCAAGGCCTACTACCGGGGCTTCTGGGCCTCGCCCCCCGCCTGCGCGGTCGCCGAACCGCACAAGAAGTACAGCGGCGAGACCCGCTTCCCGCTGGTCCTGCAGAACATCCACCGCTACTTCTTCTACGCGGCGGTCCCGGTCGCCGGAATCCTCACGTACGACACGGTCCTGGCCTTCCGCGACCAGAACTACGAGTGGGGCCACATGGGCCTGGGCACCCTCGTCTTCCTGATCAACATCATCCTGATCTGGGCGTACACCTTCTCCTGCCACTCCTGCCGGCACATCATCGGCGGCCGTCTCAAGCACTTCTCCAAGCACCCGGTGCGCTACCGCCTCTGGGGCTGGGTCGGCAAGCTGAACGACCGTCACATGCTGCTCGCCTGGGCGTCGTTGATCAGCGTGGCGCTCGCCGACTTCTACGTCTACCTGATCGCGTCCGGCGCTTTCGACGACCCGAGGTTCTTCTGATGACGCAACTGGAACGCCAGGACTGGGACGTCGTCGTGGTCGGCGCGGGCGGCGCCGGACTGCGTGCGGCGATCGAGGCCCGCGAGCAGGGCGCCCGTACGGCCGTGATCTGCAAGTCCCTGTTCGGCAAGGCGCACACGGTGATGGCCGAGGGCGGCATCGCCGCGTCCATGGGCAACGTGAACTCCGGCGACAACTGGCAGGTGCACTTCCGCGACACCATGCGCGGCGGCAAGTTCCTCAACCAGTGGCGGATGGCGGAGCTGCACGCCCGCGAAGCACCCGACCGGGTATGGGAGTTGGAGACCTGGGGCGCTCTCTTCGACCGCACCCCGGACGGCCGGATCTCGCAGCGCAACTTCGGCGGGCACGAGTACCCGCGCCTCGCGCACGTCGGCGACCGTACGGGCCTGGAGCTGATCCGCACCCTCCAGCAGAAGATCGTCCAGCTCCAGCAGGAGGACTTCGCGGCGACCGGCGACCACGAGTCCCGGCTGAAGGTCTTCCAGGAGTGCACCGTCACCCGCGTCCTCAAGGACGGCGAGCGCGTCTCGGGGACCTTCTGTTACGAGCGCGAGTCAGGCCGCTTCTTCATCCTGCGCGCCCCGAGCGTCGTGCTCGCCACCGGCGGCATCGGCAAGTCCTTCAAGGTGACGTCGAACTCCTGGGAGTACACGGGCGACGGGCACGCGCTCGCCCTGCTCGCCGGGGCGCCGCTGCTCAACATGGAGTTCGTGCAGTTCCACCCGACCGGGATGGTCTGGCCGCCCTCGGTGAAGGGCATCCTGGTCACCGAGTCCGTCCGGGGCGACGGCGGCGTGCTGCGCAATTCCGAGGGCAAGCGGTTCATGTTCGAGTACATCCCGGACGTCTTCAAGGAGAAGTACGCGGAGTCCGAGGCCGAGGGCGACCGCTGGTACGAGGACCCGGACAACAACCGCCGCCCGCCCGAGCTGCTCCCCCGCGACGAGGTGGCCCGAGCCATCAACTCCGAGGTCAAGGCGGGCCGCGGCACCCCGCACGGCGGTGTCTACCTGGACGTCTCGACGCGCATGCCCGCCGAGCGGATCCGGCGCCGGCTGCCGTCCATGTACCACCAGTTCAAGGAGCTGGCGGACGTCGACATCACGGCGGAGGCCATGGAGGTCGGCCCGACCTGCCACTACGTGATGGGCGGCATCGCCGTCGACTCCGACACCGCCGCCACGCGCGGCGTGCCGGGCCTGTTCGCGGCCGGTGAGGTGGCGGGCGGCATGCACGGCTCCAACCGGCTCGGCGGCAACTCGCTCTCCGACCTGCTGGTCTTCGGCCGCCGTGCCGGGCTGTACGCCGCCCAGTACGCCGCCGAGCACGCCGGGCCGCTGCGGCCCGAGGTCGAGGAGGCCCAGGTGGACGCGGCGGCGGCGGAGGCGCTGCGCCCGTTCAGCGCGGAGGGGCCCGAGCCCGGTTCCGCCGAGCCCCGCGAGGAGGCCGGACAGGGCCGCCCGCCGGAGAACCCGTACACCCTCCACCAGGAGCTCCAGCAGACCATGAACGACCTCGTCGGCATCATCCGCCGCGAGGCGGAGATGGCCCAAGCGCTGGAGAAACTCGCGGAGTTGCGGGTACGGGCACGGCGCGCGGGCGTGGAGGGCCACCGCCAGTTCAACCCGGGCTGGCACCTCGCGCTCGACCTGCGCAACATGCTGCTGGTCAGCGAGTGCATCGCCCGTGCCGCGCTGGAGCGCACCGAGAGCCGGGGCGGGCACACCCGGGAGGACTTCCCCGCGATGGATTCCGCGTGGCGTCCGGTGAACCTGCTCTGCCGTCCGGCCGACCCGACCGGCGGGCTGGCCGCCACCGATCCGGTACGGGGCCAGATCAAGCTCGTACGGACGACGTCCGACCCCATCCGCCCGGACCTGCTCGCCCTCTTCGAGAAGGAGGAGCTGGTCAAGTACCTCGCCGAAGAGGAGCTTTTCGAGTGACCACGTCGTCGTCTGCCAAGTACGTCGCCCACTTCAAGGTGTGGCGCGGGAGTCCGGAGGGCGGCGGCCTTCAGGACTACGAGGTGGCGGTGAACGAGGGCGAGGTGGTCCTCGACATCATCCACCGCCTCCAGGCCACCCAGGCCCCCGATCTCGCGGTCCGCTGGAACTGCAAGGCGGGCAAGTGCGGTTCGTGCAGTGCGGAGATCAACGGGCGGCCGAGGCTGCTGTGCATGACCCGCATGTCGACCTTCACCCCGTCGGACACGGTCACCGTGACGCCGCTGCGCGCCTTCCCGGTCGTACGGGACCTGGTGACGGACGTGTCCTTCAACTACACCAAGGCGCGGGAGGTGCCCGCCTTCGTGCCGCCGGAGGGGGTCGCGGCGGGCGAGTACCGGATGCAGCAGGTGGACGTGGAGCGGTCGCAGGAGTTCCGCAAGTGCATCGAGTGCTTTCTGTGCCAGGACACCTGCCACGTCGTACGCGACCACGAGGAGAACAAGTCCGCCTTCGCCGGGCCGCGCTTCCTGATGCGGGTCGCGGAGCTGGACATGCATCCGCTGGACGCGGCGGCCGAGTCCGGCCTCGACCGCAAGCGGACCGCCCAGGAGGAGCACGGGCTCGGCCTCTGCAACATCACCAAGTGCTGTACGGAGGTGTGCCCGGAGCACATCCGGATCACGGACAACGCGCTGATTCCCTTGAAGGAAAGGGCAGTTGACCGCAAATACGACCCGCTGGTGTGGCTCGGCAGCAAGATCCGGCGGCGGACGGAATAGCTCCGGCGGGCCGGGCGCTGCACCGTTCATGACCGAAGAAACCACCACGACCATGTGGAACAGTGCGGCACTCGACCTCGACAGCTACCTCGCCCGGATCGGGTACGAGGGGGACCGCACCCCCACCCCGGCCAACCTCGCCGCCCTGCACCGGGGGCACGTCCTGTCCACGGGCTGGAACAACCTCTCCTCGTACCTCCACGGCGAGGTCCCGCTCGACCTGGCCACCCTCCAGGCCAAGATGATCACCGGCCGGGGCGGCGGCTACTGCTACGAGCACGTCACGCTCTTCGCCGCGCTCCTGGAGGCCTTCGGCTTCCGCTTCTTCGCGGTGCAGGGGCGGGTGGTGATGGGCGCCCCGGCGGGCAAGCTGCTGCCGGAGACGCACGCGATGCTGGTGGTGGAGTTCGAGGACGGCCGGCGCCTGCTGTGCGACGTCGGGTTCGGTACGAGCATGCTGGAGCCGGTCGAGCTGGTGAAGTCGCCGGAGGGCGTCGAGGCCGTCCAGGGGGTGTGGAAGTACTGGCTCCGGTACCAGGAGGTCACCCCTGGCGCCATGGGCTGGGCCCTGCACCAGCCCGCGGTCTCCCCCGAGGCCGACCGGGACGGCAATGGCTGGATGGTCCGGCACACCACGACCCTCACGCCCCAGTACCCGGTGGACTTCCGCACCGCCAACCACTTCGTCGCCACCAGCCCCAACTCCCCCTTCACCACCCGGGTGTACGTCCAGCGGATGCACCCGGACCGGATGCACGTCCTGGACGGACTGAAGCTGTCGACGGTCCGGCACGGCAGCGGACAGCCGCCGGAGGTGCGGGAGTTGGAGGTCAGGGAGGTGCCGGGGGTCCTGTCCGAGGTCTTCGGCATCGAGCAGAGCGAGGCCGAGGCCAAACTGCTGATCGACAAGCTGTCGACCTCCTGAGAGGTCCAGAGGCCCCTGACGGACCACGGCCTCACCCGCCTCGCCTTCATCGGCGGCGCGGCCCGGTCCCCGCACGCCGAGGCGCGCTTCGAGGGCTACCGGCGGGCCTGCCGGGACGCGGGCCTGCCGGTCCCCGCCGAACCGGACGTACGCGGCGACATGACCCTGGCGGACGGCTCCCGCGCGGCGGACGTCCTCCTCGACCGGCGGCTGGCCGACCCCCCCCCCTGGAACCGGCGTCCCTGATGCTCCCGGTGAGCGTGGCCAGGAGGGCGAGCTGCGGCTGCGGGTAGCCCGCGGGCCCGGGGACGGCGCACCTCCCGGCTCCACCCGGGTCGCGGGGGCCATATCTCCGACATAGCCTCCCAAATGTGACGCCTCCCGAGAGTCGTACCCGGATACCCGGCACGCACAGGCCGCCCCTCGCCGCCGCCCTGTGCACCCTGGCCGCCGCCTGGTGCCTCGGGGGCGCGATGCCCGCGCAGGCGGTGACGCCGCCCCTCCCGCAGCTGGCCGTTCCGGCCGAGGATCCCGGGCCGTTGGCCACCGACGGGCAGATCACCGACAAGGCCGGTGCCCTCGGCGACAAGCGCGGGGCCGTCGCCAAGGCGCTCAACCACCTCTACGCCACCCACCGCCTCCAGCTCTTCGTCGTGTACGTCCGTGACTTCTCCGGCCGCACCGCCCAGAGCTGGGCCGACGCCACCGCCACCCGCAACGGGCTCGGGCGTGACGACGTCCTGCTGGCCATCGCCACCCGTGACCGGCAGTTCGCGTACTCCGTGGACAACGAGTCCCGCCTCACCGACGCCCAGCTAGCCGAGGTCTCCGGCACCGCCATCAAGCCCGCCCTGCGCCAGAACGACTGGCCGGGCGCCGCCATCGGCGCCGCGAACGGGTACGCGGCCGTCCTCTCCGGCACCCCCGTCCCCACGCCCGCCATCACCCCCGGCGTCCATGACCCCGGTGCCGAGTCCAGCGGCGGCACGGCGGGCGACCTCGCGCTCCCGGTGATCGCCGTCGGCGGAGCCGGTGCGCTCGCGGCGTACGCGTACAGCCGCAGGAAGCGCAGGAACGGCGGCAGTGGTTCCGTACCACCGGGTGCGGGCGGACGGGCCCCGGGACCCGTCCTCACTCCCCTGCCCCAGCTCGACGGTCAGGCCAAGCAGGCGCTCGTCGAGACCGATGACGCCGTACGGACCAGCGAGGAGGAACTCGGGTTCGCCACAGCCCAGTTCGGGGAGGACGCCACCCGGCCGTTCAGCGAGGCGCTGGCCTTCGCGAAGGGCGAACTCACCGCCGCCTTCCGGATCCGTCAGCAGCTCGACGACGCCTTCCCCGAGGACGATCCGACCAAGCGGCGGATGCTGGACGAGATCCTCGCCCGGTGCGCCGAGGCCAACCGGCGGCTCGACGCCGAGTCGGACAGTTTCGACCGGCTGCGCGAGCTGGAGCGCAACGCGCCCACCGCCCTGGACACCGCGGAGGCCTCCTTCCGCGAGCTGACCGGGCGTACGAGCACCGCCGAGGCCACCCTCACCGCGATGACCACCCGCTACGCGCCGTTGGCGGCGGCCCCCGTGGCCGGGCACGTCGAGCAGGCCAAGGACCGCCTCGTCTTCGCGACCACCAGCCTCAACCAGGCCCGCCAGGCTCTGGTCGCCGACGACAACAGCAAGGCGGCCGTCTTCATCCGCGCCGCCGAGGGGGCCGTCGACCAGGCGGGCACCCTGGTCGACGCCGTGGAGCGGCGCGCCCTCGAACTGGCCGAGGCGGCAGGCAAGTTGGAGGGGTCGCTGACCGAGACGGAGACCGACCTCGCCGACGCCCGGGGGCTGCTCGACGGTACGCCGACGGGCACCAGCACCGCCGACCTCCGGGGCCGCATCGCCCGCGCGGAGGCCGTCGTACGCGACGTACGGGAGGAACTTCGGGCCGGGCACTACGACCCGCTCGACGCGCTCCGCCGGGTCGAGGAGGCGGACACCGCGCTCGACGAGGCGCTGGCCGGGACGCGTGAGCGGGAGAACGCGTCGCGGCGCGCCCGGGACCTCCTCGGGCAGGCCACCCTGTCCGCGCGTGCCGCCATCGGCGCCGCCGCCGACTACATCACCACCCACCGGGGCGCCGTCGGCAGCCAGGCCCGCACCCGGCTCGCCGAGGCCCAGCGCCACCTGGAACGGTCCGCCGCGCTCGCCGGCCAGGACGACGCCCCGGGCGCGCTCGCCGAGGCCCAGCAGGCGGACTCGCTGGCGCGGCAGGCGCAGGACCTGGCCCAGCAGGACGTACGCGGCTACGGCGGGGGCGGCGGCTTCGGCGGCGGCATCTCCGGCGGCAGCCAGGGCGGCGGGCTGAACGGGGCGGTCCTCGGCGGCATCATCCTCGGCGGGCTCCTGGGCGGCGGCCGGGGCGGCGGGGGCTACGGAGGCGGGGGCGGAGGCGGCTTCGGCGGCGGTCCCGGCAGTTTCGGCGGCGGCGACACCAGGGGCCGGAGGGGTGGCGGCGGCCGGTTCTAGCCACGCACGGCACACAGCGACGTACTCGACCTGAACGACGTACACCCGACAGAGGTCATCAAGGAGCACCCCATGTCCAAGCAGTCCATCCTCGGCCGCGTCACCCAGCTCGCCAAGGCCAACATCAACGCCCTCCTCGACCAGGCCGAGGACCCGCAGAAGATGCTCGACCAGCTGATCCGCGACTACTCCAGCAACATCTCCGAGGCCGAGGAGGCCGTCGCCGCCACCATCGGCAACCTGCGGCTGCTTGAGCAGGACCACCGCGAGGACGTGGACGCCGCGCACGAGTGGGGCGGGAAGGCGGCGGCGGCCAGCAGGAAGGCGGACGAGCTGCGGGCGGGCGGTGCGGGCGAGGAGGCCGACAAGTTCGACTCACTGGCCAAGGTGGCGCTGCAGCGGCAGCTCCAGTCGGAGAAGGAGGCCAAGACCGCCGAGCCGACGATCGCCGCGCAGACCGAGGTGGTCTCCGGCCTCAAGGACGGGCTGACCAAGATGAAGGGCAAGCTGACCGAACTGACGTCCAAGCGCGACGAGTTGGTGGCCCGCGCCAAGTCCGCGCAGGCGCAGAACACCATGAGCGACGCCGTCAAGAACATCAACGTCCTCGACCCGACGAGCGAGTTGAGCCGGTTCGAGGACAAGGTGCGGCGCGAGGAGGCGCGGGCGATGGGCAAGCAGGAGCTGGCCGCCTCCTCGCTGGACTCGCAGTTCGAGCAGCTGGACAGCCTGGGCGACGACGCGGAGATCGAAGCCAGGCTGGCCGCCCTCAAGAACGGCTAGCAAGAACGGCTGGCGAGGACGGCCAGCGAGCACCGCCGGCGCGCTCGGCGCCCTGCCTAGTACATGCTCAGCAGCTGCTCCACGCTCAGCTCCGCCGCACCCGGCGACTCCCCGTCGGGCAGGGCGAGTTCGAACCACACCGTCTTGCCCCGGGGGGTGCGCCTGGCCCCCCAGGCGGCGCTGAGCAGCCCGACCAGCTGGAGCCCCCGGCCGCCCTCGTCGGTGTCGCGGGCCCGCCGTCGCCTGGGCTGCACGAGACCGGCGTCCCACACCTCGCAGACCAGGGTGCGGTCGCGCAGCAGCCGGAGCCTGACCTCTCCTTCGCCGTACCGCAGGGCGTTCGTCACCAGCTCGCTGACCAGCAACTCGGTGGTGTCGACGAGGTCTTCGAGGCCCCAGGAGACCAGCTGGGCGCGGGCCAGTTCGCGGGCCCTGCCCACCGAGCGGGGTTCGCGCGGCAGCCGCCAGTCGCCGACGGCCTCGGCGGGCAGGCCCTGGATGCGGGCCATCAGGAGGGCGATGTCGTCCTCGCCGTGCCGGGTGTCGAGCGTGGTCAGGACGTGGTCGCAGACGTCCTCCAGGGGGCGCACGGGCCCGCTCATCGCCGTACGCAGGTCGCGGAGGCCCTCGTCCAGCGGGTGTTCGCGGGACTCGACGAGGCCGTCCGTGTAGAGCGCCAGGAGCGAGCCCTCGGAGAGCTCGACCTCGACCTCCTCGAAGGGCTCGCCGCCGACCCCCAGCGGCATGCCGGGCGGTACGTCGAGGAGCAGTGGCTCCTCCCCCGGCTCGACCACGATCGGCGGGAGGTGGCCGGCGTTGGCGAACGTACATCGGCGGGTGACCGGGTCGTACACCGCGTAGACGCAGGTCGCGAGGTACACCTCGGACAGATCGGCGTCGCGGGCCTTGTGGGCGGCCCGGGAGGCGTGCTGGGCGCCGCTCGGCGTGCCGAGGCCGCGCGCGATCTCGTCCAACGCGGAGAGGACCTCGGCGGGTTCGAGGTCGAGCAGGGCCAAGGTGCGTACAGCTGTGCGCAGTTCGCCCATCGCGACGGCGGCGCGCAGGCCGCGCCCCATCACGTCGCCGACCACCAACGCCGTGCGGTGGCCTGGCAGTTCGATGACGTCGAACCAGTCGCCGCCCACCTCGGTGGCGGTGTTGCCCGGCAGGTAGCGGCAGGCGATGTCGAGCCCCGCCGCCTCCGGGTCGCCGGGCGGCAGCAGGCTGCGCTGGAGGATGAGTGCCCGCTCGTGCTCGCGCCGGTAGAGGCGGGCGTTGTCCATGCAGACGGCGGCCCGCGAGGCGAGCTCGGTGGCCAGCGCCCGGTCGCGCTCGCCGAAGGTCTCGCTGCCCTTGGTACGGGAGAACTGGACGAGCCCGATGACGGTGTCGTGCGCCACCATCGGCACGGCGAGCGTGGAGTGCACCAGGTCGCCGTCCTCGCCGTGCACCACCCCGGCCCGCCCGGTGCTCAGCGCCTTCGCGCAGGGCGTGCCGAACGGGTAGCGGTGGACCGAACCGACGGTGATCTCCGCCGGGTCCTCCCCCGGCCCCACACAGCCGGGCGCGGCCAGCGGCGCGTCGGAGACGGCGCTGGCGAAGGCGACCCGGCGCAGTTCGGCGCTGCCGTCGGTGACGCCGGGCGGCGCCTCGTCGCCGGTCAGCAGCCCCTGGTAGAGGTCGACGGAGGCGAGGTCGCAGAAGCCGGGGACGGCGACGTCGAGGAGCTCGCGGGCGGTGGTCTCCAGGTCGAGGGAGTTCCCTATGCGGGCGCCCGCCTCGTTGAGCAGGGCCAGGTTCCGCCGGGCGTCGGCGGCCTCGCGGGCGGCCCGGTGGCGGCGGGTGACGTCGGTGGCCAGGCCCGCGACGCCGACGGGGCGGCCGGAGCCGCTGTGCACCCGATAGAGGTTGACCGACCAGTGGCGGCGCTCGGTGGAGCCGGGTTCCGTGCCGGTGATCTGGATGTCGGTGATGGACTGCCCGGTCTCCAGCACGCGGGCGAGCGCGTCGGCCACCCGGTCCGCCTCGGGCGGGGCCAGGTAGTCGTGCACCGTACGGCCCCGGTGGTCGTCGGCGGCGCCGCCGAACACGGCGGCGAAGCGGCGGTTGGTGCGCTGCACCGTGAGATCCGTGCCGAACAGCAGGAAGCCGAAGGGAGATTGACCGAAAATGGCCTGTGATGCGGCGAGGTCGGTTTCGATGCGCCGCAGTGCCGTGACGTCCACGACGAGACAGAGCGCACCACGCGCGCCGCTGCGGGTCTCGCTGGGCATCACATAGATCTCTGCCACCCCCTCGGCACCACCGGCGCCCACGGCCGAGTCGGGCATGCGGAACGGGACGAGCCCCGTCCACTCCTTCCCGTCAAGAATCTCGGCCACCTCGTGGCGCCCCCGTGCCCGGTACTGCTCGGGCACGAAGACCTGAAGGGGGTCGCGCCCCACGACATCCCGCGCGGGAATCCCGAAGAGCTCCTCGGCCCGCTGACTCCACTGCTCGACCAGCCCGTCGTCACCCAGCGAGAAGGAGGCGAGCCGGATGTAGTCGTAGACGGACCCGGGCGGACTGCTCTGCCACAGGGCCCGCCCGGTAACACCCCCGGAACCCGAGCCGCCTGCCGCTGCCCCTACCGCACGACCGGCGTCCGGAGCGTGCGACGCACCACGGGCGTCCGAGGCGTCCGGAGCGTCCGACGCACCACTGGCGTCCGACGCACCACGAGCGTCCGGCGCATCGTGAGTTCCCGGTGCGTCAGTGGCACCGGTGGCAGTGCCGGCAGCGGTACCGGCCTCGCTCGGGGCGGACTCGGCACCTCCGGCGCCCCCGGCGCCCTTCGCACTCGAAGCGCCGCAGGCACCGGCGCCGGGCCGTAGCCCCTCCGCTGGTATCTCGTTCACACGACCGTCCCCTCCAGCTCACCTCACCGGAACCGGCCTTGACCGCAGTATTCAGTACTACGGCCCCAGCTGGCACGGCGTTCACGATCGCGACGTCCTCCCGGCGCTCGCTGGGCCCTTTTCGGCCTAGTTCGTCGCCTGACCGACTCCCTGCCGGGTGCCGTCGTGATCGTGTCACTCCCTCCACACTTCTAACCGGGCAGAGCCAGCTCGAACCACACGGTCTTGCCGGTCTTTCCGCGCCGGGTCCCCCAGCGCTGTGCCGAGCAGGCCACCAGCTGGATTCCGCGCCCTCCCTCGTCGTCGGGGCCCGCCGCCCGTTCGCGGGGCGGATCCGGAAGCGGATCCGAGACCTCCACCCGCAGGACGGCGGGGACGGCGTCGGCGGTTCCGGCGCTGGGGGGCATGGTGTCGAGCCTCACCAACCGAACACCGATGGGCCCGGACGCGTGCCGCAGGGAATTGGTCACCAGCTCGCTGACCAGCAGCACGCTCACATCGATGACCTCGTCGAGGCCCCACGCGTGCAGGGTGTCGCCGACGGCGTGCCGCGCGGTGCGGACAGCGTTGGGCTCGGCAGGAAAGGTCCACTCGGCGCAGGCGCCTTCAGTGTCGAGCACGCCGACCACATCCCAGAACAGCAGCAGCGGACCCCAAAGAGGAGCGTCCTTTTTCGGGGGGTTAATCAGCACATACCCGATATCGGACTCCGGCTACCCCGGCAGTAGGCGCACTGTGGCACGAACGGCGTACGGACTCGCCCGTGCGCTGCGCCCCGTTGCCCCGTTCAGCCCCCTGCCATGCCCGCCCCGGCCCTGGCAGAAGGGGGCGGTTCGGGGCGGGAGCAGGGCAGAGCGCGACGGGGCGCGTCAGGGCGCGGCCGGCCTTCGGACTTTCGTACGCCGGAAACTCATGCGTCCGCCCGCAGCCGCCGCACCGCTTCCGCGACCGCGGGCCGGTCCTGGTCCAGCCAGTCCACGGTGTCGCCCTCGTCGGGGCCGAGCCAGCGCAGTTCGTCGTGGTCCTCCAGCGGGCTGGGTTCGCCGGAGAGCAGCCGGGCGGTCCACACCTGGAGCACATATCCGGGCTTCAGCGGCCACTCACCGGGGATCCGCTCGACGGGCTCGGTCTCCACGCCCAGTTCCTCGCGCAGTTCGCGCACGAGGGCCTGCTCGGGGCTCTCGCCGGGCTCGCACTTGCCGCCGGGCAGCTCCCAGCGTCCGGCCAGCTCGGGCGGTGCGCTGCGCCGGGCGGCCAGCAGCCGGCCGCGGTGAAAGAGGGCTCCGCCCACAACCAGTCGTTCCGTCATGGGCGGAGCCTAAGGCGGCGGCCGGCGCCGCCCCAAAAGGCGCCTGCTCCCGCAGGGTGCCCAGGAGCGCCCACGGGCGCCTACGGCTGCTTCGTCGCCGCCTGTTCGATCAGATAGAGCTGCTTGTGGCCGCGGCTGTCGAGCTGATCGGCCCGCTGCTCGGCCTCCGCACGCGTGGCGTAGACACCCACCCGGTAGCGGTTGCCGTTGTCGTCCTGCCGCACCACCAACCACGGAAGCCGATCACCGCCGTCATTCATCGCGCGCCTCCGTCCGCCGGCGTACACGCCGTCAAGGATCCCCAGGAAACCTCAGTACGCATATGCCCGAGCCTACGCCTGACCTTTACTCACCGGATATGGCTTTTCACAAAGAGGCACCGATCTGGCCAAGAAACGCAGGCGGGTTGACGAACCCGTGAAGCAAGAGGGGGCGCACCCAAGTGGATGCGCCCCCGAAGGATCTCAACTTACCGCTGTACGCGCTGGGTTGGCGGACTCACAGACTCACAGACTCATGGACTCGCAGACTCACGGAGTCATTTCACCGGCAGGTGGTAGGCGACCCGGTACCGGTCGGCCGGAACCACCAGGTCCGCCGTCTCGACCGCCCGCCCCGAGGCGTAGTACGTCCGCTCGATGACCAGCACAACGTGCCCCGGAACCCCGCCCAACTCGGCCAGCTCGTCGGCGAGCCCGGGCCTGGCGCCGACCTCCTCCGCCACGTTGTCCACGACGACGTCGATGGCGGCCATCCGCTCGACCACCCCGCAGCCGCCGAGCGGCCCCTCCTCGGGCAGCATCACCGGTGTGCGGCCGGTGACCGCGAGGGGTTCCCAGGAGGTGGAGAGCATCATCGGCTCGCCCGCGTCCCGGAACACGTACTTCGTGCGCATCACGCGGTCGCCCGGCTCGACGCCGAGCCGCGCCGCGATGTCCTCGGGCGCCTCGGCCTGCTCGCTGCGCGAGTCCCAGGTGCCGCGCGCACCCTCGGCCGCCTGCTCCTGCCGGAACGGCGTGGTGGGACCGGCGCCCCGGTAGGCGGCACGGGCCACACTGCGCGGCACCGGCCTCTCCCGTACGTACGTCCCCGAACCGGAGCGGCCCTCGACCAGGCCCTCCGCCATCAGCACTTTCCGCGCCTCCAGGGCGACGGTGTCCGAGACGCCGTAGACCTCGCGGATGCGGGCCTGCGAGGGGAGCCGGGTGTGCGGCGGCAGCTTCCCGTCGGCGATCTGCTCCCGGAGATCCTTCGCCACGCGCAGATAGGCCGGCTGCTCACCGAATGTCACTGGCCACTCCCATCAGGTTGACAGACAGCAACAGCGTGGCAACCGTGGGTTGTAGAGCACAAGCGAAGGCCAGAGTTTCACTCGATGTGATGATTCCCCTTTACGCAGGCATGTTTCCCCCGGTAAGGGGCGCGGGGCATTACACCTCTTCGCCCACTCCGGCCACATCGCCCTCGGAGCTGCCACCGGTCCCGCCGGAACCACCCGACCCGCTGGTCCCACCGGACCCGTCGTTACCTGACGTCGCACCCGTATCACCGCCAGGGCCACCGCCCGTGACGCTGTCCGTGCCGCCGTCCGTACCGCCGTCGCGAAGCGTTCCGGTGAGCTTGTCGCCTGACTCGTTGCCGAAGACGCAGGTGACCCCCCGGTCGCCCAGCCGCCAGGCGTTCTTGTCCGGCATCAGGTAGTACGAGTCCGCCGAGGCCGCGCCGCCGCCCGTGTAGCTCTCCTCTGCGGTGGCGCACTTCCCGTCGGCGATGGTGCCGATCTTCTCGTCGCCCGGGTACGCCGAGGTGTCGGCCAGGTCGAAGGTGCCGAACACCTCGCCGTCGTGCGGCTCCGCGCAGTCGATGACCTCCACGTCGTACGTGGTGCCCTCCAGCGAACCCGAGGGGGTGTCGAAGCACTGCCCGATGCGCAGGTCCTCGACCGACAGGGAACTGCCGCTCGCCCCCCGCTCGAAGCCCTCCTTGAACGCGGCGGGACCGCCGGTCAGCACGAAGACCAGGGTGAGCAGGACGCTGAGCGAGGACAGCACGATGCCCGCGACGGCCATCCCCTTGCCGCTCTCACCGCGCTTCTTGATCTGAGACAGCGCGACCAGGCCGAGCACCAGGCCCAGCGGCGGGAGGCAGCAGACGATGCCGGCGATGAGGGAACCGATGGCCAGGCCGTTGGTCTTCGGCGGGGCGGGCGGCATGCCGTAGGGCGGGATGCCGCCGTACGGCTGGGGGCCGTAGGGCTGGGCACCGTAAGGCTGGGCACCGTAAGGCTGGGCACCGTACGGGGACTGACCGTAGGGCGTGCCGTACCCCGGCTGCGGCGGGCCCGGCGGGGTCGGCTGCTGCGGTTCGTTCCAGGGCTGCTCGGGGGGCGGCGGCGGTATCGCCATCAGTGGGGTGCTCCTCGTCGGCGCGGTGCGGGGGGTGCCGCGCAGATCGTACGTGGCGGAGGTGAGGTCGGAAATTCGCCTGCCTTCGGCGCCGCGAACTGCTGGACTGTCCGCATGACTTCGGAAAACGCAGCACGGACCGCCGCCCAGCACGACAAAGCCGCCCTCCTGCACTCCCTGCACCGCACGCCCGGTGCCCCGCTCCTCCTCCCCAACGCCTGGGACGTGGCCAGCGCACTGGTCATCGAGCAGGCCGGGGCCGCCGCCGTGGCCACCACCAGCGCGGGTGTCGCCTGGAGCCTGGGCGTGCCCGACGGCGCCGTACTGGACCGCGACCGGGCCGTCGAGCTGATCGGGCGCGTCGCGGACGCCGTGCGGGTACCGGTGACCGCCGACATCGAGGGCGGCTTCGCGGACACCGCCGAGGGCGTGGGCGAGACGGTGGCCGCCGTGATCGCGGCGGGCGCGGTCGGCGTCAACCTGGAGGACGGCACCCGTACGCCCATGGAGCAGGCGGGCCGCATCGCCGCCGCGCGGGCCGCCGCCGACAAGTCCGGCATCCCGCTCTACCTCAACGCCCGTATCGACACCTACCTGTTCGGCCTCGGCGAGGAGTCGGGACGGCTCCAGGAGACCATCGGGCGGATGCACGCGTACGTCGGGGCGGGCGCCAGCGGCGTCTTCGTCCCCGGGGTGACGGACCCCGAGACGATCGCCGCCCTGGTCGCGGCCGTCGACGTACCGCTGAACCTGCTGGTGGGCCCGGGCGCCCCGGCCGTCGCCGAGCTGGCGGAGCTGGGGGTGGCGCGGATCAGCCTGGGCGGCGCGGTGGCGGGCGCGGCGTACGCGGTCGCGCGCCGGGCCACCGAGGAACTGCTGACGTCGGGGACGTACGACTCGGTGGCGGGCGCGGTGCCGCACAGCGACCTGAACGCGCTCTTCCGGCAGTGAGGCCGCGCGCCAGGTGGCCCGGCTGCGGCCGGGCTACCTGGCGCCGAACACCTGGGTCCAGTGCGGGCCGCCGGAGGGGCCCGCGATTCCGATGCCGACTTCCTTGAAGGCGCAGTTGAGGATGTTGGCGCGGTGGCCGGGGCTGTTCATCCAGGTTTCCATGACCTTGGCGGGGCTGGACTGGCCCGCCGCGATGTTCTCCCCGTACGTGGTCCATTTGTAGCCCGCGGCGGTGACGCGCTCGCCGGGGCCGTCGCCGTCGGGGCTGGTGTGGTCGAAGTAGCCGCGCGCGATCATGTCGGCGGAGTGCCGCTGGGCGGCGGTGTTGAGCAGGCCGTTGGTGGTCACCGGGGAGCAGCCCGCCTTGGCCCGCTCGGAGTTGATCAGGGCGACGACCTCCTGGGCGGGCCCAGCGGGCGCGGGCGCGGGCGGCGGGGCCGGGCGGCTGGGCGTCTTGGTACGGGTGGGCTTGGGGGCCGGGGGCGGGGCGGGCCGCGAGGCGGACCTGGTGGGGCTGGGGGTCTTGCGGGTGGGGGTGGCGCTCGCGGTCGCGGACGCGGTGGGCGAGGCGGTCGTGGGCGGGGCCGAGGGGCTGTGGGTGGTGCTGGCGCTGGGCAGGGCGGGCCCGGAGGTCCGGGCGGCGTCGGCCACGGAGGTGCTGGGCTCGCCCTCCGTACCGCCGGAGAACAGCTGGACGGCACCGATGCCGCCACCGACCAGCAGCAGTACGGCCGCGGCGCCGACGACCTGGCGCCGGCGGCGGGTGCGCTGGCGGCGGAGGTCGGTGCGGGAGGGGCGGCCGGGGGCGACGGAGGGGATGGCGGCGGTGGCGGCCTCGGGGCCGCCGTAGGCCTGGTCGTGAGGAGCAGGCTGAGGGCTGGACCGTGGGCTGTGCTGCGGGGTGAACCGGGCGTGGGCCACGGTCTCGGTGGCTCCGGTGGCCCCGGTCCGGCCGGCCGGCCCCGCCCCGTCCCGTATCGCCAGCCGCACCAGCTCCACCAGTACCCCCGCCACCGGTACGAGCCCGAACCCGGCCAGCAGTCCTTCCGCCGGAACCAGCCCGCTCCGGTGCCCGGAACAGACCGCGCACTCCTTCGCGTGCCGCGATATTCGCTTCCGCCAGAGCGCGGAGGGCACCCCGTCCCAGGGCGCGAGCACGTCCCGCAGCTGCCCGCACGCCGGTACGGCGGCCAGGGCGCGCACCACCACCCGGGCCCCCTCCAGCTGCGCCTTCATGCGCTGCACGCGTACGGCCGTGTGGTCCGGCGCCAGCTCAAGCGCGGTCGCCACCTCGGCGCGGGTCAGCTCCCCCGCCGCCTCCAGCCACCACAGGGACAGCAGCGCGCGGTCGTCGGCGTCGAGCCACCGGGTGGCCTCGACGGTCTCCTTGCGCTGCCCGGAGAGCCCCATCCGGACGATGGTCAGCCCGACGAAGTCGGAACCGGGGTCGGCGGGCTCCCGCCCCTCCGGCAGCTGCGCGTCCACCGGCAGCTGCTCGCGCTGCCAGTGCCGCCGGACCTCGTTCATCGCGATGGCCACGAGCCAGGACCGGAAGCTCTCCGGGATACGGAGCCCGGGCAGCCCGTCGAGGGCCCGGAGCATGGTTTCCTGCACGACGTCGTCGACGTCGGAGTGCCCGTTCAGCGCCCGGCCGACGATGTTGTAGACGAGCGGCAGAGAGGCCGCCACGAGCGCGTCCTGCGCCTGCGGATCACCGCTCTGCGCCGCCACGATCGTCGCGACTCCGTGTTCCCTGTTCACGGTCTCCCGCCCCTTCTCCGCCTGCTCGGTCCGTACGGCATCTTGCTCCACCACATGGGAGACCGGACGCGAACGGCGGCATAACAAAAATCACCCGGGAATTTGAACGGGCGTTCCCGGGAGGCGGCACGGAAGCCCTACCGGGACTCCTCCCCGGCCTCCTCCTCGGCCTCTTCCTCCCCCAGTGCCGCGTCAAGCCGGGCCCGAGCACCCTCCAGCCAGCGTCGGCACACCTTCGCCAGCTCCTCGCCGCGCTCCCAGAGCGCCAGCGACTCCTCCAGGGTCGTACCGCCCATTTCGAGCCTTCGTACGACTTCGATCAACTCGTCCCGCGCCTGCTCGTAACCGACTTCGGTCCCGGCGGCGGCTGCGTCCGTCTTGGCCATGCGATTCACCTTAAGTCCGAGGTCCGACAACGCCTGCGGGGCAGAGGGCCCGCGAGGAAGAGGCACTACTCCACCACCCGCACCACAAACTCCCCCTCCGCCACTCGCGCCCGGAGCTCCTCGCCCCCGGCGACCTCGTCCGCGGCCCGCACCACCGCGCCGTCCTCCTTCTGGAGCACCGCGTACCCCCGCTCCAGCGTCGCCGCGGGAGACAGTGCGACCACGCGCGCGTGGGTGTGCGAGAGCTCCGAGTCGGCCCGGTCCAGCAGGTGCCCCAGCGTCCGCCGACTGCGCGCCACGAGCGCGTCGACCTCGGCCTCCCGCTCCTCGACCATCCGCTGCGGCCGCTCCATGACGGGCCTGGCCAGCGCGGACGCCAGCCCGCGCTCCTCCCGGTCGAGCAGTCCCCGCACGGTACGCAGCGCCCGGTCGCGCAGCCCCTGCACCCGGTCGAGCTCCTCACCCACGTCGGGGACGACCTTCTTGGCCGCATCGGTGGGCGTGGACGCCCGCAGGTCGGCGACCAGGTCGAGGAGAGGCGAGTCCGGCTCGTGCCCGATCGCCGAGACGACGGGGGTACGGGCCGCCGCCACGGCACGTACCAGCTCCTCGTCGGAGAACGGCAGCAGGTCCTCCACGCTGCCGCCGCCCCGCGCCACGATGATCACGTCCACCTCGGGCAGCGCGTCCAGCTCCTTCACGGCCTGGACCACCTGGGGCACCGCGTGCACGCCCTGGACCGCCACGTTCCGCACCTCGAAGCGGACGGCGGGCCAGCGCCGCCGCGCGTTCTCCAGTACGTCCCGCTCGGCGGCGGAGGCCCGCCCCGTCACCAGCCCGACGAGCTGCGGCAGGAACGGCAGCTGCCGCTTCCGGTCCAGCGCGAAGAGCCCTTCGGCGGCGAGGGACTTCTTCAGCTGCTCCAGCCGGGCGAGCAGTTCACCGATGCCCACCGGCTTGATCTCGGTCGCCCGCAGCGAGAGCTGCCCCCGGGGCGCGTACCACTCGGGCTTCGCGTGGACGACGACCCGCGCCCCCTCCGACACGACGTCGGCCACCGCGTCGAACACCTGCCGGTAACAGGTCACGGACACGGAGATGTCGTGCGACGGATCGCGCAGGGTCAGGAAGACCACCCCGGCCCCCGGCCGCCGCGACAACTGGGTGATCTGCCCCTCGACCCAGACCGCACCGAGCCGGTCGATCCACCCCCCGATCAACCGGGAAACCTGCCCGACAGGCAGGGGCGCATCCGCTGACGTATTGAGACCCATACACCGACCCTAACGACCCCAACCGACAACCCCCCTGCCCTCTCCTAGCCCCCTTGGGCGGCGGGGCCGCCCCCCGGGGGCGGAACGGGCGGGCAAGGGGGCGGCCCCCCGACCCCGCTCGGCCCCTCGCCCCCGCCCCACCTCCGCCACCGCTCAGCACCCACGCCCCCGGCCCCGCCCCTCACCGCACCCCCACGTCCACCCCCTGCCCCCGCCCCCTCCCCCTCTGAGCCCCCAACACCACCAACCCCACCACCAGCCACACCACCCCCACCACCTGCGCAGCCCGACTCGCCTCCCAAATCACCGCAACCGCAATCAACGCACCAATCACCGGCGCCACCACATGCCGCCACCACACCGGCGCCCCCTCCTCCCGCCGTACCGCGAACCACCCCACCACCGACGCGTGCAACAGCACAAAGGCGGTCAGGGCGCCGATGTCGACCACCGACACCAGGTGGTCCATCCCGTCATCGCGCCGTGCCGCCCACACCGCCGCCACCAGCGTCACCACGGCCGCCAGCCCCAGCGCCAGCCTCGGCACCCCGGACCCGGGATCCACCTTGGCCAGCACCTTCGGCAGCCGCCGCTCCCGGGCCATCGCGAACAGCAGCCGCCCGGCCGCCGCCTGCCCCGCCAGCGCGGCGAACGCCGCACCGATCGCCTTGCTCACCGCCACCAGGTCGTGCAGCCACGCCCCGACGGCCCCGTCCACCGCGTCGTAGAAGGCGGTCCCCTGCTTCGCCGGATCGGCCGCGAGATCAGCGGCGGAGACCGGCGAGAGCAGCGCCACCAGGTACGTCTGTACGACGAAGAGCACGCCGACCAGCGCCAGGCACAGCAGCACCGCCCTGGCCACCTTCGCCGAGCCCCCGGTGACCTCCTCCGCGAAGGAGGCGATCGCGTCGAAACCCAGGTACGACAGCACGGCCACCGACACCGCACCCAGCACCGCCGCCAGCGAGAAGGACCCCATGGACCCGTCCCCGGTCAGCGGCGACAGCCAGTCCCGCTCGGCCCCGTCCTGCGCGAGCACCACGACCGCCGCCACCACGAACACCAGCAGCACGACGATCTCCAGCGCCAGCACCGCGAAGCCGACGCGTGCGGCGGCCCGCACTCCCCACATGTTGAGCGCGGTCGTCACGACCACCGCGATCGCCGTCCACACCCACTGCGACACCGACGGCACGAGCGCGTGCAGGGCGATCCCGGAGAAGAGGTACGCGACGGCCGGGATCAGCAGGTAGTCGAGCATCGCCATCCACCCGGCGACGAATCCGGGCCCTTCGCCCAGCGCCACGCGCGCGTACGCGAAGACGGAGCCCGCCTGGGGGACGACCCGCACCATCTGTGCGTAGCTGAAAGCGGTGAACGCCATCGCCACCGTCGCGACGAGGTAGACGAGGGCCACCGCACCGTGCGACTTGGCGTCGAGGGTGCCGAAGACACCGACCGGGGCCATGGGCGCGATGAACAGCAGCCCGTAGACGACCAGATCCCGAAATCCCAGGCTCCGCTTGAGCCGGCCCGCACCGCCCGTACTGGTCGCGCCCCCCGCACCACCCGAACCACCCGCACCACTCACGCCGCCCACACCACCCGCACCCGCCCGGTCAGCAGTCCCGGCCATCGTTCCTCCGCACGCTCATCACTTTCGTCGACTGGTCGACTGCCCGTGGGGCACCTGTCCAGTCTTGCCCGCTACGCGATCTTTGGCCTGTCGGGCACGGCCTTACGATGGGAGGCATGACTTCTACGCCTGCCCGCCCGTCTGCCAAGCGTGTGCTGCTCGCCGCTCCCCGCGGCTACTGCGCGGGCGTGGACCGCGCCGTCATCGCCGTCGAGAAGGCCCTTGAGCAGTACGGTGCGCCGATCTACGTCCGGCACGAGATCGTCCACAACAAGTACGTCGTACAGACCCTGGTGAAGAAGGGCGCGATCTTCGTCGAGCAGACGGCGGAGGTCCCCGAGGGCTCCATCGTGATGTTCTCGGCGCACGGCGTCGCCCCGACCGTCCACGCCGAGGCCGCGGAGCGCAAGCTCGCGACGATCGACGCGACCTGCCCCCTGGTCACCAAGGTCCACAAGGAAGCCGTCCGGTACGCGAAGGACGACTACGACATCCTGCTGATCGGCCACGAGGGCCACGAGGAGGTCATCGGCACCTCCGGCGAGGCCCCCGACCACATCACCCTGGTCGACGGCCCCGAGGACGTCGCCAACGTCACCGTCCGCGACGAGTCGAAGGTCGTCTGGCTCTCCCAGACCACCCTCTCCGTCGACGAGACGATGGAGACGGTCGACGCCCTCAAGGGCAAGTTCCCGAACCTGCTCTCGCCGCCCAGCGACGACATCTGCTACGCCACCCAGAACCGCCAGATCGCGGTGAAGAAGCTGGCCGAGGACGCGGAACTCGTCATCGTCGTGGGCTCCAAGAACTCCTCCAACTCCATCCGCATGGTCGAGGTCGCGCTGGACGCCGGCGCCCCCGCCGCGCACCTGGTGGACTTCGCGAGCGAGATCGACGAGTCGTGGCTGGAGGGCGTGACGACGGTCGGCCTGACCTCGGGCGCCTCCGTACCGGACGTCCTGGTCGACGGCGTGCTGGAGTACCTCTCCGAGCGGGGCTACGGCGACGTCGAGACGGTGAAGACGGCCGACGAGTCGATCACCTTCTCGCTCCCCAAGGAGCTGCGCCGCGACCTGCGCGCGGAGGCCGCCGCCCTCGGCAGCAAGTAACCCCGCCCAGGGCCCCCGCTCCGCCCTTCTCGTCCACTCCGACGGTGACTGTCGGTGGTCCGTCGTAACGTGGAACCCATGAACGTGTTCGGAGTGGACATCGGCGGTTCGGGCATCAAGGGCGCTCCCGTGGACCTGGAGCGGGGCGATCTGGCCGAGCCGAGGCACAAGGTACTGACCCCGCACCCGGCGACGCCGGAGAGCGTGATCGACGGCGTCAAGGAAGTCGTCGATCACTTCGGCTGGTCGGGCCCGGTCGGCATCACCTTCCCGGGCGTCGTCACGGACGGCATCACGCGCACGGCCGCCAACGTCGACAAGGGCTGGGTGGACCTGGACGCCCGCGACCTGCTGGGCAAGCGCCTGGGCCTGCCGGTCACCGTCCTGAACGACGCGGACGCGGCGGGCGTCGCCGAGATGACGTTCGGCGCGGGCGCCGGCCGCAAGGGCACGGTCTTCCTGCTCACCTTCGGTACGGGAATCGGCAGCGCCCTCTTCCTCGACGGCAAGCTGGTCCCCAACACCGAGCTGGGCCACCTGGAGCTGCACGGCCACGACGCGGAGAAGCACGCGTCGACGAGGGCCAAGGAGGACGAGGACCTGTCCTGGGAACACTGGGCCAAGCGGGTCACCAAGTACCTGGCGCACGTGGAGATGCTCTTCTCCCCGTCCCTCTTCATCATCGGCGGCGGAGTCAGCCGCAAGGCGGAGAAGTTCCTGCCGTTGATCGAGGGGATCCGCGCGGAAGTGGTCCCGGCCCAGCTGCAGAACAACGCGGGAATCGTGGGAGCCGCCATGGCGGCCCAATCAGCCGGCCACTGACGCGGCGGGGCTCTACTCGCTGTGCGGCCGCGGTCGCCGCACAGCGACGGGCCGCACGCCCAGCGCCTGCTGCTGCCGCCGCTTGCGCCCCATCAGCCGGATCTTCCGTACGCTCGCGACGACACCGGCGACGAGCGTGCCCCCGTACAGCCACCCCGCCTGCACGGCCAGGGCGGTGACGACGGCCATGAACCGGCTGCCCACGCCGTCGGTGCCGCCCGCGACGGGCACCAGCCCGCAGGCGAAGGCGATCGGCACGCTGATCGGCGCGGTGACGAGATCGGCTGGCCGCACCCACAGCGCGGTCAGCAGGCTCACCGGCAGGAAGAGCACCCCGTAGACCACCGGAGACCCCCCGAACAGCAGCGCGTCCAGGCACCCCAGTACGAACATGGTCAGTGAGGCGAAGAGCCCGCTGCCCAGCCCGGTCAGCCGGGGATTGGGAAACCGCCGCAGCGCGAGCACCACGGGCGCCACCTGCCGCCCGCTCCTGACACCGTCCCGGCGTACGGTCGCGGCACTGCCCCCTTGCCCGGCAACGGGCTGCGGCCTGCGCTGCGGGGGACGAGGTCGGGTCCTGGGTTGCTCCACCGGACCAACGTAGGTCGCCGGACCGACGGATTCCGGGCTTGGACACGCCCTTTGGCCGAGCTTGGGCTTGAGTTCGACGCTGTACGGACACGAACCGCTCCGGGAGCCACTCCGGGACCCACTCTTCCCCCACCCTCCGCCCCGTACGACACCCCCACCCCCCGCCCGTAAACTGGGGGATCGGTCGGTCCACTCCGGACCGGTGCCCACCCTCTCCGCTACGGGAAGTCGCCAACGTGTCGCTCACGATCGGAATCGTCGGTCTGCCGAATGTCGGCAAGTCGACCCTTTTCAACGCCCTGACCAAGAACGACGTGCTGGCGGCCAACTACCCGTTCGCCACCATCGAGCCGAACGTCGGCGTCGTCGGCGTCCCGGACCCCCGCCTCGCGGTCCTGGCAGGCATCTTCAACTCCCAGAAGATCCTCCCCGCCACGGTCGACTTCGTCGACATCGCCGGCATCGTCCGCGGCGCCTCGGAGGGCGAGGGCCTCGGCAACAAGTTCCTCGCGAACATCCGCGAGTCCGACGCGATCTGCCAGGTCATCCGCGCCTTCAAGGACGAGAACGTCGTCCACGTCGACGGCAAGGTGTCCCCCAAGGACGACATCGAGACGATCAACACCGAGCTGATCCTCGCCGACCTCCAGTCCGTCGAGAAGGCGGTGCCGCGCCTCACGAAGGAGTCCCGCCTCCAGAAGGAGAAGATCGCGGTCCTCGCCGCCGTCGAGAAGGCCAAGGCCATCCTCGAAACCGGCCAGACCCTCTTCTCCGCCGGCATCACCAAGGGCACGGAGCAGGGCGACCTCCTCCACGAGCTCCACCTCCTCACCACCAAGCCCTTCCTCTACGTCTTCAACGTCGACGAGGACGAACTGGTCGACGAGGACTTCAAGAACGAGCAGCGCGCGATCGTCGCCCCCGCCGAAGCGATCTTCCTCAACGCCAAGATCGAATCGGAACTGATCGAACTCGACGACGACGAAGCCCTCGAACTCCTCCAGTCCATGGGCCAGGAAGAGCCCGGCCTCGCCACCCTGGGCCGCGTCGGCTTCGCCACCCTCGGCCTCCAGACCTACCTCACGGCAGGCCCCAAGGAGACCCGCGCCTGGACCATCCCCCAGGGCGCCACAGCCCCCGAGGCAGCCGGTGTCATCCACACCGACTTCCAGAAGGGCTTCATCAAGGCCGAGGTCATCTCCTTCGCCGACCTGGTGGAAACCGGCTCGGTAGCCGAAGCCCGCGCCAAGGGCAAGGCCCGCATGGAGGGCAAGGAGTACGTCATGCAGGACGGCGACGTGGTGGAGTTCCGCTTCAACGTGTGAGCGGAGACGAAACAACACCACGTCACTCGACGTGGCAAACATGGAGTTTAGAAGGGTCCGGACTCGATCGAGTCCGGGCCCTTCGTCCTCACCTTGAGCTGGCTTTTCATGGGTGGTCAGGGGTGGCGATGGGGCTCCAGGTTTCGGCGGATGCCGGGGTTCGGTGACCTGGGGGCCCGGCGCTGTGGAGGGAGCGCCGGGCGCGGCACCGCTGTGGCTTCGCCCGGCGTCCCGTGCAGATTGCTCTCGTCTGTCTCAGGTCACGTCGATGCGTGCTCGGCGCGCATGTTTCTGACGTACCGGCGCAGGGCATCGGCGCTGTGGAACACGCGATAGTCGCTCGCTTCCATCGCTGCCTGCTCTGATGGTGTCGTATCGATGGCCAGGACCACAGACCCGCCTACCTCCTCCTGGAGACCATGAGGCCAGTAGGCGGTGGCGATGGTGATCGCCTCCCCCGTACTCGGATCGACCACCTCGCTGTCCAGGTCGGGCGCCGCGAATCCCGCTTCCTTGACTTCATACAGAAGTGCCGCGAGGCCGGGAACGTCGTCGAACGAGGTTGGTTCAGCCACCGCCACGGCGGTACGCGGAAGGCCGGACCGCGAGGGAGAGACGAGGTCCACAGGGGCTGGGCCATCGTGGAGCGCGTCCAAGAAGTCGTTTGCGGCGTATGACAGGAGTTCACGACGTGCGGCCAGGAACTCCAGGTAGTTTTCGGTTCGCCAGAGTCGCGGATCCACCGGGATCCACTGTGATTCCAGCGCGCCCGGCATACGCATCGTGATCTCTGGAAGGTACTCCGCGGGATTCTTGGCCCCGACCCGTAGGTTGGTGTCCTGCGTGAGGAAGCAGAAGTTGGCCACTGCGTTGATCTCGGCGCGGCTGTACCCATGCGCTCGCAAGCGAGCCTTGGGAAAGATGTGGTGCACCTGCAGGGAGTTCAGTCGGCCCAGCATGCCGTCCCGCAGCGGTACCCCGCTGCCCAGATCCTGCGCGCCCTGGACCCGCGTGAGCATGTACAGCAGAGGATAGAAGCGCGATCCCATGCTGGCACCCGCGAAGTCGTCGGGGCTCACCTGCAGCCGACCGCCGTGGCTGCGCCGCAGCACGTCGATGAGCAGGTCGACTCCGCCGTCGTCGAGCGCCTGCAGATCCTGATTGAGCGCAGTCTCCGTCGCTCCCGTGTGACGACCCCACAGGAAGCTGTGGACATACCAGTAGAAGAGTCGGTCGCGGGTTGTACCGTCGGGGAACCTTCCGTCGTGGATGTGGAGCAGACGGCTCATGACGGGGAAGGCGCCCCGGCCACTGAGGACCCTTCCGTGGTCGAGCCCCAGCCGTCCGGCCAGCGCGTTGAGCATGTAGTCGACGGAGTCGATGGTCCCTTTCAAGCCGGCCCGGAAGGCAGGGACTCCGACCTCTGCGAGTTTCGAGAACTGTGCCTCGCCTGTGAGTACCGCGTTGACATTGCGCAACAGCCAGTCGAGCTTGAAGTCGAACCCTGCCGCGGACCAAGTCGTCAGGGCCTCGTTCATCGTTGGCCGGGCTTCCGGCCACGAGGCGCAGATCGCAGCCAGAGCCAGATCGCCTTTGGAGAGCTTGGTGCCGCCGGAATTCACCCTGTTGAAGATTTCGACGACGACATCGACGGTTTTGTCCTCACCTGTGACTTCGTCGATGTGGACCTCTCGGTCCATGATCTGGGTGATGCGGTTCAGGCGTTCGATGTAGGCGGACATTACCTCGGTGTCCCGGCCTGCCAGTTGGTTCACCGTCTGCAGGTGAGAGCTCAGACCGTTTCGAAGGAGGGAGGTAACGTCCAACCACAAGGGGTTGTCCTGCATCTTCGCCGGTGCGTAGAACTCGAACGTCTCCGTATCCAGGTTGAAGTGCAGCCCCGTCAGCGTTGCCGGGTTCCCTTCGAAGAAGCGGGGAGGCCGACCGCGGGTCACTCCGTAGAGAGTGGTCACTCGCTGCTGCCCGTCCAGCAGAAGATTCACAGTGCCGTCCCTGTCGGTCCGGCCCCCTCTGGTCTGTGTGCTTTCAGCCTTGGCACCCCAGGTGAGAAAGCCGCCGATCGGGTAACTACGGTAGAGAGACTGGAAGAATCCGCGTACCTGGTCGCGGGTCCATACATATCCGCGCTGGAATTCCGGCAGTGCGATGTCGCCGGAGTCTATCTTGTCGAGGATCTGGGCAATGCGCATTGTCTTCCTGATCTCCAAGCCCCGGCGGCTTTCCCCCCACCAGGATGTGATCTTCATAAACTATCAGTCACACCGAACGGTGGTCCCGGAAACGGACCAGGACTCGGGCAGGTCACCGGCACCCTGCGGCCCTCCTGCTCGCCCTCATGGTCCCCCTGATATACCAACGCCATCCACCTGGGCTTCGACTGCGGGCATGACACAGCGGCTCGCCCCAGCTCTCCGCGGCGTGCCGGGACTGCGTCACCGCGACGGAGGCGGAATCGCTCCAACCGAGCGGCATGCTGTTCACTGACGCGTCGGATGCCTGAGGGGCGCAGCACGAGAAGCCGGGTTCGCCTGGCGCCGAGCGACCGCAGCCACGTGTCGAACCGCCCGGTGATACACCTGATTTCGCGGTCGGACGTGGTGGAGTTCCCGGACGGAACGTTCAGACAGTGAATCCGTCGGAAGGCTGACCCCGCCGAGGGTTCGAAGTCCCTGGCGCTGGGCTTCGGGGCGTGGTTCCGACGAGTGATCGATGAGGGACGGCCCGTCCGAATGCCCGCCACTCATCCGGCTGAATGACCACGGACTAACCGTCTAAGTGACCACTGATCTTTCCTGGTGGTGGCATTCTGTGCGATATGGAGACCCGTAGCGATCTGATCCGGCGGCGCGCTGAAGGGCTCGTCGCGGAAGCACTCGACGACACCCGCGTGGTGTTGGTCAATGGCGCAAGGCAGGCCGGGAAGTCGACGCTGACCCGGCTGACCGCCGGGCGTAGGACGAATCCGGTCCTACGCCTGCTGGATGATGCGGCGACCTTCCGCGCGGCGGCGGACGATCCAACGGGGTTCGTCGAGCACGACTCGATGATGGTCATCGACGAGATCCAGCTCGCGCCGGAGCTGCTGAGCGCCATCAAGGTGGCTGTAGACCTGGACCCGGCACCCGGACGCTATCTCCTCACCGGTTCCTCCCGGATTCTGGCGATGAGGACATTGCCGGATGCCCTGCCCGGCCGTATGGAAGTGATCGAGCTGTGGCCGTTCTCCCAGGGGGAGCTGCACGGTGGGCCGGACGGGTTCATCGACGCCGCTTTCACCCACGGGCCCGGACTCAGCCATAACTCCACCCTGCGCAAACGTGACTATCTGGACCGTGCGGTCATCGGCGGCTTTCCCGAGGCAGTCAAGCGCGCCCCGCGTCGCCGGACCGCGTTCTTCAATTCCTACCTGTCCACACTCATCGAGCGTGACGTCCTGGAGCTCGCCAGCATTGAGCGGCACGGCGAACTCCTGAAACTGCTCGGTCTTCTGGCCGGCCGCAACGGCGGGCTCCTTGTCCCGGCCACACTTGCCACGGCCTCCGGAATCCCACGGACCACCCTGGTGCGCTATCTCGAACTGCTCACCTCGGTCTTCCTCATCAAGACCATCCCGGCCTGGACCTCGGGGCTGACCGGAAGAGCCGTGGGTACGCCGAAACTCGCCTTCGTCGATACGGGCATCGCCTGTCATCTGACCGGTCAGGACGCCACTCGGCTCGCCGAACCCGACGGCGCGGCCGGCGCCGTACTGGAGAACCTCGTCGTCATGGAGCTGGCCCGCCAGCTCACCTGGTCCGAGCAGCAAGGGCGGCTCTTCCACTACCGGACCAAGGACAAGGTCGAAGTGGACGCGGTCATCGAAACTCCGCGCGGTGACGTGATTGGAGTCGAGGTCAAGGCCGGCGCCACCGTGCGCTCCGAAGACCTCTCGGGGCTGCGCAACCTCGCCAACCTTCTCGGCGACCGCTTCGTCGCCGGTTACGTCCTCTACACCGGACAGCAGACCCTGCCCTTCGGCGACCGGATTCGAGCCCTGCCGATGGATGCCCTGTGGCAGCTCGCGCCCTGACGGGACGGCAGTTACGGCGGTTGCTGGATCAGAGTCGGGTCGGACCGGGGAGACCCGGTACGGACCGGGCCCGTGTTTCACCCTCGGCGCGGGCCCGTCCACTCCTCGGAGTGGACGGGCCATTTTGGCATGGGGGGCCGGCCGTCCGGAATGTCGTCAACTCGTCTTTCTGGGGCGGTTTCTGTTGTGAAAGTTTAGGTCGGCGGTCGCATTCGAGACCTTCCCGAGACAACCTCTAGGCCGTTTCGACACCTCCACTCAGGTAAACCGCGGCACGGCGTCGCGGCTGTGAAAGAGGAGTCGCCTGAGCATGGTTTCCCCCACCCACAGGCGACGGTGTGGCCGTCCCGCCGTTTCTGTTCGTCGTGCGAAGACCGGGGCGGGGCGGGAGAGGAGTGGTTCCCGGCGGAAGGTGCGGAAGAGGGGAGGGCGGGCGGCGAAGGTGGGGTGGCGGCGGTGGGTGCCGTCGTGGCGGGGGGTGGCGGGGGCCTTCGGGGGTGGGGTTCTCGTGGTGGTGGGGGTGTTCGTGTTCGGGTACATGAGCGTGGACATTCCGCTGGAGAACGCCGAGGCCAAGCAGCAGTCGACCGACTACTACTGGGCCGACGGCAGCCACATGGTCAGTGTGGGGTCGATCCACCGCCGTGACGTCACGCTCGCCGAGGTCCCCGACTCCGTGGAGCGCGCGGTCGTGGCCGCCGAGAACGACACCTTCTACGACGACATGGGCATCTCCGTGCCCGGCCTGCTGCGCGCCCTCACCACCTCCGTCGGGGGCGGCGAGGTGCAGGGCGGCTCCACCATCACCCAGCAGTACGTGAAGAACACCTATCTCTCGCAGGAGCAGACGCTCACCCGCAAGGCGAAGGAGTTCTTCATCGCGCTGAAGGTGAGCCGCGAGAAGACCAAGGACGAGATCCTCCAGGGGTATCTGAACACCAGTTACTTCGGGCGCGGGGCGTACGGGATCCAGGCCGCCGCGCGCGCCTACTACGGGATACCGGCGAAGGACCTCGACCCCAGCCAGGCCGCCGTGCTCGCCGCCCTGCTCAAGGGTGCCGAGGAGTACGACCCGGCCGGCAGCGGGAAGAACCACGAGCGGGCCGTCCAGCGGTGGGCCTGGATCCTCGACCGGCAGGTGCAGACCGGGAAGATGCCGCAGGCGCAGCGGGACACGTACCGGATCTTCCCCGAGCCGCTCAAGCGGACCCGTCCCACCAGCCTCGGCGGTCAGACCGGGTACCTGGTCGACATCGCCAACAAGCACATCAGGAAGGCGTCGGGGCTGACGGACAAGGACCTCTCGCGCGGCGGTTACCGCATCCGCACCACCTTCGAGAAGACCAAGGTCGCGGAGCTGGAGAAGGCCGTGAAGCAGGCGCGCGCCCAGGCGCTCGACCCGAAGAAGAGGAAGGAGGACAGCTACGTCGAGGTGGGCGCCGCGTCCGTGCGGCCCAGCGACGGGGCGCTGACCGCGGCGTACGGCGGCGAGGACGCGGTCCGGCGGTTCAGCAACAACGCCGATACGGCAGGGGTCGCGGCGGGCTCCGCCTTCAAGCCGTTCGTACTGGCCGCGGGCCTCCAGCACGGCACCACCGACGACCGGGCGGTCACGCTGGCCAGTTACTACGACCGCAGCGGCATCCGCAATCCGGACGACCCGATGCTCGCCGCCGAACTGCGGCTGGACCCCCACGCCACTGTCGACCGCGCCTCCCGCACCTCCCTGCGCGACGCCCTGATCAAGGGCGGCAACGTCACCTACACCCGGCTCGGCAAGGACGTCGGCCCGAAGAAGGTCAAGGAGACGGCTGTCGCGGCCGGGCTGCACGAGGCGAGCATGCCCCGCCCCGAGGCGGCGGACTTCTCCCGGGGCACGTCCACGCCCAGCGCGATCCGGATGGCCTCCGCGTACACGACCTTCGGCAACGAGGGCCGGAGCGTCGAGCCGTACTCGGTGACCAAGGTCGAGCACGACGGCCTGGCGCTCCCGGGGTTCGAGAAGCCGAAGCCCCGCGCCGCCCTGAACCCCCGGGTCGCCCTCGACGTACAGGCCACCCTGCTCGACATCGGCCGCCTCGCGATGACCCGTTCCTCGCTGACCCAGGCGGAGCGGCAGGCGCTCGGCTCCGTCGCGGCGGGCCGTACCGGCAAGGACGACAACATGCAGTCGGCGTGGTTCGTCGGCCGGGCGGACGACCTGACCACGGCCGTCACCCTCTTCCGCACCAAACCCGACGTCCCCCAGCTGCTGACGATGCGGGGCGTCGGCGGCCCGGGCGCCGAGAACGGCAACGCCCTCGCGCAGCGGGTCTGGGAGAAGTACGCCTCGGCAGCAGGGAAGAAGAACGGGACCCCGTGAGTTGTGGGACAGGGGATGTGAGAAGTGGCGCGGCACCCAGTGTGAGCCCCGCCACGATCACATCCATTTAGTTGAAACTTAACCTACCTCTGTCCTACGGTGAGGTCATCGCTTGATCCACCTGTACTTCTGGAAGGCACCACGCATGTCCCTCGTTCTTGACCCCGCCGCCCAGGACCTCCTCTTCCGCGAGGCCCGCACCGCCAACACGTTCAGCGACGAGCCGGTGACCGAGGAGCAGGTCCAGGCGATCTACGACCTGGTCAAGTACGGCCCGACCGCCTTCAACCAGTCGCCGCTGCGCATCACGCTGGTCCGCTCCCCCGAGGCCCGCGAGCGCCTCGTCGCCCACATGGCCGAGGGCAACCAGCCGAAGACCGCCTCCGCCCCGCTGGTCGCGATCCTCTCCGCCGACAACGAGTTCCACGAGGAGCTCCCGGCGCTGTTCCCGCACTTCCCGCAGGCCAAGGACGCGTTCTTCGCCGAGCGCCCGGTCCGCGAGCAGGCCGCCCTGGTCAACGCGACCCTTCAGGCCGGTTACTTCCTGGTCGGCATCCGTGCCGCCGGTCTGGCCGCGGGCCCGATGACGGGCTTCGACTTCGCCGGTCTCCAGAAGGAGTTCCTGGACGACGACCACACCCCGCTGATGGTCGTCAACATCGGCAAGCCGGGCGAGAACCCGTGGTTCCCGCGCTCCCCGCGCCTGTCCTACGACGAGGTCATCACGACCGTCTGAGTCACGCAGATACGGAAGGGGCCGTCGCACCGATACGGTGCGACGGCCCCTTCCGCATGCCTGTATGCCTGCCGGTACTCAGCTCTTCTTCGGCTCCGGCGACGGCGACTGCGACTGCGACTGCTGCGGCTTCGGCGACTGCGCCTTCAGCGCCGCCGCCATCTCCGCCAGGCGCGCGTCCGAGGCCGTGCCCGTGACGACCGTGGTCGCGCCCTTGTCGGTGCGTACCAGGGCGTCGTACTTCTCGCCCTTCCAGACCTGCCACTCCGCCCCGCCGACCTGCTTGGTCTGCCCGCTGTTCTTCGCGGAGAGGGTGACCTTCGGCACGTACTTGGCGGGGTCGTCCGTGGACTGCTCGACCGCCACGTACTCCTTCTGCGGGTCGAGGAAGCCGAGGTGCCAGGCCCTGCCCTCGCTCTTGCGGTACGTCACCGAGGTCGCGCGCCACTCCTTGGACAGGCCCTGCGGTGTCATGACCGGGTACGGCGCGGACCGTTGGGCCGTGCTGAGTTCGACCCGGTAGTCGACCGTCTTGAGCGGGTCGGCCTTCTCGTCGTGCGGGATGACGGTGTAGATGCCGGCGACGACGGCGCCGATGACCGCCATCGAGAGCACCATGTCCCGGATCTTCTGATTGCCACGCTTCGCTGCCACCCAGCCATGGTCCCCCATGCCCGGTTCCGCCCCGCAGGGAACCCCCCGGCGAACCCCCGGGCAAGCACCGGGGACGTGCCCGATATGCCGCTCATACGTGCCCCGCTCTGCTCATTTTGTCGATGTACGGATAGAGTCGACGGACCGTCCCTCCCCCGGCCGTCGCCGCCACAGCCGTACAGAAAGGTGCGCATCCGATGACCGAGCACCAGCTCCCGTCTCCGCTCGATGTTCCCGCCGAGGCCCCTGACCGCAACCTGGCCCTCGAACTCGTCCGCGTCACCGAGGCCGCAGCCATGGCCGCCGGCCGCTGGGTCGGCCGCGGCGACAAGATCGGCGCGGACGGTGCGGCGGTCAACGCCATGCGCACCCTGGTCTCGACCGTGTCGATGAACGGCGTCGTCGTGATCGGCGAGGGCGAGAAGGACGAAGCCCCGATGCTGTTCAACGGGGAGCGGATCGGCGACGGCACCGGCGCCGAGGTCGACATCGCCGTCGACCCGATCGACGGCACCACGCTCAACGCCAAGGGCATGCCCAACGCGATCGCCGTACTGGCCGCCGCCGACCGGGGCACCATGTTCGACCCGTCGGCCGTCTTCTACATGGACAAGCTGGTCACCGGCCCCGAGGCCGCCGACTTCGTCGACATCAACGCCCCCGTCTCGGTCAACATCCGCCGGGTCGCCAAGGCCAAGAACTCCACCCCCGAGGACGTCACGGTCGTCATCCTGGACCGTCCCCGCCACGAGGGGATAGTGAAGGAGATCCGGGAGACCGGGGCCCGCATCAAGTTCATCTCGGACGGCGACGTCGCCGGTTCGATCATGGCCGTACGGGAAGGGACCGGCGTCGACCTGCTCATGGGCATCGGCGGCACCCCCGAGGGCATCATCAGCGCCTGTGCGATCAAGTGCCTCGGCGGCACCATCCAGGGCAAGCTGTGGCCCAAGGACGAGGCCGAGAAGCAGCGCGCGCTGGACGCCGGTCACGACCTGGACCGCGTCCTGCACACCACCGACCTGGTCAGCGGCGAGAACGTGTTCTTCGTCGCCACCGGCATCACCGACGGCGAGCTGCTGCGCGGCGTCCGCTACCGCTCGGCGACCGCCACCACCCAGTCCCTGGTGATGCGCTCCAAGTCGGGCACCATCCGCCAGATCGACTCCACGCACCGCCTCTCGAAGCTGCGCGCGTACAGCGCCATCGACTTCGACCGCGCGAAGTAGGTTTCCCGGTACGCAAGTAGGGGCGGCCACCTCCGAGGAGGTGGCCGCCCCCAACGCGTCGTGACGGCGTCTCAGCCCGCTATGCGGTGGTCTCCCGCGCCCGGCGCCGCCTTCAGCTCCATCTCACGCCTGCGCCGCCTGGCCAGCACCACCCGGCGCTCGGCGGCCGTCAGGCCGCCCCAGACGCCGTACGGCTCGGGCTGGAGCAGTGCGTGCTCCCTGCACGCGATCATCACGGGACAGCGGGCGCAAACCCGCTTCGCGGCCTCCTCGCGGGCCAGCCTGGAGGCGGTCGGCTCCTTCGACGGGGCGAAGAACAGCCCGGCTTCGTCCCGGCGGCACACCGCCTCCGTGTGCCATGGGCCGGCCTGGTCCCGCTGATCACGGACCGGGACCGGCGCACGCTGCGCGGGCACGGTGGCGACCTGCAAGGACTGATGCGGCGGTTGCAGCACGGTCTACTCCTGACGACGGCTTCGCGAGCGAGCGACGATGCGCAGTCCCTACCCGCTGTGCGCACGCCTATGCACAGGGTTTCGAACCGTGTCCAGTGCGCAGAGGGTGTGTCGCGCCCCCGGAAGGGTGCATTCCGCGCGCAGTCCGCCTGCGGTCCGCGCGCGCTCCACCGGTGGCCGGTCAGTGCCCGAGGTGCTTGCGCAGCCGATCGTGCAGGTCGGCGATGAGCTTGCCGCGCTTGGGCTTCGCCTCGACGTTGCCGAAGACGGAGTTGCCGTTGATGACGACGACGGGGGCCTCGGGGTCGGCGGACTCCAGGGTGCGGACCTCGAAGTTGCCGAAGATGCCGCTGCCGTTGCCGCGCAGGGTGATGTTCTCCGGGACCCGGATCTCGACGCTGCCGAAGACGGAGGTGGCGTTGACGGTGGTGAGCCGCTGCGCGAACAGCGCCTCGGTCAGGTCGATCTCGATGCTCCCGAACAGCGCGAAGGCGTTGATGCGGGGTGCGACGCGCCAGCGCCCCTTGCGGGTGGAGCTGCTGAAGATCGCGACCAGGTTCTCCGGCGGCGCGCCGACCGCCGCCGGTTCGTGCCCGTGCGGGTCGTACGCGGCCGTGACGGCGGGCGCCGGCCGGCCGCCGGGGGCCGGCAGGTCCCGTACCAGCGGCTCCAGTTCGGCCAGGGTCTTGGCGCGGTAGACGGCGTCGATGCGCTCGCCGTGCTCCTCCGCGTCGAGACGGCCCTCGGCCATGGCGTCGCGCAGGATGTCCGCGATCCGGTCGCGGTCGGCGTCGGAGGCGCGGAGCGCGGGCGATTCCGCCGGAGGGGCCTGCACCGGAGGGGCCTTCACCGGAGGCGACTGCTGAGGCTTCTTTTCGAGGTCCACCCGACCACCGTACCGAAACGCGATAGATCGCGACAGGGGTTGGGGGCGGGCGCGGCGCGGGACGGGTGGGGGGCGGCCGGCCACGGGCGGCGGCCCTGGTGAGCCTTACCTCACTGACTCCGGGGCGGGCGGCCGCTCTACGCTGGAGGGTGCGCCGTACCGATGGGGGTGCGACGACGCCGTCTGCCTAGTGAGGAATGGCCGAAATGCCAGAGTTTGTGTACTCCGATCTGCTGCCGCTGGGAGAGGACTCCACGCCGTACCGGCTGGTGACCTCCGAGGGTGTCTCCACCTTCGAGGCCGACGGGCGTACGTTCCTCAAGGTCGAGCCGGAGGCCCTGCGCCAACTGGCGGCCGAGGCGATGCACGACATCTCGCACTACCTGCGCCCCGCGCACCTCGCGCAGCTGCGCCGCATCATCGACGACCCGGAGGCCTCCGGCAACGACAAGTTCGTCGCCCTGGACCTCCTGAAGAACGCGAACATCGCGGCGGCGGGTGTCCTGCCCATGTGCCAGGACACCGGCACCGCGATCGTGATGGGCAAGCGCGGCCAGAACGTACTGACCTCGGGCGAGGACGAGAAGGCCCTCTCGCACGGCATCTTCGACGCGTACACCAAGCTCAACCTGCGCTACTCGCAGATGGCCCCGCTGACCATGTGGGACGAGAAGAACACCGGCTCGAACCTGCCCGCGCAGATCGAGCTGTACGCGACCGACGGCGGCGCGTACAAGTTCCTCTTCATGGCCAAGGGCGGCGGCTCGGCCAACAAGTCGTTCCTCTTCCAGGAGACCAAGGCGGTCCTCAACGAGGCCTCCATGATGAAGTTCCTGGAGGAGAAGATCCGCTCGCTGGGCACGGCGGCCTGTCCTCCGTACCACCTGGCGATCGTGGTCGGCGGTACGTCGGCGGAGTTCGCGCTGAAGACCGCCAAGTACGCCTCCGCGCACTACCTGGACGAGCTGCCCGCCGAGGGCTCGCCGACCGGGCACGGCTTCCGCGACCAGGAGCTGGAGCAGAAGGTCTTCGAGCTGACGCAGAAGATCGGCATCGGCGCCCAGTTCGGCGGCAAGTACTTCTGCCACGACGTCCGGGTGGTACGTCTGCCCCGGCACGGCGCCTCCCTGCCCGTCGCCATCGCGGTCTCCTGCTCCGCCGACCGCCAGGCCACCGCGAAGATCACCGCCGAGGGCGTCTTCCTGGAGGAGCTGGAGAAGGACCCGGCGCGCTTCCTCCCGGACACCACCGACGAACACCTCGACACCGAGGAGGACGTCGTGCGCATCGACCTCAACCGGCCCATGGACGAGATCCTCGCCGAGCTGACCAAGTACCCGGTCAAGACCCGTCTCTCGCTCACCGGCCCGCTGGTCGTGGCCCGCGACATCGCGCACGCCAAGATCAAGGAGCGGCTCGACGCGGGCGAGGAGATGCCCCAGTACCTGAAGGACCACCCGGTCTACTACGCCGGTCCGGCCAAGACCCCCGAGGGCTACGCCTCCGGCTCCTTCGGCCCGACGACGGCCGGGCGGATGGACTCCTACGTGGAGCAGTTCCAGGCGGCGGGCGGCTCCAAGGTCATGCTCGCCAAGGGCAACCGCTCCAAGCAGGTCACCGACGCCTGCGGTGCGCACGGCGGCTTCTACCTGGGCTCCATCGGCGGCCCGGCCGCGCGCCTCGCCCAGGACTGCATCAAGAAGGTCGAGGTCGTCGAGTACGAGGAGCTCGGCATGGAGGCGGTCTGGAAGATCGAGGTCGAGGACTTCCCCGCGTTCGTCGTGGTCGACGACAAGGGCAACGACTTCTTCACCGCACCGGCCGCCCCGCCGCTCCTGACGAGCATCCCGGTGCGCGCGCCCGGCCAGGCGTAACCACTCGGTGGCCGGCCAGCCCCTCACTCCTGCCACCCTTCGCGATCTTCCGATTGCGGAGGGTGGTGTGCTGTCCGAGGGTGGACGCATGATCAGCTCGCGCGCGAGGCGTTCCGATGTGCCGCCGCCCGGCCGGGTGCGGACGGCGGCGCGGCTGAACTTCCTGTTCCTCGCGCTGGCCGTGGTCGCGGCGGTGCTCTGCGGGGTCCGGTTCTTCGGCTCGGATGCGCGGGCGGGCCACACACTGCGGGAGGGCTGGGCGCCGTTACTCATCGCCTGCACGCTGGTGGCGATGTTCGGGGCGGCGGCGCTCCTCAAGCCGTACCGGATGACGCTGAAGCGGTGTGCGTGGATGGCCGTGGTGGCGACCCTGGTCTTCGTGACCGGCATCGCCACCGTCTGGCAGCTGGTCTCGGACGACCGGGTGACGGACAGCATCGTCGGCGTCCCGGTCATGGACGAGGGCGACACGAACGCCCACTTCGCCAGGACCCTGCCCGGCGTGCAGCTGCGGAAGATCCCGACCGGCGTCTTCGTCCAGAGCGCGAAGTTCACCGGCCCGCAGGAGGTCGAGGTCAGCGGGTACGTCTGGCAGCGGTACGCCAAGGACGTGCCCGCGACGAGCATGGGCGTCGTCTTCCCCGAGGCCCCGGACGGCTACGAGCTGACCGACGCGTACGACACCACCAACACCGCCGGCCAGCGTCTCAAGGGCTGGCACTTCAATCTCACGCTCCGCCAGAAGTTCGAGTACAAGCGCTACCCGCTGGACAAGCAGAACATCTGGCTGCGGCTGTGGTCGAAGGCCAACTTCACCAATGACGTACTGGTCCCCGACTTCGCCTCGTACCCCCCGTGGAAGTACGACCGGATCGGCCTCGACCAGGACGTCCTGACCACCGGCTGGAACCCGTACTACACCGGCTGGAGCTTCGGCCAGCACGACTACACGATGACCCAGGGCCTCACCGACTGGAACAAGCCCTTCAAGTCGGCGCCCGAGCTGTACTTCAACATGGGGATGGAGCGGGACTGGGCGGGCCCGCTGACCGGCCGGCTGATCCAGTCGTTCTTCATCTCGGCGGTGATGTTCCTGACGCTGTTCGTCAACACCCGGGACGACAGCAAGAATCCGCGCTACGGGTTCTCGACGTGGACGGCGATCTCCTTCGCGGTGACGGTGCTGCTGGTCGTGGTCGTCGACCAGCAGCAGATCCGGGAGATCGCGGGTGACACGTCGCTGACGTATCTCGAATACTTCGCGATCGCCCAGTACGTCGTGATCACCGGCATCTTCGTCAACGCCATCCTGATCGGCTCGGACACCAAGGTGCGGGCGCTGGAGTGGCGGGACAACATGCTGCCGACGCTGCTCTACTGGCCGGTGCTGCTGGGCCTCTTCTTCGCGTTCACGCTGTTCGTGTTCGCGAGCTGACGGGCTGCGTCGTCCCGGGCGTGCCCCCGGCCGGCCAGCGGGCCGCCCCTCCCCCGATGGTTTCGATCATGCTGAGCGGGTCCTCATGGCCGTGGCCCTCGGCGACGCCCCGGTCGGCGACCGCCTGGGCGGCGCGGAGCACCGAGGCGTCCAGACCGGCCTCCTCCGAGGCGTGCGCGATGTGGGCGAGGGCGGTGGCGGTGGAGTTGAGGTCGCTCACGATGCCCGGGTACTCCCCGGCGTCCGCGTCCTTCGCCATGCCGTCGATGCAGGAGGTGAGGAGGTTGCCGATGTTCTTGGCGAAGGGGGCCAGGTCGGTGGCCGAGACGCCCTGCGAGCGGGCGAGGGCGAAGCTGTGGACGAGGCCGCTGACCGAGGTCCACCACAGGTCGAGGAGCGCCACGTCGTGGGAGGCCGCACGGGCGTGGTCCTCGCCGAGGTAAGTGGGCGTTCCGGCGAGGGCGTCGAGGGTGGGGCGGTGGGTCTCGTAGGCGGCCTCGGGGCCGCTGAAGAGGTAGACGGCGTCCGGGGTGCCGATGGTGACCGTGGGGGTCATGATGGCGCCGTCGAGGTACGTCACCCCGTGCGCCTCGGCCCAGGCGGCGGCCTCGCGGGCGCGGGCCGGGGTGTCGGCGGTGAGGTTGACGACCGTACGTCCCTGGGTGGCGTCGCCCGCGGCGTCGAGGACGGACAGGGCGGCGTCGTAGTTGAGGACGCAGACCACGACCAGGTCGGCGGCGCGTACGGCCGCCGCGGGGGTCTCGGCGAGCACGGCTCCCCGCCCCACGAGGGAATCAGCACGGGATGCGGTGCGGTTCCACACGGTGGTGGGGTGACCCGCCGCGAGGAACGCCCCGGCGAGGGCCTGGCCCATGGGACCGAGACCCAGGACGGTGACGGGGCGCTTGCCGGGCACGGTGCTGCCGGGGACGGACTTGCCGGGAGTGGCACTCATGATGAAGTCCAAACGTTGAGAACGCTGCAGGGCATGACGAAGCGAGGGGCGGGTGTGGTGAGTTGAAGAACTTTCCGTATCAGTGCGGGCTGGACGCGGGCATAGACGTCGTCGACGGAAAGTGGAAGGTGCTGATCCTGTGGGCACTCCACGAACGGCCGCGTCGCTTCGGAGCGATCCGCCGGGAGCTGACCGGGATCAGCGAGAAGGTGCTCACGCAGCAACTGCGCGAGATGGAGGCCGACTTGATCGTGCACCGCAAGGTGTACGAGGACACGGCCGTGCCGCGCGTCGAGTACTCGCTCACCGAGATCGGGCAGGAACTGAACCAGGCCCTCGCACCCTTGGGAGCGTGGGGCCTCCGGCGCATGGAGCTACTGGCGGAACTGGACGGGGCGGCCTCCTCGGCGACCGGGTGAGAGAGGGGACGGGGGAAGTGGCTGAGCCCCTGGAGCGGGGCTGCTTCGAGCCTCTCCCGGTGGCGCGGCATGGTCAACCACCCACTATTTGGTGGGTGGTTACCTCGCGGTTAGGGCCTTGAGGAGCCCTCCTCTCACTTCGCCGACTGCGCCCGGTACAGCTTCTGGGCCGTGCCGTCGAGGACCGCACCCCAGGCCACGTCCGCCTCGCCCTTCGGGCGGGAGCTGGTGACCGCGACCTGGATGTCCTCGCCGTTGGAGGTACGGGCGTACCAGGGGCCGCCGCTCGCGCCGTTGGTCATGCGGCAGGGCTTCAGCTGGCTGCCGCCGAGGAGGCGGGGGTCGGTGACCCCGGTGGCCCTGCCCTCGCAGTACTGGAGGGTCTCGCCGTCGTACGGCTTGAGGAACGGGTAGCCCAAGGCGGTGCGGGGGCCCGCGGGGGTGCGGCCGAAGATCGCGCGGCGGGCGCCGACGACGTCCTGGACGTGGCGGCCCTTCTCGTCGGGGGCGAGGGCCACGAAGGCGAAGTCGGCCTTGTGGTCCTCGGAGTCCTTCCAGAGGTCGGCGACACCGACCGAGCGGGCCGGGTAACTGCCGTACGGCTTCTGGCCCTTGCTGTAGCCGGGGACGAAGAGCAGGGACTTCATCGCGCCGCCCGCCGCCCGGAGGTGGACGCAGTGGCCCGCGGTGGCGATCAGGTCGCGGTTCTTGGCGTACACGACGGCCGCCGTGCAGGTCGCCTTCTGTCCGCCCGGCAGGACCATGAAGAGCCGGCCGATGTGGGCGACGGGGGCGGTGGAGAGGGTCCACGGGATGCCGTGCGCACGAGGGGGCGGTGGGGGCGCGAGTGGTCCGGCGTCCAGGGGTGAGGACGCCTCGGCCTCGCGCATCCGTTCCGGGGTCCAGTACGAGCGGACGGATTCCGTGTCGGACAGGAAAGACGGAGGAGACGGGGGAACAGCGGACGGGGCGAGGGTCGCGGCCAGGGCTGCTGCTGCGGCTGCGCAGAGTGAGGTGATCATGCCGTGAAGGTAAGAGCCCGGTCCGGCGCACGCGCGCCGGACCGGGCTTTCCGGGCTACGCGAACTGCTGGCTCGGCGAGCCGTCGCACGCCTTCAGCCTCAGCGGGTCCTTTGCCGCCGAGAGGGTGACGCACAGTCCGGTCGCGGCGGCCGGGCGGAGCGTGCCGGCCTGCCGTACGAACTTCTGGTTGGCCGCGCCCGAGCAGTTCCACAGGACGAGACCGGCGCCCGGCTCGTACTTGGCGCCGGGTACGTCCAGGCAGCGGTCGTGGCTCAGTTCGGTGCGCAGCGACGCTTGCGTGTCGTCGTACCACCAGCCCTGGTTGCGGCCGCCGTGGCAGTCCCAGCCGCCGACCGCCGTGCCGTTGCGGGTGACGGAGCCGGGGGCGTCCAGACAGGTGCCGGTGGCCGCGTTCCTCAGTGGCTTGAACTTGTCGTCCCAGGCGCCCGTCGTCAGCACCGGCTTGCCGGTGGACGCCGGGTCCGCGCAACTGGCCTCACGTACGCCCGCGGCGTAGATCTGGGTGAGGCAGGAGGCGAAGGCCGCGTGGCCCTGGATGTTGGGGTGGAAGGACTGGCGGACCGAGTTGGCGTCCGGCGGGCCCGGCTTGGTCACGTCGATGAACAGGCCGCGTGCCCAGGTGCTCTCGCTGCACACCTCGTGGCCGTGGAAGAGGCGGGAGTTGTCGAGGTACGTCACCCCGGTGGACGCCGCCGCCCTGCGCATGCCGCGCTCGAAGGCGGGGACCGCGACGTTGCGGCCCCAGGCGGTGTCGGAGTCGTAGCCGAGGCCGCCGCAGGCCAGCTTGCCGGGGAAGTCGGGGTTGTCCTTGAAGTCGGGGCCGATCGGGCTCGGGTAGCCCATGACGACCAGCTTGTAGTCGCCGTCCGCGTAGCCGGCGTTGGTCATGGTGGTCTTCAGGTCGCGGATGGCGCCCTCGACCTTGGGCACCAGGCCGTCGACCCTGGCCTGCCAGCCGCCCGCGTACTTGGGCTCACAGGGGCCCTGGAGGGTGAGGTAGCGGGTCACGCAGTCGGTCATGACCGGGCCGAACTGGAGGTCGTCGTTGGCCCCGGCGACCAGCACCACCATCTTGATCCTGGTGTTGCGTGCCTTGATGGCGAGGTTGTCGCTCTGCACCAGCTCGTCGGCGTACTGCTTGCTGCCGCCGATCTTGATGTTGCCGGTGTAGCCGCCGGAGCAGGAGACGTTGTACGTCACGTCGGCGGCGATGGCGGTCTTGTGGATCGCGGCGTCGGGCGAGCGGTGGCACCAGTTGGTGGGGCCGTTGGTGGGGGCTTCGTACGTCCCGGTGCCCTCGCCGGAGATCTCGCTGTCGCCCAGCGAGATGAGCCCGGTCTTGCGCTCCCCCATGGGCCGCTCGGCGGGGCTGCCGTACAGCTTGGTGGCCTCGGCGGCGCGGATCGCCTCCAGCTCGGGCGGGAGCGGGGTGGCGGCCTTCGCGGTGACGGCCTTCGCGGACGGTGCGGATGCAGGTGCAGGTGCAGGTGCAGGTACGGGCGCCGGTGCGGCGGCGTTGGCCGCGCCGGTGGTCGTCGCCGTCATACCGCCGAGCGCCGCTGCCATCGCGACGACGGCCGCGACGGAACATCGGATGCTTCTGTGCCTGGTGCGCGCCATTGCGCCTCCCCGGTTCGTTATTATCCGAGGTATTTACTGGCCGGTAGGCGAGATGGGAATACCCAGAACCGGACAACTGCTCAACTTTCACAGGAGGTGTCGCACTGTTGACATCCCCCCTCCCCGAAGGGAGGGGATTCCTACGGCTCGCGCCGTGGGGTTTTCTGCTTCGTCGCCGACTGCCCGCCCGGAGAACTCCGTTGAGGCCTTACACCAGCTCCACAGACAGAAACGGCCAGCCCGGCCGCCAGAATGTTCTTCGCCGCGTTCACGTCGCGATCATGGGTGATGCCGCAGTCGCACGTCCACGTCCGGACGAGCAGAGGTATCTTCGACGCGAGGCTGCCGCAGGCGGAGCACAGCTTCGAGCTGGGGAACCACCGGTCGATGGTGATCAGCTCGCGTCCGTACCAGGCCGCCTTGTACTCCAGCATGGTGCGCATCTCCCGCCAGGCCGCGTCACTGACGGCCCGGGCCAGGCTGTGGTTCTTGACCATGTTGCGGACGGTCAGGTCCTCGATCACGATCGTTTGGTTTTCACGAACGAGACGAGTGGTCAGCTTGTGCAGGTGGTCCCGCCTGCGGTCCGCGATACGGGCGTACACCCTCGCGGCCTTGATACGCGCCTTACGCCGGTTGGCCCCGTCGCCCTTGGCCTTGCGGGCCAGGTCCTTCTGGGCCCTGGCGAGGCGGACCCTGTCCGCTTTCTCGAACTTCGGGTTGGTGATCTTCTCGCCGGTCGAGAGCGTCAGGAGACTGGTGATTCCGGCGTCGATACCGACCGCCGTGTCCAGCCCGGGCAACGGCTTCACGGACCGGTCGTCGCACAGCAGGGAGACGAACCAGCGCCCCGCCGGGTCCTGCGAGACGGTCACCGTGGACGGACTCGCACCGTCCGGCAGGGGACGGGACCAGACGATGTCCAGCGGCTCCGTCATCTTCGCGAGAGTGAGACTCCCGTCCCGGAAGCGGAACCCGGAGGAGGTGTACTCGGCGGACCTGCGGGACTTCTTCTTCGACTTGAAGCGCGGGTACTTCGCCCGCTTGGCGAAGAAGTGGGTGAACGCTGTCTGCAAGTGTCGCAGCGTCTGTTGCAACGGGACGCTGGACACCTCCGTGAGGAACGCCAGCTCCTCGGTCTTCTTCCAGGCCGTCAGCATCGCCGAGGTGGTGTTGTAGTTGACCCGCTCCTGCCGGGTCCACGCCTCGGACCGTGCGGCCAGCGCAAGGTTGTAGACCTTCCGCACGCACCCGAACGTGCGCGACAGCTCGGCCGCCTGCGCATCGGTCGGGTGGAAGCGGTACTTGAACGCCCGCTTCACGTCAGGGGACTTCACGGTTCGCAAACTAGGCCGTGGTCTTGTAAGGATCAAATCCGAAGGAATCACGATGACGACGACTGAAGACGGCTACCGGATCGAGCACGACTCCATGGGCGAGGTACGCGTCCCCGAGCACGCCAAGTGGCGTGCGCAGACGCAGCGGGCCGTGGAGAACTTCCCGATCTCGGGCCAGCACCTGGAGCGCGCCCATATCGAGGCGCTGGCCCGCATCAAGGCGGCCGCGGCCAAGGTCAATGCCGAACTGGGCGTGCTGGAAAAGGACTTGGCGTCCGCGATCACGGACGCGGCGACCGAGGTGGCGAACGGAGACTGGGACGACCAGTTTCCGGTCGATGTCTTCCAGACCGGCTCCGGGACCTCCTCCAACATGAACATGAACGAGGTGGTGGCCACCCTCGCCACCGAGCGCCTGGGCGCCCCGGTCCACCCCAACGACCACGTCAACGCCTCCCAGTCCTCCAACGACGTGTTCCCGTCCTCGATCCACATCGCCGCGACGGCCGCCGTCACCACCGACCTGATCCCCGCCCTGGAGCACCTCGCGGCCGCCCTGGAGCGGAAGTCGGCGGAGTTCGCGGACGTGGTGAAGTCGGGTCGTACGCACCTCATGGACGCCACCCCGGTGACCCTGGGCCAGGAGTTCGGCGGCTACGCGGCCGCGGTCCGCTACGGCGTCGAGCGGCTGCGCTCCGCCCTCCCCCGGCTGGCCGAACTCCCCCTGGGCGGCACGGCGGTGGGCACCGGCATCAACACCCCGCCCGGCTTCTCGGCCGCCGTCATCGCCGAGGTGGCCCGCACCACCGGCCTCCCCCTCACCGAGGCCCGCGACCACTTCGAGGCGCAGGGCGCCCGCGACGGTCTGGTGGAGACCTCGGGCCAGCTCCGTACCATCGCCGTCTCCCTCACCAAGATCGCCAACGATCTGCGCTGGATGGCGAGCGGCCCCCGCACCGGACTGGCCGAAATCAACCTCCCGGACCTCCAGCCGGGCTCCTCGATCATGCCGGGCAAGGTCAACCCGGTCATCCCCGAGGCGGTGCTGATGGTCGCGGCCCAGGTGACCGGCAACGACACCACGGTCACGATCGCGGGCGCGTCCGGCAACTTCGAGCTCAATGTGATGCTCCCGGTCATCGCCAAGAACGTCCTGGAGTCCGTCCGTCTCCTCTCCACCTCCACCCGCCTGCTCGCGGACCGCACCATCGACGGCATCACCGCCAACCGCGAACGCGCCCTGGAGTATGCGGAGTCGTCCCCGTCGGTGGTCACCCCGCTGAACAAGTACCTCGGCTACGAGGAGGCCGCCAAGGTCGCCAAGAAGTCGGTGGCGGAGCGGAAGACGATCCGCGAGGTGGTGATCGAGGTCGGTTACGTCGAACGCGGCGACCTCACCCTGGAGCAGCTGGACGCGGCCCTGGACGTCCTGAGCATGACGAAGCCGCAGAAGCCGTAGGAGCCGCAGGAGCCGCAGAAGCCGTAAGTCCCCGCCGGGAGGGCGGGGGCACCTCCTAAGATCCATCCATGGAAGAGGCGATCAGCCCACACTGGGCTCCCGGCGACCAGATCCTCTGGCGGTACCGGGACAACGCGACCCCGCGCATCCACATCTGCCGGCCCGTGACGGTGGTGCAGGACACCGACGAGCTGCTGGCGGTGTGGATGGCGCCCGGGACGGAGTGCGTCAAGCCGGTGCTCGCGGACGGGAGTTCCGTGCACCAGGAACCGCTGGCCACCCGCTACACCAAGCCCCGGACCACCACGACCTCGCGGTGGTTCGGGACCGGTGTGCTCAAGCTGGCCAGGCCCGGCGACGCGTGGTCGGTGTGGCTGTTCTGGGACCAGGGGTGGCAGTTCAGGAACTGGTACGTGAATCTGGAGGAGCCGCAGGTCAGGTGGGCGGGCGGGGTCGATTCCCAGGACCACTTCCTCGACATCGCGGTGGCGCCCGACCGGCGCTGGCAGTGGCTGGACGAGGACGAGTTCGCGGAGGCGCGGCGGGTCGGGCTGCTGGACGAGCGGCGGGCCCTTGAGGTACGGGAGGCGGGCGAGGCCGCCGTACGGCAGATCGAGGCCTGGGGGGCGCCGTTCCGGGACGGCTGGGAGCGGTGGCGGCCCGATCCCCGGTGGGAGGTTCCTCCGCTGCCGGATGACTGGGACCGCACCCCGGCGCACATGACGACGTGAGACTCTTGATGCGCCCCCAGGGTCCAACCGTAGGATCGTCCTCCGGATTGCTCGTACCGGCTGGGCCGAGCGGTAACTACCGGGCGTGGAGCAGGACCTGACCGTATGTCACCACAGGGGGTGGATCTGTGAAGCGATGCCCGAACCCGCACGGATACGCGCGGGAGTCTGTAACGTTCACAGGCCACCGTTCTGTCGACGCCGCCCGCAGAGCGGGTATATCGCAACCAGCGATTGCAGCGCACAAGCTCCCCGGACGGACGGAACCCCACGCGTGACGGAGCAGCAGTCCACCTCGCACGAAGGCCGGCAGCCCCTGGTTGCCAGGCCGCACGAGCGCGCCAGGCCCCGGCAGGACCAGGGGGACGAAGTGGCCGCGGGCGCCGGTGTGCCCTCGCCCTCGGGACCGCCCGCGGGTCCGCCCGCACGGGAGGGCGACCGGCTGCGCTTCGTCGGCGCCGCCACCCGCAGGATCGCCCGGGGCATCGACCTCGACGAGATAGTGCTCGGGCTGTGCCGGGCCACCGTGCCCACCTTCTCGGACGCGATCCTGGTCTATCTGCGGGACCCGCTGCCGGTCGGCGACGAGCGGCCCGCGGTGCCCTTCGTCCTGCGACTGCGGCGTACGGACCGGCTGCGGACCAGCGACCTCGGCGAAGCGGGGGTGCCGGGCGACGAGTTCGACGCCGCGCTCGGCGAGGTCTCGCCCGCCCGGCAGCTGTGCGAGGTGCTGTCCGGGGGTGCGCTCGCCGAGGTGCTGCGCGGGGTGCGGCCGGTGTTCGGCGACGGCTCGGCGGCCCGGATCGCGCTGCCCGAGCTGCTCGGCAAGGACCTCGCGCTGCCCGACGGGCGCCGCGCGATACTCGCCCCGCTCCGCGGCCGCCGCCGGGTGATCGGCGCCGCCGTCTTCCTGCGCCGCCCCGAGCGGGCCGCGTTCGAGGGGAACGACCTGCTGGTGGCCGCCCAGCTCGCCACGCACACCGCGCTCGGGATCGACAAGGCCGTGCTGTACGGGCGTGAGGCGTACATCGCCGACGAGCTCCAGCGGACGATGCTGCCGGACTCGCTGCCCCGGCCGACGGGCGTGAAGCTGGCGTCCCGCTATCTGCCGGCCGCCGAGACGGCCCGGGTCGGCGGCGACTGGTACGACGCGATCCCGCTGCCCGGCAGCCGGGTCGCGCTGGTGGTCGGCGACGTCATGGGGCACTCGATGACATCCGCCGCGATCATGGGCCAGTTCCGCACCACCGCCCAGACGCTGGCCGGACTCGACCTGCCGCCGCAGGAGGTCCTGCACCACCTGGACGAGCAGGCCCAGCGCCTGGGCACGGACCGCATGGCGACCTGTATGTACGCCGTCTACGACCCGGTCTCGCACCGGATCACCATCGCCAACGCCGGACACCCGCCGCCCATCCTGCTGCACCTGGGCGGGCGCGCCGAGGTGCTGCGGGTGCCGCCCGGCGCCCCCATCGGGGTCGGCGGCGTCGACTTCGAGGCGGTCGAGCTGGACGCTCCCGCCGGGGCGACCCTGCTGCTGTACACCGACGGGCTGGTGGAGTCCCGGCTGCGGGACGTGTGGACGGGCATCGAGCAGCTGAGGGAACGTCTCGCCGCCACCGCCCAGCTGACCGGACCCGACCATCCGCCGCCGCTGGAGGCCCTCTGCGACGACGTGCTGGACATGCTCGGGCCCGGGGACCGGGACGACGACATCGCGCTGCTGGCCGCCCGCTTCGACGGGATCGCGCCGAGCGACGTCGCGTACTGGTTCCTTGAACCGGAGGAGCAGGCTCCCGGGCGGGCGCGCAGGCTGGCCCGGCGGGCGCTGGAGCGGTGGGGCCTGGAGGAGCTCAGCGAGTCGGTGGAGCTGCTGGTCAGCGAGGTCGTCACCAATGCCGTGCGGTACGCGGAGCGGCCGGTGACGCTGCGGCTGCTGCGCACCGACGTACTGCGCTGCGAGGTCGGGGACGATTCGCCGCAGCTGCCGAGGCAGCGCAGGGCGCGGGACACCGACGAGGGCGGGCGCGGCCTGTTCCTGGTGAACCGGCTGACGCGCAAGTGGGGTGCGACCCGGCTGAGCAGCGGAAAGGTCGTCTGGTTCGAGGTGGGGCTGCCGGGCTCGGGGCCGGAGCCCAAGGGCTGAGCCAGGTCTGAGCACGGGCTCAGCGCGGGCTGAGCACGGTACGCGCGCACAGGACCCGGTCCGAGGCTGGACCGGGTCCAAGTGTTGCCGACAGCGTGTCGGAGCGGTTCACTGGGGCAGTCGGACGTAGCGACCCATTCCCCCACCGATCTCCGGGAGGACGCTCGTGACCGAGGCATCCCGCAATTCTCCGGGCACCGCCCCGTACACCACCAACAACTCCGGCATCCCGGTGGAGAGCGACGAGCATTCGCTCACCGTCGGGCCCGACGGGCCGATCCTGCTCCAGGACCATTACCTCATCGAGAAGATGGCCCAGTTCAACCGCGAGCGGATACCCGAGCGGGTGGTGCACGCCAAGGGCTCCGGTGCGTACGGAACCTTCGAGGTGACCAATGACGTCAGTCAGTTCACCAAGGCGGATCTCTTCCAGCCGGGCAAGCGGACCGACATGCTGGCCCGTTTCTCGACGGTCGCCGGTGAGCAGGGCTCGCCGGACACCTGGCGCGACCCGCGCGGTTTCGCGCTGAAGTTCTATACCGAGCACGGCAATTACGACCTGGTGGGCAACAACACCCCGGTCTTCTTCGTCCGTGACCCGATGAAGTTCCAGGACTTCATCCGCTCGCAGAAGCGCCGCCCGGACAGCGGGGTGCGCGACCACGACATGCAGTGGGACTTCTGGACGCTGTCGCCGGAGTCCGCCCACCAGGTGACCTGGCTGATGGGCGACCGGGGCATCCCGAAGACGTACCGGAACATGGACGGCTTCAGCTCGCACACCTACATGTGGGTGAACGCGGGCGGCGAGCGGTTCTGGGTGAAGTACCGGTTCAAGACCGAGCAGGGCATCGAGTTCTTCACCCAGGAAGAGGGCGACGCGATGGCGGGGACCGACGGTGACGTGCACCGCCGGGACCTGTTCGACTCGATCAAGCGCGGCGACCATCCGAGCTGGAAGCTCTACGTCCAGGTGATGCCGTTCGACGACGCGCCCGACTACCGCTTCAACCCCTTCGATCTCACCAAGGTGTGGCCGCACGCGGACTACCCGGAGATCGAGGTCGGCCGGATGACCCTCAACGAGAACCCCGAGGATTTCTTCGTCCACATCGAGCAGGCGTCCTTCGAGCCGTCGAACATGGTGCCCGGCATCGGCCCCTCGCCGGACAAGATGCTGCTCGGCCGGCTGTTCTCGTACCCGGACACCCACCGGTACCGGATCGGCCCCAACTACCTCCAGCTGCCGCCGAACCGGCCGCGCTCGCCGGTCAACTCGTACGCGAAGGACGGGCCGATGCGGTACGAGCCGTCGCGCACGGGTGCGGTGTACGCGCCCAACTCGTACGGCGGCCCGGCGGCCGAGACGGCGCGCTTCGGCGAACCGGCGGGCTGGGCGACGGCGGGCGAGATGGTCCACCACGCGTACACGCTGCGCAGTGACGACGATGACTGGGGCCAGGCGGGCACGCTGGTGCGCGACGTACTGGACGACGCGGCGCGCGACCGGCTGGTCAACAACATCGCCGGACATCTGTCGGACGGGGTGAGCGCTCCCGTCCTGGAGCGGGCGTTCGCCTACTGGCGGAACGTGGACAAGGAGCTGGGCGAGCGGATCGCGGCGAAGTTCCGCTAGCGGAAGTCGCGACGCGCGGCACACGACGCACGACGCACGACAGCGGCGGGCGGCACCGGAAAGGTGCCGCCTGCCGCTGTCCTGTCGTGCCGTGCCGTGTCATGTCATGCCGTGTTTACGGCCCTACGGCTTCGGGTTCCACGGGTCGTTGTCGCCGCCCGGGCCCTGGCCGCCGGAATCGCCGCCGGGGCCACCACCCGGATCGGTGCCCGGGTCCTTGCCCGGGTCGGTGCCCGGATCGGTGCCCGGGTCCTTGCCCGGGTCCGTGCCGGGATCGGGGTCCTTGCCCGGGTCCCCGCCGTCCGGCGGGGGCTTGGTCTGGCTCGGCGGCGGCGTGTGCTTGGGCGGGTCGGGGGTGTGCTTCGGCGGCTCGGTGTTCTTCGGCGGCTCGGTCACCGGGGGCGGGGTGGTCGGCGCGGTCGTGGTGGGCGGCGGCGGGGGCGGTGTCCGGTAGTCCGCGCCCTCCTTGACCTCCAGGTCGAACTCGGCCGCCTTGTCCTTCTCGCTCAGCGCGCCCAGCGTGTAGTCGCGCCAGATCTGGGCGGGGAAGCCGCCACCGTTGGCGCGGCCCGCGTGGGCGGTGCCGGTGAGGCTGACCTGCTTGCCGGTCTTGGGGTCCTGGCCGAAGAGCGCGACCGCTGTGGACAGCTTGGGGGTGTACCCGGCGAACCAGGCCGACTTGTTCTCCTCGGAGGTACCGGTCTTGCCGGCCGCCTGGTACTCGTCACTGTCGGCCTTCCGGCCGGAGCCCTCCTTCATCACGTTCTGGAGGACGGAGGTGACGGTGTCGGCGGTCTGCCGGCTGAGGCCGCCGGAGTCGCTGATGCTCTCCGGTGTGAAGGTCGGCTGGTCCTTGTGCTCGGCCGACTTGATGATCGAGGGGGTGACCTTGCGGCCGTGCGCGGAGAGGGAGGCGTACGCGCCCGCCATGTCCATGGTGTTCGCGCTCATGGTGCCGAGCGACATCGCGGGGGTGGCGCCGAATCCGCCCCGGTCCTGCATGCCGGCCCGGAGCGCGGTCTCCTTCGTCAGCGCCGGGCCGACGTCGACGATCATCTGCGCGAAGACGGAGTTGACGGACTTGGCGGTCGCCTCCTGGACGGTGATGTCGCCGTAGCTCCGGTTGTCCTCGTTCTGGGGGGCGAAGGGGATGTCGCTGCCGACGACCTTCCGCTTGCTGGTGCCGTCGTAGACCGTATTGGCGGTGATCGGCTCGCGGTCCTGCGTCTCCGAGCCGTTCTCCAGGGCCGCCGCGAAGACGAACGGCTTGAAGGTGGAGGCGGGCTGGTAGTCGGTGCGGGTCGCGTTGCTGATCTGGTGGTTCAGGAAGTCGGCGCCGCCGTACAGCGCGACCACCGCGCCCGTCTTGGGGTCGACGGAGGTGGCACCGGCCTGGACGGTCGCGTCGACCTTGTTGCCCTTGCGGTCCAGCTTGGACTCCAGCTGCCGGTGGACGGCCTTCTCCAGGGCCTGCTGCCGCTTCTTGTCGATGTTGAGGGTGATCGTCCAGCCACCGGCCGCGAGCTGCTCCTCGGTGATCTTCCCGCGCACCCTCAGGTACTGCTGGGCGGCCTCGACGATGTAGCCGGTCTGGCCCTTCAGCCCGGGGGCGACCTGGACCGGCTTGGGCATCGGGAAGGTCATCTGCGCCCGCTTGGCCTGGTCCAGCTTGCCCATCTTGACCATGTTGTCCAGGACGTAGTTCCAGCGGTCCATGACGAGCTTCTTGTTCGTCGGCGTCGCGCTGAGCACGTCGTAGCTGCTGGGCGCCTGGAGCAGGGCCGCCAGGTAGGCGCCCTCCTCGACCGTGAGGTTCTTGGCGTCCTTGCGGTAGTACGCCTGGGCGGCGGCCTGGATCCCGGCGGCACCGCGACCGTAGTAGCTGGTGTTGATGTACCCGAGGAGGATCGTGTCCTTGCTGTACTTGTCGTCCACCTTGAGCGAGATCACCAGCTCCTTGAGCTTGCGGGAGACCGTCTGCTCGGGCGTGAGGTAGTAGTTCTTCACGTACTGCTGGGTGATCGTCGAGCCACCCTGCTTGCCCTTGCCGCTGAGGGTGTTGATCAGTCCTCGGGCGGTGCCCTTGAAGTCGATGCCGTTGTCGTCGTAGAACGACATGTTCTCGGCGGCGACGAAGGTCTTCTGGACCGGTTCGGGAATGTCCTTCAGCGCGACGTTCTCGCGGGCGTACTCACCGCTGCCCGTACGGGCCAGGATCGAGCCGTCGCTGTACTTGTAGACGTTGCTCTGCGTCTTCGCCGAGGCATTGCCCGGGGGTATCTCGATCAACATGTACATGGCCACGAAGCCCGCCATGCCCAGAAGGCAGAGCCCGAAGAACGTACCGAGCACCTTCTTCAAGGTGAAGAAGCGGCGTATGCCACTCCTCTTTCCCTGCGCCCGGCGCGACCCACGCTGCCGGGCCTTTCGCGCATCCGCACGGCCCATTGGTCAGTTGCTCCGTATCTCAGTCGTCGTCGCTCGCCATACTCGCCGGATCAGCTCAGAAAGCTAGCACCGTCAGCTGGGACAAAATGGGGTCAATCCCGTCTTTTACGGACGTGACAATCAGCACCCCCCTTACGGAACCGACGAACGGCGGGCCCCAAAGGTTGCCAGCAGTGACCGAAGTTGAGGAAACGCGTCCGGATTGCACCTCTATGCAGTCGCACGGACCCGCGATAAAGTGATATCACTTTGCTAGACCACGCAGAGTGCGGGCTCCACAGGGGCCCGGTGCACGCACAGCCATCGCACAGCGAACGCACAGAGAACGGGGACCCCTCATGTCGACCACCTCCTCCCACGACCCCGCGGGCCGCCCCGCGGAGGACCCCGCGGACGGCCTCCCGGAGATGCCCGCGCCCCGCGTCACCGAGTTTCCGGCGCACAGCATCGCCGGCGGTCTCGCCCTCCTTCTGGGCCTGCTCGGCATCGTCGCCGCGGCCGGGCTCATCGTGCTCGGCGCGGCCGCCGCCTCGGTCGGCCTGAAGGTCACGCTGATCGTCGTCGGCGTCCTGCTCTTCTTCGGCGCGCTCCTCGCCATGAGCGGGCTGAACATGGTCGCGCCGGGCGAGGCCAGGGTCGTCCAGCTCTTCGGCCGCTACCGGGGCACCATCCGCACCGACGGCCTGCGCTGGGTCAACCCCCTCACCACCCGCAACAAGATCTCCACCCGCGTCCGCAACCACGAGACCGCGGTCCTGAAGGTCAACGACGCGTACGGCAACCCGATCGAGCTGGCGGCGGTCGTCGTGTGGCGGGTCGAGGACACCGCGCAGGCCTGCTTCGAGGTGGACAACTTCCTGGAGTTCGTCTCCACCCAGACCGAGGCGGCCGTCCGGCACATCGCCATCGAGTACCCGTACGACGCCCACGAGGAAGAGGGGCTGTCGCTGCGCGGCAACGCCGACGAGATCACCGAGAAGCTGGCGATCGAGCTCCACGCGCGCGTGGAGGCGGCCGGTGTGCACATCATCGAGTCCCGGTTCACCCACCTCGCGTACGCTCCTGAGATCGCCTCCGCGATGCTCCAGCGGCAGCAGGCCGGTGCCGTCGTGGCGGCCAGGAAGCTGATCGTGGACGGCGCCGTGGGCATGGTCGAGCAGGCGCTCGCCCGCATTTCCGAGCAGGACATCGTCGAGCTGGACGAGGAGCGCAAGGCGGCCATGGTCAGCAATCTCCTGGTGGTCCTCTGCGGCGACCGCGCCACCCAGCCGGTCATCAACACGGGCTCGCTCTACCAGTGAGCGACGACTCCGAGGGCCCCGGCCTCAAGCCCCGGCGGGAGCAGCGCAAACAGGTGCTGCTGCGGCTCGATCCCAAGGTGTACGAGGCCCTGGCACGCTGGGCCTCCGACGAGCTGCGCAGCGCGAACGCCCAGATCGAGTTCCTGCTCCGCAAGTCCCTCAACGACTCGGGCCGCCTCCCGAAGAACACCGGACCGCTCCCGCGCAGGGGACGCCCGCCGAAGGACGCCGCCCCGGAATAGCACGACGAGGGGGCTGCCGTACGGAATCACCCGTACGGCAGCCCCCTTCCTCGTAGTCCTGGTCCTACTCCGTCCGCAGCCCGTCCGGCCGCATCAGCCGCCACAGCGGCGGCAGGCTGAGCAGTCCGACCAGCAGCACCACTCCCCCGCCGATGCCCGCCATCACGGCGACCCCCGCCCAGTCGACGGCGGCCGGGACCGCGCTCATCCTGAGCAGGACCAGACCGAGCCCGATCCCCACCGCCACCGCGAGCACCAGCCCGAGGGCCATCGGGACGGCGGTCTGCCACAGCACGGACCGGCCGAGCGTGGACCTTCGGGTGCCGAACGCGACGAGCACGGAGAGCAGCTTGCGCCGCTCGCGCAGCTGCTCCAGCTGGGAGACCAGCAGGCTGACCCCGATCAGCAGCAGTACGCAGGCGGCACCCGCGTACAGCGCCTTCTGGACGGCGGCGAAGCGCCGGTCGCTGACGCTCGCCGTCGTGTTGTACGCGCTGACGTTCGGGTCCGCTGCGGCGAGTACGTTGCGCACCCGCTCGGCGGCGTCCGGGTCGCTCTGGTCGACCCTCACGTACACCGCGAGCGCCAGGCTGCCCGGGGCCATCCTGGGCAGTGCGCCGGGCGTGGCGAGCAGTCCGCCGCGTTTGCCGCCGCCGGGGTCGGTGAGGGCCTGGGCGGACCGCAGCTGTGCGGGCAGGGTCCACCGGACGGGCGGCGGGTTGCTGGCGGCGTTCCTGATCCTGGGCATGCCGTCGAACTGATCGGGCCGCAGGACGACCGTGCGGCCGGCCCCGAAGGCCTCCGAGGGTCCTGGCCTGCCCGCGCCCTGGACGGCGAAGACGTCCCCGTCCTCGCAGCCGGGGAGCTTGGCCACCTCGCGCAGGGTGGCGCAGTCGGCGACGGTGACCTCGTCGAGCGCCTCCGGCGACTTGGCCCGGTCGCCCACGCCGACCGTGCCGAGTCCGATGTACTTCTGTACGCCCTCGGTACGGGCGATGTCGGCGCCCAGCCGGTCGGCGTTCCGTGCGGCGGGGCTGGTCTCGGGGATCATGGTCGTCAGCTGGGCGCGGGCCGGGTCGGCGCCGGTGTCCGTGACGTAGCGGTCGTCGATGCCGCCCAGCAGCATGTGCAGGGCGATGGCCCCGGCCACCGCGACGGCGATGCCGTTGACCGTACGGGCGGCCATGGCGCTGTTCAACTGGAGCCTGCGGACGGCGAGTTGCCAGGAGATGCTGCCGCCGCCGAGGCGGGCGACGAAGGCCTCCACGAGCCAGGGCAGCAGTGCGGTGATGCCGAGCAGGATCAGCACGGTGCCGCCGATCAGCTTGGTCTGGTCGAGCGGGACCCCGGTTCCCTGGCGGACCAGGGGCACCAGCAGGGCGAGCCCTCCGGCGGGCAGCAGCAGCCGCCACCACAGCCTGCGGCGCACCGGCCTGGCCGTGCGCACCACGCCCAGCGGTTCGATGACGACACCGCGCAGCGCCAGCAGCGCCACCCCCACGGCGGCGGCCGGGACGGCCAGGAGCACCAGGACCACCAGTGCGGGCGCCGGCGTCAGGTCCGAGGGGAAGAGCCCGGCTCCGGCGGCGCCGAAGGTGATCAGACCGGCCATCGAGCGGGCGAGGAGGAAGAGCCCGGCGCCGACGGCGAGTCCGAGCAGTGCGCCCGCGAGTGCCTCCCCGGCCGCGACCAGCCGCACCGTACGGCTGTCCGCGCCCACCAGGCGCATCGCGGCCAGTCTGCGGTCGCGCCGCTCACCGCCGAAACGGACGGCGGCCGCGATGAACACCCCGATGGGTACGAGCAGGACGACGAAGGTGACGACGACGAGCAGGAGCAGGGTGGGGTCGTAGGTGACCTCGCTGTGCGCGGAGAAGGCCGCGACACGGAGCACCCCGGGAGTGTCCGCCCGCAGCGTGGGGTCACCCCGGTAGTAGGCGAGTTCGGCGGGGCCACGCAGCCCTTCGTCGCCGATGACGGCGGTGACCTTGCCGGGCAGCCGCTCGCGCAGCAGCCGGCCGTCGTCGGACTTGAGCAGGGTGTCGAGCGCGGGCGACACGGCGAGTTCGCCGTTCCCCGGGTACGCGGCGAGGCCGGGCGGCAGCGGCACGTCGGCGCCCCCGGGCTTGACGAGCCGGCCGCGCACCTCGGCGTTCCGGTACTGGGTCTCCGCGTTGGCGATGAGCAGCGTGTCCCGGCCCGCCCCCGCGCTCTCCCCGGCGGGCATCCCCACCCGGGAGACGTCCCGTTCGTCGCGTGCCGACATCGCGTGCGGCACGGCCACCGAGACCAGCAGCAGCGTCACCCCGAGCCCGACGCCCAGCGCGGTCATCGCGGTGCGCACCCACCCCTCGCGCCCGCCGCCCAGGGCGAAGCGGATGCCGAGCCCCAACGCCCTTGCGATCTCGGCGGGTTGACCCTTGCTCACAGTGCGTACTCCGTACTGCGCGACTTGCCGTCCCGTACGACGACCTCGCGGTCGGAGTAGGCGGCGACCCGCGCCTCGTGCGTGACCAGGACGACGGCGGCGTTGGTCGAGCGGGCGGCCTCGGTGAAGAGCTCCATGACGCGCTCGCCATTGAGGGAGTCCAGGGCGCCGGTCGGCTCGTCGGCGAAGAGCACGCGGGGGGAGGTGACGAGGGCGCGGGCGACGGCGACCCGCTGCCCCTGACCGCCGGACACCTCGCCGGGCCGCTTGGCCGCCACGTCGTCGACCTCCAGCCTCCGCATCCAGCCGAGGGCCTGCTCCTCGGCGTCGCGGCGCTTGACGCCGTTCAGCCGGAGCGGCAGCGCGACGTTCTCGACGCAGGTCAGCTCGGGCACCAGCTGCCCGAACTGGAACACGAACCCGAACTCGCCGCGCCGCAGCGCGCTGCGTTCGCGGTCGGGCAGCGAGGACAGCTCGCGCCCCTGGTAGGTGATGGTGCCGGAGTCCGGCGTCACGATCCCGGCGAGGCAGTGCAGCAGCGTCGACTTGCCGGACCCGGAGGGCCCCATGACGGCGACGACCTCGCCGGGGTGGATGGAGAAGTGGGCGCCGTCGAGGGCGGGCGTGGCCCCGTACGTCTTGTGCAGGTCGACGGCGGTGAGGAGGGACCCGGCGGGTGCCCCGGCGGTCTCGGCGGATGTCACTTGCGTACCTCCACGGCGAGCTTGTCGAGCCGGGCGGCGGTGAGTTCCAGCCAGCGCAGGTCGGCTTCGAGGTGGAACAGGGCGTGGTCGCAGACCAGTTGGTCGGCGAGGTCGCCGCCCCGCTTGCGGTCGGTGAGGACGCGCATCAGCCGCAGGTGCTCGGCGCGCTGGACGTCGAGGAGGTCGGCGGCGCCCCGGCCGGTGAGCAGTGCCAGGACGACCTTGGTGTACAGGGTCGACTGGAGGTAGGGCTCGGGCTTCTCCGGCTGGGCGAGCCACTGCTCGACGTCGGTGATGCCGGCGTCGGTGATGGCGTACTTCTTGCGCTCGGGACCGCTGCCCGCCTCGGTGCCGTCGACCTCGACGAGACCGTTCTTCAGGAGGCGGGACATGGTCGAGTAGACCTGGCCGTAGTGCAGCGGCCGGTCGTGCCCGAACTTTTCGTCGAAGGTCCGCTTGAGGTCGTAACCGTGGCGGGGGCCGGCCTCAAGGAGGCCGAGCAAGGTGTGTCCGATTGACATGCGGAGCACTGTACACGGTGTGTATACGCGAGGTGTATACGTGGGGTGCATAGCCGCCGGCCCCCTCACTCCCGTACCGCAGGAGGCCCCTCTCAGCCCACCCGCACCGGCAGCCCCGCGACCGCTCCCCGCAGTGCCGCCGCGAACTCCTCGAACTCCTCGCCGCGCGCGGCGCCCGCGCGCATGGCCAGGGCGATGCGGCGGGACGGCGCCGGGGCCGCGAAGTCCCCCGTGACCAGGGCCGCGTTGCGGGCGGTCTCCACCTCCACGGCGGTACGCGGCAGCAGCGTCACCCCGAGCCCGCCCGCGACCAGCTGCACCAGGGTCGACAGTCCGGCGGCGGTCGTCGTCACCAGCGCCCCCTCGTCGCGCCCCGCCTCCCGGCACACGTCCAGCGCCTGGTCCCGCAGGCAGTGCCCCTCGTCGAGCAGCAGCAGGTCCAGCTCGCGCAGCGACTCCCGGGGGATGTCGGTGCGGCCGCCCAGCCAGTGGTCGGCCGGGGCGACGAGTACGAAGTCCTCCTCGTAGAGCGGCAGTTCGCGCACCCCCGGCACCCCCAGCGGCACCGCGAGCAGCAGCAGGTCGAGCCGGCCCGCCGCCAGCCCCTCCAGCAGGGACGAGGTCTGCTCCTCGTGGACCTGGAGGTCCAGCTCCGGATACCTCTCGTGCACCAGCCGCAGCACCGTCGGCAGCAGATAGGGCGCCACCGTCGGGATCACCCCCAGGCGCAGTACGCCGGTGAAGGGCGCCCGCACCGCCTCCGCCTCGTCCAGCAGGGCTGCGACCGCGTCGAGCACCGCCCCGGCGCGCACCGCGAGCCGCTCCCCCGCCGGGGAGAGCAGCACCCGCCGCGTCGTGCGCTCGACGAGCTGCACCCCGAGCGTCTCCTCCAGGGCGGAGACGGCCCCCGACAGGGCGGGCTGGCTCATGCCGAGCGCCCCGGCCGCGTCCCGGAAGTGCAGGTGCTCGGCCACGGCAGTGAAGGCCCGCAGCTGCGCGAGGGTGGGCTGCTTACCCCTGTTCGGCATGGTCTGCACGTGCGCTCGCTCCCTATTACTACGGCCACTGATAGGCAGCCCCGATCGGTTCAAGCCAGTCTAGCTATTTCCACTATCAATGCCTCCTGTGTCACTGTGGGGATCCGTCCAACCCCCGGGAAGCCCCCGAAAAGGGATGTTTCCTACGTTGCAAGGAGTGCGCGTGCTCACTGTTGGTGACCAGTTCCCCACGTACGACCTCACTGCCTGTGTCTCCCTGGAGTCCGGCAAGGAGTTCGAGCAGATCAACCACAAGTCCTACGAGGGCAAGTGGCGCGTCGTCTTCGCGTGGCCCAAGGACTTCACCTTCGTCTGCCCGACCGAGATCGCCGCGTTCGGCAAGCTGAACGACGAGTTCGCCGACCGTGACGCGCAGGTCCTGGGCTTCTCCGGTGACTCCGAGTTCGTGCACCACGCCTGGCGCAAGGACCACCCGGACCTGACCGACCTGCCCTTCCCGATGCTGGCCGACTCGAAGCACGAGCTCATGCGTGACCTCGGCATCGAGGGCGAGGACGGCTTCGCGCAGCGCGCCGTCTTCATCGTCGACCCGAACAACGAGATCCAGTTCACGATGGTGACCGCCGGTTCCGTCGGCCGTAACCCGAAGGAGGTCCTCCGGGTCCTCGACGCGCTCCAGACGGACGAGCTGTGCCCGTGCAACTGGACCAAGGGCGAGAACACCCTGGACCCGGTCGCGCTGCTCTCGGGCGAGTAGGAACCCCGAAGCACCAGCCCGACCGTACGGACCACAGAACGGATTGACCTGACATGGCACTCGACGAACTGAAGTCCGCCATACCGGACTTCGCCAAGGACCTCCGCCTGAACCTGGGCTCGGTCATCGGCAACAGCGACCTCCCGCAGCAGCAGCTGTGGGGCACCGTACTGGCCTGCGCGATCGCCTCGCGCTCGCCGAAGGTGCTGCGCGAGCTGGAGCCCGAGGCGAAGGCCAACCTCTCCCCCGAGGCGTACACGGCCGCCAAGTCGGCCGCCGCCATCATGGCGATGAACAACGTCTTCTACCGCACCCGCCACCTGCTCTCCGACCCGGAGTACGGGACGCTGCGGGCCGGTCTGCGGATGAACGTCATCGGCAACCCGGGCGTCGAGAAGGTCGACTTCGAGCTGTGGTCCCTCGCGGTCTCCGCGATCAACGGCTGCGGCCAGTGCCTCGACTCGCACGAGCAGGTCCTGCGCAAGGCGGGCGTGGAGCGCGAGACGATCCAGGAGGCCGTCAAGGTCGCCTCGGTGATCCAGGCGGTCGGCGTGACCCTCGACTCCGAGGCCGTACTGGCCGAGTAGTCGTCCTTGTGACGCGACCGAAGGGGCCCACCGGCATCGCCCGGTGGGCCCCTTCGGCTCTGCGCGTACGCACTTCGCGCCGGTGGTCGGTACGGGGAAGGCGCGCGCTCCTCAGCGCTTGAGCACCGCCATCGCCTCGCGCAGGTCCGCCACCATCCGGTCCGACACCCCCTGGAGGTCCGCCTCCGCGGTGTCCGGCGGATCGGTGCCCGGCGGCCCGTCGCCGATGATCTCGCCGACCCCGTACAGCCTGAGCGTCAGCAGCACGCCGCCGTCCTGCACCACCAGCTCCAACTGCGGGCCCGACCGGTAGTTGTTCACGAAGTACGCCCGGTCGCCCAGCCCCCGCACCGGTGTCAGCTTCTCGACCTCGAACCCGCTCCAGCCGCGCCGGCCGCTCTTCAGAAGGGCCTCGATCTCCGGTCCCGGGTCCGTTCTGCGGTGCTGCTCGACGTGCAGCGTCACCTGGTAGGTCTCCCCGATCCGCCAGCCGTTCTGGCTGCGTACCCGGGCGCTCCGGATCGGCAGCTGGCACTCCAGCCGGTTGAGCGCCGGGTCCTGGAACAGGTCCGCGCTGTCGGTGGTCGTGTCCCGCTTGCCCAGCTTCTGCCTCAGGCTCGTCAGCGGGACCTTGTCGCAGCTGTTCCACGCGAGCCGGTACCCCCGCTGGTCGGGCTCGCCGCCGCCGAAGAAGTACAGTCCGCCCGCCCACAGCGCGGACGCGCCCACCACGCCCGCGAGCGCCCACAGCCAGGGCGTCTCGCGCCAGCCCCGTAACCACGCCCCCAGCCGTAACAGGGGCGTACGCGGAGGGCCCCCGCCCGAGTCCAGTGTCTCGGGCGGGGGCCCCTCGTCGGGTCCCGGAACCAGTTCCGGCGGGGTTATCACGCCGGGTCCGATCCCGAGGACGGGCCGGAAGGCCGGTCTGACGGGCGGTCGCTCGGACGGTCGGAGGGCCTCTCCGGAATCCCCTCGGCCGAACCCGAACCCGAACCCGAACCACTCGAACCCGAAGTGCCCGACACCGAACCCGACCCCGACCCCGGACCCGCGTCCGATCCCGACTTCGCTCCGGCCCCCGCTCCCACCGGCGCCGGAGTGGGCGCCAGGTCCACCGCCGTCGCCCCGTGCGGCTTCGGCGAGGCCCGCAGCGCGTTCTCCTTCGAGTACGCCCGCAGATAGCCCACCGCCGTGTTGAGCACCGCGACCAGCGGCACCGCGACCACCGCACCGCCGATGCCGGACACCAGACCGCCCGCCGCCACCGCGAGGACCACGGCGAGGGGGTGCACCCGTACCGCACGGCCCAGGATGAAGGGCTGGAGGATGTGCCCCTCGATCTGCTGCACCGCGAGCACCACGACCAGCACCCACAGCGCGTTGAACGGCCCGTTGGCCACCAGCGCGATGACCACCGCCAGTGCGCCCGAGATGACCGCGCCCACCAGCGGGATGAACGCGAACACGAAGATCAGCACGGCCAGCGGCACGGCCACCGGCACGTTCAGGAAGTGCAGTCCGAGACCGATGAAGATGGCGTCGATCATGGCCACTATCACCGTGCCCCGCACATAGGCGGTGAGTGTGTGCCAGGCCCTGGGGCCCGCGCCCGCCATGCCCGGACGGGCCTGCGCCGGAAGGAGCTTGAGCGTCCACTCCCAGATCCGCTTCCCGTCGTACAGCAGGAAGAGCGTGGAGAACATCGCGAGGAGTATCCCCGTCATCATCTCCAGGAGGACGGTTACGCCCGCGAGTCCGGCGGAGGTCAGCTGCTGGGTGTTGGTGCCGACCGCGTCGCTGAGGTTCTTCGCGATGTCGTTGATCTGCGCCTCGGTCACGTGGAACGGGCTGTTGAGCAGCCAGTTCTTGGTGTCCGCGATGCCCTGCTGGACGCGCTGGGCGAGGTCGTCGGCGTTGTCCATGATCTGCCAGACCACGAACCAGCCGATCAGCCCCATGATCACGAAGCCGGTTCCGGCGGTGAGGACGGTGGCGAGCGCGCGCGGCACGCCCTTTTTCTTCAGCCAGGCCACCGTCGGCTGGAGCAGTGCGGTGACCAGCAGTGCGCCCATGAACGCGAAGGCCACCAGCTGGACCTGGCTGATGATCTGGCCGAGCACCCAGATGGTGCCCGCGAGGACGAGCAGCCGCCAGCCGGCCTCGGCGGCGACCCGCATGCCCCAGGGCACGGCGTCGACGGGGTCGGGCCTGGCCGCTATGGCCGGCGCGTAGTCGGGCGGCGGGGGCACGTGCTCGGGGGGATGGGGCTCGGCCACCGCGGCCGGGCGTTCCGCCTGCGCCTCCGCACGCTTCTCCTCAAGCCGCTCTCCCATGTGGGTCAGCCTGGCTCCGAGTCCGCCGAGCCACCCCGGTGTCTTCGACATGATGCTTCCTCTTCCCCCCACGGCGCCCCCCGGCGAATTGTCGACCTGACGGTACACGTGCGGAGCCCCCCACCGTAGGACGGTGGGGGGCTCCGTGAAGTTGAGCGCCGTAGAAGGACCCTGAGGTCTCAGTACGAGCGGTTCGCCTGCCAGAAGTCCCAGGCCTCGCACGGGCTGCCGTAGCGCTCGTTCATGTAGTTGAGGCCCCACTTGATCTGGGTGGCCGGGTTGGTGCGCCAGTCGTCGGCGACCGAGGACATCTTGCTGCCCGGGTACGACTGGACGAGACCGTAGGCACCCGAGGTCGGGTTGACGGCCAGGTAGTTCCAGGTCGACTCGTGCTGCACGATGTTGCTGAAGCACTGGAACTGGCCCGACGGGATGATCTGCCGGGCGATGTCCTTGACCTGGGCCACGGTGTACGAGGCCTGCTGCGGGAAGTTCGCCGTGGAACCGCCGGAGTCGCGGGAGGCGGACCGGCTCGCGGTCTCTTCCTGCTCCTCGCGCTCCTTGGCCTCCTTCTCGGCCTTCTCCTGGGCGGCCTTGTCGTCGGCTGCCTTCTTCTTCGCCTTGGCGTCGTTGGCGGCCTTCAGCCGGGCCGACTCCTCGGCGGTCTTCTTCGCGGCCTCGTCGGCAACGGCGGCCTGCGTGTCGGCCTGCTGCGTCAGGGACGCGGTCGCCACCTGGGCCTGCTGGCCGGCGGGGATTTCCGCGAGGAGAGTCGTGTCGGCAGCGGCTGCCTCGAAGTTGTTGTCGCTCGACGACTGCGGGTCGCCCGATGCGACGCCCACGACGGCGCCGACTGTGGTGACCGCCGTGGCGGAGGCCACTGCGAATCCCCGAACCGAAATCCGGCTCACACGGTTTCCTTCCAGCAGCGTCCGAACCGGTGACCCTCGCGGACGCAATCGCACCCCTGGCGCTGGCACTCCCTTGTGGTACGTCACGGGAGGCTCGGACCCGGTGGGCAACTCCCGGGGGAGTGCTCCGTGTTACTCGGGCGGCATACGGCGAAGTCTGTTGATTTGTGTGGTGTTGCACCTCGGGAGGTGCGGCTGTGCCGTATGCGGGGCCTGACGGAAGCAAGACTCTGCCGGAAGATCAGGCAGGTAATCAATTCTTGCTTACGTGTGAAAGGTCACACCGGGTTTGTGGCTGCTGTTTTACGGAAGTACCCGCGTGACGCGACACCGCCCGGCTAGGATCCCGTGCTCCTCACGGGCCCCGCCGGGCGGCGCCAACTTCCCTGCCCTTACCGCCATTTGGGTCAGATGTGCCCGTCCTCCAGCATTTCGGTCACCAGGGCGGCGATCTGCGAGCGCTCGGACCGGGTGAGGGTGACGTGCGCGAAGAGCGGATGCCCCTTCAGCTTCTCGACGACCGCGACCACGCCGTCGTACCGGCCGACCCGCAGATTGTCGCGCTGAGCGACGTCATGGGTCAGGACAACCCGGGAATTCGCCCCGATCCTGGACAGAACCGTCAACAGGACGTTCCGTTCCAGCGATTGGGCCTCGTCCACGATCACGAACGCGTCGTGCAGCGAACGTCCCCGGATGTGGGTGAGCGGCAGGACCTCCAGCATCCCGCGCCCGAGCACCTCCTCGATGACCTCCTTGCCCGCGACCGCCGAGAGGGTGTCGAAGACGGCCTGCGCCCACGGCGACATCTTCTCGGACTCGGATCCCGGCAGATAGCCGAGCTCCTGCCCGCCGACCGCGTACAGCGGCCGGAAGACCATCACCTTCTTGTGCTCCTGCCGCTCCAGTACGGCCTCCAGGCCCGCGCACAGCGCCAGTGCGGACTTGCCGGTACCGGCCCGCCCGCCCAGCGACACGATGCCCACCTCGGGGTCCAGGAGGAGGTCCAGTGCGATGCGCTGCTCGGCGCTGCGGCCGTGGATGCCGAAGGCGCCCCGGTCGCCGCGCACCAGGCGGACGTTGCCGTCCGGGGTGACCCGGCCGAGCGCCTTGCCGCGCTCGGACTGGAGGACCAGCCCGGTGTGCACGGGGAGCTCGGCGGCCTCCGGGACGTACAGCCGCTCCTCGGTGAACAGGAGGTCGACCTGGTCGGCCTCCAGGGCCAGTTCCGCCATACCGGTCCAGCCGGAGTCGGTGATGGCGAGTTCGGCGCGGTACTCCTCGGCGAGCAGGCCCACCGAGGACGCCTTGATGCGCAGCGGCAGGTCCTTGGAGACGACGGTGACGTCGTACCCCTCGGCCTGGAGGTTGCGTGCGACTGCCAGGATCCGTGAGTCGTTGTCCCCCAACCGGTAGCCGGCGGGAAGTACGCCGGGATCGGAGTGGTTGAGTTCGACGCGCAGCGAACCTCCGAGGTCCCCGATCGGAATCGGGGCGTCGAGGCGGCCGTGCCGGATGCGGTAGTCGTCCAGCATGCGCAGGGCCTGCCGGGCGAAGTAACCGAGCTCCGGGTGGTGCCTTTTGGCCTCCAGCTCGGTGATGACCACGATCGGGAGCACGACTTCGTGCTCCTCGAAGCGGGTCATGGAGCTGGGGTCGGCCAGCAGGACGCTGGTGTCGAGAACGTAGGTGCGCCTGTCGGGAAGGCGGCGCTTAGAGCTGTTCACCACGGAAGGACGTACCCCCTCGGACTGAGGTTGGGGTGCGACGACGTCGCGGGCGGAGGGACCGGGCTCGTGGCCGCGAGACGCGGGCCGAGCACCGGCCCTCGCATCGCCACTGAGTCGTCCGCGCGAGATGGGGCGCGGTCGTCCTGGTGCAAAGGGCCTCCCGGGCGGACGGCTTCTGGCCGTCCACTTGAGATGCGGCGTCCGTGGACCGGACGCCGACCTGGAAGGGGTATTCCCTCGAACACGCGCCGCCATGCCTGGTCATGGCCAGGGCATATGACGTCACTTCACGCGTATTCCGTACGTGAAAGGGGTACGGGCGGCGGTCAGGATCCGTAACGCCGGTGCCTGGCCGCGTAGTCGCGCAGTGCGCGCAGGAAGTCGACCTTGCGGAAGGCGGGCCAGAAGACTTCGCAGAAGTAGTACTCCGAGTGGGCGCTCTGCCACAGCATGAAACCGGACAGCCGCTGCTCACCGCTGGTGCGGATGACCAGGTCCGGGTCGGGCTGGCCGCGCGTGTAGAGGTGTTCCGAGATGTGCTCGACGTCGATGATCTCGGCGAGCTCCTCGAAGGAGGTCCCCTTGTCGGCGTGTTCGAGCAGGAGCGAGCGGACCGCGTCGGCGATCTCCTGGCGGCCGCCGTAGCCGACGGCGACGTTGACCAGTATTCCCTTGTTGCCCGCCGTCGACTGCTCGGCCTCCTTCAGTACACCCTGTGTACGTGCGGGGAGGATGTCCATCGTGCCGACGTGGTGCACCCGCCAGCGGCCGTCGGCGGCGAGCGCCTTCACCGCGCCCTCGATGATGGAGAGCAGCGGGGTCAGTTCGGCCTCGGGGCGGTCCAGGTTCTCGGTGGAGAGCATCCACAGCGTGACGACCTCGACGTCGGTCTCCGCGCACCAGCCCAGCAGCTCCTGGATCTTGCTGGCGCCGGCCTTGTGTCCCTGCTCGGTGGTGCCGCCCGCGGCCTTCGCCCAGCGTCTGTTGCCGTCGAGGATGACTCCGATGTGCTTGGGCACCTGGGCGTGGTCGAGGCGTCCCTCCACGCGGCGTGCGTAGAGCCGGTACACCAGGTCGCGCAGGTTCACAGCGTTTCACCCTCTCGTCTTTCCGGGCCCGGGAAGTCTGCGGTCTCCCCGAGGGCCCGAGCGCGCCACATTACTGCGCACGGGTCACCACGACCCAACCCGGTCTGTCACAGTCACGTACGTGATAGGGAGATGAACGTGACTGACGACTCCCTCCACCACCGCCCCGCCGACGACCGCTACGACACCATGGAATACCGGCGCTCGGGCCGCAGTGGCCTCAAGCTCCCCGCGCTCTCCCTGGGTCTGTGGCACAACTTCGGCGACGACCGTTCGATCGACTCGCAGCGCGCCATCCTGCGCCGCGCCTTCGACCTCGGCGTCACCCACTTCGACCTGGCCAACAACTACGGGCCGCCGCCCGGCTCGGCCGAGTCCAACTTCGGCAGGATCTTCGCGCAGGACTTCGCGCCGTACCGCGACGAACTGATCGTCTCGACCAAGGCCGGGTACGGGATGCACCCCGGCCCGTACGGCGAGTGGGGTTCGCGCAAGTACCTGATGTCCTCGCTGGACGCGTCCCTGAAGCGGATGGGCCTGGACTACGTCGACATCTTCTACTCGCACCGCTTCGACCCGGACACTCCTCTTGAGGAGACGATGGGAGCGCTCGCCTCCGCCGTCCAGCAGGGCAAGGCCCTGTACGTAGGCGTCTCGTCCTACAACAGCGAGCAGACCGCCGAAGCCGCGCGCCTGCTGCGCGAGATGGGCGTACGCCCGCTCATCCACCAGCCCTCGTACTCGATGATCAACCGCTGGACGGAGGACGACGGCCTGCTCGACACCCTGGAGGAGGCGGGCATGGGCTGCATCTCCTTCGTGCCGCTCGCGCAGGGTCTGCTGACGAACAAGTACCTCAAGGGCATCCCGGAGGGCTCGCGGGCCACCCAGGGCAAGTCGCTGGACCCGGACCTGCTGAGCGAGGAGGTCGTGCGCCGGTTGAACGGGCTGAACGACATCGCGGGCCGCCGCGGCCAGTCCCTCGCGCAGCTGGCGATCTCGTGGGTGCTGCGGGACGAGCGGATGACGTCGGCGCTCATCGGGGCGTCCAGCGTCAGGCAGCTGGAGGAGAACGTGGCCGCGCTCGGGGCTCCTGCCCTCACCGACGCGGAGCTGAAGGAGATCGACTCCTTCGCGGTCTCGACCCCCGGCACGAACATCTGGGCCGGACGGGGCTGACGCGCCCCCAGGGGTCACGGAGACAAAAAACGGGCCGGTCCGTGGGGGGGATACGGACCGGCCCGAGGGGGGGTTTCCACCATAACCCTTCGTAAGTGATGCTGCGCACCAGGACGCGAATCAATTACTCTCCGAAGTCGGCGATGTGCGCGGCGCAAGGGGTCGAATCCCTTGCGCCGCTTGGGATCCGGGCACTTTTGAGGCGTCCGGACGGTCCTGCCGAGTTCCACCCGTCGGGGGTGTCGCGGGCATCATCGGATTGACGTTTCTGCACCACTCGCCCCGGTAGTCAGTAGCGGAGTGCCGCCGCCACTCCGTTCTCCTCGGTGAGGGTGCCGTCGGGGACGAAGGTGACGTCGCCGTCGGCGGCCAGGACGAGTTCGACGAGCGAGTCGACGATGTCGTCCTCGGCGCCCTCCTCGCCGGGTTCGGCCAGCACCAGGGAGGCGCGGACGGCGCCCTCCACCGTCTCCGGCCTGGCGGTGACGCGCAGGGACTCCTCCACCACCAGGTGCCCCACCCGCCCCTCGCGTGCCGACTGCCAGCAGTCCTGGATCCCCGCCGAGTAGCGCTTGCCGCTGCGGGCCGCGTCCAGCGCCTTGGCCGCTTCCTCGGTGTCGATGGCGGCGAGGGAGGCGCGGGCGGGGGCGAGCTGTTCGACGAGTTCGGGGGCGGTGGTGTGCAGCAGCCCGCCGACCTCCAGGTCGGCGGCGAGCACCGCGCCGTGCCGGGACAGCTCGCGGTAGGTCGCGATGTGCTGCCGCAGCCCGACCACGACCACCGGGAGCACCGCTTCCTGGAGCAGCGGGGTGAGCTTGCGGTCCGCCTCGGTGAGCATGTTGCGGAAGTCCTGGTTCTCGCCGTGGCCGCCGTCGCGGTTCGGCGGGCCGTCGCGGTCCGCGCCGGAGGAGATGACGGGGAAGCCGCTCTCCTCGGTGTCCAGCTCGTGCAGCTCGTACCCGACGCCGTGCCACAGCCGGACCTCGCCGGTGGAGAGGATCAGCGCGAGGTAGGGGATCTGCCGGGCGGACGCGGCGACGAGGTTGCGGGTCAGATAGGTCTCGCCGATGACGATCCGCTCCGGGACGGTCGCGCTGACCAGGTACGTACGGGCCTCGTCGGCGGACGCGTACAGCACGAGACCTTCCAGGAAGTGCTCCGGGTCGAGCTCGTCCGCCGCCTCGTTCAGCTGCCGTACGACGGCGGCGGCCTGGTCGCGGCCGAGCCTCGGATCGTCGAGCAGCCGCTTCTCGGTCTCGGCGAGGAGGTTGCGCAGCCGGATGTGGTCCTGCTGGTTCTCCGGCCGGTGGCGGTGGGTGGGGAGGGTGATGGAGACCGCCGGATAGGGGCGGGGGCGGCGCAGTTCGGCGAGCAGGTCCGACTCGTCCTCGTCACTCATGAGCACTCCGCTCGGGGGTGGTGGGTGGGTCATCGCTAGTGGCAATTTCTCACGAATGCCCGCATCCCGCCCCCGCTCCGGCGCTCTCAGGCGGCCCCGAGGCCGCCCAGGAGGAGTCCCGCCCAGGCGCCCGCGAGCATGAAGGGCCCGAACGGGATGGCCGTCTTGCGCCCGCCCCTGCGCGTGAGCATGAGGACGAGGCCGTAGAGCGCGCCGAACAGGAACCCGGCGAACGCGCCGGTGAAGAGCACGGGCCACCCGTACCAGCCGAGCACCACTCCGATGGCCAGGGCCAGCTTGACGTCCCCGAAGCCCATGCCTCTCGGGTTGACGAGGAAGAGCACGAAGTACGCCGCCCCGAGCCCGCCCCCGCCGAGCAGCGCGGACAGCCAGGACCCGCCGTTCCCCGGCAGCAGGTCGGCACCCCCCAGCAGCACGACGGCACCCCCGGCCAGCGGCAGCGTCAGCACGTCGGGCAGCCGGTGCACCCGCCGGTCGACGAGGGCGAGCAGCAGCGCGAAGGGCACCAACAGCAGCCAGACGACGAGCTCGGGCCGGGGGCCGGTGGCGGCGGCGAGGGTGGCGGAGATGAGGGTGCCGAGGAGGACGGGGGGGAGGGTGCGGGCGTACGGGAGGAATGCAGGCGCGGCGGGGTCGCCGGCGGGGGCTTCGGGGCGGGGGCCCGAGGGGGTGCTGGTGTCCGCGAGGGTGCGGGGCGCCGAGGGGGTGCGGGGGTCCGAGGAGGTACGGGGGCCTGAGAGGTCGCCGGTGCCCGTCGCCTCCGCGCTGCCGGCGCGCGGCACCCGCGCCGTCACCGGGCTCGCCGCGCACGCCGCGCACCGTGCCGTTCCGATCCAGCCGCGCGCCGGGCCCTCGAAGGGGTGCCCGGCCGGGCAGGCGGTCCGCCAGTCCTCCTCCGGCTCGACCGCCAGTCGGTACGCGGCGCGCGGCACGGGGAGTACGGCGGCGGCGCCCCAGAGCGCGGCGGCCACGGTCAGCACACCAGTGACAAACACCTGCCAACCGTAGGGCGGCGGCCCGGTCCGGGTCATGGGCCCGTGGACCCAACGGGGGTGCTCCGCACGGGGTGTTGTGCGCGGCCCCGCTCGTACACTGGGCTTCAGCGAGTACCTGGTACATGTGTGACGCTCGGGGGAGACGATCAGCATTGGGGCCGCAAGCAGGACAGGTGCGGGTGTTGTCGCGGGACGGCGATCTGGCGGGGGCCGGCGTACTGGTGTCCGCCGGAGGTTCCCGGCTGTGCGTGCTGACCTGCGCCCATGTCGTCAGCGCGGCGTGCGGCGGGGCTCCCGGCGGCCGGGCGGGCGGCAGTACGGACGTCGTGGTCGATCTGCCCGGCTGGGGCTGGCGCACCAAGGCCCGGTTGATACGCCGAAGTTGGGCCCCTCCCCCGCCGCTCGGCGAGACCCCGCCCGGCCAGGCGCTGGAGCGGTACGGCGATTTCGCCGCTCTCGCCCTCCCGGACGACAGACCCGCGCTCCCGGCCGACTGCGGCCCGCTGCGGCTCGCCCCGTGCGGCACCCCCGACGGCCAGCGCGTCCAGATCATCGGCTATCCGCAGGGCACGCCCGGCGGCATCGTGGCGACCGGACAGCTGGCCGGCACCGGCGGGCTCTGTCCGCGCTGGGTGCAGCTCGACGGGGTGCGCACCACTGGAGCCGCCGTCGAACGCGGCTTCAGCGGCGCCGCCGTCTGGGATCCGGAGCGGGGCCGGGTCATCGGCCTGATCACCGCCGCGCACACCCGGGAGGTCCTGAAGACCGCGTGGATGCTGCCGGTCGAGGCGGCCGCCGGGTACTGGCCCCCGCTCCACGACGCGTTACGGGTGCCGGAGCCGCACGGCCCGGGGACTCTCGTCCCCGGCCCCCGTACCCGCGCTCCGGCTGCCTGCCAACCACCTCCCGTGGCGGCCCAGTTGGAGCTGACGGAAGCGCTGCTCCAGATGCCCCGGGTCGACTACGACTCGGGGCGCGGCCTGCGGATGGCCCTGCCCGCCGCCATCCGCCGCGCCGCCCCCGACCACGACGTCCCCCAGCAGCGGGTGCGGGCCCTGGTCGCGGCGTGCCTGGACCACCACGACGGCTGCCCGGCCCTGCGTACGGCCGTCACCGAACTGGGCGGCGACACGGTGTCCGCGCACCGGGCCCTGTCCGTACTGGACCGGCTGTGCTGCCGCACGGGCCGGGGAAAGACCGGCCAGGAGCAGTCCCCGGACCAGTGGCACTCCCCGCCTTCCGTCCCGGCCGTCCCGAAGTACCTGCTCGACGCGGTGGCCGGGGTGGACTGCCTCCGGGACCACACCACCCTGCGCCTGCTCCTGCACCGCTTCGGCGCCGCCTCGCAGGCACCCTTCGGCCGGACGCGGGGGGCCTCCTCGCACGACCTCGTCGTCCGGCTGGTCGAGGAACTCTGCGACCGGCCGGACGGGTTGCTCCAGCTGGTGGAGATCCTGGAGGTACGGGACGGCAACACGCCCGCGATGCGGCGGCTCAAGCAGGCCGTCGCCGTATGGCAGGTCCCCCTCTTCGACCACGAACAGTGGGACAAGCTCATCCCCCTGCTCGACGAGGTGTACGTCCCGGACCTGCGCCACCGGTACTCGGACTTCCTCCAGGAACTGGGCCACCCGGTGGCACCGAGGCACTGCGACGAACCCTGGTCGGTGTTCCTGCACGCCGCCACCCTCAACACCCGGCAGGGGGAGTCCCTGCCCTGCCTCCAAGTGCTGCGACAGCTGCTCGCCCCGGGAGCCGGAGGAGAGAACCGGTGCGCGATCACGGACTGGGCGCGCGCCAACGACCCGGCCGTACAGGAGGAGTTCCCGGACGGGCCACCGCCTCGGTCCCTGCCGCGGCCAGACGTACCGGAACCGCTGCCACCGCCGGCCGCCGCCACGCCGATCGCCAAGGTCTGGCGCCCCGACGCCTACCTCATCATCCGGCTGCGCCCGCTGCTGGACGCGCGTCCCGGCCAGGACACCCTCCTGTCCCACTGGTGGCGGGTGCACCCCGGCGAACAACTGCGCGGCGCGGACCGGCGGATCGGGCTGCAGAAGGCCGAGCTGGCGGTACGGTCGCTGATCCAGCACGCCGAGAGCGACTGGGCGTACTCGCTGCGAACGGATCTGGCCCTTGAGTTCGTCCTTCCTCAAGACCTGCTCGACCTGTGCGTGGAACGCTGGGGCAAGGCGCCCTTCCAAGGAGTGGAGGGCCGGCTCGGGGAGGACCATCAAGTGGTGCTGCGGAGCCTGGAGCGCATCGAACGCCGTGACCTGCACCGGTATTGGGCCAGAAGGTGGGGCGACTTCACGGACGGTAAGGCCGGGCCTGTGCACTGGTTCCCGGAGGACGGCCGCGCACGCCTGCGGTCCGACCCCGCGCCCGCCGTCGTCGTCCTGAGCGGCCCGCCGGGAAGTCCCCGGCAGCGGAGCGCCGGAAGCACGCGGGGGGAGCGCCAGGAACTGGACGAGCTCTCGGAGGCGCTGCTGGCTGGGGTTCCTGTCGTCCTGTGGGACCGGAGGGGGGAGGACGACCCCGAGTTCCGCCGCGCCCTGCGCACGCTGCTGGCCGAGCGTGACCCCCGTGAACTGCCGCATGTCGTCAAGGCATTGCGCACATCGGCCGATGCGACCGATGCTGAAGAGTATTTCTCTGTCGGCCGCCATGTCGCATTGCTGTGGGACGATCCGGAACGGATGCCCGTCGCGCTCACGGGCTCCGCCGCGGTACCTCCTCCCACACCTGGAGAGGAGGGGCTGTGACATTCCCCGCCGGCAGTCCGGCGCCCGCGTCCGGCAACGGCCACCCGGGAGCCGAACGGCCCCGCTGGTGGATCTACCGGGGCACGGGTGTGCCTCTGCACGACACCACCCTCGCGGAACTGCTGCCCGCCGCCCCGCCGTGGCGGCGCTTCACGGGTGCGCCCGCCGTTCCCGCACCGCCGCCCGACGAGGAGGAGACGGTACGGCGGCTGGGCGAGCGCCCGCCCGCCCGTGAGCTCTCCGAGTTCGCCCGCCGCGAGGCGGAGATGGTGAACGCGGCCCTGCTGCTCCGTCGTCCGTTGCTGGTGATCGGCCGCCCCGGCACGGGCAAGTCCAGCCTCGCGTACCGGGTCAGCCGCGAACTGCGCCTGGGCCGGGTGCTGCGCTGGCACATCAGCAGCCGTACGACCCTCCAGCGCGGCCTGTACGAGTACGACGCGATCGGCCGCGTCCAGGACAGCGCGGCACTGCGTGCGGCGGAGACGGGGCAGCCCGGGGCCAAGGACGACGGAGCCGTCCCCGCAGTGCCGCCCGACGTCGGCGACTACATCCAACTCGGGCCGCTGGGAACGGCGTTGCTGCCGTACGACGAACCCCGCGTCCTGCTGATCGACGAGCTCGACAAGAGCGATCTCGACCTCGCGAACGATCTCCTCAGTGTCTTCGAGGAGGGTTCCTACCCGATCCCGGAACTGCTGAGGGCCCGGCGCCGCCATCCTTCCGTGACGGTGCTGACCGACGACCCGCGGGGCGAGGCGGAGATCGACGGCGGCCGGGTGACCTGCCGGGCGTTCCCGTTCGTGGTGATGACCTCCAACAGCGAGCGGGAGTTCCCGCCCGCTTTCCTGCGCCGCTGCCTGGTGCTGCGGATGCCCGACCCCGACGAGCGGGACCTCGCGCACATGCTCGCCGCGCACTTCGACGAGGAGACGGCGGAGCGCTTCGGCGGCCCGCTGATCGCCAGGTTCCTCGAACGCAGCCGGGAGCACGGCGGACTCTCCATCGACCAGCTCCTCAACTCCCTCTACATCGCGACCTCTTACGGCTCCGATGAGCGGACGGGCGATCTGCTGGAGCTGGCCGAGCAGGTCTGGCACCGGCTCGACGGCTCCACCGTTGATCCCGGCACCTCGGGGCCGCCAGGACGGGGGAACTCCGGATGACCACCGGAGACACACCCCGCCCCGGCCCGTCCTGGCCGGAGCTCCTGGACGCCCTCTACCTGGCCGCCTGCCAGAACGAGGCCGCGCCCTACCGGGACTGGCGGCCCGACCGGGACACCGCCCCGAGGAACAGGCGGCGGCGGAGCGACACCGCGCCCGCCGACCCCACCGACACGGCTCCGCACGCGAACACCCCGGCCCGCCCCGAGGGAGTGTTACCGGGCCCGGGGGGGGGGGGGGGGGGGGGGGGGGGGGGGTGGGGGGGGGGGGGGGGGGAGGAGAAGGGGGGGGGGGGGGGGGGGGGGGGGGGGGGGGGGGGGGGGGGGGGGGGGGGGGCCCC
>NZ_JBVIMX010000011.1:216662-265098 GCF_055579625.1 Streptomyces sp. NPDC032721 | reverse complement strand
GGGTTGTTACTGGCCTTGGGATTGTGCTCGGGTCCGGACCCGAGCCCGGCACCGGCACACGGCCAGGGCCAGGCCCACGGCCAGGACCGGGGCCCACTGCCGGACCCGGTGCCGGACACCCCTTCCCCGGAGCACGCCCGGCCCCCCGGCGCAGAGGCCGGTCCCGACGACGCGACCGTGACCGTCGGCCCGTACGAAGGAGCCAGGGGTACGCGGCCCGAGGACGCGGCCACCGGCGTGCCGGAGCGCGAACCCTGGCTCCCCGGCCACCACTTCACCCTCCCCGGCACCTACTCCCCGCCCCTCGCCGACGCCCGCTCCCTGGGCACCCTCACCTCCCGCCCCCTGCCCGACTCCCTCGCGCTGGGCCGCGCACTGCGCCCGCTGCGGCTGCGCGCCGAGGTGCCCGACTCCTGGGAGCTCGACGAGGAGGCCACCGCCGAGCGTGCCGCGCACGAGAACCTGTGGCTGCCGGTCTGCCGTCCGGTCACCGAACGGCGGCTGCGGCTCGTGCTCCTCGTCGACTCCGCGCCCTCCATGGGGCTGTGGCGGGACACCGAGCGCCTGTTGCGCCGGCTGCTGGAGCAGACCGCCGCGTTCCGCTCCCTCACCGTGGCCCCGCTGGACCTCACCGGGAAAGGGCCCCGCACCCGGGACGGAGACTCGTCGCCGGGGCCGGACAGTCTGGTCCTGGTCCTCACCGACGGGGTCGGCGAGGCCTGGCGGGACGGGGTGGCCGCCGCCTGTCTGTGCGCGCTCGCGCAGACCTCGCCCACCGCCGTACTGAGCCTGCTGCCGCAGGAGTTGTGGGAGATCACCCTCCCCACCGCGGTACGGGCGCAGTTCGAGGTGCCCGAACAGGCCGTGCCCAACCGGCGTTTGCGCCTGCGCGGCCCGTTGCTTCCGGCCGCCGTTCCTGACGACCCGGCACACCCGGACGCGCCCCGGCGCCAGGCGGCCCCCGTACCCGTACCCCTGTTGGAACTGACGCCCGGTTCGCTGGGGCGGTGGGCGTCGATGGTCGCCTCCCCCGGCGGGTGCCACGACGCGGCCGTCCTGCTGACCGGCGCGCACGGTGATCTGGGCGACCTGCGCCGGCTGGAACCCGCTCTCGACCGCCCCGAGCCGCCCAAGCACCTGAACCCGGCCCGGGAGCTGGTCCGGCTCTTCAAGGGCAAGGCGTCCCCGACCGCGTACGCCCTGGCCAAACGGCTGGCCGCGGCCCCCCTCAACCTGCCGGTGATGCGCCTGATCCAGCACTCGCTGCCCGGCGCCAGGGACTGGAACCTCGGCGAGATCATGCTCTTCGGGCTGCTCCGCCGCACCGGCCACGCGGACGACGTCGAGGACACCGACCGGGTCTCGTTCGATTTCCCGGAGGGCGTACGGGAGGAACTCCTCGGCCTGGGCACCCGTACCGAGACGATGTCCGTACTGCGCCAGGTCGAACAGGTTCTCGGACCCCGGCTGGCGGCGGCGGACCCGGACGGCGATGCCGCCGTGGCCTGGCGGCCCGACGCCCCGTACCCGACGGTCAACGAGCGCAACCGCGCCTTCGTCCGCCCCCTGTACAGCGCCCTGGCGGCCGTTTCCGGCCCCTATCTGGCGCGGGCCACCCGGCTGAGGCACTTGCTCACCACGGGGCCGCGCGGGGCGTCACATTCGACCCAAACACCACACAGGCCCAATGTGACACTGGGTGATGCATCGACTACCTTCGGGCATCCATCACCCGTACCGCTTCCGGGGCCCGAGCCGCAGGATTCATCGCCGTCCGGAGTTCCAGGAGGATTCGTGTCCACCGCGTCCCAGCCCAGCCCTGTTCTGGCGATCCCGTCACCCCCGTCGCCCAGCCGGCTCTGGGGGAACGTGCCGCAGCGGAACCGGAACTTCACGGGCCGCGAAGACCTCCTGGAAACGCTCAGCGAGCGGCTGACCTCCGATGCCCCCGCGGTCACCGCGGTACTCCCCGAGGCACTGCACGGCATGGGCGGTGTGGGAAAGTCCCAGATCGCCATCGAATACGTGTACCGCAACAGCCGGGAGTACTCACTCGTCTGGTGGATTCCTTCCGAACAGACGAGCCTCATCGTGCAGTCCCTGATCGAACTCGGGGAACAGATGGGTCTGCGGGTGGGCGCCGACCGAAGCGCCGTACCCGCCGTACTGGAAGCACTGAGGGTCGGCACCCCGTACTCGAACTGGCTCCTGGTCTTCGACAACGCGGAGGACCCCCAGGAGGTCCGCAAGTTCTTCCCGAACGACGGACCGGGACGGGTGATGGTCACGTCCCGCAACTCCCAATGGTCCAGCCTAGCCAGTTCTCTAGAGGTCGATGTGTTCGCACGCGAGGAGAGCGTTGCCCTGATCAGGCGGCGCAGTCCACAGATTCCCGACGAGTCCGCGGGCCGGCTGGCTCACGCCCTCGGTGACCTTCCGCTGGCCGTCGAGCAGGCCGCCGTCTGGCTCGCCGAGACCGGTATGCCCGTCAATCAGTACCTGGACCTGTTCGATACGAAGTACGCCGAGCTCCTCCAGGTGGCACCCCCCGCGGACTACGACCTTCCGGTGGCCGCCGCCTGGAACGTGTCCCTGGACCGGCTCCGCGAGAGCCACCCGGCCGCGCTCCAGCTCCTCCAGGTGTGTGCCTTCTTCGCACCGGAGCCCATCGACTGGGACCTGTTCTCGGCGGTACGGGGCGTTGCCGCGCCGACCGCGCTGCGCGCCACCCTGGACGACCCCATCCAGCTCGGCCGGGCGGTCCGTGAGATCGGCCGGTACGCACTGGCCCGCATCGACCACCGCAAGTCGACCATCCAGGTCCACCGCCTGGTCCAGCGCGTGCTCATCCAGCAGATGAACCCCGCCGAGCGCGCGGAGATGCGCCACTGCGCGCACGAGATCCTCGCCAACGCCGACCCGCGCAACCCTCAGCGGTCCGCCGAGTGGCCCCGCTACTCCAGCCTGCTGCCGCACGTCCGGGCGTCCGTGATGGTCGACTGCGACGACCCCTGGGTACGGGAACTGGTCCTCAACGAGACGCGTTTCCTGGTGGCGCGCAGCGACTACGCGGAGGCCCTGGTCCTCACCGACCGGGCCGCCACGAACTGGCGGCGGGCGCTGGGCGACGACCACGAGCACGTACTGGCCGTCGACCAGGTCCGCGCCCAGGTGCTGCGCTGGCACAACCGCTACGACGACGCCTTCGCGCTCCAGACGGAACTGGTGGAACGGTGCAGCCGGGTGCTCGGCGACCGTCACCCCTCGACGCAGCGCGCGGTCAGCTTTCTCGCCCTCCTCTACCGTGCGCGCGGTGACTTCCTGCGCGCCCGCGTCCTGGACCAGCAGGCGTACGAGGCGATGCTGCGGGAGTTCGGGCCCGACGACCCCGGCACCCTCCAGGCGGCGCACAACTACGCGGTCAGTCTGCGGCTGTCGTCCGACGCCACGGGCATCCGGGAGGCCTACCGGATCGACGAGGACACCTTCCAGCGCCGGGTGGAGGTGCTGGGCGACGACCACCTGCAAACTCTGCTGAGCCTGCACTGCCTCTACATCGACGTCCAGGAACTGGGCCGCTACCAGGAGGCCGCGGACGGTCAGGCGCAGCTGCGCGAGCGGGCGCTCGCCCTGCTGGGCGAAGAGCACCCGATGACGGCCTGGGTCTCCCGCGAACTCTCGGTGGCCCGCCGCAAGCTGGGCGCCCACCAGGACGCCTTCACCCTCTCCCGTGGCGTCCTGGACCTCTACCGCTCCCAGCCGGCGCAGGAGAAGTTCGGACTGGCCTGGGCCGCGCTCAATCACGCCACCGACCTGCGGCAGACCGGCGACCTGGACGGTGCGGCCGAACTGGGCGAAGAGGCGATGCGGTTGTGCCGCGAGGCACTGGGAGTGGAGCATCCGCACCACTACGCGGCAGCCACCAACCTCGCGGTGACCCTGCGGCTACTGGGGCGGACCGAGGAGGCCCTCGAACTCAACCGGGCCGCGGCGGAGGGACTCAGCAGGGTGCTCAGCCCACAGCACGCCCGTACCCTGCTCGCCAAGACCAACCTCGCCAGCGATCTCGCCCGACTGGGAAAGACGCGACAGGCGTGCGACCTGGGCGAGGAGATCAGCCGGCACATCACCGACGTCAGTGGCGACCGGCACCCGGACGCACTGGCCATGCGGCTCAACCTGTCCTACGACCTCAAGGAGCTCGGCGAGACGGAGCGGGCCAAGGAGCTCTACGAGCAGACCGTCGCCGTGATGCGCGAGGTGCTGGGCCCCGAGCACCAGGCCACCATCGACGCGAGCCAGTCACGCCGGGCCAACTGCGACATCGACATGCTCGGCATGTGAGGCGGCCGGAAGGGGCCCGGCACGCGGGGCCGCCGTCCGGGGGGCCGCCGGTGGCGCGGCGGGCCCGCTCCCGGCGAGCCACCTGGCCAGCTCCAGCGGGCCCGGCGGGTGCGTACCGGCCCGCAGGAGGGCCCGGTAGAGGGCGATGACGAGTTCCGGGCGCTCCACCAGGAGGCCCGGATCGTCGGACACCAGGCCCAGACCGATCCAGTCACTGATGTTCACCGGGCCGCCCAGCGGGTCCCCCGACCCGGCGAACAGGGCCCGTGCCTCGTCCGTGTCCCCGGCAACCAGGGCGGCGTCGGCGCGGGTCGTCTCCGCCGCGCCCCACGGCGCTGCCGCCCCCGAGACCAGATCGGCGCGCAGCCTCTCGAAGGCGGCCCTGTCGGTGCTCCACAACCGGGTCAGCCACAGCCGGGTGAGCAGCCGGGAGCGCGGGCGCGCGGCGACCGGCCGGGCGGGCGGAAGCACCGACGGCGGTGGCTCGCCCGTCAGTTGACGTACGGCGAGGGCGTCCGCGTCGGCATCCGCGACGGCCAGCTGCTGGGCCCGCCAGGTGCCGGTGAGGTCCCGCCAGCACCGGGCGGCCCGTTCGCCGGGCCCCGCCGCCACCGGCTCGGACCACCAGCCCCGCGCCTGTGCGCTGAGCGCGGCCACCACTCGCAGCCCGGGGGCTGCGAGGCCTTCGGCGACGTGGAGTGCGGCCAGTGCGGGGCGTAACTGGGCTCGGTGGAAGGCGAATTCGAAGTCCGCTCGTTCCCTCTGCCGCTGAGTCCCGGTTACGGACTCGACTTTCCTGCGGCGGTGCCAGAAGTCGGTGATCCCGGCGGTGGCGTGCGCGCCGTAGAGCAGTCCGCGCAGTGGGCGGGGGTCCTCCCGCCAGGGGGCGAAGTAGCGCGGCTCGGGTCCCGCCCGCCCGGGGGCGAGCAGCGGGTCCAGCAGGTCCACGGTGGCGAGGAGCTGGTGGTACGACTCGTGGATCAGGGTGGCGGCGGCGACAGAGGCGTCCTCGGGCAGCGACATCATGATCGCGCCGTACACGTCCGGCACGGTCACGCCGACCGGTCGCACGGGCGTCTGCGGGTCGGCGGGCACCAGCGACCGGACCGCCGCGCCGACGATCCGGTGCGCCGCTGCGTGGTCCGCCCGAAGCAACTCGGCTGATTCCACGAGTAGTTCGCGCCATCTGGACAGGTCTTCCGGGGAGAGCTCCACGGGGTCGCGCAGCGCACGGAAGTCCCGGTGCAGGGAGAGGTGGTCCAGGACCACAGGGTCGGCCTGCCCGGGGAGGGCGATCCGGGGCAGCGGCTGCCAGCCCTCGGCCGACCGGTCCGGCGCGCCCGGCAGCCGTACGGAGCCGTTGTCCCCGAAGACAACCGTTCCCTGCGCGGTGCACTCCACGCCGACCACGGCCCATTCGCCCCGCGCCACCTGCCCGGTCAGCCCGAGCGAGGGCAGCCACAGCCTTCCCCGGTGGGCCGGGACGCGCAGCGAGCAGCGTGCCCCGGCGCGGATCGCGGCGGCGGCCGCCAGGGATCCGATCAGCCCGGTGTCGGCCCACAGCGGGGCGTCCTGGGCGCCGCCCGCCCGGGTGCCGTGACTGATCCTGCGCAGCAGTTGTACTGCCCAGCCGTTCACCATCGGATCCGCCAGCACCGCTTCCACGGCGGCGGGGTCGGCGTGCTGGATCTCGGCCAGCAGCCGCCAGGCAGTACGTGGCGGAGTGGGCGGCATGCCGGTGCCCATACGACGTTGTTTGTCAGCCAAATGTGCCGACGGCGGCGGGAGTTCATAGATGCCCGCGAGGATGAGGAGCAGTCGACTGCGCCGGGCGGCCGTCAGTCGCGCCAGGTCGGCTTTCCCCGGGGAGCCGGTGGCGACGGCGACCAGGGTGGCCAAGGGCAGCCGGTGGTGCTCGGCGCTGGTCAAGTCTCAGTGGCCGGAACCCGTCTGTTCCGCCGGAGGGTTGCCGCATGGCGGGCTCATGGTTCCGGCGCACAGGGGGGCCGAGGTGCGGGCCAACTGCGAGCGCAGTGCGGCGAGGGCGGTCGGGAGCCCGTTCGCCATGCCCAGTTCATCCAGGGGGACCCCCGACAGGTCGAGAAGATGTGGTCGCAGCGCTTCGGTGGTACCCGTTGTCTCCGCCATGCCTCCATGGTGGCCGACGGGATACGGGTCCGAAAGACGCCTTCCGGCCTGCGTCAAGCGGTGTGCGGCGATGTGTCCGCGATCCGCAGAGTGACTCCCCGGCGCACTCCCCAACGAGCCCAGGAGCCCACCTCTGCCTCCAGGACGTGCCGCGCGCGCAACCGGGGCAGGGGCAACCGGTGCGGAACCACGGCATGAACCCCGATGACCCGCAACTCACGGTCCAAATAAGCCACTTCGATGGGGAAGCGCATCCCGAGGGTGTGGATGCTGCTTGCCGGGGTGAGGAGCAGGGCACCCTCGACACCGGTCCGGCCCAGCAGCCCGCGCGACCTGGCGCGCCGGGAGGCGGCGATCTCGACGGGGATGCGGGCACCGCTCTCGACGACGACCATCGTGGCGGTGCCGTCGGTGTACTTGTGGCGCTCGTGGCCCCGCCTCGCCTCGCCCACTCCCCTATTCGCCCTGCGCCCGCTTGAGCTTGCGGCGCAGCAGCACGCCCGGGTGGCGGATCGTCACGCCCGCCATGCCGCCCGTACCCGTCATCCGGATCAGCGGGGCGCCCGCCTCGTGCTCCGCCTTGATGCGGTTCTTGACTCCGCCGACGCCCGGCCGCACCGCGTCCGTGTTGACTCCCCAGCCCTCCGGCAGGACGAGGACCACGCCCGCCATCTCCCCGTACACCTCCACCTCGACCTCGCGGCCCCGCACCTCGGCCATGGTGAAGTCGAGGGTCACGCCGCCCATTCCGCCGTGCGCGACGACGCGGGACGGGACCGTCCAGCGCCCCTTCCGGGTGTCGCCGTGCATGCCGCCCTTGAGTACCAGGGGCTCGGCGGAGGTGGTGCTGGGGAGCGGCGGGGTGTGGCCGGAGGGGGTCAAGTCGTCGACGAGGGGGCCCAGTTCGGCGACGGTCTTGGCGCCGAGGGCGAGGCCCAGGCGTTCGTCGAGTTCCGCCATGTCGATCCGGCCGTCGGCGGCGGCTTCCCGCAGCTGGTCGACGATGGCCTCGCGGTCGGCGTCCGAGGCGCGCAGCGGTCGGCGGGCGGGGGGCGAGGCGCTTCCAGCGGATTCGGCGGTCATGCGTCCGATGATACGAAGCCCGAAGCCCTCTCTTGCGGGCACTCCGCGATCAAAAAGGGGCAGCCGGTCCGGGGCCGGGTGCCGCTGTGTAGGTTGCCCGGTGAATGCAATGGGTGAAGAGATGATGAGGTACATGTGATGGGCTCCCGGAGAATCTGGGTGGGGGCGGCCTGTGCCGTTCTGCTGCTGGCCGTGTCGGCGTGCAGCGGTGACTCCGGGGACGGCGCCGGTGCGGGCGGCGACGGGAAGAACGGCGACCGTCCGGCGGCCGCCGCGTCGCAGGCCGGTCTCGGCGACCCCGACGGGCCCCTGAAGAACGCCGGGGCGCTCGACGGCGCCCTGCTGCGCGCCAAGGACCTCCCCGAGGGATGGGCCGAGGACACCCAGGGCGACAACGGTGGCATCAAGGCCCAGGCCGCCCCCTGCGACGGTCCGTGCGACGGGCTGACCTTCGAGGGCGTCGGCAACTACACCGACTCCTCCGGCGCCCTGGTGGGCACCAGCATCAAGGCGTACGGCAGCAAGGCCGCGGCCAAGGCGGGCTACCAGGAGGAGAGCAGGCTCGCGAAGGACGCCCACAAGGAGGAGGGCGCCGCGGTCGGCAACTCGTACACCTATCTGAAGTCCGGTGACAGCGACGACAGCGCCCTGCGCGTCGTCCACTTCCGGGTGGGCACGGTGGTCGTTTCGGTCTCGCAGGAGTACCGGAGCAAGGACACCTCGGGGCTGGAGCGGTTCGCCACGGATCAGGCGAAGCGGCTGGAGGCGGCGCTGCTCGGTTCGTAGCCCGGTTCTCGGGAAGCCGATCAGGCGGTGGCCGGGCCTTCGCCGGAAGCGCTTCACCCACCGCCACTTCCTCGGAGGAGATCAACGCATGAGCACCACCCAGGCCATGTCCGCCCAGGCCACCGCCACCCCGGACGCCGCCACCCCGGACGCCGCCACCCCGGACGCCGCCACCCCGGCCGACGTGGCCCACCTCCATGCCGCCGTCGAGGTCGCCCAGCGTTCCCGTGCCGCCGGCAACCACCCTTTCGGCGCCCTGCTCGCGGGGCCCGACGGCGCCGTGCTCCTTGAGGCGGAGAACACCGTCACCACGAACCGCGACGCCACCGGGCACGCCGAGACCAACCTGGTGCGGCTGTCCACGGCCGAGTACGACGCGGACTTCCTGCGCACCTGCACGCTCTACACCAGCACCGAGCCCTGCGCGATGTGCGCGGGCGCCATCTACTGGTCCCGCATCGGCCGCGTCGTCTACGCGCTCGGCGAGGACGAGCTCCTCGCCATGACGGGGGCCAACGAGGAGAACCCGACGATGGCCCTGCCGTGCCGCGAGGTCTTCGCGGCGGGTCAGCGCGAGCTGCCGGTGGTGGGCCCGGTCGACGGAATCGAGGGCGCCCGGCGGGTGCACGAGGGGTTCTGGACCGACTGACCGGCTGGTGGCGTCGACGGTCTGCGGCCCAGCGAGTACGGTCCGAGCATGGCCGGCCGACTGCGCCGTGTGTTCCGCCCCGCGCCGATCGGCGTTCTGGTGGCGTTGCTGGTGGTCGTCGGCTGTTTGTCGGCGGCGGCCAGGGAGTGGCGGGCCGGGGACCTCATCGATGCCGGTGCCCTCCGGGTGACGGGCCGGATCGTCGGGGCGGTCCCGCACGAGAAGAGCACCGACTTCACGGTCAACTACCGGGTGGGAAACCGCACTTATCGGACCGACACCGAGACCCTCAGTCTGCGGCGGCTGTCCGCGTCGCCCTCGGTCGGCGCTCCCGTACCGCTGGAGGTCGCGGCGGCCGATCCGTCGGTGGCGCGGGTGCGGGGGGCGTCGTCGCCCGACGAGAATCTGCCGCCCGCGTTCCTGCTGGCGGCGGTGGGCGGGGTGGTGTGGCTGGTGGCGTCGCTCAGGGCGGCGATACGGAAGCGGGGCGGGCGGGGCGGGCCACACGGGCCGGGCGCGAAGACCGTGTGACGGGGGCTGGCGCGGGACGGGCACGGCGAATTCCGGTGGCGTTCCTGCTGCGCGCTGGCGAGGATCGCCCCCATGGAAAGCTACTTGGAGACCGAGAACCTCGTCCTGCGACCGTTCACGGGCGGGGAGGACGACGTCGAGCGCCTCTTCGCGCTGGACGGCGACCCCGAGGTGACCCGCTACCTCACCGGGGGCCGCCCCACCCCCCGCGAACGAATCCGGGACCGGGTGCTGCCGGAACTCCTCCACGTCCATCCGTGCACCGGTACGCGCGGCTACTGGGCGGCGGAGGAGAAGGCCACGGGGGTGTGGCTGGGATGGTTCGAGTTCCGCCCGCTGAAGGACGACAGCCCTGCGGAGGTCGAGCTCGGGTACCGGCTCAACAGGGCTGCGTGGGGGCGGGGTTACGCCACGGAGGGGTCGCGCGCCCTGATCGACAAGGGGTTCGCCGAGCATCCCGGGCTGCTGCGGGTGACCGCGGACACCATGGCGGTGAACACGCGCTCCCGCCGTGTGATGGAAAAGTCGGGCCTGACCTTCCTGCGGAGCTTCACCGGGGTGTGGCCGGAGAGCATCGAGGGCTCGGATCAGGGAGAGGTCGAGTACGAGCTGACTCGCGAGCAGTGGGAACGGGGGCGTCGCCGCTGACACCGGCGCGCCGCAGCCCGAGCGTGTCGCGCCCGCGGCGGGCTGCGCCCCTCCCCCGGCCCCGGGGGTTACCCCCACCCCCCTCCACCAGCAACCCTGATGGTCAACCGTCAACCGCTGCAAGACAGTTGTCCCCATGAAGCCCACCGGCCGCGCCGCCCTCGCCCTCCTCCTCTCCGCCACCGCAACCGCCGCCACCCTCGGCACCACCCTCACCCCGGCGGCCAACGCCAACGCCAACCCCAACCCGGCCCCCGCCAAAACCCCCTCCCTCACCTGGCGCCCCTGCCCCACCCCCCAAGGCCCCGCCACCCAGGAATGCGCGGACCTCACCGTCCCCGTCGACTACTCCCGCCCCGCCGGACCCACCCTCACCCTCGCCGTCAGCCGCATCCCCAGTTCCGACACCGCCGACCGGCGCGGCGTCCTCATGGTCATTCCCGGCGGGCCAGGTGGTTCCGGGGTCCAGCGGCTCGGGCAGAAGGGCAGCGCCCTCCAGCAGCAGCTCGGCGGCAGGTACGACCTCGTGGCCTTCGACCCTCGCGGCGTCGGTGGCAGCACCAAGGCCTCCTGCGGGCTCGCCGCAGAGGACCGGTTCATGACCACCCTCCGCTCCTGGCCCGACGCCGACGGCCGCATCGACGACAACACCGCCCGTTCCCGCCGCATCGCCGAGGCCTGCGCCCGCAACGGCGGCCCCCTCCTGCGCACCTTCTCCGCCGAGAACGAGGTCCGTGACCTGGAGTCCCTGCGCATCGCGCTCGGCGAGCAGAAGCTCAACGCGTGGGGCGTTTCGTACGGCTCCTACGTCGGCGCCGTCTACGCGCAGAAGTTCCCGCACCGCACCGACCGCTGGGTCCTGGACAGCGTCGCCGATCCCAACCCGGCCCGCCTCGAACAGGGTTGGATGGTCAACACCGGCCCCGCCGTCGACATCAGCTTCCCCGACTTCGCCGCCTGGGCCGCCGATCCCGCCCGCGACACCGAGAACGACAAGGAGAAGCTGCGGCTCGCCGCCACCCCCGCCGAGGTCCGCCCCCTCTTCCTCCGCCTCGCCGCCCAACTCGACCGCGCTCCCCGCGAGTCGACCACCCCCGGTGTCCCCCTCACCGGCAACGGCCTGCGCCAGTCCCTCCAGAACCAGCTCTACTCCAAGAACGCCTACCCGGACCTCGCCCGGATGATGAAGGCCGCCCTCGCGCCCGCCGGCACTCCCGTCCTCACCCGTGACATCGCGGGCCCCATGCCCGACACCGACGCCGCCGTCGTCATCGCCGGTATCTGCAACGACGTGCGCTGGCCCGCCCGTACGGCCCCGTACCAGCGAGCCGTCCTCAAGGACCAGGCCCGCCACCCCCTCTCCGCCGGGCTGCCCGCCAACCTCACCCCCTGCAACTTCTGGAAGCCCGCCCCCACCCACGCCCCCACCCGCCTCACCGACCGCGGCCCCTCCAACATCCTCATCACCCAGAGCCTCCGCGACCCCTCGACCCCGTACTTCGGCGCCCGCAAGATGCGCGAGGCGTTCGGCGACCGGGCCCGCATGGTGACCAACGCCAACGGCGGCCACGGCATGTACCTCACGAACGGCAACGCCTGCGGCAACCGCACCGTGACCGCCTTCCTCCGCGACGGCATCCGCCCCGCCAAGGACACTCACTGCGCCGACTGACGAGGGTTCTACGCCGAGTTCCGCGTCGAGTACGGAGCCGGGTTCGACGTCCCGTTCGGGGTGATGGCTCCGGACACCCCCGCCAGCAGCTCCTCCACCCCGGCCCCCCAGCGCGAGCTGATCACCAGGTCGCGCACGGGGTCCACCCAGAGGAGGTGCCCGCCGCCGTTCCCCCGGGCACAGCGGCCCGAGGACGGGGCGCCTGGCCAGACCGTGCGGTCGTCGTTGAGCCACCAAGACAGGCCGTAGTTGGGCTTGACCGGGCAGGGGCGCCAGAGCTCGTCCATCCAGCGGGGCGAGAGGATCTCGCGGTCGCCCCAACGGCCTTTGCCCAGGCAGAGTTCGCCGATGCGGGCCAGGTCCCGGGCGCCGATCCACAGGCCGCCGCCCCAGTGCGCGCCACCGGAGACCACGGGCAGCCGCTCGCCGTCCACCTCGGCCACGGAGTTCTCGTAGCCGTGCCAGGACCAGTCGGCCGAGGCCCCGATCGGGTCCATGATCCGCTCGCGCAGCACGTCGGGCAGGGAGCGGCGGAGCAGCACGGTGAGGGCGAGTGCCGCCAGGTTCACCCGTACGTCGTTGTACGCCCAGCCCTCGCCCGGCGGCCCGCCCGCCGACTCCGTGCCCTCGCGGGTGCTCTGGGCGTCGACCCGGGTGGGCTTGCCCCAGAGTTCGCCCTCCCACTGGCTGGTCTGGTCGAGGAGGTGGCGCCAGGTGATCCGCCGGCCGTGGTCGTCACCGAAGTACTCCGGCAGGCCGACGGTCTCGTGCACCGGCTCGTCGAGCCGCAGCAGCCCGTCGTCGAAGGCGACCCCGGCGGTCAGCGAGAGCACGCTCTTGGTGGCGCTGTACGCCATCTCCACCCGGTCCGGATCACCCCAACCGGCCAGCACCTCACCGCGCCGTACGACGACACCACTCGCACCCTGCCCGTCGAGCAGCGGGCCGAGGACCTCGCGGTGGGAGGTGTCGTCGACCTGGGCGGCGAGGTAGGAGGCCATGTCCTCGATGCCGGGCACCGGACGGGCCGCCTGTGCGGCGACCGCGGCCGTCAGGAGGTCCTTGTCCACGCCCGCCCACGGTGCGAATGCCGCGCCGCCATTGACCGCACCCAAGCCCGCGCTCATGCCCATCTGCCCACCCCTTGACCGACGTTCGAGGTTCACCCCTCGCGGCGTCCACGGCGCGCCCGGCACTCGGAGCCGGGGTCAGCGGTAGTCGTCGGGGTGTCCCTGCATCCAGGTGTTGATCTTGTCACGGGTGCCCAGGAGCAGGGGCTGGTTCTTCTTGAGGATCTCGAAGGAAGGGGCCTTTCCGACCACCCCGTTCAGCTTCTTGATCAGCGCGATCGGCTCGGGGAAGTGGCCGGGGCCCTTCGCGTCCGCCTTCATCGAGCGGTCCATGCGCTGGAGTTCGTCGTGGACGCGGCCGAGGAAGTACGCGCAGTTGCCGGGGGTGGTGCAGGAGTCCTGGTACGTCGCCTGGAGCCCGGCGAACGCGTCCCGGACCAGCTCGGGCGGTGGGGTCTGGGCGGAATCGGACCCCGAGCCCGAGTTGGGGGCTGCGTCAGCGCCGTACGGGTCCGGCGCGGACGCCGCAGGGTCCGCCGTCGCAGTGGCCTCGGCCGTCACCGACGCCGACGCCCCGCCGCCCACCCGCGCACCGGACTCCGGCTCCGGCGTCCCGGAACAGGACACGGTCAGCGCGACCATGGCCGCGCCGGCCGTTATCGCCGCGTACCGCAGCGTGGACTTGAGCATGGTTCCTCCGCCTTCACCAAACAAGAGACGAACCAGACCCTATAGCCCGTTTTATCGCCCGCTCCCACCGCGAATGGCACCGCGAATGCCAGGCGAACGTCACCGCGAGTGCAGGAAGTGCACCACCCTCGGCTTGATCTCCATCTCGGTCAGCCCGTCCGGCGTCGCGCCCAGCTCCCGGGCCAGTTCGGCCGTCGCCGCGAAGGCTTCCTTCGACTCGAACTCGCCGTTGGTCACGACCGCCTCGCCGTCCGCACTGATCCAGACCCCGACGTCCACGAACCCCGGCTGCTTCCGCATCACGTCCGCGACCTTGTGGCATTGGGCGACGAAGGCGTCGACGTGCTCGGGGGCCGGGTAGTGGAAGGCGAAGAATCCGAATGACATGACGATGTCCCCTCAACGGTGTTCCACGGGCGATCGAGTTATACGATGCCGTACAAGGCGAGCATAGGGCGGTTGTACGGCAACGTACAGCCAGGGATCGAAGTGAGGTGGACCACACATGGGCGCACTGCGCACACCACGCGAGAAGTGGATCGAGGAGGGGCTGCGGGCGCTGGCCGCAGGCGGTGTGGACGCCGTACGGGTCGAAACGCTCGCCAAGGCGCTCGGCGTCACCAAGGGCGGTTTCTACGGCTACTTCGCCGACCGCGACGCCCTGTTGGAGGAGATGCTCGACACCTGGGAGCGCGAGAGCGTCGACGAGGTGCTGCAACAGGTCGAGCAGTCCGGCGGCGACCCCAAGACCCGTATCCGGCTGGCCGGCCAACTCACCTTCTCCGGTGACCGGATGCTCGTGGAACTGGCCATCCGCAGCTGGGCCCGCCACGACCCCGACGTCACGGAGCGCCTGCGCCGCGTCGACAACGAACGCATGAAGCTGGCCCGCGAGATGATCGGCACCTTCTGCGACGACCCGCTGGAGGTGGAGGCCCGCAGCGTGCTCGCCTTCTGCCTCGCCATCGGCCACCACTTCCTGGCCACCGACCACCCGGGCAGCAACCCCCTGGCGGTCCTCTCCCGCGCGAGCGACCTGATCCTCGACACCCACACGGAACTCCCGGCGGAGGACCCCACCGCATGACGGCGTCCCCCGTCGCGCCGGACGCCGGCGCGGCGGGGGACGCCGACGGCAAGCGGCCGTCAGCTCGGTCGGCCCAGTCAGCCCAGTCAGCCCAGACGACCCTCCCAGCCCAGTCAGGTCAATCGGCTCAGCACGAAGCCCACTGCGTGACCCTGACCGTCGCGTTGTAGACACTGGGCTCGTACGTGCCCGCCCGCTCCCAGTCGTGCTTCTTGCTCGCCCACATGGTCGGGCTGTCGTACGTCGCCGTCGTGAAGATGACGTTCCCGCCCGAGTCCTTCAGCTTGAACCGCGCGTGCCACACGTCACCGCTCATGGTGAAGGTCGTCCACGTACGGGCGCTGAAGGTGAGGTTCCCGTCCTCGTAGAGCCGGAGGTGTCCGCCGGTCTGGTGGCAGTCGCCGACCGACAGGTCCCCCCAGGTCCACCACTTGTACGCACCGCCGGGGGCGACTCCCTGACCGCCCACGACGCCCGAGGTGACCGGGTCCGCGTCACCCTTCACGGCCGCCGACGCGGGGGTGTGGAAGACGAGCGCGGTCGCCATCACGGCCACCGCCGTCACCAGGCCGCGGAGGCGTCCGCGTACGACTGTCGCCGTCATCGCGCCGCCCCGCTCCTGGCCGTCGACCCGAGCCGCACCGAGAGTGCCTGCACACCCGTCGCGTCCCAGGTGGCCCCTACTCCCACCAGTGCCCATCCCCCACCGCACGAGGAATCCGCGTACAGGAACGCGGTGTCGGTCGTGTCGTTGGAGAACCGCACGGCGCCGCCCACCAGTTGGAGGCAGATGTCACTCGGCGGTTCCGCGACCTGGATTCCCTGACCACCGGCCGTCACGTACGTGTACGTACCGGAGGCCCCCCAAGCACTTCCGGGCAGCGCCGCCAGCAGCACACATGCCGTGGCGACTGCCGGGACGGCTGTACGCAACCGTCCCCGCACCCTTCCAGTTTTCATGTCCCACTCCCTTCGTCGACTCAACAGCTCACGCAACCTCCCCACCGGAATGTCCGCCCATCCGGCGCGAAAGCAGGTCATATAAGCAGATTGAGTAGGGGATCAAGTCCCCTGTCGCGTACGGGAGTTGGCGATCAACCACACTTTCACGCAGGGCCGCAGATCAGCGGGTCCGAGCCCCCTTTGCACGCGGTCGCACGCGGTGACCACGCGGCCGTCCCGGCCGCGCAACAAGTGGCACGGCCCGCAGAACGGTCGGCAGATCGAACCGGGCTGAATCCTTCCGCGCCCGCCGCGCCTCTCATAGTCAGTACACCGTCCATCGGGAGGGACCCTATGAACACCGCCACCATCGTCGTGATCGTCGCAGCCGCCGCGCTGCTGCTGTGCATGTGCACCGTCGCACTGCTGCGCCGCCGGGGGCGTTCGCGTGGCTGACCGCAGCTGGCCCGGCGCGACCCTGGTCGCCGCGGCGCAACGCGGGGACGCCGAGGCGCTCACCGCCCTGGTGTACGGCTCGTACCCGCACGTACGCCGCTTCGCGCACACCCTGTGCGCCACGCCCCAGGACGCGGAGGACGCCGCCCAGGAGGCGCTGATCATCCTCTACCGCAAGATCGGCATGCTGCGCGCGTCCGGGGCTCTGGCGTCGTGGATGTTCCGGATCGTCCGCAACGAATGCCTGCGCCGCAGCCGGGCCCTGCTCGCCCACCGCCCGGCCGACACCCCCGTCCCCGACAGCCCCACCCGTTCCGCCGAGGAGGACGTACTCCTGCGCCTGGAGGCCGAACGGGTCGCGGCGGCGCTGGCCGCGCTCCCCGACGACCAGCGCCAGGTCCTCGTCATGCGGGACGTCCAGGGATTGCCCGGCCGCACGGTCGCCGCACGCCTGGGGCTGAGTACGGCTGCAATGAAGTCCCGTCTGCACAGGGCTCGTTCGACGGTACGGGAGTCACTCCGCGAGCCGCTTCCCGCAGCACTTCCCACTACGAGGGGACCCGAAGATGCCACCTGATGCGACCACTTCCTCCCGCCGCTCGCCGCGCAGTTTCGCCAGCGCCACAGTCCCCCGGCACCTGGCCCGGGGGGCGGTCGGCTTCGGTGCGCTGGTGGGGGCGCTGGCCCTGCTGCCGCTCACCGGTCCGGTGAGTCTGCTGCTGGCCCCGCTCGGGCTGATCGCGCTGCGCGGCTGCCCGATGTGCTGGGCGATCGGCCTGGCGGAGACCGTCTCGGCGGGCCGGCTGCGCAAGTCCTGCACGAACGGAAGGTGCGAGCTGACCCGCGCCGGGCCGTGAGCGGTGCGCCCGGCGTACGGGCTCAGGCGGGCAGCGCGGCCAGCCAGTCCACCAGGAGCCGGTTGACCTCGTCCGGCCGCTCCTGCTGGATCCAGTGGCCGCAGCCGTCGAGGATCGTGGCGGAGATCAGGCCCGGCAGGGTGGTGGGGTACGCCTTGATCGCGTCGGCCATCCACAGGGTGGAGGCGTCCAGACCGCCGCCGACGAACAGGGACGGCTGGGTGATCGGGGCACCGTCGAAGCCGGCCAGGTCCTCCCAGTCGCGGTCCATGTTGCGGTAACGGTTGAGCGCGCCGGTCAGGCCCGTACGCTCGAACTCACCTGCGTACACGTCGAGTTCGGCCTCGCTCAGCCAGCCGGGAAGCCGTCCGGTGGGGAAGCGGTCGCGCAGGCTGCCGCCACGGGCGAGGAAGTGCGGGTCGGGGGCGTGGGCGCCGGGCATGGTGTCGCCGGACACTGCGGCGTAGAAGCCCGCGAGCCAGCCGCGTACGTCGGGCTCGATCTCGGCCTCGGCCCGGCCGGGCTCCTGGAAGTACGACACGTAGAACTCGTCCTGCCCGCCCATCCGCGCGAAGACCTCGCTGGGCCGGGGGCCGCCGCGCGGGGCGTAGGGGACGCTGAGCAGCCCCACCGCGCGGAAGACGTCGGGCCTGACCAGGGCCGAGTTGGCGGCGATGGTCGAGCCCCAGTCGTGGCCGACGACCACGGCGGACTCCTCGCCCAGGGCGTGCACGACGGCGACGTTGTCCGCCACCAGCTCGCCGATCCGGTACGCGTCGATGGCGGCGGGCCGGGAGGAGCGGCCGTAGCCCCGTACGTCGATGGCCGCCGCGCGGTACCCGGCCGCGGCCAGCACCGGCAGCTGGTGGCGCCAGGAGTACCAGGACTCGGGGAACCCGTGCACGAGCAGCACCAGCGGGCCGGTGCCCTGCTCGACCACGTGGATCCGCCCTGCGGGCGAGGGGACGAGGTGGTGGGTGACGGCCGGGGCTGTGGCTGTGGCTGTGGCTATGGCTGTGGCTGGGTCCTGCTGCGACATGGATCATCCTCCAGGGGTCGCGGCCCGCCGTGCGCCGGAGCCGCCTCTCCATCATGGGAGTGGCGGCGAGGGAGTGGCGAGTGTTGTTGCCGGTTCGGCAAGTCGACTCCGGGGGCGGGGTGGCATGCAGAGCCGACGCGCAAGACCCGAATCCCACTCTAGGAGGGGGAGTTGGCCCCCTCCCTCTTCCGCTTTCCTCGTACCGCGAAGGCCGTGCCGCCGCCTGCGGCGATCAACGCGGCGGCGGCAGCGGCGATGAGCACGGTGTTGTCGTCCGTACCGGTCTCGGCGAGGTCGGCGGATCCGCCGTCGGGGGCGGGAGCGGGTGCGGGTGTGGCCTGCTTGGCAGCGGCGTGGGTCTTCATCGTCCGGTCGATCCAGTCCGCGTAGGCGGGCGCGCTGCTGTAGAGGCCGGGGCCGCCGGAGCAGGGCACGTCCGGGGCGCCGGGGCCCGAGGTGACGCCGATCAGTTGCCAGCTGCCGTCGCGGCCCTTCTGGACCTGCGGTCCGCCGGAGTCCCCGTTGCACGCCATGGCGTTGGGCACGGTGCTGATGGTGCACAGCCGGGTCCGGTCCGCGAACCCGGGCGCGCACTCGGACTCGGCGCCACGGCGGGTGCTCAGCTCCTGCAACCGTTCCGAGAACTTGAACTGCCCGTCGGCGGTGGACCCGAAGCCGAGGAGGCGGGTCGGCGTGCCGGGCCGCCCCGCCTTGTCCGCGACCTTGACGGGCTTCTGCGCGACGGGGCGGTCGAGGCGTACGAGTGCGATGTCGTTCTTGTTCGCGGTCTTGCCCTCACCGCTGACGAAGGCGGGGTGGATGAAGGACCGGTCGATCTTCCGTACGGTGCCGCCGGTCTTGCGGTGGTCGCTGCCGACGCGGACGGTGCCTTCCACCTTGAGGCCGTCGCCGGTGAGGCAGTGGGCTGCCGTCAGTACCCACTGCTTGTCGATCAGCGCGGCGCCGCAATTGCCGTCGTACAGGCCGTACTTGGGGGCGGATTCCGGGATGGTCGCCATGAAGGGGTAGCTCTCGGTGGCGTCGGACCCGTTGACGATGGCGCTCGCGCTGCCCGCCAGGACGGTGGCGCAGGCGGCGGTGGCGAGGATGCCGACGGCGGCGGCGCGGGCGGTGCGGGCAGTACGGCGGCGGGACGGCTTGAAGCTGAACACAGGGGATCCTTGCTTGCTCGTTCACTCGGCGGATCTTCGTGCGTTCAGCCTTGCTGTTCACCACGTACCGGACCATCCGGACAACCGGCCGGTCCACACGGTGGCTAGCCCCAGCCCTGACCTGGGGAAATCCCGGCTTCCCGGGGTGCCGGGTGCTCCCATTGACCAGGTTGTACGTTTCGCCTCCGCGCGGCCCCGTGGTTCCCCGGCGGTACATACCGATCAGGGCGGTCGGGCCGTTCGGCGGGCCCGTCGGGACCTTTGGCGGGTCGGGGGGCGGCATCGGACCGCAATGCTGGCCTTCACGAACCTACGGTTCCGTAGGTTTCATGGCTTCCATGCCTGCCGGGTCGCACAGCGACGGCGGGCCGGTCACGAGGACGAGATATGACGGACAGCGCACGACTCCCCCGCACGGCGGACCACCCCTGGCTCATCCAGGGCGGCATGGGCGTCGGGGTGTCCGGCTGGCGGCTTGCCCGCGCGGTGTCGCGGACCGGGCAGCTCGGGGTGGTCTCGGGTACGGCGCTGGACGTCGTGCTCGCCCGGACCCTGCAACTGGGCGACCCCGGTGGGCACGTCCGCCGGGCGCTCGCGGCCTTCCCGTACCCCTCGATGGCGCAGGCGGCCCTGGAGCGGTACTTCGTGCCGGGCGGGCTGGCGGACGGCCGGCCGTTCCGGTCGGTGCCGAGGCTGCGCGCGGAGCGGGGCGAGGCCGCCGAGCTGCTCACCGTACTGGCCAACTTCACCGAGGTGTGGCTGGCCAAGGAGGGCCACGACGGGCGCGTCGGGGTCAACTACCTGGAGAAGATCCAACTGGCCACCGCCCCCGCCATGTTCGGGGCGGTGCTCGCGGGCGCCGACTACGTACTGGTCGGCGCGGGCATCCCCGGCCAGGTCCCGGAGCTGGCCACCCGGCTCGCCCGGATCGAGCCCGTCACCGTCAGGGTCGACGTCGACGGCGACGAACGCGCACTGGAGCACCGCTTCGATCCGCGCGAGCGCTGCGGCCCGCCCCCGGCGGGGCTGGCCGAAGGGCTGCTCAGGCCCGCCGTGCTGGCCATCGTGTCCATGCCCGCGCTGGCCGCGTACCTGGCACGAGACGAGGCGACCCGGCCGGACGGATTCGTCGTGGAGACGGCCGTGGCGGGCGGGCACAGCGCCCCGCCGCGCGGCCGTCTCACGCTCGACGGGAACGGCGAACCGGTCTACGGCGAGCGTGACGTTCCGGCACTCGCCACGATGACGGCGCTGGGCATGCCGTTCTGGCTGGCCGGCGGCCGCGCGCACCCCGAACTCCTCGCGCAGGCAAGGGCGTTGGGGGCGACGGGCGTGCAGCTCGGCAGCGTCTTCGCGCTCTGTACGGAATCGGGGCTCGACGCCACGCTGCGCCGCGAGCTGGCCCGGCGGTCGGCCCGCGGCACCCTGCGCGTGCGCAACGACCCGCGCGCCTCGCCGACCTCGTTCCCCTTCAAGCTGGCCGAACTCCCCGGCACGGCCGGTGACAAATCCCTGGCCGAGGACCGCCGCAGGGTGTGTGACCTGGGCTTCCTCCGGACCCCGAGCCGCGCGCCGGGCGGTGCGCTGACGTACAGGTGCGCCGCGGAACCGGTCGCCGCGTACGTACGCAAGGGCGGCGACGCGGCAGCCACCGAGGGCAGGCAGTGCCTGTGCAACGGGCTCCTGTCCACCATCGGCCTCGGTCAGCGCAGGCCGGGCGGCGTCACGGAGCTCCCCATGGTCACCCTGGGCCAGGACACCCGCTTCCTGTCCGAACTCGCCCCGGACGGCGAGGAGTACGACGCTGCGGACGTGGTGGCGTGGATGCGGCAGGGCCTGGGCGCGGAGATCACTTGCGGGCCGCTCTGAGCTCGCGGATCAGGGCGCGGACGGAGACGCTGGAGGCCAGCTCGGCGGTGGTGACGTAGCCGACGGAACGGGTCGGGCGCTCCGGTCCGAGATCGGTGATCTCGATGCCGTCCGGTGCGTCGTTCAGGGAGAGCGCGGGCATGATCGCCATACCGAGACCCCTGCTCACCATGGAGAGCACTGCTCCGTCGTCCTCGGTCAGTACGGTCGCCTTCGGTATCCAGTCCTGCACGGCCCACCACTGGCGGGTGTAGGCGCCGCAGTTCTCGTGCCAGTCCACCAGCGGCAGGGAGCGCGGGGCGGGGTGACCGGCCGGGTGCACCAGCGAGTAGGGCTCTTCGAGGAGTACGTCCCCGATAAGCCCGGCGGGCACGGGCGAGGTGGAGCTGATCGTCGCGATGCCCACGTCCGCGCGCCCCTCCGCGACCTCACCGGCGGTGCCCGCGCCCAGCTCGCGTACGACGCGCACCTCCGGTTCGATGCCGGGGTGGCGGGCGGTGAGGCGCTCCAGGACGGGCGGCAGCAGATGGAGGGCGGCGCTGCGGAAGGCGGCGATGCGCAGCGGGCCAGTGACCGTGCCCCGCTCTGCGCCGCGGGCCTCCGCGGCCAGGGTGTCCAGGAGCCGCAGGACCCTGCGGGCGTGGGCGGCAGCGGCGGCACCGGCCGCGGTGGGTGTCGCGCCCTTGCGGCCCCGCTCGAAGAGGACCGCTCCGATCTTGCGCTCCGTTCCGCGTACGGAGTGCGAGACGGCGGACTGGGTCAGTCCCAGTACCTTGGCGGCGGCCGAGAACCCGCGTTCGCGGTCGACGGCCACCAGGATGCGGAGTTCGTGCGGGGCGAGGTCGGTGGCGGCAGCCGCAGTGGGTGCGGAGGCCCTGGGGGCTGTGGCTGTCATAGGGGTTCCCACCTGCCTGTATGAGGGCTCTTCATGGATCGGGCCGTTCCATGAGCACAACCCTCTCCCCCGCCCCGGTAATTCCTCCGTACGGTCACCGCCATGACCGAGACCGCGCTCACCGTGCACCAGACCGCCCGCCCCCACGGCTTCCCCACCCCCGGCCACTTCGCCTTCGTCGAGTCCGCGCTGCCGGTACCCGGAACGGGAACGGCGCTGGTGGAGAACCTGTACTGGTCGGTGGACCCCTACCACCGCGAAATGATGGACGGGGCCTTCGCACTGAACGCGCCCCTGGAGGGCCGCGCCCTCGGCCGGGTAGTGGACTCCCGCCATCCGTCGCTCCACGAGGGCGACATCGTCTTCCACCGGCAGGGCTGGCGCACCCACTCCGTCGTCACCCCCGAGGAGACGCGCACCATCCCCCGCTTCGACGGCGTACCGCTCTCCGCGCACCTGAGCATCCTCGGCGGCACCGGCCTGACCGCCTACGTCGGCCTCACCCGCGTCGCCGAACTCCGCGAGGGGCAGGACGTGTTCGTCTCGGCGGCGGCCGGCGGCGTGGGCACGGCCACCGGGCGGCTCGCCCGGCTGATGGGCGCGGGACGCCTGGTCGGCAGCGCGGGCCGCGCGACGAAAGCCGCGTATCTGACCGAACACGTCGGCTACGACGAGGTCTTCGACTACCACGCGGGCCCGACGGCCGAACTGCTCGCCAAGGCAGCACCCGACGGGATCGACCTCTACGTGGACAACGTCGGCGGCGAGCACCTCGAAGCGGCGATCTCCTCCCTGCGCGAGTACGGAAGGATCGTACGGATCGGCACGATGTCCCAGTACAACAGCACCACCCCGCCCTACGCCCTGCGCAACCTTCCCGAGATCGTCGAGAAGAGCCTGCGCATGGAGGGCTTCCTGGTCAGCAACTACCGTGATGTGCAGAAGGAGTTGTACGAGTTCGTGGTACCGCACCTGCAGAGCGGACGCGTCACGCTCGACGAGACGGTGGTCGAAGGATTCGACGGCATCGTGGACGGATTCCTGGGGATGCTGCGGGGCGAGAACCAGGGCAAGATCATCATCCGGGCGGCCGGTGAGGCGGGGGCGGCAGGGGCGGCAGGCGGCGCGGACGCCTGACGGACCGGGGCATGCCGGTGCCCCTCAGAGGCTCTCCGCCACGGTACGGATGAAGTCACGCGACTCGGCCGGGCCAAGCGCCAGCTCGCGCATCCGGTCGAGCTGAGCCCGGTACTCCGTGAGCTGCTCCTCCGAGTCCAGGAACTCCGGCCCATGGGTGCTGTCGAGCACCACGACGTCGAGCTGCCGCACCTCGGCCTCCGCGTAGCTGACCGACTGCCCCGCCCCCGGAAAGCCGCCCACCGCGAACGGGAGCACCCGGAGGCTCACGGTGTCGCACTCGTTGGCCTGGTGAGTGGAATCATCACGCCAACGACCAGGGTCTCTGTCTCGTCACCGCGCCCGTTGACCAGCCCATTTCGCCCCCCCAGCACAGGATGGAAGAGGTCCAGTCACCAGAACTGGAACCGCGGTGGTGGGGCAGGTCAGCCTGTCACCCGAACCCGTATCAGGCCCGCTGTGCGGGGACGTACGATGAGCGTCAGGGTGGGGCCCTCGGTCATCGGACCGTGCGGGCCGCCTGCTCGACGATGCGGGTGACGGCCTCGGGGCGAGATACGGATACCGCGTGTGACGCGTCGATGGTCGTCGTGCGGGCATGGGCGCGGGCCGACATGAAGCGCTGGGCAGCCACTGGGATGTTGCGGTCCTCCGTGGTCACCAGTGACCAGGAGGGAATCGTCTTCCAGGCGGCCTGGGTGGACTTCTCCTCCAGAGCGGCGGCAGCGATCGGACGCTGCCCCGCAGCCATGAGCCTGGCCTTGTCCTTCGGCACGTCTGCGGCGAACTGGTCGCGGAACTTCTCCGGCTTGATGTACACGTCCGCGCCCTGACCACCGTCAGGCAGGACGTAGTGGACGGACTCGACGGCTTGGCCGAGGGTGCTGCCGGGGAACTTGTCCGTCAGCCCGATCGAGCTCTCGCCCTCGTCCGGCAGGAACGCCGCGATGTAGACCAGTGCCTTCACCTTGCCTTCGAGGCCCGCAGCGGCCTGGCTGATGACGGTGCCGCCGTAGGAGTGGCCGACCAGGACCACGGGCCCGCCGATGTGGTCGAGGACGCTGCGCAGGTAAGCGGCATCGCTCGCCGGACCACGCAGCGGGTTGGCGGCGGACACCACCGGGTAGCCCGCGCTCTGCAGCCGGGTGACGACACCGTCCCAGCTCGCGGCGTCGGCGAACGCTCCGTGTTCCAGCACGATCGTCGGACGTACGGGGTGGTGGGGCGTGGCGCCTGCCGCGGCGGGCAGGGTGACGGCGGCGACGGACAGTCCGACGGCCGCGGTGACACCGAGCAGTACGGATCTGCTGCCCGGACGGACGAGGTGGGTCTTGCGCATGGGTGAAATCCCTCTTGTTCGATGAATGGTGTTCGACGGACCGAAAGGCGAGGCAGCTGGGTGAGTCGAGGAACGGGGCCCGGGTCGTTTGGCCGGTACGTGATGCACGGGCGTCCGTCCGCGCCGCGTGAGCAGCGCGGATCGGAGGGCGCGGAAGCCTCGACCGGATGCGGGAGCGAGCTCCCCTTCAGCCGGATGACGGCCGCTCACTCGCCTTCCTGCGCGATGTTTCCCGGACCGTGGTCGGTGTGCGGCGTCAGATCACGAGTTGACGGCACGTTCGGCGGTGGGGCCGTAGGGTCCCCCGCGCGGAGCCTACGGCCACACCTCAGCCGGTACCCTCCAGGACTTCGTAGACGTGCCTGAGGTAGTCGTGCGTGCGCTCCGAACCGAGGAGCCCGTCGCCCACTCGGTTCATCGTGTACGAGAACGTGACGCGCCGGTCGAGGTCCATCATGACGATCGACCCGCCCCTGCCGACCCAGAAGCAGATTCTCCCGGTGGGCATGTGCGGCATCGTCCTCGGATCGGCGAGCGCGTAGCCGATGCCCCAGCGGACGGGGACGCCCAGGAACAGGTCGACTCCGTCGGCTTGGACGTCGAACACCTTGTCCACCGTCTTCTCGGAGAGAAGACGGCGGCCGTTGACCTGGCCGCGCCGCGAGATGACGGAGAGAGCTCGGGCCAGGCCACGTGCGTTGCCGTGTCCGTTGACGGCTCCGAGTTCGGCGGAGCGCCACTTCGGGGTGTCGACGTGCTCGTCGCGCGCGGGGCTTCCGAGCAGCGTCCTGGTGAAGACCCCCTCGGGATCAAGACCCGTGGGTATACCGCCTGGCTGCGAGGGGGCCACCAGATCGGCGATACGCGGCCAGTCGGCCCGTCGCGCGCCGATCTGGACATCAGCCTGCGCCGGCTCGGCGATCTCGGTGGCGACGAACTCTGTCAGGCTGCGGCCGCTGACCCGCCGGACGAGCTCTCCCACCAACTGCCCCTGGGTCTGGACGTGGTAGCCGGACGCGGAGCCCGGCTCCCACCAGGGTGCCTGCGCGGCCAGCCGGGCACTCGCAGTGGGCCGGTCATAGAGATCCTCCATGGAGAAGGGCTGCTCCCAGCCGGAGAGTCCCGAGGTGTGAGCCAGAACGTGCCGCACCTCGATGTGCTCCTTTCCCTGGGCGGCGAACTCGGGCCAGTAGTGTGCGACCGGGCGGTGCAGATCCAGCGCGCCCCGGTCGACGAGGATGAGAGCCGCGAGATTGGTGAGGGTCTTCGTGGTCGACCACATGCTCACCAACGTGTCCCGGTGCCACGGAACGGTCCGCGCCGCGTCCGCGTGGCCACCCCAGAGATCGACTTCCATGACCCCGTCCACATCGACGGCGATCGACGCCCCCAACTCCTCGCCGGCTTCGAGGTGTCTCACCAGCGCCGCCCGTACCGGCTCGAACCGGTCGGTGCTCGTGCCCTCGACACCCATGCTCTTCTCCCCCATCAGACCCGGTTCTCCGCCTGGAACATCCAGCTCTGCCTCTCGAGATCAGCCGTGAGTCCGACGAGGAGGTCCTCGGTGACGACATCCACCGGACCCATCACGACGATGCGCTCACGCAGCCTCTCGGTCACGGCGGAGAGCGCGTGCACCAAGGCATCGGCGGCGTCGCTGTCCTTGGTCCAGCCCGGCGCAATGGCGGGCACGCCACTGGCGTTCGCGATGGTCCCGGCCCGTCCGTCCGGGCTGACGCCCAGGGCGGCCGCGCGCTCGGCCACCGTGTCGGCGTGGTTCCGGGCCACGCTGGCGGCCTCGTCGAGCTGGAGGTGGACCGAGCGGAAGCGCGGGCCGTACACATTCCAGTGGGCCTGCTTGGCCACCAGGGACAGGCCGAGCAGGTCGGCCAGGGTCGCCTGCAGCACCGCTCCCGCGGTCTCGCGGTCGCGCTGCGGCAGGGGGTAGTTCACAACCGGCACAGGAGTGCGGTCCTTTCGTGACGGGCGCCGGCTCTCAGGCGGCGAGGAAGTCGAGCAGGGCGGCGTTGACCTCGGCCGCGTGGGTGAGCAGCAGCCCGTGCGGAGCGCCGTCGATCTCGACGTACCGCGCGTCGGGCAGGCGGCGGCGGAACTCGCGGGCCGTGGCGTCGATCGGCAGGATGCGGTCGGCGGTCCCGTGAAGGATCAGCGACGGCACGTCGATGCGCTCCACGTCGGCCCGGAAGTCCGTCAGCCACGCCGGGACGCAGGCGTAGGCCGCCATGGGCGCCGAATCGATGGCGGTGGCCCAGTTCGCCCGCAGCGCGGCCTCGCTGAGCCGCGACCCGAGCGTCTCGTCGGTGTTGAAGAAGTCGACGAAGAAGCTCTCGTACCAGGCGTAGCGGTCGGCCTCCGCCTGCTCCGCGATGCCGTCGAAGACGCTCTGCGGCACACCGGTGGGGTTGTCCGGCGTCTGCAACAGGAACGGCTGGAGCGAACCGAGGAACGCCGCCTTCGCCACCCGCTCCGAGCCGTGGACGCCGAGGTAGCGGGCGACCTCGCCCGAGCCCATCGAGAATCCGACGAGAACCACGTCACGCAGGTCCAGCCGCGTCAGTACGGTGTCCAGGTCGGCGGCGAAGGTGTCGTAGTCGTAGCCCGTCATGGTCTTGCTCGACCGGCCGAAGCCACGGCGGTCGTAGGTGATGACGCGATAGCCGGCCTTGACCAGCGCATCGGTCTGCTTCTCCCACGACTGCCCGTCCAGCGGGTAACCGTGGATCAGGACGACCGGCTGCCCCGACCCGTGGTCCTCGTAGTAGAGATCGATGCCGGTCGAGCCCTCGGTGCCGACGGTGATGGTTCCCATGGTGTGCCTTCCCGCCCGTCCGCCGTGTGCGTACCGGGCATGGCACAAACCTAGGAATCAAGCGGGTCGGGCCGCGTCCGTCGGACTACGGCTTTGGCGTACGTCATGGTGCCGCGTCTTCCGCGTACGTCATGACGCCGCCCTTTCGGGGTACGTCGTCATGCCGCCGAGCACCGCGGCGAGTTCACCGCGGGACGTGACCCCCAGTTTGGGGAACATCCGCTGGAGATGGGTGCTCACCGTCCGGGGCGAGACGTACAACCGCTCGCCGATCTCCCGGTTCGTCAGACCCTGCGCGGCGAGCTGCGCGACATGCAGCTCGGTCGAGGTCAGCCGATCGACCGCGGCCGGATCCTGGCGCGGGGACGACGCGCCCGCGGCGCGCAGCTCCTGCCGTGCCCGCTCCGCCCATGCCGACGCGCCGAGGGCGTCGAAGATCTCGCGTGCGGCCTGGAGGACGACGCGGGACTCCGCGGGCCGCCGGTGACGCCGCAGCCACTCGCCCAGGGCGAGGCGTGCCCGCGCCCCCTCGAACGGCCAGTCCGTGGGGACGGCGTCAAGGGCCGCCCTGTACAGCGGCTCGGCGGCGTCCTGCGGGCTCAGCAGGGCCCGGCCCAGTCGCAGCCCGCAGAGCAGGGCGGGCGAAGACGTCGATTCCCCGAGCGGGGTCAGCTCCCGCACGATGCCGCGTGCCACCTCCGCGGATTCGCTGCGCACCGCCGCCTCGACCAGCTCCGCGACCGCGTAGAAGCGCAGCCAGGGGTGGAAGGCGGGATCGGCCGGGTCGAAGACGCGGTGCAGGTGCCCGAACGCGTCGCCGTAGCGGCCCTGGCAGAGGGCCGCCTGCCCGCGGGCCGTCTGCATGATGGCCAGCACCGGGCGCCCTCCGCTGGGAAGGGCCTCGCGTTCGGCTTCCGCCGCCCATTCCTCTGCCGCCGGGTCGCCGCTGACGGCGGCCAACTGCGCGCGGATGGCGTTCACCATCGCGTGCACAAGAGGCTGACCGGTCTCGCGGGCGAGCGACGCGGCCTCCTCCGCGGCGAGGGACCCGGCGCGGACGTCACCCAGCCGTGCGGCGCTGCCCGCCTGGACGCAGAGGGCGCGGGCCAGCATCGACAGCCTGCCCTGCGCTCGCAGGACGTCCAGCGACCTCGCCGTCAACCGGCTCGCCAGGGCGGGAGCGCCCACCGTCACGGCGGCGCCGCCCAGGAGCTGGTCCCCCTCCGCGTTCTCCGAGGAGCGCTCCAACTGACTCGCCAGGCCCTCCACGGCCCCTTCCCCACGCTCGACCGGCGCCGAGTAAGCACGCAGGGCGACCAGGTCGGCGTTGTCGGCAGGCACGGGCATCCGGTCGGCAGCGGCGGCGACCCGCTCGCGGGCGGCCGGACCCGGCTCTCCCCAGAAGCACTGCAGGACCGCGCTCCACAGCATGCGCAGCCCCAGGGTCGACTCGCCGCCGGCGGCGATCTCGACCGCCAGCTCGGCCAGCTCGGCGGTCGCGGCGCCCTCGCCCCGCGTCCCCTCGGCCAGAGCGATGCTGACCCAGGCCGCGCGGCCTCGGTCCCGGACCGAAAGGTCCAGTGAGCGCGCCAGGGTCAGCAGATGCGTCGCGACGTCTCCTTGGCCCGACTCCAGTGCGAGCTCCGCCGCCCGGAGCAGCCGGTCTGCCTGCGCGGAGAGGTCCTTCGTCAGCTCCGCCGCCCGCCTCAGCGCGGCGAGAGCTGCGGCGACACCGCCTCGCCGCAGGGCCCGGCCGGCAGTGGAATCCAGATCCCCTGCCACTCCCTCGTCGAGACCGGCGGTGGCGGCGGCACGGTGCCATGCCTGCCGATCGGGCTGCCCCTGGAGCGCGGCGGCCAGCTCGGCGTGCGCGGCCTGGCGCTCCACGGCGGTGGCGGCGTGGTGCATCGCCGAGCGGACGAGGGGGTGTCTGAAGGCCAGCCCCTGGGGCTCCACCAGGCCCGCGTCGATCGCCGCCTCGAAAGCACCGACGTCGACCGCCGTCCCGAGCATCCGGGTCGCCGCGTCGAGGCATTCCTCCATCGTCCCGTCACCGTTGAGGGCCGAGAGGAGCAGGACCGCGCGGGTGTCGGCCGGCAGACGGGAGACCCGTGCCGTGAAGGTCCGCTCCAGCCGCGCGGTCAGCGGCAGCGGACCCGGATTGAGGGCGTACGCCCCGCCGACCGACTGCAGCGCGACCGGCAACTCGGTCAGCGCCAGCGGGTTCCCGGCGGCCTCCTCCAACAACCGCCGCCTGACCTGCTGCCCCAGTCCGGGGGCCACCGCGTCCAGCACCTCCCCCGACACCTCGTCCGTCAGCGGGCCCAGGTGCAGCACAGGCAGGCCGGCGCTGCTGAGGCCGTCGTCGAGGCGCCGGGTGACGGCGACCAGAACGAGGGGGTCGGATTCGATCCGCCGCGCCACGAACCCGAGCACATCGATGCTGGCACGGTCCATCCAGTGGGCGTCCTCGACGACCACCAGCAGGGGCGCCTTCGCCGCCGCGTCCGTCAGCAGGGTCAGCGCGGCCAGGCCGACGAGGTACAGATCGGGTACGGTCTCGTCGATTAGCCCGACGGCCGCGAGCAACGCGGTGCGCTGACGCCCCGGCAAGTCGTCGATTCCGTCCCTCAGTTGGTGAACCAACTGGTGCAGGCCCGCACAGGGCAGGTCCTCCTCCGACTGGACCCCCACAGCGGTGATCACACGGGTCCCGCCGCGTGCCGCCGCACCTGCGGCCTCCGCGACCAGCGCCGACTTGCCGATCCCCGGCGCCCCGGTGATTACCGTAGCGCCGCCCGAACCGGCGGCCCCCTGCTCGACCAGGGCAGCCAGCGTGCGACGCTCCGTATCGCGCCCCAGTAGCACCCGCCGATGCATGCCGCACCCCCCGTTCTCTCTGTACCTCCCCAGCACCCCACGGCTCCGCGTCCTCGCGGAACCAGACGAACTGGCGGCATCGCCGCTGGTGAGCGACCTGGGAGCCCGGCCTGGATGCCGTTCATGCAATGGTATGCATGCGGCCGAGCGGGAATGACCGCTGTCCGCATGGGCGGAACCGAGCCGCCGCCGGGATGTCCCGGGCCACCGTGTGGGAGCGGGTGGCCCCGTTGCTGCCGCCAGCGTCTCCGCAGGACAGCCTCCTGAAACGATCAGTAAGTCCTGCGTCCGGTCGAACGGCTCGCGGAACGTCCGAAGCTACCTCGCAAGGTCCGGCAACTGTTGATCAGGCGCTCCACACCGTTGCGGCCTTTGTAGAGGTCGGCGTCGTGGGCGACGGGCCGTCCGTCCCGGCGGCCCTTTAAGGCGCCACGAGCGGGTTTTACGTCTGGGCCCTTTCACAAAAGGCTCAACACCAAGAGTGAATAGGGGACTTTGCACTTGACCGGGGGCACGGTCCGCCGATGGGTGGGTGCAGCAGGATCCGTGCTCGCGTCGTGCCGAGGCTCAGGCTGCGGAACTGGCTGCGGTTGCCGGGCCCGGACCGGAGAGACCGGACCAGGTCCAGCAACCCTCACTGCGAGCGACTCACCCCAGCGAGAGCGATGAGAACAAGGTGGTCGGGTTCAGAGGAGGTGGTCGGCCTTGCCCGCCTTGATGTCGCGGATCAGGTTGCGCAGGGCGTCGCGGGTGTCGGTCAAGGGGGTGTCCTCCTGGCCGAGGATGGCGATGTAGCCGTTGCCGGCGGTGTCGGTGCCGAGGCGGAAGCAGTTGTTGCCCTCGGCGCAGAAGGGCTCTTCCCAGTTCACGTCGCTCATGCTGGCCTTCCTCACAGTTCGCGGGCGATCCTGTGGATGAAATCACGTGACCGTACGTGGTCCAGCGTGTGGGTACTCATCCAGTCCAAGTGCGCCCGGTATTTGGCGAGTTGAGCGTCAGCGTAGGTGAACTCCGGCCCGTGGGCAGAGTCGAGTTGGACGGTGTCCAACTGCGGGACGACTCCTTCCGCGTAGAGAATGGCGTGCCCCGCACCGGGGAAGGCCCCTGCCTCGATGGGGAGCACTCGAAGGTCCACGTTCTCGCGGTCCATGGACTCGCACAGGTGGTCCAGTTGCTCACGGGTGGCGCGCCGCCCGCCGAACTGCATGCGTAGCGCCAGTTCGTGGATGTACCCGACGTACGAGACCGGCTCGGTACGTTCGAGCACCTGTTGGCGCTGTATGCGGTGGGCGACCCGCAGTTCGATCTCGGACTGCGGCAGCGCCGGGATGGCTGACGCGAAGATGGCCCGGGCGTAGCCGCTGAGGTGGAGCAGACCCGGCAGGTGCGCGGTCTGGATAGTTAGCAGGCGGGTTGCGTGCCACTCCAACTCGGCCACGTCCAGCATTCCCTGAGGCAGGGTCCCTCGGTAGTGGTCCCACCAGGAGCGCTGACGGGTGTCCGCCATTGCGGCCAAGGCCTCGATATAACTCTCGTCCGAGCACAGGTAGTTGCTGGCAAGAATGCGGAGCCGATCCGGACTGGTGGCGCGGGTGCCGTACTCCATGTTGGAGACCTTGGTCCTGTCCAGGCCAAGCAGTCCAGCGGCGTACTCCGTTGTCGCACCTGCCGCCAACCTCATTCTGCGGAGCTCGGCGCCCAGCCGCTTCTGCCGCTCGGTAGGTGTCGCTCTGGGGGGCATCGCTCTCTCTTCTCCCGTCCGATGGAGCCAGTCTGCCCCCTCAGTACGAGGCTTCCCCCTTTGGGGGCAAAGTTCGCGACCAGGTGGCACATGCGCCACCATACGCTCTACATTCAGTAATGCGCCGCTTACATACGTGAGTTGGAAGTGCATCGCGTGAGCCTGCCCGCAGGCTCCTTTCCCTGGGAGGGGACGGGCTCGCGCCAGGGAGACAGGCCACTGCTCACCGGCGTACCTCGACGGACCAACGGACCACCTGAACAAGGGAGTTCAGCCATGTTGACCGCGATCCTCTGCCCCACCGCCGACCCCGCCAGAACCGCCTACGAAGAGCGCGACGACCTCGCACTCAGCCTCACCGTGCCCGGCGAACCCCGCAGCGCGCGCATCGTACGGACCGCCATCAGCGCCGCGCTGCACGCCCATCATCTCGACCGCTACGGGCCAGTGGCCACGCTCGCCGCCACCGAACTCATTGCCGTCGCGGCGAAGTTGACCTGCGAGGCGGATGTGTACGTCTCGCTGCGACATCGGGCCGACACCCTGCGTCTCATCGTCTGGGACCAGCACCCGCCGCACGCCGAGACCGATGCCGCGTCCCTCTGCTTCGTACGGCGAAGGCGGGCGCTGTGGCTGCTCGATGAGGTGGTCGAGGACTGGGGTGGGGAGTGGGGCGTGGCGGACGCGCTCCCGCCGCACCGGGGAGTCAAGTCCTGGGTGACGCTGCCGCGTTGAGGCCAGAAGACGGTTGTGCGGAGGGGACGCCCTCCGTGCCGCCGGGGGCTTGTGGAACCGCTGTCGCGAGTAGATTTCCTACGGCTGCGAAGGGCCTGGACGGGGCAATGTCCCAGGACTAGCTTTCCGCGCAAAGGATGTCCACCGGGACATCAAGTGGCTGTGACCCCACGGAATGCGAGGCCTGTCATGCCGAGCATCAGCGTCAATGTGATCCGTGTCGGTTCGGAACTCTTCAGCTCTCCGGACCTCACCGAGATCTTGAAAGCCGTTAATTTCACGCGCTCCGCGTACGCGTCAGTCGGTGTGACACTCGATCGCGTCCAGCACTATGTCATTTCGGTGGCAGAGGCCAAGGGCCGCGACATCATCGACAACGACGGTGAGGCCGTCTCCCTAACGGACGAGTGGACGGTACAGAACAACGCCGTCGACGTCTTCGTCGTCAAGACCTATGTGGGCGACGTCGCCGGGCTCTCCCCGGTCTCGGGCCCCTGCAACAAGGACGCCAAGGGCATGGACGGCGCCGTCGTCGAGCTGCATACGGGTATCACCGGCCACATCATGGCCCACGAGATCGGTCACTACCTCGGACTGCCGCACCGCACCAATGACGCCTCCAACCTCATGTTCCCCAGCGTGCCGAACGGTGGACTGCTGGACGGCGGCCAGGGGAACACGATGAAGGGACACTGCTTCATCGAGTAGTAGCCAACCTCCAGAGATCGGAAAGGTGACCGAAATGGTCCGGGTAGAGATTTCCGAGCGTGACAGGCAGAAAGGCCTGCTTGCGGAGGCTGCTATCGGCGGAGTGGAGCGAATTCCGCCCTCTCTGGCAGTCGACCTGCTGGCCCACCTCGAAATATCGCAGGACGAGCGGAAGGAAGCCCTTGAGGGAATTCTCCGCAACCCGTCGAGCGAGCCCCACACAAAGGCCCTGGTCGCCCATTCACTGGCCAGGCTCATGGGCTCCGCCGCCGCGCCCGACCTCCTCGATCTGATGGCGGGAGCCGCAAGGCAGAGTCCCTCGCTCGCCATCACCGCGTCGGCGGCGCTCGGCCGGGTGGGCACCCCTGAACACCTCGACGCGCTGCGCTCGTTCGCGCAGTCGGCGAGTGACGAACGGGCCCGGGAGGTCGCACTGTTCGCGGCCAACCTGGTGGCACACCGGCACGGGCTGTCCGGCCAGGTGGCAGACTTCCCCCCGGTACAGGTCCAGGCGCGGCCCGAGAGCACGGGTGCCGGGGTGTTCCGGTCCGCGGCGCCAGGTCAGTACCGCAGGCAGGAGTCCTTCGAGGCGGCACGGCGTGAGTTGCCCTGGCTGAGCGAGGACCAGGATGCCCACGAGATCCAGTGCGGACGGCAGTTGCTGACCGTACTGGCACCCCGGGGCATCGCCTCCCGGGAAGGCATCCGCCGGCTCGCCGAGACCCCGGCGGTGGCAGGTGTCATCACGGTTCGCAAGGAGTCCACGGAGGAGTCCTACGCCTCCATGCTGGTGCTGACGCATCCCACGCCGAGCGGCAGTGTCGCGATGATGATCTGCCGGTTGAAAGGCGAGCCCTATCTCGTCGGCGAGGGCACGCTCGCCCACGACGAGGCGGTGTTCGAGCTGGTCTCCGTGGAGGCTCCCGGAGTGCCCGCGATATCCGTACGGGTCAGGCTGGAGCACGACCGGGTGGAGATCACCGGTACATCCTCCGGGCAGAAGGTCGCGGGGCGTCAGCCGCAGCAGGTGGCTGGGGACGAGGGGCTGTAGGCCGCGGATAGAGATCGGGAGGGGGAAGAGCCAGGGTTGTGGGCCCTGGCTCTTCCCCCTCCCCTCCCCTCCGCCCGGGCTTAGGTACTCGGAGAGGAGTTCGCGTTGGGGGCCTCGCCGCGCGGGAAGGTGACTTCGACCCGACGGTTCTTCTTGCGGCCTTCCTCGGTGGCGTTGTCGGCGATCGGGTAGTCCTCGCTGTAGCCGCGGACCTCGAAGGTGACGTTGGCGCCAAGCGTCTTGTTCAGCTCCACCTGGACCATGTCCGCGCGCTTCTTCGAGAGCGTCTTGCCGTGCTCGTAGGAGCCGAGGTTGTCCGTGAAGCCGAAGACGCGGATCCGGGTGGCCTTGTTGGTCAGGGCCTCCTGGGCGATGGCCTTGATGCGGGAGGAAGCCTCGGGGTTGAGCTTGGCGCTGTCCTTGGGGAAGAGGACTTCGGCCTGTAGGGCGAACTTGACGTCGGAGTTGGTGTCTTCGCGGCGTTCTTCGCCGCCGAGGTCTTCAACTACGGACTTGATGTCGATTACTCGGGCGGCTGCCAGGGTGCCACCTTCGCTGATCTTGAGGCCAGGCGAATTGGGGTCAATTTTGGGCGGTTCTTGAGTGGCAGTGCTACCCGGGGGCGTACTGGGACCGCCACCCGGGGGTGGGGTGGGCTCGGCTTGTGCCTGAGTGATACTGCAGGCCAGGAACAGAGCTGTGACAGCAAGGGTTGTAGTTGCCAGGACAGCGGGGCGACTTCGGGATTGAGTCAAGAGCATCTCAGCCTCACCCCTCCGAGATTTCGATAGAAGCGGGCGGCATCTCAGCGATCTGGAAGTCGACCTTGGTTGCGGAAGCAGGAGGCGCGGGGAACTGGGCGAAGAAGATCTTTTCTTCGTTCGGCTGGAAGCCCCCGCCGAACACCGTGCAAAGGCAGCGGCCGTCAGTGTCCCGCAGAATCAAGTACTTCTTCTTGCCCGCTCGATCAACCAGAGACGCACCAGCCATAGACGCCGCGTTCTTGTCGAGTTCCTGCTCGTTGCCTCGCCAGTTTGCAGGGTTCCAGAAGCCATTCGTGTCGTTCTTCACCTTGCCCGTGACTGTCACGAAGCCACCGGCATCTCGCTTCGCCGAGTTGATGGCGAGCGTTACTCCCTTTCCGCCCTTGACCTCGGCCAACACTGTGTCCGCCGCGGGGGGTGCCTTGGTGGCGGAATCGCTGGCCTTCGAGTCAGGTTCCTTCTTAGTCGTCGGAGCTGACGAGCTTCCTGTGTTCTGCTTGCCATCCTCGCCACTACCGCATCCGACCACCGAAAGCGCCAAACCAGTCGTGATCGCCACAGCGGTCAGTGCCCTTCGGGCCTTCATGGTGTGCCGCATGCTCATCAACAGCTCATCCTTTGCTCGTCGTTCGCTCGCTACTTGACCAGGTGGACGGAGAAGAGATCCTTGGGTTCGGGCAGTAGCCCGGGCACGATCTTCTTCGGATCGATCGTCCAAATCATGCCGTCCTTGCAGTGGACGAACACCAATTTGGTCGGGTCGCTTTCCGGGCCAATGACACAGCGCGGCTCAATCACTGCGGTGGCATCGGCTTTGGCCTTCTTATCCGTCCCAGGAACAACCGACTTTCCTGAGGTATACCGCGTCTCGACCTTCACCCAGCGGGCGGCGAAACCCTTCGAGAGGGTCTTTTTGGGCCCGGCAATTACGTTCGAGTCGTTCTGGTTGGCGAGCGCCGTCGCGCCTGCCGCACCGTCGGTCACGGGGCCTTCCCCGGTCAGCCAGACCACCCACATCGCGGGATTGACGATGTCGCGAATGAAGTTGTCGGTTAGCTCGTCCCGGGACTCCTGTGCGGCTGCCAACGCAGCCGCGTCGGCAGCAGACTGGCCGCCACTGCGAGCAGCGGCGGCCTGGGCGAAGGCAAAGAGCGCGAACGCGACAAAGAGCAGGAGCCCCACCAACATGATGTAGATGGGGAACGCCTGCCCTCGATCACTGCTTGAGCATGGAGCTGTCAGCCACCGCCGCCGGTGATCTTGGTGACCGCGTTGCCGATCGCCGTCGAAATCGTGGTGTCCAGGTTCAGTCCCTTCACCGCGACCACGATCAGCGCGATGATCACCACCAGACCCGCGTACTCCACCACACTCGCGCCCTGGTCGTGGCGCTCCCGCATTTTGCGAACGACCGTGTTGCTCCACGTGTTGATCGCGATATACGCCTTCGTCATGCGGTGCTCCTCCGGGTCCAAACGCTTCCAGGTCAGTTACGCCACCCGCGTCTCCGCCCGTCTGCCGGTCGGTCCCGCTTGCGACACCTGAAACGTACGTCCGGAGGGGGGTCTGCCCAGAGGGTCCGTGGGCCCAACTTCGGGCCCAAAGGGGGAGTTGGGCCCTATGGGCCAACGATCTCCCCGGTGTGCCGACCGCGCTCTTCCTGCTCATCAGTCGCTCAGCCACGACCGATCACCCCTCCCCCGCCGTGTTCTCCGCTGCCGCTCCCTGCTGTCCTGGTCCCGATCCACATCGCGATGGCTTCGCTCCGGCTGGCACTGTGCAGCTTTGCGAAGATGCGGTTGATGTGGTTCTTGACCGTTTTCTCGCTGATGAAGCAGGTGGCGGCGATTTGCTGGTTGCTCATTCCTGCCGCAATGAGGTCCATGACCTCCACCTCCCTCGAACTCAGTCCGAATTCCTGCCTGTTGACCGTACGCTGCTGCTGCCTCGCCGGATAATGTGCCACAACAGGTTGCGACTGCGAAGCAGTTTGCCCGTATCGCTCAGAACTTGAGACAGGTGGCTCCGAATCCCGGGGCCTGCCGTCCGGTGCAGTCGCGCGGTGCCCGCCGTACGGGACGCCCGTCGCGTAGGCCGATCCCAGGCCCTCCGGCAACGGGCGTACCGCCTCGGCCTCCTGTGCGCCCGCCCTTACGTGGGCCAGCAGGGCGGTCTGCGCCGAGGTGGTGAAGTAGGCCCGGCCCGCCTTCAAGTCGCTTACCGCGCCTATCAGTTGTTCGGCGGTGAACTCGCCGTGGACCACGTAGCCGCCCGCGCCCAGGCGCAGCGCCTCCTGCACGATCTCGCTCTCGCTGCTGTACGTCAGCATCATCACCGGCGCCACCTTCACCAGGTGCGGCAGTGCCGAGATGCCGTCCACGCCCGGCATGCGTACGTCCAGGAGGACCACGTCCGGGCGGCAGCGCTCTGCGGCGGACAGGGCCTCGCGGCCGTCGGTGGCCTCCGCGACCACTTCGATGTCCTCGCGGGCGCCCAGGAGCGCGGTCAGGCCGGCGCGTACGACCGGATTGTCGTCGGCGACCACCACGCGCAGGACGGGTGGCGGGCCGAACGGGTCCTGGGACGCTTCCGGGTGGTCGGGATAGGCGGGAGAGCTCGGGAATGCCGCCGCCGGAGGGGGGACGGGTACCCCGTTGGGGGTGTGTTCCGAGCGGGGAACGTCCGTGTGCGACGAGGTGTGCTGGGAGACGTGGGTCGACGACACGGTCTGGGGGCCCGAATGGTAGCTCGGGTTCGGGGTGTAGCTGTTCTCGCGGCTTGCTTCCGGCATGGTGCGGCCTCCTCTCGGGAGGGGGTGGGGTGGGGACGCGCTGGTCAGGGTTGGGGCAGGGGTACGGGCGGGCGCATGGGCCAGGGTGCGGGTGAAGTTGCGTGAGGGGCGGGGGGCAGGGCCGCGAGCGGGAGTTCCAGGCGTACTTCCGTGCCGCCTTCGCTTCTGCCACGGCCGATCCGGATACGGGCGCCGATTCCCGCCGCCCGTTCCACCATTCCGACCAGGCCGAAGTGCCCGGCCTTGCGGAGGTCGTCGAGGCTGAGGGCTGCGGGGAGCCCCGCGCCATCATCCAGGACGCTGAGTCTCAACAACCCGTCCGATACGCCTAGTTCCACGGTGACTTGGTTTGCGTGGGCGTGCCGGTGGCTGTTCTCCATGGCCTCGGTGGCGATGGTCATCAAGGGGCGAGCCACGGCATGGGGAACCGCCGGGGCCGGGGCGTCACCCACCGGGAGGAGGATCGCGCGGACACCGGACCGCGCGGCGAAATCGCTGACTCGTGCGGTGAGTTCGTCTGTCACATCCACTCCTCCGCCCTCGTAGTCCGCCTGGCGGCGCAGGTCGGAGAGGATCTCGCGGGACTCCGCCGCCGCCTTGCGGGCCGAGCGGGCGACCACGCCCGCCTGGTGCTTGACCGTGAGCGGGTCCATGCGGTCGGCGGACTGGGCGAGGCTGTCGGCGGCGAGGGCCACGCCGTGCAGGGTCTTGGCGACCGAGTCGTGCATCTCGCGGGCCAGGCGGGCCCGCTCCTCGCCGACCGCACCGGTCACCGCGAGGCGGGCCTTGGCCTCCGAGAGTGCCTGGGTGGCCTCGCCGAAGCGGAACATAAGGTTGCGCAGGGTGACGCCGACTGCTCCGGCCGCGACGCAGAAGCCGCTGATCAGGATCGTTCCCGCCGGGCCCGATAGGCGCTCCGCCCAGGCTCCGTAAGCCGCCGCCAGGATGAGGATCTGCACCGCCGCGAAGATGCCCGCGCCCCGCCATCCATACAGCAGGCCCGCGAGCAGTGGTGTGCACACCGTCGCGTATCCGAGCGCCGAATCCGGGGACGCCGTGAGCAGCAGTACGGAACCGAAGACGAAGTCGGCGGCCATCAGCGAGCGGTACTTGATGAGCAGCGGGGCGAAGGTCTCCCAGTCGCGGAGCATGGCGTAGCTGCCCACGAAGGTGACGGTCACCGCCGCTCCCACCAGCCAGGAGCCGAACTCGCCCTGTGCGCGGCTCAGGGCGAAAGGAGCTCCGATCGCGATCATCACCAGGCGGAACGCGAAGACCTGGCGGCAGAGGGCTTGGAGGGCGTTGATCTGGATCGGGAGGCTGGGGGCGGGGACGTCGTCGGCGAAGGCGGAGGCGGGGGCGGAAGTCGCGGTGTCGGGGTGGGGCGGGGTGAGGAGTACGACTCCGTCGGGGGCCGCCCCCTTGCCCGCCCGTTCCGCCCCCGGGGGGCGGCCCCGCCGCCCAAGGGGGCTCGGCACGCGGCCCTGCCGCCCGTGGAGGCGAGAGTGGAGTTTGGGCATCAGCATCAGCCGTCGAAGAGGGAACCGAAGTCGGCACCGGAACCGAGGAACATGTTCGCCACGATCAGCAGCAGCGTGGCCGGGACCATGAAGGCGAGAGTGACCACCGTGGTCTTGGGGATGGCTTTCGCCGCCCGGCGCCGGGAGTTCTGGGCGTCGGTGCGGCGCATGTCGTTGGCTATCTGTATGAGGGTGTCGGCGATGGGGGCGCCGAGTTCCTCGCCTTGCTGGAGCGCGGTGACGAACTGCGAGACCTGCTCGGAGTCATTGCGCTTGCGGAGTTCCTCGAAGGCCAGACGGCGGCTGACGCCCATGTCCATCTGGCGTAGCGTGATGCGGAGTTCATCGGCCCACGGACCCTCGTACTTCTCCGCGACGCGATCGAGTGCCTGGCGGAAGCCGAGGCCGGCGCTGACGACGACCGCGAGGACGTCGAGGAAGTCGGGGAGGGTGCGCTCGATGGTTTCCTTGCGGGCGCGGATGGCCTGCCAGATCAGTGCGTCGGCGGCGAACCAGCCGTACGCCAGGCAGAACACGGCGAAGATGGTCAAGTCGTTGACGAAGCAGAGCAGCGCGGTGAGTCCGCCGAACATGCCGTACGCCGCGCGCCTGGCCGCATAGCGGTCCAGGGTGAGGCCCCCCGGGTTGCCCGCCATGTCGATCTTCCGGCGCTTCTTGTCGATCCGGGCCGGACCCATCGCGGACAGGACGGCGGGTGCGAACCGCATTCCGAGCCGGTCGATCGCCGAGTCCGTCTTCGACACGCGGGAGGCGCCGACCTCCAGCGCCACCGCGAGGTCGCCGGGAACCTTGGCCTCGGCCCGGTACATCTTGATGCCGTACGCGATCCCGGCGACTGCGAGGCCGACGACGAGGGCGAGCAGGAGACCGATGAGGCCGTTGTTGAGTGCTGGCATGGTGGTCCTCCCCCGCCCCTCAGACGTCGATCTTGCCGAGGCGGCGCATCGCGACGAAGCCGAGTGCGTACAGGCCGACGGATACGGCGACGACGATCTGGCCGATGGGATTCCCGGTCATCTTCTCCATGGAGCCGGGGGTCATCGAGTTGAGCATGATCATGGCGCCGAGGCCGAGGAGCGGGACCGTGTACGCGGTCGCGTTGACCTCGGAGAGCATCGTGCGGACCTCGCGCCGGGTCTCCTTGCGCTCTTCGAGGGTCTCGGTGAGGTTGCGGAGGGAGCCGACGACGGTGCCGCCCGCCTTGTTGGACAGGACGAGTGTCGTGACGAGGACGACCAGCTCACGGGAGGGGAGCCGTTCGGCGAGCTCGCCGAGTGCGTCGTCGATGGAGCGGCCGACAGCCAACTGAGCTGCTACTACACCGAGTTCCTCACCGGCGGGGGCTTCCAGCTCTTCGGCCGCCATGCCCAGTGCGGTACGGAGGGCCAGACCCGCGGCCGTCGCGTTGGCGAGGATGCGGGAGAGGTCTGGGAGCTGGTTGATGAAGGCTTCGATGCGCTTCTGGCGCTGCCAGTTGAGGAAGGTGCTGGCCGCCCAGACGGCCACCAGGGCGGCGATCGGGCCGAAGAACGGGGCCAGGACGGAAGTGGCGATCAGCCAGAGCGCGGCGGCGGACAGAACCACGTACACGAAGAACTCGCCGGGAGTCACGTCCAGCCCGGTTGCCGAGAGCTTGAGCTGGAGCTTCCTTCCCAGGGCCGTCTTGCGCAGGCGGCGGTCGATGCCGCGGAAGTGGCGTTGCCTGCCGGTCTCCGTGCCAGCCGTGAGCGCGAGGCGGTTCTCCAGGGCGGCGCGCTCGGCGCGGCCGGAGGTGTAGGTGTGGACGCCGATGGCGGCGAGTACGCAACCGAGCAGCGTCGCGCCGACCGTGAGGAGGGCGGGGTTGCTCAGCTCGGCGAAGCCGGCTGCCAGCTCTGTGGGTGCTGCTGTGGTGTGGGTGACCATGGGCGGGTACCTACTGGGCCTCTCGCACGTAGAGGGAGTCTTGAAGGGGGTCGTTCGTGACGCCGAAGGCGGGCGGGATCGGCTCGTTGGAGAGGTAGAGGCGTTCCGCGATGCGGCGGGGCAGCGGGAGGTGCTCGAACTGGCCGTGCACCAGGCGGTCCGGGGTCATCGGCTGGGCGTTGAACCGCGAGACCGTGGCGATCTGGAAGGTCTCGCGGCCGTGCGAGACGAGGATGACGATCTCGGTGATCTTGCGGGATCCGTCGGCCATGCGGCTGAGCTGGACGATCACGTCGATGGCGCTGTTGATCTGGTCCTTGAGCGCCTCGAAGGGGATTTCCACCTCGGACATGGAGCCCAGCGTCTGGAGGCGCATCAGCGCGTCCTGGGCACTGTTGGAGTGGACGGTGGCGAGGGAGCCGTCGTGGCCGGTGGACATGGCCTGGAGCATGTCGAGGGTCTCGCCGCCTCGGACCTCACCGACGATGATGCGGTCGGGGCGCATGCGGAGGGAGTTGCGGACCAGGTCGCGGATGGTGATCTGGCCCTTGCCCTCGACGTTGGGGGGCCTCGTCTCCAGACGGACTACGTGGGCCTGCTGGAGCTGGAGTTCGGCGGCGTCCTCGACGGTGATGATGCGCTCGTGGTCGGGGATGAGGCCGGAGAGGGCGTTGAGGAGGGTGGTCTTCCCGGAGCCTGTTCCGCCGGAGACGATGAGGTTGAAGCGGGCCCGGACGAAGGCGCTCAGGAGCATGAGCATTTGGTGGTCGAGGGTGCCGAGCGCGATCAGCTCGTCTAGGCGGTACGCCTTGGGGAACCGGCGGATGGTGAGAGTCGCGCCGGTGAGGGAGAGCGGCGGGATGATGACGTTGACGCGCTCTCCGGAGGGGAGGCGGGCGTCGACCATGGGGTTGGACTCGTCCACTCGGCGGTTCACCGTGGAGACGATGCGCTCGATGGTCTGCATCAGTTGCTCGTTCGAGGCGAAGCGCATGGGGAGTTGTTCTACGCGGCCGGCTCGTTCGACGAAGATCGAGTCCGGGCCGTTGACCATGATTTCGGTGATGGAGGCGTCTTCCAGGAGCGGTTCCAGGACGCCCAGGCCGAGGGCTTCGTCGACTACCCGGCGGATGAGCTGGGAGCGCTCGGAGGTGGAGAGGACCGGGCCTTCGCGGCTGATGATGTGGCCGAGGACGCGTTCGAGGCGGGCCCGGCGTTCGGCGGCGGCGAGGGACGACATCTCGGCGAGGTCGATCTCTTCCAGGAGCTTGGCCCGGTAGGTGGCTACGAGGTGGCCGTCCTCTCGGCCCCCGGAGGTCTCTTCGGGGGCGGCGATTCGTTGCCGCAGGCTCATGGGGAGGGCTCCTTGGGGTGGGGCGGTTGTACGGGGGCTTGCGGGTGGGGCGGTGGCTCTTGGCGGGGGCGGAGGTGGGGCGGGAGCGAGGGGCCGAGCGGGGCCGGGGGCCGCCCCCTTGCCCGCCCGTTCCGCCCCCGGGGGGGCGGCCCCGCCGCCCTAGGAGGCGGGGTATCGGGTGGGGCGGGGGCCGCCGCCCAAGGGGACGGGGTAACGCGGCTAGGGGGTGTCGTCGGAGGGCATGGTTACTTTGCGGGTGATGGTGCCTACGTCGAATACCGGGATCAGGGCCGGGATCGTGACCACTGCCGTGGCGGTGACCATGTCGCCGCCCGTGCAGCCGACGGTCGTGCGGCCCGCCATCCAGCCGCTCATGGCCGCCTTGCCCGCGCCCTGGCACTGGCCCCGGGTGTCCTCCTGCGATTCGACCCTCGCCGCCGCGCGTGCCGCCGAGCCCGCCTGGCTGGCGGCGTAGCCGACGATTCCCAGTTGGATTGCGGCCATGGCCACGAGGAGGAGGACCGGGAGGAAGCCCGCGAACTCCAGGGCTGCTACGCCCTTGTCGCGGTCCCGGCCACGAAGGGATTCGAGGCGTAACCGGACTGGGTTGCACATCAGTTGCCACCTTCCAGTGCTGCGCCCGCCTCGCCCTTGGAGACCCAGCCGTCGAAGTTGGGTCCGCCCGGGAAGAGGAGGGGGGTCTTGAGGGTGACCTTCGCCTTGAAGAGGTTGCCCTCGGGGTTGCAGGCGACCTCCTTGACCTCCCAGCTGCCCGGAAGCCGCTTGCGTACCGCCGCCTGGCACTCGGGGACGCCACTGCCCCCCGCCCCGTACGCCGCCGTACCCATCCGGGCGCCCTCGTCGGCCGCGTTCCCCGCCAGGGAGAAGGTGTAGCCCCACACCGCGGCCTGCCACATGATCACCATGACGACGAGGATCAACGGGAACATCCCCGCGAACTCGGCGGTCACCGCCCCCCGGTCCCCGTGCGCGCCCTTGCTCCGCTCCTTGCGGCCACGCAGCCCGATCGATCCCCGGTCGTTGCCGCGCAGTCGGCCCGCTCTGCCGCCCGTTGCCGATGGTTCCGCCGTTTTCACCAGTCCCAGCTCCCCTGCGAGTGCCCAGAGTGCTTGCTTGACGGTGCTTCTGCTGTCGAGGTCCTGGAGTCGGCCCGCGTCGGCTGCCGACTGGAGTTCCTTGTAGTGGGACGGGACCGCGCTGCGGGCGACCCTCGTGCCGGTGATCTTCTCCACCAGGGGTGGCTGGATCTCGGTGTTACGGGTGTGGCGGTTGACCACCGTGGTCGTCTCTTCCGCCTTGCGGATCTGGAGCCGGTCCCAGAGGCGGACCATGCGCTTGGCCGCCCGTACCGCCACCACGTCCGGGGTGACGACCAGCAACGCCTGGTCGGCCATCTCGATCGCGGCGGCGTTCGCGCTGTTCATCTGGGTGCCGCAGTCGACGATCACCACTTCGTAGCGGTTGCGCAGGGCGCTGACGACCTGGCGGGCCACCCGGTCGGTGACCTCCTCGCCGCGCTCGCCCTCCGCCGGGGCGAGGAGCAGGCCGAGGCCGGTGGCGTGGGTGTAGAGGGCGTCCTGGAGGACCCGTGGCGAGATGTCGGAGATCCCGGCCAGGTCGACGATCGAGCGGCGGAACTGGACGTCCAGGTACGACGCCACGTCGCCGGACTGGAGGTCGAGGTCGACGAGCGCGACGGTTCGGCCGGACGCCTTTGCCGCCAGGGCGAGTTGTACGGAGACCAGGGTGGCGCCCATGCCGCCCTTGGCGCCCGTCACGGTGACGACCGTGCCGCCGGGTCCGCTGAAGACGTCCGGGCCCGCGCCCAGGTGTCGGCGTACACCGGTGGACCAGGAGGCCGCGTTCTGCACGCGGACTGCCAACTCCTCGTAGGAGAGCGGCAGTCCGACCAGCCCCCGGGCGCCCGAGTCCATGGCGGCCGTGAAGAGGCTGGGGCTGGCGTCGGCGGAGATGAGGACCACGCCGACCGCCGGGAAGCGCAGGGCCACCTCGCGGATCAGCTCCAACGCCGGTACCGGGCCGATGCGTTCGTGGACCAGTACCACCTCTGGCAGTTCGTCCAGGGATTCCTGGGCGAGGCGCGCGAGGGTGTCCAGGAGGGCCGTCGAGTCGGTCGCCGGGTTGGCCGGCTCGGCGTCGGGGAGCTGACTGAGGAGAGTGATGATCGCGCGGGCGGCGTCCGGGTCGCCGACGGCGGGGAGGATACGAGTCGTCATACGGCCGTCCTCGACTGGGCGGGGCGCACTACTTGTCCCCGGGAAGGGTGTAGGTGCGGTCTCGGGGAGTGATGTTGGGGTCGCTGCCGTCGGCGACCCTGGCCAGGCGCACGTGCTCGGCGAACGATTCGGCGTAGGCGACTCGCTGGGCGTCCAGGGTGGTCAGGGCGAAGGTGATCGGGACCGCGTCCTTCACACTGCGGGTGCGGTCGTCCTGCTTGGGCTCCAGAGCGGTGATCTTGCCGACGTCCAGGACCCTGGCACCCGCGACGATGACGCGGGACTGGGCCTCGTCCTTCTGCTCCTTGCCCTCGAAGGTCGCGTAGATGTTGACCCGCGAACCCGGTGTGATCTTGCCCGCGACGCCGGTCGCCGCGTCGATCATGATGGCGATCTCCTGCTCACCGGCGGCCAGTTCCGGCTTCTTCACCAGCATGTCCGTCTGGAGCAGCGACCCGCCCTTCAGCTGAGTGACCGCGATCTTGCCCCGGATCTCCGAGATATCGGTGATCGCATTGTCCGAGAGCCAGCGCTTCGGCATTTCGATCTTCTCGAACTGGGCTTCGCTGAGCGTCTTGTAGGGAGCCACATCACCCTTGAGGCGATATGCCGTCACCTCGGGGCCGACCTTCGAATTCACGTCCCGGATCACCGAGAGCACACCGACGAACGCGCCGATGGCGCACAGGACCGACAGCAGCAGCAGGATGATGCCTCGGCGTTGGCGTGAGTTCATTGTGCGTGCTACCTCGATCAGGAACGTCGGAACCGGAACAGATCAACGGACTTTGAGCGTGGTGGTGCGCGTACAGGTCGTACAGGTCGTTCAGGTCGCACAGGCCATACAGGTGGTGCCGGGGAAATGCGGGAGCGTTACGTGGACCCACGGTTCAGGACACCGGCCACGTGCAATTGGTTCTCGGCCGGGGCCACCGGTGCGGAACAGAATCCGCAGCGATCTCCTATCAGCTGGATTCCGCACCAGTGGCACTGTTCGCGACGTACCGAGGAAACCAGCTGGTAAAGCACGGAAATGTCCGGCAGGAAGGCCGCGAATTCGATCATCTTCGGCGTTCCCCACCAGCCGGGCGAACCCGCCGGGAGTTCCACCTCGTCGGCTGCCTGGACCTGCCAGCCGGGGGCGAGGGTCTCGGCGACCCAGCTGGACGCCAGCTGCCCCCGGGCGAAGGTCAGGTGCGTCGCGAACTCCGGTCCCCCGAGAGTCTCTTCGCCGCCCACCTTGATCAACTGCGGTTCCGGGTTGGCCAGTACGGCGAACTGGGTGCCCGGCATCCACGACTTGGCGTGCGACTTGAGGCTGACCGGGATGCGGTCCAGTTTGGTGACGGTGTTGAGGAGCGCACCCGCGTACACGTAATGCGAGAGCAGCCGGGCCGCCGAGGCGACGACGCCCGCGCTGAAGTCGCAGATGGACAGCTGGCGGAGCTGGCGGGCCAGGACGGCGATGCCGAGCGGCGGCAGGTCCACCTTGAGCAGCGCGATGCGGTCGGTCTCCAGGACCGAGCGGACGGCATGCATCCGGCGTTCGTGGGCGGCCGGGATCGAGGCCGGATAGAGGGCGACGACGTAGCCGTGCCGTTCCAGGAGTACGTTCATGTCGGCGATCGCGGCGTCCAGCGACTGCGCGTCCGGCGGTTGCAGGACGGCCGCGGTGGGGGTCTGCCGGTCGCTCGGGCGCAGCACCAGATCGGCGCTGGTCACGGCTATCGCTGTCGGCACGTCGATGTCCCCGCTCCCCGTCGCACGCCCACTCTTGCCTGTCGCCCGCCCGTTGTCCGCTCGCACGTGGTGCACCAGCACTTTAACCACGTCATACGTGGTAGAGAACAGGATCCAGGGATCCCGTACGCCACACCAACTCACAGGTTTCGCAACGGAATTGATCTCCACACCAAGGAGGTTTCACTCCGCTTCGACACCGACGATCATGATGACGCCATGTCGCGACGGCACTACCGCTTGTGATCATGGGTTCCGCTTGAGTCTCACGGGAGGGGGTTTCACGCCATAGTTCCGCCCGAACGCGCCAGTGATCCGCTTGACATCATGAGGGCGCCGAACCAATTTGGGGGGTCCGTCCCGCACCACCCCATTTCCGTACCCACATATCCGTAGCCCCGTATCCATAGCCCCGTATCCGCACCCGCTCATCACTCCTTGGAGACAGCACGTGGTCACCTTCCGGCAGCGCACCCACTCACCCGCCCGGTCCGGGTCCCGTCCCCGGTCCCGGTTCGCGGCCGGTGTGGTGGCGGTGGGGCTGCTGGTCGGTGCGCTGGGGGCGTGTTCGGACGGCGGCGGCGGTACGGGGCCGGAGGGCGGCGGGACCCCCACCGCGAGCAGTCCCGCCGCGAGCAAGCCCGACGCACGCAAGTCCGGCGGGCCCGAGCCCACCGGACCCAAGCCCGCCGGAGCGCCCCAGGTGCCCGCGCACGCCCTCACCGGTTACTGGCAGAACTTCAAGAACGAGGCAAAGGTCCAGAAGCTGGGCGAGGTGCCGGACGCGTACGACATCGTCGCCGTCTCCTTCGCGGACGCGGTGGCCGGCAAACCCGGTGAGGTCGACTTCAAGCTGAACTCGGGGGCGCTCGGCGGCTACACCGTCGACCAGTTCAAGGCGGACATCAAGGCCAAGCACGACGCCGGGAAGATGGTGATCGTCTCGGTCGGCGGGGAGCACGGCAAGGTGGAGGTCAAGGACGCCGCGGCGGCCGAGCGGTTCGCCGCGTCCGTGCACCGGCTGATGACGGTCTACGGCTTCGACGGTGTCGACATCGACACGGAGAACAACGGATTCAGCTCCGAGTTCATGATCCAGGCACTCAAGTCGCTGCACCGGAAGGCGGGCCCGCGGCTCGTCCTGACGATGGCGCCGCAGACCGTCGACATGCAGAAGCCGACGGACGAGTACTTCAAGGTGGCGCTCGGCGTGAAGGACATCCTGACCGTCGTCAACACCCAGTTCTACAACAGCGGTTCGATGCTGGGCTGCGACGGCGAGTCGTACAAGCAGGGCACGGTCGACTTCCTCACCGCGCTCGCCTGCATCCAGCTGGAGGGGGGCCTCGACCCGTCGCAGGTGGGCCTCGGCCTCCCCACCAACAAGGACAGCAAGGACGCCGGTTACGTCGACCCGGCCGTGATCGGCAAGGCCCTCAACTGCCTGACCCGGGGCACCGAGTGCGGCGAGTTCAAGCCCAAGAAGAAGTACCCGGGGCTGCGCGGCGCGATGGCCTGGTCGACGAACTGGGACGCGGCGTACGGGAACGAGTGGTCGACGGCGGTGGGGGCGCAGGTGCGGAAGCTGCCGTAGGCGGGGCAGCGGGGGGGGGGGGGGGGGGGGGGGGGGGGGGGGGTGTTTTTTTTTTTTTTTTTTTGGGAGGGTGTGGGTTGTTGTTTTCGCCACCACACCGAAAACAACCCACACGGCCCGGAAAAGGAGT